>JANQNN010000054.1 GCA_028279545.1 Nitrosopumilaceae archaeon
CTCCCCAGGAAAATGGAAAGATAACTTTAACGAAAAGGAAATTCAATTAATGAATGAGATTATGGGTGAAACCCTGAAACGTGTGGGATATTGAGAATATTAAAAACAATACATTAATGAAAAAATAATGTTAAACAAGAATTACTCATCGTTTTTGTCAAGGTCTAAAGGTTTTTTTTTAATTTTATTAATTAATTCTGAATATTTTTCAACTGCCTCTTCAGATTTTCCAATAAAAAATATTTTTCCTTTATGTAATACCAACACTCTATCACATAGTTCTTTAAGTCTACGCACAGAATGGGTGGTATAAACAATAGTTTTTCCCTTTGATTTAAAGGAAGAAAAGGCTTCAAAACTTTTCTGTTTAAAAATGGCATCTCCAACTGATAACATCTCATCAACTAAAATAATATCAGGATCAAGTTGCAAGACAGTAGAAAAGGCAAGTCTTGCTCGCATTCCAGAAGAATAATGTTTTAATTTCATTCCGACGAATTGTTCTAAATCAGCAAACTTGACTATATCGTCTATTTTTGATTCAATTACTTTTTTGGGAAAGCCCAAAAATAATCCGGAAATAATTATATTTTCTTTTGCAGTTAATTCTGGTTGAAAACCTATTCCAATTTGTAAAATTGGAGAAATTTTTCCATTAACTTGTAAATTTCCTGTCGTGGGTTGATACAAACCAGCTATTATTCTAAGAAGAGTTGTTTTTCCACTACCATTCATTCCTATAATCCCAAATACTTCACCCTTTGAAACTGTAAAAGAAATATTTTCAAGTGCATTCAAAGTTGTTTTATTTGGTTTATTTGATTTAACCGAGAAAGATTGTATAAAAAAAGATTTGGTGATATTTTCAAGAATTATTGCTTTTGATTCCATTGTCATAATTTCTCTAACACACGCTCTTCAAATTTTTGGAAAATTGCAAATCCTACGAAAAAAATAACAAGAACAAAAATTGTAGGATAAATGATTTCTGTAATTGATTCTAATTCATTAAAAATAATTTTATGTGTCAAATCAATTATTTGACCTATAGGATTGTAATTATGAATTTCTAGTAAAAATCCATCTATTTCCTTTACTTTCCAAAAAATTGGACTAACAAAAAATAGAATTTGTGAAATTACAATCCAAATTAATTGGATGTCTCTTGCATAAACATTGATAATTGAAAGTATGTAAGAAACTCCAAGAGTTAAAATCAAAACTAAAATTACTGGTATAGGTAATAATATCACCGATAATTCTGGAACAAAACCAAATATTGGCATTAAGGCAACCAAGACACTAATTTCAATTACTGCAGAAATACTTGCTAATAAGACCGTAGAAACAGGAAAGAATTCTCTTTTTATGTTAATTGATTCTAGAATATTCCTATTTTGCCTAAGGCTTCCTAATCCACTCATTGTCCCTCTAGTAAATATATGAAACATTGTAATTCCTGTGAGAAGGTAAATCGCAAAAAATTCTTCTCCACCCCCACGAATTCTAATCGTATTAAAAACAACAAATAATATTACAAATATGAATAGAGGTTCAAGACCAATCCACAACAGTCCCAAATATGTTCCCTTGAACCGTGTTTTAAGATTGAGTAATGTGAAATAGAAAAGCAAAGATGTGTGATTTTTTAGATTTAGAAGAGGTAGTGAAACCAAGTATTTTTCTATTTAAAAGCTTTAGAAATATAGGTTTCTTTTTAAAAATCAAACAGTTTGAAATTTTTTCAACCAACCAAATTAAACTTAAAAATATGAATAAATTTTATCTGAATCACGCGTGAATTTCAGAAAAGTAAAGCTTGACCATGATAACAGATTTGCTGAGAACTCAAAGAAAAGAGTGATTCCTG
>JANQNN010000010.1 GCA_028279545.1 Nitrosopumilaceae archaeon
AGATACAGATGCCGCACTTAAAGAACATCCTGAAATTTTCAAAAAATATTTTGGTAAAATAATTCCACCTGAAGATAACAAATTTGCTGCTCTAAATAGCGCAGTATGGAGTGGCGGTTCATTCATTTACATTCCACCAGGCGTTAAAGTAGATATGCCATTGCAAGCATATTTTAGAATCAACGCTGAAAACATTGGACAATTTGAACGAACTTTGATAATCGCAGATGAAGGCTCTGAAGTTCATTATATTGAAGGATGTACAGCACCTGTTTATTCTTCTGAATCATTACACTCTGCAGTTGTAGAATTGGTTGCTCATAAAGATGCAAAATTACGATATACTACAATTCAAAATTGGAGTAGCGATGTATACAACCTTGTTACTAAACGTGCTTACGCGTATGAGGGTGCAACAGTTGAATGGATTGATGGAAACATTGGAAGCAAACTCACAATGAAATATCCTGGAATTTATTTGATGGGAGAACGTGCATATGGTGAGACTTTGTCAATTGCATTTGCTGGAAAAGGGCAGCACCAAGATACAGGAGCTAAAATGGTTCATCTTGCTCCAAACACTACCTCAAAGATTACTTCTAAATCAGTAAGCAGACTTGATGGAAGGTCGACATACAGGGGACTACTCAATGTTGCAAAGGGTGCTAATAATGTAAAAGCCTCAGTTAGATGTGATGCCTTGTTGTTAGATGATACCTCAAAGACTGACACCTACCCATATATGGAAATAAACCAAGAAGATGCTACCATTACCCATGAGGCAACCGTAGGGAAAATTGGTGATGAGCAGATTTTTTACTTGATGAGCAGAGGATTTTCAGAAGAAGATGCACTTTCTTTAATTGTTAATGGGTTCATGGAGCCTTTTACCAAAGAGTTACCAATGGAATACGCAGTAGAACTAAACAGACTCATCAAAATTGAAATGGATGATTCTGTAGGTTAGACAGAAATGATTAGACATGTCTCAAACACTTTCTACTATCAGCTCTTCTCATATTGATGAAATTTCTTCATCTAAAAATGAGCCTGATTGGCTAACAAGTTATAGGAAAAATTCTTTATCTCTTTATGAAAATCTCCCAATTGAAACCTCCCCTCTATACAATAAATACACAGATGCTAAGAAAATGGATCCTCAACAAGTTTCAATTTCAGTATCTACTACCGACAAGGTACCTGATTTTTTACAAAAAAGATTAGGGGAATTAGAAGATAAAACCTGTATAATACAAATTGGTACTCACATTCATAAAATCAACATTTCTGATGATCTAAAATCCAAGGGATTGGTAATATCTTCTATTGAAGACGCGGTAAAAAATAATTCGGATTTAATAAAAAAATCACTAGAAGCTTCCAATTTGAAAAACGACAAGTTTACAGCATTAAATAGTGCTGCATTTAATTCTGGAATTTTTATTCACATACCAAAAAATTTGATTTTAGAAGAGCCAATTCATTTGGTTACTTGTTTATCTGATGACGGAATTTCTACTATCTCTAGGAACATTATTTTTGCAGATGAGAGCAGTAAAGCAACTATTGTTCAGGAGCTATATTCATCCAAATCCGAAAAACAACAAGCATACCTGGAATTGTTAAACACAAACGTGGGACCAAATGCTCAGATTGATATGACCACTTTGCAAATGATGGATCAAAGCACAGTAAATTTTTCTACAAGAATAGCTGATCTTGGGAAGGATGCGAAACTAAATTCTTATTCTGGATTATTTGGTTCAATTTTATCAAGATACAAAATAGAGTACTATCTAAATGGACCTGGAGCATCTTCGAATGATTCTGAAGTAGTTTTTGGAAACGAAGAACAAACTTTTGATATTCAAACAGATGTTAATCATGAGGCTCCTGCAACAGAGGGAAGAGTTGTTGAAAAATCAATTCTTCAAAACAAATCGAAATCTTTGTTCAAAGGCATGATTAGAATTAAAGAGAATGCAACAAAATCAAACTCCTTTTTGTCTGGACGCTCAATTTTGTTGGATAAGGATGCGAAATCAGATGCAATACCAGGACTCGAGATATTTACCAACGATGTAAAGGCAACTCATTCGGCATCAGTAGCCCAAATCGATGAGGAGCAAATTTTCTATCTTAAAACCCGATGCTTAAGCCATGAGGAGGCAGAAAGGACAATTGTAGAAGGATTTTTGGAACCACTATCCCGAAAAATGTCTTTTCAGGTAAGAGCATGGATTGCACATTTGATTGAATCAAAATGGGATCAAAAAGAACTTTCAATAAATACAGATGAAGAACTTGCAAAGTTTATCGAGGTTGAAGAGACTAGATACAATGAAGACGCTGAAATCGAACAGCATTACAAATACAGGTAATCAAGATGTCTCAATGGATTAAGGCTTGTAATTTAGACCAAGTAAAGGAAGGACAATTGTTTGGATTTAATACCAATGATAAAAAAATCCTATTGGCTAATCAAAAAGGAAATATCTTAGCAACGGATTTAATTTGTACACATGCAGATGCAGATTTATCAACTGGTTTTTTAAGTGAAGAAGGTGTTAGATGTCCATTACATCTTTCTATTTTTAATTTAGAGACAGGAGAACCTCAAAATCTTCCTGCAGAAACTCCATTAAAGACATATAATGTTAAAATAGAACAAGATGAGGTTTACGTGGAGGTATAGAAAATGCAAAGCGCTCAAGCTACTTTAGAAAATATTAGAAAAGACTTTCCCATTTTAAATAGAACTGTTAGAGAAAATAAGACTCTTGTTTATTTGGATAACGCTTCTACCACTCAAAAACCAAATCAGGTAATCGATGCAATAAATGATTATTACAAAAATCATAATGCCAACATTCACAGAGCAGTATATGCTCTAGCAGAAGAAGCAACTGAGTTATATGAAAAAACAAGAGATAAAGTTGCAAATTTCATAAATGTTAAAGATAGAACCGAAATTATTTTTGTTAGGGGTACAACTGAGGCAATAAACCTCGTTGCATATGCATGGGGACGAGACAAAATAGAAAAAGATGACATTATTGTTACTACAGAATACGAACATCATAGTAATATTGTCCCATGGCAATTATTGGTCCAAGAAAAAGGTGCCAAACTTGAATACATTAGAACTGATGATAATGGAGAGTTAATTTTAGATGATCTGGACAAATATCTGGCAACTGGAAAAGTTAAACTTGTTACCTTTAGCTTGATGTCCAATGTTTTAGGAACAATATCTAATTCAGATGAAATTATTTCAAAATGTAAAGCTGCAGGGGTTTTGACCTTAGTTGATGGTGCACAGGCAGTACCTCATATGAAAGTCGACATTGAAAATTTAGGCTGTGATTTTTTTGCCTTTTCAGGACACAAAATGTTAGGGCCAACTGGGATTGGAATCTTATGGGTTAGAAAATCAGTTTTGGAGACAATGAGCCCATTTCATGGAGGGGGTGATATGATTAGAGAAGTTCACAAATATGAAACAACATGGAACGATTTACCATACAAGTTTGAGGCAGGAACTCCAAACATTGCAGATGTTGTTGGATTTGGAGCTGCAATTGATTATCTTTCCAATATTGGGATGGATTCAATTAGACAGCACGAAATTGAATTAACTAAATATGCTTTAGAAAAATTTTCCCAAGTTAAGGGATTACATGTCTATGGAACTCCAGATATCTCAAAACGTGGAGGAGTAATATCTTTTAATTTTGCAGACGTGCATCCACATGATGTGGCTCAAATAATTGATGAAGAAGGAATAGCCATAAGATCAGGCCATCACTGTGCTCAGGTTCTTATGGAAAAATTAAATGTTGCAGCAACTTCTAGAGCAAGCTTTTACATTTACAATACTAAAGAGGAAGTCGATAAATTGGTAGACTCACTAAACAAAGTTGCGAGGATATTCAAGCTATGAGTAACGCTGACATTTATCACGAAATGATTATTGATTATTCAAGAAATCCTGTTAATTATGGAAAAATTGAAGATCATGACGTCACTTTTCATGATGCTAATCCTTTATGCGGAGACAGTATTGACATTGATATGAAGATAGACGAAAACAAAGTGTCTGATATTAAATTCCATGGCAAAGGATGTGCAATTTGTATGGCTTGCTCATCAGTATTGACAGAAATTACAAAAGGAAAAAATCTTGATGAGGTAAGAAAAATCTCAAAAACCGATATTTTAGGAGAGTTGGGTTTGGAAAATTTACAAGCAGTTAGAATAAAATGTGCATTACTTTCACTAAAGGTTTTAAAATCAGCTCTTTACTCTTATCTGGCAAAACATATGCAAGATTCACCTGATGTAGATAAGTTAAAAGAAGAGGCTGCAAGCTTATACTAGTGTATGAGTTCATTTACCCCTACTGTTCCTATTCAATTACAAATACGAAAAATAATTTTTGAAAAATTTAACAACGTCGATAATAAATTTACAAACGATGAAATTTTTGAAATTATAAAATCTGGTGGAGATTGCAATCCTTCATGGATAATAGATGATTTAGAACCTTATATTCAAGAGATTTGCAATTCTGGTCTAACCCGGAATATTGCCCAAAACTTCACTACAATTTGGCTCAAATTATTTAGTTTGGTAAAAAAACATCGTTGCGATTCATGTAATCAGGATGTTTATTTCGGAGAAACTGAAAAACAAGAGTGTCCAAATCCCTCTTGTGGTGCAAAAATCTAACTTTGATGTTTCTTAGCAGCTGCCTCTAATGCCTTAATCATTGGAAGTTTTTCGCCAGTAAGATAAAGGACTAAAGCCCCTCCTGCCGTGCTGATATGATTAATCTTACTTTCTAATCCCTGGCTTTTTAGAACTGAGGTTAGATGACCTCCACTAACTATGGTTGTTGCCATGGAATTTGCAACTGCTTCTAACATGCTTATGGTACCATATCTGAAATTATCTTTTTCAAAAAAGCCTGCAGGACCACTGATAAAAACAGTTCCCGCACCAGCAATTAATTTTGAATAGAACTCTACTGTTTTGGGACCAAGATCGTAAATTTTATCTCCTTTTTGAATCTCCCTTACATCCAATTCTACTCGTTCCCCATCTTTGTCAATTGCAATATCTACAGGAGTAGAAAAGACATCTGGGTACTCTCCTATTAGAGAATGTGCTTTTGCAACTACTTCTTCTTCTCTTTTTATTCCCAAAGGAAATTTTAGTCTAGCTTGTGCCCGCATAAACACATTTGCAATAACTCCAGTTAACAAAACATGATCAGCTCGCCCATTTTCAATTAACATTTTAATTGCTTCAAGTCTATCTGGAACTTTGGATCCTCCTAAAACAATCACATGAGGTGCTTTGGCTACTGTCATTATTTCATCAAGATTCCTAACTTCTCTTTCCACAATTCGTCCTGCACATGCAGGAAGCATATGAGGAAATCCAACAATTGAAGGATGAGCTCTATGTGCACTAGGAAAAGAATCCAAAACACAAAGATCAAAGAGTTTGGATAGTCTCTTTACCATAATCGTTTTAGCTGCATCTTCTGGGGAGAATTCATAGTTTTCTTCGGCACATAAGCGAAGATTATCTAATAATAATACCTCGCCATTTTTTAAATTCTTTATTTCATTTTGTGCAGCAATTCCAATTACATCTTCAACGTACTTTACTTTTTTATTCAATAATTTTTCAAGGACAAGAGCGTGTTTGTCCATTCCCGTATAGTCTTTATTTCCTACTCTACCCTGATGAGAAGTTATCACAACTTTTGCTTCTTCTAATGATTTAATGGTCTCAATAGCTTCTTCAATCCTCTTCGTTCCACTAATTTCCATAGATTCAGGATCGATTGGGCAATTCATGTCGACCCTTAAAAAAATAGTCTTACCTTTTAGATCAAAATCATCTAATGTGAGCACATTCACGCTGTTCCTATTTTCCTCTTGGTTAAATTCTTTGAGTTGTTCAAAATGAAAATTTTGCAAGAAAATTGAGGATTTTTTTAAACTATATTTTACCCAGAAAAAATTAGAAATGATGCCAAAGGGGAAAAACTAATTGCAAAATTGGATTTTTGATTTACGATCTAGATCTTTTGTGCTTTTGGTGATATTATTTTTGGTGGTGTTGGCCTTGGTTTATTTTGAGATTAGTGAAGAATTTGACCAAAGTATACTGCTTTTTGTTTCTGAAAGTGTTGGAAATCCAGTTTTGGATGTAATAATGCAATCCATTACCGAAAGTTCAGATATTTTCTATATGTTGGGATTTGGTATTGTTGTACTCTTAATAAAAAAAACAAGAAGAATTGGAATCACATTAATGATTTTGATAATCCTTTCTACATTGCTAACGGGCTACATAAAATGTGGCGTAGATCGGGATAGACCTGATTATAATTACGAAGGAGTGGTATTTCCTGTAGATATTAGTAGAGATACCTTTGCCCTGTTTTGTGAAGGAGGAGCGGTAGCATCATTCCCCTCTGGACATGCTGCTAGATCAATGGTTTTTGGAATAATCTTAGCATATGTTTTATCAGAGCGTTTCCCTAGAGGCTGTTACCTGTTATTCTTGTACCCTGTTTTAGTATCAATTAGCAGGGTCTATGTTTTACAGCATTTTCCCATGGATGTATTTGGAGGGGCGATTTTAGGCATAATGCTTACAGGTGTTTTGTCATATAGGACAAAATTGTATAAAATTTTTGAGAAATCAAAAATCTAATTCTTCAAGTACTTTATTGCTAATCAAAGTAATTGCATAATGATCACTATCATGATGATATGTCCAGTATTTTATATCTCGGAGTTCATTTTTTTTCCTTAATTCGTAATTAATTCCAGTTGTCACGGTATATCCAATCCTTTTTGCAATTTTCGATTCTTTTGGCATCAAGACCTTAAAACCGTTTTTTCGATTACTAAATCCTAGGTTTACCATATCTATTACGGCGTCATTTGCTTCTTTTTCACTCTTCAAGTCATAAGTTTTAAAAATCGGCAAATCTTTTGGATGAAAATCCATATTTTTTTAAAATACCTTTTACCTAATATTTTTAATTCTGACAAAGGTTTCAGGATTCTCTTTTCTAAAATTACTTTTCCTTTTGTGAATCGATCAATTTTTTTAGAATTTTTTATTTTTTTTAAAAAACCCAAATCAAAAATTATTGAAAGGATTATTAGCGATCTTTAGATGTTAATTTTCTTTACAGGGAAGTCAAATCCTGATTATATTAACAACTTAATCCCGTCAAACTTTGCTTTATGATATTGGTCTCATTAGAAAAATTAGTAGTGAATTTGAGAAAGAAAAAACAAGAGGCTTCAAGACTTCGATTAAAATCTGAAAGACAGCTTAAAGAACTAAGATCTATTGAACGAAGATCATCATCTGGATTAGCATCTCTGGATAGAAAGATAGAGTCGGAACGTGAAGATTCTACTGATGTGTCAAATATTTTGACCCAAAAAAATGCCCAAATAGAAAGCATAGAAAGACTAGTTTCTGCAGCTGAAGAACGTCTGGACCAAGAAAAGGAGGCCCTTATTGAGGCAGGTCAACAGATAGATTTTGCAGAAAATGATTTTGAGAAACAAATAGCAGAAAATAGGGTAAAATCAATTAAAAATCACATAGAGGAATTAGAATTTGAAATAAAATCTAGGAAAAAAACAGCAAAAAAAATTGCCGACCAAATAGAAGAAAGTACCAAGGTAAAATCCAAAATAACCTCAAAAATTAAAAAACAATTTCAAACCAAACCCTCTCTTAGAGAAGCTATTTCTTCAAGCCATAAACAAGCAGAGAAATTTTCTAAGGAATTGGAAAAAAATACCAAAAGAGAAGAAACTGCCCAAAAATCCTTGGATAAGGCCTTGGTAAAACTTCAAGAATTACGATTAAAACAGAAAAAATCAGCAAAAACTAGGAGTGCAAAGAAATCAGCTCCAAAACGCAAAGCACCAAGAAAGACAGCTAAAAAAGTTGCAAAGAAATCATCTCCAAAACGCAAAGCACCAAAGAAAAGAAAATCTTAAAAAAATATTATTTTAAATACATTTTTAAATTTTAAATAATATTTTTTTAAATAATTTTTATTCTATTTCAAGCATTAAATTATAACATTTTTCAATTTCTTCTTTTTTAATATGTGATATCCTTTCTATATCCTCAAAGGTAATTCTTTTTGGAATCATAGGCGAAATTGCATAAATGCATACTGCTGCGATTAAATAAAATGATTCATATCTAAATGGACTTTTCTCAATTAGCTCTAAATGTAAATTTTCTGCATCCATAATTGTTGATTCATCAATTTCAAAATCCTTTTGAAATTTTTTATAAATGGTTATTGTCTCTGCTTTATTCAACTTTTTTTATTGTCAATTTGTGAGTTATCAATAGTTAATTGTTCAAAAATTCAACCACTCTTTTAAATCAAAATTTTTCCCATGAAAATCTTATTAGTATTGATATTTTGTCATAAATATTTGTTATTATTTTCTGAGGCTATTTTTTAATTGTTCAAATTTTTTGATACAGAGGATACGCTTTAAGTACTGTTTTTACTTTATCCAATTAGGCGATAGAAGGGTGAATATTAAGAGCAAGACTCTTGCGTATGAAATTGATACTGTAGTTCAAAAGGCTGTTGATAATGGCCGCAGTCATCTAAATGATGAAGAGGCCAAACATCTTATCAAATTGAGCGAAAAACTAGTTCAAGAATACATGCGCGCTCTCGAAAAAATGCCTGATAAGTAAATTTTTTGAAAAATTCTATGGTTTTAAAAGGGAAAATTTGAGTTTTAAAACAATGATGCGTTTTTTTGAAATAATCTAAAACTTCCTAAGGATTAACTTCCATTTTTCCATATTTTCCTTTGGTTAAGGAAATTTCATCTCTAAATGAATTTGTATATCCATTTGTAATAACCACAGTATCTCCTGTATTTACTGCCTTTATGTCATCTCCCCAAAGAGTTAATTTTATTTCATCATTTTCTGTTTCACCATCTGCCATTATTGCGTCGCAAACATCGATTGTACCTCCACTTTTTAGGTTGACAGTCCTTGGGTCGCCCATACTTTTAACAACCCCTTTGGTATTAATCCCGCTTCGCATGTTTTTAACTTGGGAAATTGGTTGATATTCTTCCATGTATTTTGGAAAATAATTCACACAATTAAAAGCTTTGAAAATCAATTTTTGAGGGGATTTATTAATAGTTCTAAGCGATCAATTTTTTTAAAAACTATTTTCATGTATTTTTCAAGAGAATACCAAAAATTCCCCAAATTAATTAATTTGAAAAATAGTTTTTTTATTTTTTTAATAAATTGCCTAAATAAAATTTTAGAATCCAACTCATATTCTCCTTCCAAATAACAAGGGTAAAACTTTGAATTCATTTTTTCAATATCCTAATAGCAATTGAAAAATATCGGTGCTTATTTAATTTCCTTGCAGGGGTATCGAAGCCCGGTCAACCGAGAAGGACTCAAGATCCATAATAGGAAATCCTTTCTCTTAGGAGTTCGTGGGTTCAAATCCCACCTCCTGCATTAAGATTTTTATTATTTTATTCTATTGATAATTAACAAGATTTTTTCA
Source organism: Nitrosopumilaceae archaeon (assembly GCA_028279545.1). Classification (GTDB taxonomy): domain Archaea; phylum Thermoproteota; class Nitrososphaeria; order Nitrososphaerales; family Nitrosopumilaceae; genus Nitrosomaritimum. Next base: position 9,629 of record JANQNN010000010.1, read on the forward strand.
AAATTTTTTTGCTATTTTAATAAAATGGAAATTGGAATTTTAATTTTTGATTAAACCGTTATTGATTTTACCTTAGATACTGAATGATTCGAAATTTCTTTATGTAGATTTGCCAAATTTTCTTCTTTAAAAGACAGATTACACCGAAAACATTTCCAAACCTCTTCAGACATGGAGTAATAAGTGCATAAATTCCTTATAAGGATGTTGAATGATTCATTCAAAATGTTACAAATCATTTGAAAAATTTCTGATTTTATGAAATTTCTTTATAATTTGCGATCTTTTTTCCATTTCCACATGGCTAAATGTAAAAACAAGGGTTTAGAAACAAAATAACTAAATTCTAAGAGGGTAATATGGCTGATATTTTTGAAATTTTCGGGGAATTATCTTATTTTGGAATTTTTCTGGTTCTAATTGGCGTAAATGCAGCTCCAATCTTAATGCCTCCTAGTTGGCTGGTATTGACCTCATTTTATCTACTAGACCCTAACTTAAACATCATTTTGTTAGCGGTAGTTGGTGCCACTGGAGCTACTATAGGACGTTATATTTTAAAAAAAATAAGTGGATTATTTAGAAAATTTGTAGGATCTGAACAAAAATCAAATTTGGATATAATTGGCGATTATCTTAACAATAAAAAATTTGGTTACGCTATTGCTTCCTTTCTGTTTGGTGCCACACCACTTCCAAGTAATTTTCTTTTTATAACTTATGGATTAATGCGTGCAAAAAGCATTGGTATTTACATAGGATTTTGGTTTGGAAGGGTGATTTCTTATATAATTATGATTTATTTTGGAAACGCAGTTTTAAAACCCTTCTTGGAAATTTTTGAAGATAGACTTTTAGGAATTTTACTAGTTGATGCTGCAGGAATTGTTATAATTATTTTCTTTGCTTCTATTAATTGGTCTATTTTGATTACTCAGCGAAAACTAAAATTTGTAAAACCCAAACTTTGGAGATTCTAAATGACAGTTATTGATGTTTTAAAGGAACAAGTAAAAGACAGAATGAAAAATGATGCAGCACATGACTTTAACCACATAATGAGGGTTTTCAACAATGCTAAGAAAATTTGTAAAACTGAAAATGTAGATAAAAAACTTGTACTTAGTGCAGTTTTACTTCACGATATTGTATCATATCCAAAATCGAATAAACGATCAAAACTTTCATCAATAAAAAGTGCTCAGGAAGCAAAAAAGATTTTAAAAAAACTAGATTTTTCTTTTGAAGAAATTGAAATTATTTCTGAAGCTATTAAAGACCACAGTTTTTCAAGAGGAAAAACCCCAAAAACTCTTGTGGGAAAAATTCTTCAGGATGCCGATAGATTAGATGCAATTGGTGCAATTGGAGTTGCCAGAGTTTTTACAGTGGGTGGGTTTGAAAAACGACCAATATACAATCCTGTAGATCCCTATTGTACAACAAGAGATCCAGATGATTCTAAATGGACACTTGATCATTTCTATAAAAAATTACTAATACTGGAATCTTTAATGAATACAAAATCTGCTAAAAATGAGGCTAAAAGAAGGACCAAAATAATGAAGGGTTTTTTATCAGAATTTAAAAGAGAAATTTAGTTTTTTTATTTTTAATTAACCATAATCTACATATCTTTTGTATCGTTTTTCCACTTCTGGATTCAAACCATCTAAAATTTTTTGAATCTCTTCCTTTTCCCTAAATTTAATATATTTTTTAATATCTTGAAATTTTTCATCTTCTGGATATGATTCAAAAATTGGCTCCATCATTTTAAAATAATCTATTGTTTTTTTTCTAAACTCATCTGGAGTAGGATGCTTTATCTTATTCATTCTAAACCAGATACTAGCCCAACTACAACCTAGCACATGTGGAAGTAAATCAAAAGCCCTTTGAATTTCAAATCGTTCATCATCCCTCATGATTCTTGAAGAAATTTTGCAGCAGATTTTGCAAAATAAGTGACTATCATATCTGCACCGGCTCTTTTAATTGAATAAAGGATTTCCTTTGTTATTTCCTTCTCATCCACCCATCCCTGTGTAGCAGCTCCTTTAACCAAAGCGTATTCTCCTGAAACACTGTAAGCTGCTACTGGAATATTGAATCGCCTTCTAGTTTCTGCAATCAAATCTAAATACGATAAAGCAGGCTTTATCATTACAATATCTACTCCTTCATTAATGTCAGTTTCAACTTCTCTAATTGCTTCGCGCGCATTAGTATATGGAACTTGGTAGGTTTTTCGATCTCCAAATTTTGGAGCACATTCTGCAGCATCTCTAAAAGGTGAATAAAATGAAGAGCGATGTTTTGCTGAATGTGACATAATAGATACATCTGAAAATCCTTCATCATCCAAAGCTTTCCTTATTGCTTTTACTTGACCGTCCATCATTGCAGATGGGGAAACAGTATCAATTCCTGCTTTTGCTTGACTAATTGCTATTTTTGATAAGGTCTCTATACTTGAATCATTTTCTATTTTTTCTCCTTGAATAATTCCACAATGGCCCGATGATGTGTATTGACATAAGCAAACGTCTGCCATAATTACCATCTTGTCTCCAAAATTTTTTCTAATTTGAGATATGGCTTTTTGAACAATACCATTTTCATCAAATGCAGACGATCCTAAATCATCTTTTTTGGTTGGAATTCCAAATAACATTATTGCAGGTATATTCAAATCTGAAATTGTTCCAACCTCATCATTTATGTCATCTAAGGGCAGTCTTTCAATTTCTGACATTGATTCAACTTTAACTCTAGTTTTTAGATCTTCTTGAACAAATACTGGACAAATCAAATCACTAGGATTTAGAGTTGTTTCTTGGACAAGTTCTCTAAATTTTTCTGATGTCCTTAATCTCCGAAGTCTTTTTGAAGGAAATGACATATCAAAATTTTAGGGGAGTAAAATATAACCCTAATCTATTCTTTTTTAGTTTTATTATAGTCAAAAAGCTTTCCTGCAGCCTCTAGTAAATTTGGTTTTCCTTGTTCTGAGGCTTTTCTAATATTATTCATTGGTGTAGAAACAATACTCTCGACTACAGCTTTTGTTAATTCATCAATAATTTTGATTTTTTCTTCATCTTTTTCATTTAACATAGAAAGCGCCTTTTCAAGTTCTTTTTGTCGAAGAGAATCTATATTTCTGAAAACGTCTTTTACAAGTGGTTCTGCGTCTAATCTTTTCATGGATGCCTCTAATACCGTAACTTCTTCGTTAATTATATTTTCAACTGTTTTTACCTTGTTTAACCTTGCATTCATGTTCTTTTCAACCATCTCTGCAATCTGATCAAGATTCATTAATTTTATGCCCCCAATTGTTGCAACTTTTTCATCTACTGTTCTAGGATTTGATAAATCCAAAATCATCATACCATTCTTTCTTTTACCAACGGCTTTTTCAATTCTATCAAATGTAACTAGAAAATATGGGGCAGTTGTGGCCACAAATAACACGTCATACTTTTCAAAACTAGATAGCACGTTTTCAAATTTTTCGGGGTTTCCCCCCATTGCATCACAAAAATTTTGAGATCTCTCAAGAGTTCTGCTTGTAACCGTAAAGTCATACCCTCTTCTTTGAAGTGATTTTGCAACTAAAGTTGATACTTCGCCAGTACCAATCACCAATATTTTTTTAAATTTTAACTCGTCAACATTTTCTTCTGCTAATTTTACTGCCATTGAACCTACTGATATTCCCCCTTGACTTATTCCACTAGAATTTCTTATTCTTGTACCAATGCGAATTGCTTTATCAAAAAGAGTATTGAGGTGTTTACCTGATGCCTTTGTGTTTCTAGCAGATGAAATGGAATTTTTTATTTGTCCTAGAATTTGTTCTTCTCCAATAACCATTGAATCTAAACCAGAAGTCAGTTTTAACAAATGTTGAAAGGCTTTATCGTTTTCATCAATTTGTAGATTTTCATCAAATAATTCTTCATCCAAACCTGCCAAAGAGGCCCATGTTTTCTTTATTTTATTTTGATCAAAATTTTTAGATTTTGCAAATAATTCTATTCTGTTACAAGTTTGAATGATTACACATTCATCAAGCTCAGAGTTTTCTTTAAACTGGGAATAAGCTCTCTGAATATCTTTGATAGTAAATTTTTCTAAAATATGAATTGGAGAATTACGAAAGGTAACACGTGCGTTTATTATTTTTTGATTCATTTCCATTTACTCAACACTGCTACAACACGGTTTTCAGCCTTTTCTGACTCTCCTTCTTTTATTAACTGTTTAATCTTGTTATCATTCATGATACTTTTTAGGAAGGCTTTTCTTTGAATTTGAGAACCTATTTTCTTTTTAGCGAGGGTTCTTGCGATCTCTTGGATTTTAATTTGACAGGTATCTTCTTTGGTAATTGATTGTTTTAAAAAAATCTCAATTTGCTCTTTAATCTTTTTTGACATAGCTGGGCTTTTTCCACCTGTAAATACAGCAATTTGTATTAAATTCTCAAAATCTATTATTGCGGGATTTGAAAAATCACTGGTTTTGGAACTGTCAGAACTATATGCTAAAATTCCTTTATTTTTCGCATTTTTGATTATTGCTTGGTTTAATTTTATGTCATCAGTTGTTGTAATTATCAGAAAAGGTCTTTCCTTTGATAAGAAATTTGCATTTTTCAGTTTTTGATTTTTATAAACAATTTTTTTCTTTTTTACCAGGCTTTCTATGGGCTTTGATATTTTATCACTGATTAAGGTAATTTCACATTTCTGATTTAATACGGAATTAATTCTTTTTAGAGCCTCTCTTCCTCCTCCAACAATAACGATTTTTTTGCCCTCTAAATTTAGATTAATTATCAACGATCAAAGACTAGGAAAATTCTATTTATAGATTTTAAATTAATGCGTAAATATCTAGCTACATTTTTAATTGAAAAGAAAATTTATGGAAAATATGGTATCAATGAATGAATTAGATAAAGAACTATTAAATGAAATTCAATGGACATTTCCACTTGTTACCAGACCCTTTGATGCAATCGCAAAAAAATTTGATACAAGCTCTGAGATTGTTAAGGAGCGATTGAATAATCTAAAAGAAACAGGTGTGTTAAGACAACTAAGTGCAATTTTTGATACAAGAAAGCTAGGATATACAAGTTCACTAGTTGCAATGGAAATTGAACCTGAGCAATTAGAATATGTGGCAAATCAAATTAATCGTCATCCAGGTGTGAGTCATAATTATGAACGTGATCATCAATTTAATCTCTGGTTTACTTTGGCAGTTCCTCCCGGGTCAGATTTAAAATCAGAAGTAAACAAATTCAAGGTCTTAAAAGGAATTAAAAAAATTAGAATGCTTCCCACCTTACAACTTTTCAAAATTGGAGTAAAACTTGACATGGTGGAAGATAAGAAACATGATGTTAAACCATCAGAGGAAAAAAAAGAAATTAGAAATGTAAATTTTGAACCAACAGAACAAGACAAGGATTTTATCCGAGAACTCCAAAAAGATATGGAAATTATTGATGAGCCTTTTGTAAAGGCTGCAAAAAACCTTGGAATTACAGAACAAGAATTATTTGAAAAGATGAATCATTTTCAAGATATTGGCGTAATGAGACGATTTGCAGCAATTTTAAGACATAGACAGGTTGGTTTTACAGCAAATGGAATGATTGTTTGGAAGGTTCCGACAAATAGAATTTCTGAAGTTGGAGAAAAATTGGGTTCTTTCCCTCAAGTTAGCCATTGTTATGAAAGGCCTACTTATCCAGATTGGCCTTACAATGTTTTTTCAATGATTCATTGTAAAACGCACGATGAGGCAAATGAAATGGCAAGGACTATTCAAGGGCAAATTAATGTGGATGATTATAAAATTCTCTTTAGCTCTCGTGAATTTAAAAAAACACGTGTAGAATATTTTGTAGAAAATTCCTTTAGTTTAGAAGAGACTATTCCTGCATCTTAGAATTCATTTTCGTCGTGCCCTACTACATGAATTGTACAAAAATATTCGTCATTCATGTTACAATAGAACTCTGATTTTTCTTTACAGATTTTACAAGGTGGTTTAACATCAAGGTCTGACAATCTGATGTGATAATTCTTGCTTCTTGGAGTTATGGTTGAATTTTTGTAAATTCTAGTAAAATTAGAAAAATAACTTCTTTCTATCTGTGATAATTCTTCTGCTCTTTTTATCTTCTTGATTATTGCTTCCCATTTTCTATACTCTCCAATTTGAGCTAGTTTCATACGCTCAATAATTTCTAGAGTTTTTTTATCAATAGGTTTTGTCATTAAATTTAATTTGCTTGAGGTGTTGCCTTTAGTTCGTATGAAGGCCATGTATTATACAACTCGTCAATTTCCTTCATGTCTGAATTTGGAATATATTTTCCATTGGCCATTTCTGCGTAATTAATAATTTCTTCCTCACTTACAACTGTTGGTAATACAGAGGCAAATCCTTTTTTTGTCATAATAAACTTCATTGCCAATTCTGTAATTGTTAAATCATTTCTCTGAGCAATGGGTCTAAGCTGCTCTACTTTTTCTAATGATGCTTTAATCCATTCTCCTTTTCTTACTGATCTGTGGTCTTTTTCATCAATCTTAGTATCTGCATTTACTTTTCCCGTTAAAATTCCAGAAGCTTCTGGCACTCTAACTAAAATTCCAACATCTTTTTCTGTAGCTCTTTTCATCAATTCATTTCCTGGAGTTTGTTCTAAGATATTGTAAACTGTTTGCACGGCACTAAGATTTGGTCTTTCCATTGCCTCCATTCCTTCTTGTGTCCATCCAATTGCAGGACCTAAAGCCACCTGATAAGTCTTAATGGTTTCATCTGCGATGAGGCTATCAAGCACATTAAAAATGGAATCGTCCCTAATGTTTACAAGTTTTGGATTATGTAACCCATACATATCAAGATGATCTGTTTGTAACCTTTCTAGACTATTTCTTAAAGCTCTTCGTGTAAAATCTTCATCAAATTTCTGAGGAAGTTCACTGTGTCCTATCTGATCAACTCCTTCAAAATCATAACCATATTTTGTAGAAATTACAATCTCATCTCTCATATCTTTAAAAACTTCTCCAATTAGTTTCTCGCTTTTTCCTTTTCCATACATATCTCCCGTTTCAAAAAAGTTTATTCCTACATCATATGCTTTTTTTAACATTCGTTTTGCTTCATCTTCTTCTATTTTTTTTCCCCACCAATCAAGGGCTATAGCCCACGCTCCAAAACCTAATTCTGATACTTTGATGTCTGTTTTTCCAAGTTTATTGTAATTCAATTTTATACCTACTTTTTTTTGATTTTATATTTTTACTCTACTAAAAAAATTTCATCATTTATGTTTATCCAAGATTTGCAAATATGATATTGGTATTTTAAAGAAATTTCTGTTTTAGATTTTGTATTTGGGCAAATATTGTATGAAATAACTCTAACCTAAACTCGAAATTAGGGGTACAATTTCTTTCTTTACACACACTATCATGGGAATATCATTTTTGACATAGGATGATACTTGAGTCTCTCGTAAATCCATAATTAGATCTTGAAAATCTCTAATATCGTCTACTTCAAAGGCCAGCATAAAATCTTCATCATGAATGCCAAAAGAATATGTTGTATTTAGGACAACTTGAGGATATTTCTTGCTTACTTCAATATGTTCATCCATAATTTCCTGGCGTTTTTCTTTTGGCAAAAGATACCATTCTCGAGTTTTTGTAAATGGGTATACTACCACATGTTTTTTTTGTTCTGCACCTGAAACAAAACCATGGGTTTTTCCCTCCTTCACATAAATCGATGGTCTAGTACAAGAAAGATATGTTTTTGATGGCAAGATATATTTTCCAAAAACGGTTTTGTACAATTTCTCAATTACTTTTTGAATCTCATCAATTGATTTTGCAGCAAACCAAAATAAGAAATCAGTATCATCTCGTAATCCTAAATTAGAATAAGACCTAAACATAATTCCTGAATTTTTAATTACATTTTCTACTTCTTTTGCTGATTCTTCTTTAGCTAAATCGGCCATCCATCGCCATTTTGGGTCTATCTTAAAGAATGAAAAATTGAAAAAATATTGCTCTGCATTTGTCTCCATGCTTTTTCCATTTCTAAACCCTATTTAAACAAAAACTATAATTTCTTAAGTTGAATTTAAAAATCCTTTTTTGACTTCAATTCATTTTTTATCTAAATACAGAACACTAAGAATAAGTTTTTTAATTTTCAAAACTTTATTGTTTTTCCTTTTACAAGCTTTAGGTCGTTAAGTATTTTTTTGAATTCAAAAAATTTTAGACTATGCGTGTTGCTCTAGTGCCCATTCGTAGCCTTCTGTTTCTAGTTTGTCAGCAAGGGCTGCGTCACCTGAGGTGAGAATTTTCCCTTTTGCAAAAACATGAACAAAGTCAAGTTTTTTTAAGAATTTTAAAATTCTTGCATAGTGAGTAATAATGATTATCGTAGCATCTTTTACTGCTACTTCACTAATTGCTTTTGCAACTGATTGAACTGCATCAATATCCAAACCAGAATCTGGTTCATCTAGAATTGAAATTTTTGGTTTTAAGACTGCCATTTGTAAAACTTCAGCACGTTTTTTCTCTCCTCCTGAAAACCCTTCATTAAGATATCTTGAGAGAAATTCTTCTTTTAATCCAACTTTTGTCAAGTTTTCTTTGAGGTATTTTTGAAATTCTCTAACTGTAATGAAGACTTCTCTGTCATCGCCTTGAAGAGCCTTACTTAGGGAATTGTAAGCAGTTCTAAGAAAATGTGAAAAACCCACGCCTGAAACTTCTGTAGGGTATTGAAATCCCAAAAAAAGTCCTTTTTTTGCACGCTCGTCTGCAGTCAAGTCCAAAATACTCTCGCCATCCAATAGAATATCTCCTTGAGTGACTTCGTATTTTGGATGTGCTAACAAAGTATATGCAAGAGTGCTTTTTCCAGAACCATTTGGTCCCATAATGGCATGTACTTCACCTGGACCTGTTTTCAAATTCACTCCCTTTAGAATCTCTTTACCTTCTCTAGTTACATGAAGGTCTCTAATTTCAAGCACTGCCATGTGGCCATTTCTTTTGTTTCTATATATAATACCGACGAAATTTAGCTAATCCTAAGAATTTTTAATAAAATGAAAAAGGGGAGGGGATTAATTTTTGGCCAGAGATGGTCTCAAAGAAATTTTGAGTTGGTAATTTGTTAGAATCTCTTTACATCTATTTCTGATAGTAACTTCAGTAACACCTGAAATATTTGAAACATCTCTTTGCAAGATGCTTTGGCCCAATAACACAGAGGCCACATACAAATATGCTGCTGCTATTCCATTGGGGGCTTTTCCATCGGTTATGTTACTATCTCTTGTTTTTTCTGCAATTTCCAAGGCAAGTCTTTCGACTCTAACTTCGGTTTGCGTCATATTTGCAATCTTTGAGATGTACTTGTCCATAGTAACTATGGGAGCTGTTTTTTGTCCCATCTCCATTACCATAGTTCTATAGTATTTTGCTGCAAGTTTTGTTTTTGACTTTACATCTTTTGGTACACATAATCCTCGGACAATTTCTTCAAGGGATCTTACTACGTGACATTGTTTACATGCCATGTAAATGGTAGCTGCAGTAATACTTGCAACTGATTTCCCTTTTACATCAATATGTTCGTCCAAGTTTCTGTATATCATTGAAGCAGTTTCCAAAACATTTTTTGAAAGTGACAAGCCATTACATGTTTCACCCATTTTGGCTAATACATTTGCTAATCTTCTTTCTCTTGGTGAGGACACACGGACTCTTTGCTGCCATTTTCTGAGATTATGCATTTGATTTGCAACTTCATGGTTAATTGATTTTCCACTAAAATCTTTGGTACTTATGGAAATCTCAGTTGCTATTCCCAAATCATGTTGAGAATAAGTTGTTTGTCCTGTTGCTCTTGCAAGCTTCATTCTGTCTTCAAGATTCGAACTTTTTGTTTCTGGACCTGAATCTGCAATTTGATCTGCGACAACTACGCCACAACCTGTACAGATTATTTCGCCGTTTTGAATGTCATCTACTAATGATGATTTACATTCTGGACAGCTTTGGATTTCTAGTACGTTCATTTTTTTCGTCTCCTAAATTTTTCTTTTTTTGCAGGAGTTAGTTCAAGAGCAAAAACTCTTTTGCCAACATATTTTTTGATACTATTTGTTAATGGAGTAGCTGATGCAAACGGTCTTTTTACTGGACCAATCAATTCCATTACTTTTGCAACCTTTGTTCCCTTTTCGTCACAAAGAATCACTCCTTCAGACAATACACCTGATAGTTGAATGATCACTCTGCCACTACCGGCAAGGTGCATTATTTCGCCTACCTCCTGCAATTGAAATTAATAATACTCAAACTCTTTTCATAGAGTTCTGTCAACAATACTTTAGCTAAAGCTAGATTAGATCTTATTTTGATTGCTTTGTCCGCTTTAAAATCAATTTTTGAGAAATTTTGTTAAGAATATTTGTCTTGGGGAGTTTTTTTGGTAACACAATGTACCCCGACCTTACATAGGGCCTTTTTGGATATCTTACTTTTTCTTCAGTTTCAGTTATTTCAAATCCTGCTTCTTTTGCAGCTTCTGTTAATTCTTTTAATGATGGATCAAAAATACATTTTTCTTTTTCTAATCGTCTTCCTTTTGCTCGTGGTAATGTTTTATTGAAATAATCTAACCAGATTACGACATGTTCGTAATCTTTCATTTTATCACTTTACTAAAACCGCATTAACTGTCCCGGATTGTCCTGGTCTTGAAACAACTCTACACTTTCCTTCTTTTGTTTCAAGAATTGCTCCTTTTGTAATGATACCTCTTCTTTTGTAATCATTATTTGTAGAGTTATCTAAGACTTTCAAAATTTTTATTTTCTTAACTTTAGAATCTCCTGTTGCTAAATTAACAAAGTCAATTGCTTTCAAAGCTGTTTTGGTATTTTTGCCGCGAACTTTTCTTGTAACAGTAATTTGTGCATCATTTACTGGTTCATTTGGAAATCTATCGGTTTCATATTTTCGTCTTATTCTTAGAGGATGTCTTCGCCCACCTGTAGTTTTACTGGTTGCTAAATTTTCTACTGATTTTCTCACGTAAAATCTTAAAATCACTCTAATTTATACAAAACGCTATAATTTGCTCATAGAACAATAATTTCTAAATAATTTTTTGTAAAACCTGAGTTTCTGAAGGTGGATTTGTTTGGGTGGCTGTTTTTCTAATTTTTGAAAATAATCTTTGTTTTAAATTATCAACATCTCCTTGTATGCCAAAATATTTTTGGAATTTTTCAGTTGTACTGTAAATTTTTAATCTTCCGACATTTTGATGAGTAATAAAATCAAGTTGTCTTAATTCTTTTAGATGAGAATAAACTCCAGAACCTCTGGTTTCTACTAATTGTTTGGAAGAGATTGGTTGCATGTATGCAATATATGATAATGTCTTTAGTGTTGCTTTTGGAAGAACCGGTTTTGAAGCATATTTTTTAACAGTGGAGCTGTACTCTGGTTTTAGCTGAAATACATATGATTCATCTGGAAGGGTTACAATTTCAATTGCTTTGAATGCGGATTTTGATTTTTTCATAATACTATTGAGGATGTTGTATGTTTTAGTTCGCGATTCAGTTCCTGATGCCCTAATTAGATCCTCAATTTTCAAAGGGCGGCCTGCTGAATAAAGGGCAGCTTCAACTCTGGCAGTTGCCTCGTCTTCATTTTCTATTTTTGCCATTTTTTTATTCTCCCATCAAACATACCATTTTTTCACCAATCTTGGTTTATTCCCCCCCCTGATTAATCAGGCTGATTTTTATATCATCTTCTACTTGTTCGATATCAATTTTTTCGTCTCTTGCCAAAAATAAAATAGCAAAAAAACAACGAATTGAATCAACCATATCCAAATCCACAATTATGTTTTGTAAAGTTCCATGCCCAGTATTGGCAATTTTTTTAATTATTAGATCCTCATATTTGCCTATTATGCTTTCTAGGGAAATAAAATACTCTTGAAAGTCAGGAGGATTTATGGGCTCAATGGTAAGTTGTTTATTCCTTCTTGACTGGGGATTTGCGATTGATCCAATTAAATTTTGGAGAAGACCAAGTAAATCATCTAACGATACCGGGTAGGTAGATTCATGACGGTAAGGAATGTCAATTAATTCAATATCAACGTCAGTTCTTTGCCTAATTGGTTTCTTTTCCATCGCAGCTTTTTGTAATGCAAAGATGCTTTCCACCTTCATCCTGTAAATCAAAGAAGATGACAAAGCTGCCATTCCTGCAACTCTTAGATCTTTTTTTTCTGCTTTTTCTAATATTCGAATTAATAAATTTAGAATTTCAATTAAATCTATATCCCAAACATCTTTTTTTACTACCGAACCAGGGTTGAATAGAATACTTACAGGTTCTTGGGAAATACTACTAGGTTGACTTTCCTCACTCACAGATGGGCTGTTATTTAATTAAATAATATCTAGGCGCTCTATTTTTTTCTAATATCCTGTCAACTCTTATATTGTTATTATCAAAATTCAACCTATGCAATCTGCCAGAATTCCCGGTCCAAACGAACCTCTTTTAGTTTCTGAGTCTGAAACACCTAAACCCCAAGGAAACCAAGTTTTGGTAAAGGTCAAATCCGTAGGTGTTTGTCATAGTGATCTTCACTTATGGGAAGGTGGATATGATCTAGGAGATGGTCAAACTATGAAAGTTACTGATAGAGGTGTAAAATATCCGGTAACCCCAGGTCATGAGATTGCAGGAATTGTTGAAGAAATTGGCGAGGGAGTTTCTGGTATTTCCATAGGAGATAAAGTTCTAGTATTTCCATGGATTGGATGCGGAGAATGCCCTGGATGTAAAGCAGGAAATGAAAACCTTTGCGACACTCCAAAATCAATGGGCGTTTTTCAAGATGGTGGGTATTCCGATTATGCCCTAATTCCTAATTCTAAATATTTAGCCAAACTCGGCGAGGTTGATTTGGATTCAGCAACATCTTTAGCTTGTTCTGGATTGACCGCCTACAATGCTGTAAAAAAAGCAAATGCAAATTCTCCAGAATTTTTGTTAATTATTGGTGCTGGAGGTTTAGGTTTAATGGCAATTCAAATTGCTAAAGCAATTACAAATGCGAAAATAATTTGTATTGATAACGATGACAAAAAATTTGACACAGCCAAAAAAATGGGAGCAGATTTTGTCGTAAATACCAATGTAACTGGTTCAATAGCATCTGGTGGAGGAACCCCAGCTGAAAAAATTATTTCTATTTGTAATGGTAAAGGGGCAGATAGTGTTATTGATTTTGTAAATGCTCCTCAAACTGTAAAAACAGGACTGGGAGTTTTACGAAAAAGAGGAAATTTGGTTCTAGTTGGACTTTTCGGAGGCTCTATCGATATTTCTTTGGTCACAATTCCTCTAAAATCCATTATCATTCAAGGAGCTTATACTGGTAACTTTAATGATATGGTAGAACTAATTGATTTAGCCAAAAAAGGTGTGATAAAACCTGTAATATCGAAAAGATATTCTCTTGAAGAAGCAAATACTGCTTTAGAAGATCTTAAGTCTAGAAAAATTATTGGAAGAGCAGTAATTAATCCTTGAGCAAATCATTTTCCTCTAAGAACCATCCATTTCTTATTTGAAATTCGTCCTCTTTCTCACCGATTCCCGTAGCGTACCGCCACAAAAAAGGAGCATTAGTATTCATTTTTGATTTTATTTTTATCAGAGATTCAATTTCGGAATTCAGATTTTTATCTGCTGTTTTATTTTCTTCACAAAATTTACATTTTTGATCAAGGGTAATTGGATTTTCTTCTATCAGAGGATAGGTCCTACATGCCAAAGGACGTTGGTCATAAATCATACAAGGAAACCCTCCGTGAGGAGATTTTTTTCCAGTCTCTGTGTCAAGAAAAGGACAAGTGTTACCATTTTTTTCTATTCCCATCATTTGGTATGCTAAAATTTTGATTAGCTTGGTGTCCTTTTGTTCCGAAGTTCCAATTCTAGGTAAAATCTTAATATTTAATTTGTTGATTTTAGCCAATTTTTCCATTATTTCTTTTTCTTCTGGCATTATCAAAACCCCAATTTTACCAAATTTTTTATTTGGAAAATACTCTCGGTCAACACAACATTGAGAACAATCCGGAACACAGCTAAATTCCATTAATTTTTTGAATTTCCTTTCAATAAAATTGATTTGGTAGTGTTTTAATGAAAATTTCTTAATATTTTAAAAAACTTCACAGTTATATTGTTAAAACTGTGATAAACATCATGGGAAAACGTCAAGTAAAAAACGAAAGTGCATTAAAAGAAATCCGAATTCCTGAAGAAGGGGAACTTTTTGGAAGAGTGCTAAAAATGCTTGGAGGAGAAAATGTTATGATAAAATGTACCGATGGAATAACTAGAAGAGGTAGGATTAGAGGGAAATTAAAAAGAAGAGTGTGGATTCGAGATAATGATATTGTAATTATTGCTCCTTGGGATTTTAAAGACAGTGAAAGGGGAGATATCGTTTGGAGATTTACATTACCTCAAGTTCAATGGCTCAAAGACAATAACCATATTCCAAAAGATTTCTAGAAAGATAACTTTTCAAAAAAGTTTGATCTAAAAAAGGCTGATTTACAGGTCATATTTTTATGGACTTATCTTAATATACGGAGTCATTTTTCAGTAAACTAAATGGAACAAGGCACTGTAAAGTGGTTCAACCGTACTAAAGGCTATGGTTTTATCGAACGAGAATCTGGTGACGATCTATTTGTTCACAAAACAGATGTTGAGGGATTCATCAATGAAGGCGATAAAGTCGAATTTGAAATAGGCGAAGGACAAAAAGGACCAGCAGCACAAAAAGTCAAAAAATCAGCATAGAAAAGAAGTTTATATTAATTTAAGATTTTATTTTAATTTTCTTAAATTAGACTATTTTTCATTTTTTTATTTTTCATATTGATAAATATGGACTATTCCTAATGTCTAAACCAAATCTTTTAGAAATCCTGTAAACTCATCACTAGGAACAACTGTCTTAATTTCAAGAAATCCTAAATGTTTTAGACGTTCACGTTTGTCATAATATTTGTAAATTCCTTCCTCTAATGGGTAAATTGTAATCACATCTTCTTGGCCAGGCTCTAGCAAATCTGTTTGAATTTCAAATCCCTCAATGTATAACCGATGGTGGGTTTCTCCATTATTGACCACTGTGAGAATATAGGCAAAACCTGTCCTACTAATTAGATGAGGATTGACTTCTCCAGAAACTCCCGATTTTCCTGTCAATTGTACTTTACCATCAATATCTTCAAAGACAACTGTTTGCTCAACTTTTTCTTGCCAAAAAATTTCTACATGACGTACATTTCCTTGGCCTATAAACCCAATCATGACTACTAACCCAACAACACCAGCAACAATTCCAATTATGATTATTTTTTTACCATTGGCAGCCATAAATTATTTTTAATTTTATCATATTTTAATTGAAACACGTTTCTTAAACTTGAAATTTCGTTTCCAATAGTTACTAAACATGAAGAATAATTTTCAAAATTGAAAAATTTATTGTTTTCAGTATTCTATATCTGATGAATCAATTTTTAGAATTCTGGTTTTATCAAAAAATATTTCTACGAGTAATTTTCTATTCAATTGTAATGCAATGTAATGGGTCCTGTAAAAAATACAAGGCCACTAGTAATACCCATGAAGGGGGGAGATATGAACAAGGACAAAAAAGATGCCATCGTTGCGAAATCTATATGCATTGGGAAGGACTTTGGTGTCCCTGTTGTGGATATCTGTTGAGAACTAAACCTAGAGGAACAAAATTAAAACGACGTCTTCTATTAATGAAAATGGCTAGGCAGAACTCATAACAAATAATTTTTAATTAATTTCATATTCTAATATTTGGAATTAAGAGGCTTATTCATTAGCCTTAGTTTTTCCTAGTAGTTAGATAATTTTTTTTAAAATTTTTAATTGCTTGTAATTTGGTAGGTTTCGAAATGGTATGTAATAACCACTACTTACTATTAACTAAATAATTTTGTTTTTTTTAAATAGTATGCAAGATGATTCCATTGAACTATGCAAAAGAAGGGTAAAATATTTTTCAAACTTGAAAAAACTCAATTCTTTAGCCATACAGGAATGATCTTTGGTGTAGGTCATCAATAACTATTCCCAATTATTTAAAATATTTTCAAAAGTAAATTGATAATATTCTATGAATAAAATCGTATTTAACCCAGTAATTTTCCACAATGAATACAATAAAAAGAACCATTTGGTTGCCTGTAATGGGAACAATTGAGTATTTCCAGATTGGGCATTATGTAATTCCATTTTTTAGGGTATTAAGCCAATGTTTGTAACTTAAACTACACTTTTGTCATCAATTTTTCTCTAGTTTTATCCAACTCAAAAACAATAAAGATTACATTTCCAAAAACCATTCATAATAAAATTTTTCTTAAAAGGTTATTTTAGATTAAAAATCTTAATTGTATGTTTGTCTCAAATTCGAGTTTTAATTTTTTCTGAAAAGTTTGTAGGAGAAAAAGAACCTAGTTTACAATCCAGACTGTATGGAGAATACTTTATGTTTGCAAAGAAAATTAAATTGGTAATAATTTCAGGGAACGTTCACGATAAAAATTATGAAAATATAAAAATTGTCAAATCATTTTTCCCAAAATTTTCTTTTTTGCAACGGTTTTTTAAAACTCTTAGTTTTTTATTTACTGCAATAAAAATTAGAAATGATTACGATCTTATTTTTTCGCGAATGCTTGACCCTACACACATTTTTCCAGCAATTGTGGTATCTCTTTTGTTTAAAAAAAAATAATTTCTTGGTTTTCTGATGCAAAATATATTCGAAAAGGCGGTCTGGATAAAAAAATAATTCGAACTGGACTTAACTGTTCAGACTATTTTGGATGCCCTAATGAATCTCAAGTTACTGAGATAGAAAATCTAGGAATTAAAATTGAAAGGCATAAAGTTTTTCATATTAACCCAGGTGTAAATTTATCAAAATTTAAACCAGAATTTAAAGCTGGTCTAGAAAATGTTATCCTTAATGCCTGTCGAATAAACCCCGTAAAAGGAATTGAAGATTCTATCAGAGTAATTCCTCACTTGAAAGAAAAATTCCCCGACCTAAAGTTAAAAATTGTGGGCCCAATTACAGATGAAGTATATTTTAAAAATTTGAAAAATTTAGTTTCAGATTTGAACTGTAAAAAAAATGTAGAGTTTGTTGGACCAATTCCAAACAACAATATGAATTCTATATACAATTCATCAAAATTATTCTTATTTACCTCAAAACATGAGGGACAACCTGGTGTAATTTTAGAAGCGATGGCTTGTGGATTGCCAATACTATCCACACCCATTGGAATTGTACCTAAATTAATTCATGAGGGAAAAAATGGTTTCATAATCGAGAAAAATAATCCAAAAATAATCGCAGAGAAAATTTCTCTTTTACTTTCAAATGAAAAACTTAGAAAGAAAATTGCTATAGCCTCAAGGGAAACCATGGAAATTGAATATTCCCTTGAAAATTTCACTGACAATTTGATATGTTATTTTAAAAAATCTTTAGATATTTGACAATTTTTCAAATTCATTGACCTTAAAAATAACTACATTTTCATTTGTTAGCTATATGATTTCGTCATAAAGAATCCACACCTAAAGAGAATTTTCAGAAATAATTTTTCCAAAAATGAAGTTAGCACTAGAAAATTGTAGGGTCCTCTGTTAAATACAGTAATTTTTTTTTTGGTTTATGGTAGAAATTTCAAAGTTTAAGAACAAACGAATTTGTGTATTGATAGATGATGATGTTGATAAAAAACTTAGAACACATCAGGCACAATTAATTCGAAAAAATAATAGAACATGGAGTTATTCTAAGGCCCTCAATCACGCTCTAAGAATTGCTTTAGGTGTAAAAAATGAATAGCTTTACAAAATGTTAAAAATGTTCTGAGGAAGGATTAACAATTCCCATGTCTATAGAGAATAATTTCTTTGTTTGCTCTTTATGTGGAGCAAAAAAATACTTGTTTAACTAATCTATTTTCGATAGTAATTATCTTAATAAATTAAAAACCCTTCGTAATATTTTTTTGATTTCATTAAAATAGGATATTAAAGAACAAAGAATATGGATGTTATTACAAAGTATCTCAATATACATTCAAAAGTTGAAAATGAAGTTATTGATATTACAGACCAGATTTCTGAAAAATTAAAAGAATTAAAAATTTCTAGCGGTATTGTCACAATTTTTGTCTCTGGTTCCACCGGAGCATTAACCACTATTGAATATGAGCCAGGTTTGGTAAAAGACTTTCCTGAAATGTTAGCTCGAATCGCTCCCAACGAAATAACTTATCAACACGAACAAATGTGGCACGATGGCAATGGACGGTCTCATGTTAAAGCATCCTTAATTGGCCCTTCTATAACGATCCCATTTAACGACAAAAAATTATTGCTAGGAACTTGGCAACAAGTGGTCTTTATTGAATTAGATACTAGAAGTAGAGATAGAAACATAATTCTACAAATTTTAGGTGAATAGAAAATAAAATTCAAAAAATAATCAAAAATTTTATTTTCATCTTTTGTAAGAAAATTTTTTCATTGGTTTTTTTATTTTCCTTGAAGATATTTTTTCTGAGAAAAAAGATCTGAATTAAAAAATGGAAAATGTAATATTTTTATTGTTACTTTTTTGTTTTCATTTTTGATTTATGTTCCATAAACATATTCTATGAATTTAAATTAAACTTGTGGTCCCAAGCGAAGGAATTGAACCTTCGACAACCCGGTTTCTGTATGCCTGATATGCTGTTTTTCGGTCAGCCATCTAAAGCCAACAACTACAGCCGGAAGCTCTACCAGGCTGAGCTAGCTTGGGACAAAACATTCGACTTTTTCTAGTATTAAAAAACTATCGAAGATTACAAAATTTTAGGGATCTTGAGCCTAGCCAAGAAACAATAAATACTCTGGTCCAAATTTTTGGTTGTGTCAAAGTTAGAACTTTCGTACTCTGGTTATGTTTGCGCACCTTATCTTCATAATCATGAATCTATTGAATTAAAAGATTTGTGGATAAAATCAAAAAACATTGAAAAATTATTTTTTGCAACCGGCACCTTCTCTAGTGATAGTAAACCCTATTTTGCTGAATCTTCAAACCATTATCTTGTTGCAAAATTCAAGGATAACCATGAAATAGCAAAAGATCTTACCAAATATAATCAAGATAAAATTTCCTTTGTTTTTGATATTAAAGATGATTTGTTTCAACTAGAAACAAGTGATGAAACTAATTTTATTTCAGTTTATTATTTAGAATATGGCGAATCTGACGAAGATATAAGAGAAATAGCATCTTTACTAATACACAGAGACAAAATAGATGTTGCAAGTTTTGGACGAATGGATACGTATTGTAACATCCCATCAAAATTTACCTTCCCTTACACTGAAAATATTTTAGTTTTGGAAGTTTCAAGTGAAAAGAGTCATCAAAGCGTAAAAAAATATTGTGACCAAACAAGAAAAGATGCTAATAGGAAAGGTTTGACTATGACAAGTTTGGTAAGTCTATCAATTCTTGAAAGTCTCAAGTAAAATATTAAAAATCTAACGCGGTTTAACTTCTGCTAAGACATTAACAATATCTGTTTTTGTTACTATTCCAACTAGTTTTTTGTTCACTACAGGAATTCCACTAATGTCATGCCTTATCATCATAATTGCTGCTGTGTATACAAATTCGTTGGGACCCAAAATTAATGGAAATTTTGTCATAATGTCTTTTGCTGAAAATGTAAGTAGGTAGCTTAATCGATTTACATTAAATTCATTTATTTGGGAATTTTTGACAATTTCTGCAATTTCTTGCGAAAGTGGAAGATCTCTTTGTGCCTCCAAAGTCTTTGCAGGAATAAAATCACGATAGGTAATTATTCCTACAGGACTCTTATTTTTTACAACTATTACTCTTCGAATTTTATTGTTAAATAAAACACTTTGAACTTCAAATATAGAGTCATCAGGTTCAACCGTTATTACTTTTTTTGACATAACATCTGAAATTTTCAGTACTGCTGTGCTTTGAACCAAAAAAGTCGAAACTAGGTCAGTTTTAGTCACTACCCCCACTAGTTTATCTTTATTATTAACGACAACAACAGAACTAATTCCGTGTTTTTTCATTAGTTTAGCACAATCATGGACGGAAGCTTCTACAGGAACACTTACTAGTTTTTTTGACATTATTTCTTTGACTAAAATCTTCTTCAACGGTTTTTCACTAAATATTGAAACACTTCTAGCCAAGTCTTTTTCGGTGACAATTCCTAATGGTTTTTTATCAATCGTTATTACCAATCTTCCAATTCTATGTTGAACTAGAATATCTCTTGCCTCTAAAATTGATGTATTTGGAGGAACTGTTACAGGTATTTTAATTATTGATTTTATCTCAACTGGAATATTTTGTAAAATTTTTTGTTTTCTTTTTTTCATCAAATTAAATTATAATCGTAGGTATATCAATAGGGCCGAGAATTTTCAATGTTGAAAATTTCTAAAAACGTTTTATTATGTTTTGAGTTTTCTCCTTAATAGGATTCTGCATATTTTTCTAAAAGTTCTTCATTTAGAGAAACTTTTGCTAAGGCCCTAACCACATCAGAGTTACTTACAATTCCTACCAATTTACCTGAATCATCGACCACTGGAATTCCACTTACATGGTTTTTTATCATCTTTTGTGCTGCCAGAGACAAATCATCATCGGGATTTACATTTAGGACTACATCTTTTACAAGGTCCCCAATACAAATTTTTTCTGATTCGGCTGAAAAACGTTTTTCCGAAAAGTCTTTGGTTTTTGTGGAAAAATTTCTATGTTTTAAAAAGGTATTAGTTGTAATGACACTTATTGGATTCCCTTCAAAGTTTGTAACAATTAGCCTTGATACTTCATTTTGATTAATCATATTTAATGCGAATTCAAGTGAATCGGATTTCCTACAGGTAAACACTTTGTTACTCATGTAATCTTTTACTTTGAATTTTCCACCAAAAACTACGCTGTATGCTTTGGTAACATCTGATTTGGTAATTAAATCAATTAGTTTTCCATCAGAATCAACAATTATGACAGATCCAATTTTAAGTGAAACCATGCGAGATGCAGCCTTGCTAAGATTTGGTTTGCCATTCTTTAAGGTAACTGGATCTTTTTTCATTACCTGATTTGCTGTAATTTCGTCAATTGAACTTGAATCTTTAAAGGTTTCAAAAAATCTAGAAATGTCTTTTTCAGTTATAACACCTACTGGTTTGTTTTCATCTGTTATTACAATATGCTTAACAAAATTGGTTTGCAATTTTTGAATAACATCTTTTATTGAAGAATTAACTCCTGCCGTAATTATTTTTGAAGGATTTTTCAAAATGGATCATAAGGATTGAAACTATTATTACTTAAAACTCTACATGTCCTCTATCAATTTTATAAATACGACAACCTTTACCATTTCTTCAAAAAATTATAGATGAAAAATACCTATGAGATTTAACAATCTTTGACAAAACATTATGTTTATGTCAAAACAACCATTTTTGGAATTAAAACATTTGTAATTTATAAAATTAGCATTATTTTGTCTATTGTCTCAAAAATAAAAGGACTTTTCTAAAAAATGATAATTAGAATTCATCTATTTATAATAAGATGGTTGGAACGGATTATGCCAATCCCAAAATATCAACAGACGATTTTGCCTTTACTAAAGCTGTTGTCTGATGGAAAACGCTATACCAACCAAGAAATTCATGAAAACTTGTCAATTCATTTTAAAATATATGAAGAAGAAAAAGAAATTACACAAACAAACGAGACCCAATCATTATTTCAAAAAAGGTTGGGGTGGGGAAAATACTTCCTAGAAAGGGCAGGTCTAATTGAGGTTAAAAATCAAGAGACTTTGATTACACAATTAGGCAGGGACCTTCTTAAACAAAATCCCGAAGAACTCAATAAGGAATTTTTAATGAGTATTCCACAATTTACCACTGCAGTTGGGAAAACCAAATCTATGGAAAACCAAGGGCTTGAAAGCATTATGGCCAATAGTTTTTTTGAAATTAGAAAAAAAATGGAAGGAAAAATTTTGGAAACCCTGAGAGAAACATCCTCATACCATTTTGAGAAAGGAATAAAAG
The DNA here is from genome assembly GCA_028279545.1 of Nitrosopumilaceae archaeon. Classification (GTDB taxonomy): domain Archaea; phylum Thermoproteota; class Nitrososphaeria; order Nitrososphaerales; family Nitrosopumilaceae; genus Nitrosomaritimum. The sequence continues at coordinate 32,029 of JANQNN010000010.1, forward strand.
AAATGTTGGGAAAAATGGGCTACAAAATTGGGGAGGTAACCAGCTGGGGCGGAGATGGTGGAATAACTGGGATTATTTTTGATGATGAGCTAGGAATCAATGAAGTTTTCTTGGTAGTCAAAAGATGTAATAAAATAGTTCCAGACAAAGAAATTAATGCTTTTACAGATTCTATAGGGGAAAAAGAATTGACCAAAGGAATTTTCATCACCACTAGTGATTTTTCAAAAGAACAAAAAAAGTTTGTAGATTCACTTTACTATAAAATCACTTTATTAAATGGAGAAGACCTTGCTGGGTTCATGTATGACTATGGTGTAGGTTTCAAAACTTTAAACTCATATGATATAAAAAAACTTGATAAAAATTATTTTTCCAATTAATATTCATTGAAAAAAATCTACCAGATTACTCTTTTCCTAAGTTTCCCCTCACAAGTTTGGAAATGCTTTGAAAGTTCTTTTTGTGTTTGACTTGAAAAAGAACAAAAAACACAATATGATGTCATAAAAAGTATTTGTCCTTTTGAATATAATCAACAGGTTATTATGAAAAGTTAAATATTCGTCTAAAAATGCTTGAACATGAGTAAACCTTCTGATCTTGGTTCATTAAAAATTGGTTCCTATATTTTGTTACCTCATTCAGATCAACCCAGTGGTGAACCCTGCAGAATTGTAGAATATGATACGTCAAAACCTGGAAAACACGGTGCTGCCAAAGCACGAATTGTTGCTGAAGGAATATTTGATAGTCAAAAAAGACCTCATGTGGGCCCAGTTAGCATGCAAGTCCATGTGCCTTTGATAAATAAAAAAATTGGACAAATTATTTCAATCACAGATAATATGGTCCAGGTTATGGACTCTGAATCATTTGAAACACTTGATGTTACCTTAATTGATGACGAGGTTAAAGGAAAATTGGAAAATGGCCAGAATGTTGAATACTGGGTTGTAATGGATAAAACAAAAATAATGCGTATTAAGGGTTAAAAATTCTAATTTAGTTAAGATACTAGAACAATTTTTTCATTCCTTTAAAAATTCAAAAATTCTTTTGAAAACCATACATTCCTGAATATTTTCAAAAAACTTGCAAATGATTAGATTATTCTTCTCAAAAAACCAACAGTGTTAAACCAAATCTAATTTAAAAAATAATTTATTAATCAATATAATTCGGAAGCTGACTAATGCTGGCCGCATCCTTTACGTAGTGTTGAGCGTAATCTTCACCAGTAAACCGATGCCAGTATTGACTCGATAGTGAAAATATCGTATCAGCTTCCTATCTATTGTACGTGTAAATAGAATAAAAAGAGATCATTTTAGGCATTTATTGCCTTTTTTTTATTTTTTATAGCAAGAAACTAAAATATTTTGTAATATGACTTGGCCATAGATGCTGATGATGAGCGGAAAAGCCATCTGAAATATGATGAAGATTATGAGTAATGAAGCATCTAAAAATTTTTATTTTCGGTAATCTTTATTCCTGCGAAATTGAAATTATGAATTAATAACATGAAAATTGCATCATTATTTTCTGGAGGCAAGGATAGTACCTTTTCAATTTATCTAGCAAAAAAACAGGGACATGAAATAAAATGTCTTTTAACTATTTTTCCAAAATCCGATGAAAGTCACCTTTTACATCATCCAAACTTGAAATGGACTCGTCTTCAATCAAAATCAATGAATATTCCATTCTTAACCATGAATTCAGATTCAGATGACTCTGATCAAGAACTAGGAATCATGGAAAAATTATTGGCTAAAGCCAAAAATGATTTTAATATTGAAGGTGTGGTGCATGGAGGAATAAAAAGTAATTTTCAAAGAGATTCATTTGAGACACTTTGCAGGAAATTGAATTTAGAACTAATTTCACCTCTATGGAAAATAGATTCTAGGAAATATCTTGATGACTTGAATTCTTCAAAGTTTGTTTTTATTATTACAAGTGTTTCTTCTGGAGGTTTGGATGATTTTTGGCTAGGTAAAACAATTGGAAAAATTGAAATAAACAAGTTAGAAATTTTATCGGAAAAATTTAAGTTCAATCTAGATTTTGAAGGTGGTGAAGCTGAGACGTTTGTACTGGATTGTCCCTTATTTTCAAGTCCTATTGAAATTATTAAAAAAAGAAAAAAATGGGATGGATATCGTGGAAGGTTTGAAATAATAGATGCGAGGCTAAAAAACGATGTTAGATAATTTAAAAGAAAGCCTCCGAGGAGCAATTCAAAAAATAGTAAAATCTTCAGGAATAGACAAGGAACTTATTAAAGAACTATCTAAAGATGTTCAAAGAGCACTTCTCCAATCTGATGTAAATGTTAAATTAGTTTTAGAAATAACAAAAAACCTTGAAGAACGATCTCTAAATGAAACTCCTCCTCCTGGTCTTTCAAGAAAAGATCATATTGTTAAGATCTTATATGATGAACTTTCTAAATTACTTGGAAATGAGACAGAATTTAAATTCCAATCTGGAAAGCAAAACAAAGTAATTCTTCTAGGAATTCAAGGTAGTGGTAAAACAACTGTTGTAGCAAAACTCTCAAAATTTTTGACAAAACAAGGGTATTCTGTAGGGGTAATAGGTGCAGATACTTACCGGCCAGGAGCTCTGGTTCAGTTGCGTACCATGTGTGAAAAATCAAATGTTGAAGTTTACGGAGAGGAAAACAACAAAGATTCTCCTGATATTGTAAAAAATGGTTTAAGACATTATGAAAATTTACCTTTAGATATTATTCTAATTGATACTGCTGGGAGGCATAAACAGGAACAAGATCTTCTGGAAGAAATGGAGAGAATAAACAAAGTTACGAATCCAGATCTTGCTTTGCTAGTTATTGATGGAACTATCGGACAGCAATGTTTCAATCAAGCAGAAGCTTTTCACAAAACAGTCCCTGTTGGTGGAATCATAGTAACCAAGTTGGATAGCTCTGCTAAGGGTGGAGGTGCAATTGCAGCATCAGCAGCAACAGGAGCTCAGATAATGTATATTGGAACCGGAGAACGAATAGATGATTTAGAAAAATTTTCTCCAACTAGGTTTGTTGGACGATTACTTGGAATGGGAGATATACAAGCCGTTTTGGATCTTGCCAAACGGTTAGAAAACGAAGGAGATGATGTTAGATTGAAACGGATTTCTAGTGGAAAAATGAACATGGAAGATTTTTTCTATCAACTTGAAGAAGTAACAAAGGTTGGTTCTTTGCGAGGTTTTCTAGATAATATGCCCGGTCTATCTGGAATGGTAAAAGATGATCAACTTGATCAAATGGAAGGAAGAGTATCAAAATGGAGATTTATTATTCAAAGTATGACAAAAGATGAAAAAGCCGATCCGGATTTGTTAAATTCCTCTCGAATAAAACGCATTGCAAGAGGTTCTGGGTCGTCTGAACATGAAGTAAAAGAATTACTGAAAAATTATAAAAATTCCAAAAGTATGATGAAAGCATCCAAAGGCAGGCAGATGCAGGGCAACCTCCGTAGATTGGGATTTGGTTAATGATAAAAATAAAAAATTTTACAAAACAATGTCAAAGCTTAATGAGGTAATTCCAAAAGCCAACCACATTTTAAAAAAATTTTATTTATGTGATTACTGTCTAGGTAGATTTTTTTCAAAAAATATCAAATCATCATCTTATAGAATTTTAGGAAAAAAAATAAAACAAGAGGTAAAATTACCTGCCCAAAAATGCTATATTTGCAAAAATCTATTTGAAAATCTTTCTCAATATGTAGACCTTATGCTAGAATCATCATACCATCATGATTTTTCTACTTTTGTTGTCGGAGTAAAAATAAAACCATCTTTGATAGATTGTGACGATTTTGTAAGATCTAAATTCAAATTGCAAGGTGTAGATAGCATTAAAACTGGAATTACAAGAGAAATTTCGAAAAGTTTTGCCAAAAAAACAAAAAAAGAAATTGACTTTTTAAATCCCGACATCACCTTCACCTTAAATTTTAAGGAAAAATTTTGTCAAATACGCTCAAAACAGGTTTCAATACAAGGCAGGTATAACAAACTCAAGCGAGGATTTTCACAGAAAAAAAAATCTTGTGAAAATTGCTTAGGAAAAGGATGTCGAAAGTGTAATTTTCATGGGTTTTATGAACATGAGAGCGTAGAGGCAAAAATTTCAAATTTTCTTTTGAGTAGATTTGGAGGAACTGTTGCAAAATTTACCTGGATTGGCGGAGAAGATAAATCAAGTTTGGTTTTAGGGCTAGGTAGACCTTTTTTTGTTCGTATTCAAAACCCTATCAAAAGGAAATCAAAATTTTCAAAAAACATAAAATTAGATTCTTTGAAAATTAAAAATTGTAAAATAATAAACGAGGTTCCAAAGAAACCTTTACCCTTTATTTCTACAATTAAAATGAATATAAACTCAGAGAATAAAGTAGAATCTGAAAGTTTAAAACAACTCAAAATTTTACTAAAAAAACCTGTTGTGATTTATGAAAATAATGGTAAAAGATCAGAAAAAAAAATTTTAAATTCACATTTTAAAAAAAATTCCAAAAAGAGATTTACTTTGGTAATTGATGTTGAGGGAGGATTTCCGATTAAAAGATTTGTAAAAGGCGATAACGTAGTCCCGGGAATAAGTCAAACAATTGGAACAAAATGCACATGTGACGAATTTGATTTTCTAGAAGTTAAAATCATAACAAATAACTAGTGTAAATTAATGATAGTGGTATGCCAATACGAAAAAAGAACAAGCATTTAAGACGTGCAGATCAATCCGCGACTCGTAGGCGGGTTAAGATGGCAAAAGGTGGAAAACCAAAAGCTAGATAAATAAATTTTCTTAAATCCCTATTGTTCAGGAAAAAAAGTTGGATCCCTTAATTCGGTTTAAAGATGCTCATCTCAAAGGACTAATTAGTGACGATGTTTATGATTTAGTCTTAAACCGATTTCCAATTATGGTAGGAGGAGTAAATCGTATAGAGAAAGCTTCTGGAATTCAGTATCCTATGGCTTATGTTGAGCCTTCAGTAGTGGTTTCATCCCATGGTCCAAACTCCTATGAATTTGGAATATTATTTGCACGCACAATTCCTGTGACTACAGAAAAAAAACTTTCAATCGTAATTCAGGTTTCGGCACCCCTTATAGCGTATGGACTAAAAGGAACTATTCATGCCATATTGGCGCATGAATTTTTACACTATTTGGAATTAATGCGTAAAATATCAAAAATGGATTTACTTTCAGATGAAATTTCAGGAAATTTATTTGAAAATATTTATTCTGATCAAACTCGCTTATTTGAGGCCAAAGCAGTTTTTAAAGACAGGACATTGTTAAATCATATTACTAAAAAATTCCCTTCGGGTTTTCGTGATTATAAGTTAGAAGATAAAGTTCTAAAATATTGGATAAACAAAAATTTGCCTCAAACGAATGTTTCTCTAGATACTAACACAGTAAAATTGTCTGTTGAATTATTGTCTAAAATTAGATTAGATCCAAAATTTTTAAAAAAAATTAACGAATTAGAAGAAAAAAGTCAAAAAATACGTAAAAAGAAACTTTATTGAAAATTCAACTACGAATGAAATATTATTCCAAGCAAAAAATCAAAAAGTCTTAATTTTACCTATTTTGAGATTACACGTGTCTTCTTCTGAAATTAATTGGTACGGTAATTTTTATGGAATTTATTGGGCTAATGAAAAAGGCAGATTAGTAGTTTCACCAGTGTTTGAAGATAAAAAAGAGGCATCTGTACTTTCAAAAGAAATTGAAACTTGGAGTGACAAGTTTACTCGTATGACAATAATTGAAAAAAATAATGATGAATATGCAATTTGTTGTTACCAAGACCCACAAATTTCAAAAAGTAAAAAAAATTTAGGGATATATCGTACTGGAATGATAAAATTTGGTGCATATGAACAAGCCAAACCTATTATCCAACAAAGACCACCACTTTTTCAAATCCTATATGCTTCAGACGCACGAGTTATCAATACTTATGAGCAAATTTCTCGACTTGTAACTATTAGAAAATGTCGAATAATACAAGAATCTGAATTAAAAAAACAAGAATATTTTTACGAAAAGACAGCTGACGAAAAAAGTTTAAAGGAAAATCAATAAAGAATTAATTTGTCACAAAAACCAATTTCATATCCACTTGTTTTTTCTGCAGATAAAATACATATCCATCAGTGGCCAATGGATTCTACGCCTTGGAGTCAAATTTTAACAAAAAATATAGATAAAGATTTGAATAAAAATATTAAAAAAAAGAAAATCTTGATTTATCCAAATCAAATTAAAATTGATAATTATAATTTTACCAAGATAAAAAAAGTTGGTCTTACTATTCCATTATTCAAAAAACAAACCACCATGATTTTTGAAGCTCATTTTAAAGAGGTTGAAGGCCACATACACGTTACTACTAATTCTGAAAACTATCTTGAAATATTTAATAAACTAATGTTCTGGAAAAATAGATTTTTTCCAGATTAATTATGATGGTCTTTACCTTTGATTTACTTTTTTTAAAAATTAATTTCAAAAAAATGTTGTTTAAATTACATAATTTTTTACTTTAATCTAAATCGTTATTTTTTGCTCAACAATCACATTGTTTCCAGTTGCATTTTGGGCAATCATATGGAGTTTCACTATTTTTACAATCTAAAGGTAGGCAATTGCAACGTGGACATTTTGTTTCCATCGTTAAAGACAAAAAATCATTTTTAAATATTTAAATTTTTTATGAAGGTTATTCTTTTTTCATTTGTTTAACTAGAATTCCAAATAAATTTTCGTTTGATTCTATCAGGAATTATTGATTAAATTCGGTGAGTCCACATTTTCCACAAGTATGTCTATCCTTATGTGAAGACATGTAAACTCCTTTGCCACAGCGAGAACAATTTTTTTTTACTCTACTTATCTTATCTCCTTCTACTTTGAAATATTGGTATATATTTGGACTAAACCCTTTTTTACTGGCCATTATTCGGTTTTCTCCTCTTTTGGTTTATCAGAACTTGATTCATCTGATTTTATTTCTTTTTCATCATCTGGTGTTTCACTTTTTACTTCTTCTTTCTTTTCTCCCTCCTCGCTTTTAGCTTTTGATTTTTCTAATCTTGAAAAGATCGTAGGATTGACATGTTTTTTTGCTAATTCCTCATTATCATAAACAAAGAAGGTTCCGGTGATTAATGATTTTCCTGATTGATTTTTTAATCTGATTGGGATGATGAATTTATCATTTAAATTAAATTCCTTGGAAATCATATCTATTGCCTCAAGTTTTTTTAGTTTACCTGCTAATCCTGTAAAATTACAAGTAAGCTCTCTTCTAGAGAGAAATGTGTTATTTACATCACTAATCGTTTGGATTAAAGACATGTATCGAAAATTTTTTTGGTATTTCATATAAATCTTGATTGTAATCCAAGAACAAATTTATGAAATAACAAATTATTACGAGCATGGCTAGATTTATGATCCACCTTAAGAATGAAAAATTTAAACCCTCAGATTCCAGGGAACTTGTCAACAAAGCTAGAGACCTTTGTTCTGATATTAAATCATCAGTTAGAGTAGCACGAGTAGCCTCAAATTTTGTAGAGTTTGACGTTGAAGTTGAAAAAGAAAATTTAGATTTGCTTATTAAAAAATTAAATCCAATCGGTCAGTTGGATAATGTCAGACATATTGTAGAAGAAAAAATTGAAAAAGAAGTTGGAATAAAGGATGGAATTAATTATTTTAACAACGAACGGTTCTGGGAATGTCATGAGGCATTTGAGGGTGTTTGGAAAGGTTGTTATGGTAGAGAAAAAGAATTGGTTCAAGGAATTATTTTACTTGCTGTTGCCTTTGCCCATTCTCAAAAAAATGATAACTTGATTGGAATTGGAATGTTAGATAGGTCCTTAGAAAAACTCGGTAAATCCCCAAGCTCATATTATGACATAGATGTTGATAGAATTCGAAATAAAATTGTTGAAATGAAAAAATCAAATAATTTGGCTAGGTTTGAGATTTAATCAAATTTAGAGCAGTTGTTACTACTTCCGCACCTTCCAATAACCCAATACTGCCTTTTTTTGCTTGTTCTTCTGTCATTCTTGAAGTGCCATCTTTTTTAATAAAATCTCCCGAAACTAAAACAGGAACTGGGTCATCGCTGTGTCCCTTGTTAATACACGGAGTAGAATGATCAGCTGAAATTACAATAGCAACTTTACTTGAATCAATATTTTCTAAAAGTGTTTTAAAAAACCTCTGGTCAATTTCCTCGATGTTTTCTTTTTTTCCAATTGCATCCCCATCATGTCCAAATTCATCCGGACCTTTTAGGTGCACATAAATGGCATTTTGACTCTCCATTGCTTTTGCTGCTACTTTTGCTTTTTCTTCATAATCCGTTAGCCCTCCGGCCTCAAAGGCTTTCATTTTTAAAACCTCTGAAATGCCTAATTCTACGGGCATATCTACAATACAGGAAAACTTCATAGAGTGTTTTTCATTAATTGGGATAACATCAGGATACTTATTTCCAGCATCACGTAGCAAGATACAGCTTAATTTTTTCTTGTTCAATTCATCTCTCTTTTTATTTATGCTACTTTCTTTCATTATTTTCAAGGATTGATTGGTAAATTCATTAACTAAATTTGCAGTAATTTTTGAATTTTCTGTTTCTTCTAATGGTAAACATTTTTCAATTCGCATGAAATCTCCAACAGCTTTTGCAATACCCATTCCTTCTACTCTAGCATAGGCAGGGTCGGTGTTGGTAATTTCAGATGACAAATTTATTCCAGGAGATCGTATCCTGACAGTAACCCGGTGTCCAATTGTAGGGGAAACGACCACGTTGGAATTTGGTATTGAAAATTCAATTTTATCTTCCAACTCTTTTGCAATCCCAATTGCATCTTCCTTTTCAATTTTTCTTCCTGCTCTTCGGTCAATAATTACACCCTCTTCGTCCAACGTTGAAAAATTACCTCTTAAGGCCAAATCACCATTCTTAAAATCAATTCCAACCCCTATTGCTTCAATAACTCCTCTTCCAGCATAATCAGAATGATGAAATTTGTATCCTAGCATGTTGAAAACTGCAATGTCTGATTCAGGAGCAATGCCTTTTCCAACCGATATTACTTCACCTATTGAACCATTTTTTGCTATTTTATCCAAAAAGGGAGTATTTGCCGCTTCAAGAGGTGTGTTTCCATCTAAATCCGGGTGAGGCAAGTCCCCAACTCCATCCAGGAGAACATAAATCAGGTGAAGGTCAGAGTTTTCCATACAACTTTGCGATTTTTTATGTCTCCTTTAAAGCTTGCATGAAAATAACCGATCTTTTTTTGTTCAGGTTTTTTGATTTTTAATTAATTTTAACTCAGTATTTGGAAAATTAATTTTCTAAAATTCATATTTGTATTAATTTAAAGATCGACGTAAACATTTTAACATACGTTTTTTGTCATTAAAAAGCATGGGAGATATGAGAAAGGATTATGTTTCTGAGCGTTTTATGATAATTTCAAAAAAAAATGATAAGATAATAGATCCAAAAAAAATGCCTTTTGCACCAGGTAATGAATCCATGACTAATCCTTCTGTTCTTTCTTTGGTGGCAAAAGATGGTATGTTGCAGCGCCTTCAGGATAATGAGGATGAATATGTTAAAAATTGGTCAATTAGAGTTTTTGAAAGTAAAAATCCCGTGGTTTCCATTGAATCAGAAAACTCCTACAGTGATAAGCCTCACTATAGTGAACCTGCATATGGATATCATTATGTTGTTGTGGCTTCACCTAAACAAAAAGATACTTTTGCAACAATTGATCCAGAACAATGGTCAAACGTGCTTGTTGTAATTCAAGATAGACTAAGATGGTTGTATACTCAAAAAGGAGTTACTTATGTTTCGATTTATGGTGACCAAGGGGAAGAGGCTGGAAATAACAATCCTCATCCTCATCTGAATTTAATAACTTTTTCAACAATTCCCCCCGTCATTGAAGCTGAAGCAGAAGCATCTCATAATATTTTAAATGAAAAAGGTGTTTGTGTTATGTGTCAAACCATCAATGCTGAAACTAGCAGTCCACGACAGGTTCTTCAAACAGAGGGATTCATTGCTTTTTGCCCTTGGTCTCCATCATATCCTTATGAATTTTGGATTGTTCCAAAAAAACACACGACTAGTTTTTCAAAAATTACACAAAAAGAAATTAATGATTTAGCTTTAATCCTAAGAGCTACTTTGGGAGGTTTATCTAAATCAATTAAAAATGTATCATATAATCTAGTATTCCATTTATCTCCTGAAAAGAAAAATAGTCGACAAATTCATTGGCATATTGAAATTTACCCCATAACTAAATCATGGTCAGGCTTGGAACGAGGATATGGAATTTTCTTAAATGATATCTCTCCCGAAGAAGCAGCAGAAAAGCTAGGCGCTGCATGCAGAAAAGAATTGGCCAATCTAGTGGGAATTCTTTAAATTTTAATGGTTTAATTATTGAAAAAATTGAATAATTTTTATGGGAATTGAAAAGTGGGTTGCTGCAATAAGTTTAGGTTTATTTTTTATGTTTATTGGGGAAATGATTTCAATTTATTCCTTCATGACAAATGTTCCAGAGGATTTTAAATTTGGGATGGATTTTGACCCGGCCCCTAAAATCCTTCAGTTTATCTCTATTGGTGTAGCTCCAGCATCAATAATGGTAGGACTTTCTTTTTTGATGGCAAAAAGGTACGGTTCAAAGATTATTGGATATTTGATAATTGCAGGTGGTATAGTAATGATGATTGGAATGGTATATTGCTATCTTCTAGTAGATAAAATTGAGGAACATTATATTTCAGATACCGTAATTTATACTCCAATAGTTTTTATCGTTTTATCATTTCCAGTTATGGTGGTAGGTGCTTCTTTGTTAAAAATAAAAAAGAGGCGCCCAAAAAAAGAATATTTCTAATTATGATCAAATCTTAATGCATTTGCGTTATGTTTGAAACCCAATTTTTCATAAAATGGTTTTACATCATCAGAACAATCTAGAATCGTTTTGTAACATCCCTTTTCTTGTGCAGTGTCTAATAAAAATTTGATAATTTTCTCTCCAATTTTTTTTCCTTGAAAATTTTTATCTACTACTACGTCCTCAATATGTCCCACCATTCCACCTTTGTGAATAAATTTTGGTTCAAGCAAAAGAGTTGCTGCCCCTATTACTTCTTTGTTGATTAAGGCAACAGCAATTAGGTGGTTTGAATTTTTTTCAATAATCTCAAAAACATTTTTTGCAATATTTTTTTCAATATCGCTTGTATAACGTAAGGAATCTAATGTATTTAAGAACCCATTCCATAAATCTTCAAGTTGAAGTTCTCTAATTGTAATATTTTCCATTTTTTTATTATATGTTTCCAAGCTTTTGAATGAATTCTCTGTTTGCCTTTTCATAGGTTTCTTTATTTCCTATATCTACAAATTCATTTTTTCCAATAAAACTATGCACAATTTTTTTCTTAGCCATTACATTTTTAATAACACTATCCATCCCATAGGGCTTATCTTTAGGAATGAATTTCATTATTCCTGGCTCCATTACATAACAACCCATATTGATATTTGCCTTGATTTCAGGTTTTTCTTTCCAAGCAATAACTCGATTATTTTTACTAGTTTCAATAACTCCATAGGGAAGTTTGGTTTTGTATTCTTCTAAACTCATTGTTACAAAAGATTTTTTCTGTTTGTGCTGTTTAATCATTTTACGTAAATTAAAATCATAAATTGAATCTCCATACATGCACACAAAAGTACTATCAACAAAATTTTCGGCAGTTTTTAATTGTCCAGCGGTTGCTAAGGGTTTGTTAGATCTTGCATATTCTATACTTACACCGAACTTCTTTCCATCCTCAAAATAGTCCTCTATGGATTTTCTTAAGTAACTTACGCATAACACAATTGATTTTATCCCATTTTTCTTGGACCATTCTATTAGGTGCTCTAAAATTGGTTTCTCACCTAAAGGCAACATAGGTTTAGGCAGAAATGTAGTATATGGTTGCAGCCTGGTCCCTAAACCGCCTGCAATAATGACAGCTTTCACAAATTTTCTCTAATTTCTCACTATTTATGTCCAAGTGTGTGCGTAAAATATACTCTAATTGATAAAAATTTTTGAAACCTTATCTAGAACCACTTTAGGAGTTGTTCCAAAAATAATTATCATAGGTTCTTTTCCGAAATATCCTTTATGAAAAATTGCATCAGGTGGAGTTTTGAAATCTTTTAGTACATTTTTTACTCCCCATTTGATAGAATGACCGTCTTTACTCTTAATTGATTTGGGTTCTTTTGCTCTATCATAACTAGCCACAATAAATCCATTTTTTTCCAAATTAGTAATTGTTCTTTTTTGAAATTTTACATTGATTGCAGAGCGAATTTGAGGAAATTTTTTGTTCATTTCTAGTGTTGCTGCCGCAACATGTTTTGAGCCACCATATTCTAAATTTCCTATTTTAGTTACACTGTCTCCCGTTTTTACTATTCTTCCAGAAATACCTAAAATATCTTTAAGGGTTCTTGGATATTTTTTTGAGAATACAAAATTTGTTTGGCATTCAGGAATTTCTTTTGAAATTCCCCTAATTTTAGAAAAATTGTTTATTGCTTCGGATAATTCTGAAAATAAAGTATTTTTTTTTCTTTGAGCAATGGTGACACCTTTTCCAAGCTTTTGGGAGTTTTTAATGGATTCCCAAGCAAAATTTTGTGCTAATTTTACAGAATCTGAAATGGATTTACCCTGAGCCATAAATGTCAACAAAGAAGAAGAATAATTACAACCACTTCCATGAGAAACAGTTTTCAATTTCCTTCTATTAAACACATAAATTTTTTCTGCCAATAAAAAATCTGAAATGTATTTTTTTTTTAATTCTACTCCAGTAATTACTACATTTTTTGGTCCCATCTCTCTAATTTTTTCTGCCACTTTTTTTAAGGACTCTTTATTGGTAATTTTTTTACCTGTGATAAACTCTGCTTCAAACTTATTGGGAGTAACTGCAGTTGCCAAAGGAAATAGATAATTTTTTAAATCATTGACTGCAGATTTTTTAATTAACATCTTTCCAGTTGTAGATTTTATAATAGGGTCTACTACTATTGGTATAGATAATTTTTTTATTTTATTATGGATTATTTTTATTATTTCGGAATCATATACCATTCCTATTTTTATTCCATCTATTGTAAAATCTGAAAAAACAAAATCTAATTGATTTTTTAAAATTTTTTTTGGTATGGGGTGTATCAACCCAAATCTAGACGTGTTTTGGCTTGTAATTGTGGTTAAAACAGTTAAACCATACATTTCTAAGGAGGAAAATGCCTTTACATCACTTTGAATTCCTGCTCCTGAAGAGGGATCTGAACCTCCAATCGAAAGTAAATTCATGTTTTCCTCTGCCCTTTAAGGTATTTTATTTTTCTTTAATTTTAATGGAAAATTAAAAAAATTATCTTTTTTAATATTGTTTAAATCAGGTTAAAGCTTAGAGTTTACATGGGAACACAAATGAGCTCCGCTAGAAGAGGAGTTGCAACTGAAGCGATGAATCAAGTGGCTAAAGATGAAGATGTGACAATTGATTGGTTAATCCCAAAGGTTGCAAATGGTTCAATAATTATTCCAAATAACAATGAAAGAAAGCAGAAAATTCATAACGTGGGTATTGGAAAGGGACTAAAAACCAAAGTAAACGTAAACATTGGAACATCTACATTAAACGTAAATGTTGAGGAGGAAATTGAAAAAGCCAAGATCGCAGTCAAATACCATGCTGATACAATAATGGATTTAAGTGATGGCGGTGACGTAAAAAAAATTCGAAGAACTTTACTTGAAGAAGCACCCATAACTTTTGGGACAGTCCCCATTTATGAGGCTTATAATTTTGGGGTAGAAACCCACAAAAATCCCTTAAATTTAACAGAAGATGATTTTCTAAAAGCATTTGAAAATAATGTCAAAGACGGTGTTGATTACACTACAATCCACTGTGGAATTACAAAAGAAATAGCCAAAAAAATTTTGAAGGTTCAAAGGTATGGTGGGGTTGTAAGCAAAGGAGGAACATTAACTGCAGCTTGGATGCTCAAATACGACAAAGAAAATCCATACATTACTCATTATGATTATTTGTTAGAATTGGCAAGAAGTTATGATGTGACTTTTAGCCTAGGCGATGCTTTACGGCCAGGTTCGATTCTTGATTCGCATGATGAATTACAAGTTCAGGAGATGATAAACATGGCAAATTTAACCAAAAGAGCACACGAAAAAGATGTTCAGGTGATGATTGAAGGCCCAGGTCACGTTCCATTAAATGAAGTAGCAACCAATGTAAGGTTAGCTAAATCTCTTATTGGAAATGTACCATACTATGTTTTGGGACCATTAGTAACTGATGTTGCTTCAGGACATGATCACATTGCAAGTGCTATTGGAGCAGCCGTTTCTGCAAGTGAAGGTGTAGATCTTTTGTGTTACCTTACCCCTTCAGAACATTTAGCACTTCCAAATGCAGAGGAGGTTAAGGCGGGTCTTATTGCATATAGAATCGCTGCCCATGCAGGAGATCTGGTTAAAATTCGAGAAAAAGCCATTAAATGGGATGCAGCCATGAGTGAAGCTCGGCGTACCCTTGATTGGGAAAAACAATTAGCCTTATCAATTGATCCGGAAGAAGCAGCTAAAATCCATAGTAGAACTGGACAACATCCTGGAAATAATGTACCATGTACAATGTGTGGTGGTGCTTGTGTTTACATTATGCTTCCACAACAAAGGGGATACGAAAAAGAAACTTCACAGTAAACTTGATAAAACTTTGTCGATACTTGGGACAGTTTTGTAGTTTTTAATTTCATTTTCTTTAATCCAAACATAGTCCGAGTTTTCCCAATTCAGTTTAACATTTGGATTTTCTACTTCAAATAAAAAAGGAAAAATTATCCATTCATGATTTTCATATTGAGGAGAACTTACATTCATTTTAGGAGCTGTCCTTAAAAATTTAATTTGTTTCTCTACAATTCCTAATTCTTCGAAAATTTCTATTTTTGCTCTTTTAATGGGTTCTTCATCTTGTTCTATGATGCCACTTACACCTGCCCATAAACCTTTCATAGTTTTTACTTTTTCACTTCTTTTAAGAAGAAGAAATTTATCATTATTTTTCAGAAACGAAGTAACTATTTTTGTAGAACGCATTTTTGTTATTTTTTTTCTATGGCATTTACCATCTTGGTTAATTTTTTGTAAGATGCCTCTAAATCAGTTTTAGAAGATAATCGTTCTTTGCATGTATTTATGTAATTAATTACTTCTTCTGTTTTGGATTCTTGCACAGCGGTGAGTAATCTTCCCACATCTTTCCATAAATCTTCTGCCACTCTTCTGATCTCAGGGTTAGCGATAATAGTTTCAATTAATTCTGGAGATTCTGTCATAATACTTTCTGCAAGAGTTTTTTGAACTCTAAATGTTGTTCCAGACATTTTTTCAGTAAGTGCAATTTTCTCATCCTTGGAAATAATATTTGCAAATACAAGATTCAAGAGATGAGTCAATCCTAATATCACTGCAATTTTTTTATCATGTTCGGAGGCATCTATTGTTACAAAATTTGCCCCTTCAAAAAGATTTTTTGCAATTGTTAATTCTTTTTTCGCATCTCTTACTGGAACTGAAATAATATTTTGTCCTTTAATGTTTTTTATACCTGGACCAAACATTGGATGGATACAAATTGGATTTATTTTTGTAGGCATCTTCGTTAAAGATGATACGGCTTTTGTTTTTTCGGAAGAGATTTCAATTAGAAAAGTACCTCTCTTCATTTCTTTTGCAATTAACCTTATAATTTCAGGAGTTTTTCTAGTAGGAGTGCATAACATAACATAATCTGCCTTTAAAATTGCACCCACAAGAGAATCTGCTTGAGTGATATGTTTTCCTTTAATTTTATTTTCTTCATCATATCCAGTAACCTGAAAATCATTATCTGAAAAATATTTGGCAAACCATTGGCCCATTTGCCCACCTACCCCAATTATTGTAATGGCTTTCTTCATTGGTTATTTCTCACACATTCGGTAAGTATATTCATTCCGTCCTCTAATACCTCTTCTGCTTGGCAGGCAGATAATCTGATAAAATTTTTATAATTTCCAAATCCCTCTCCTGGAGCCACAGCCAATCCTTTGTCTAAAAGTTCATTTGCGAATTTTATACCGTCAAAACCCTCTTTTTTTACCCTTGCAAAAATATACATCGCTCCATCAGGAACAACAAATTCAAGATTTGCTTCTTTAGCTTTTCTTGCCAGTAATCCTAACCTTTTCTGCATAATTTTGGAGTTATCCTCAGTATTTGCCTCAAGTGCCCTCATTGCAATATATTGAATAGGTTCTGAAACATTGGTTAAACAAAGTGCCATAAATTTTGATAATTTTTCAATAATATCTTGATGTGCAATTGTATATCCTATCCTAAAACCTGTCATTGCGTGAGATTTTGAAAAGGACTGAGTAACTATGCTTTTTTCATAATTATAACAGAGTATACTTTTCCAATGTTCATGAGCATATTGGGAATAGATTTCGTCACTAAGAATGTACAAATTTTTTCTAATTGCTAAATTTACAATTTCATCTTGTAATTTTTTTGGTAGAATTTTTCCTGTGGGATTATTTGGATAATTAAGCACAATCATTTTTGTGTTTGAATTAATTGTTTTTTCTATTTGAGATAATGATGGTTCCCAATTATTTTCTAGTGTGGTATTAATTGTTCTAACCTTAACTTCTGATTTCAATGCACAATCTTTGTATGCTGGCCATGCAGGTTCAATAACAATTAATTCATCGCCTGGACTTAGCAATGTGTTTATGGCAGTAAATACTCCAAATCTAGCTCCTGGATTTACAATTATGTTTTCAAATTTAATATCTGCATTAAAGTTTCTAGAAAGATAATCTGCTAATTTTTTTCTAAATTGAGGAATTCCTTTTGCTGGACCATATTTTAAATATTTTTTTTCATAAACTTCTTCAAGAGCGTTCTTTACAATTTGGGGAGGTAAAAAATCTGGTTCTCCAACCTCCATGTGTATTATTTTTTTTCCTTCTGATTCAAGCTCTTTAGCTTTTAAAAATATTGAAAGATGTGTTTCCTTTTCAGAAGATTGTATTTTTACAGATTCAATTAAAAGAAAATTTAAAAATTTTGTAGCAATGTCCTCGTTGAAATTAATTTCTTTACATATTGTAATTATTTTTTCACGGAGGTTTTCTTCACGCTTTTCATCAGTTACAATCTTTCCAGAATTTTTTTTAACTTGGCCAATCTCTTTTGCAATTTCAGTTCTTGTCTTTAACATTTTTATCATCTCAATTGTAATTTCGTCCATTTTGGTACGAAGTTCGTTAATATCAGACAATTTTTTACAAAACGGGCTTAATTTTCCCTGCAAGAAGAGCGTGATCCGCTAATGTTAAAGATACCAGAGAATCTACAACGGGTGGTGCCCTAGGAACAACACAAGGGTCATGTCTTCCTTTAACTTGTAAATTCGTAATCTTTTTGGTTTTTATGTCTACAGTACTTTGTTTTTGTGCAATTGAGGATGCTGGTTTGAAAGCTATTCTAATTGTTATCGGCATTCCATTTGAAATTCCACCTAAAATTCCACCAGAGTTATTTGTTTTGGTAACAATATTACCTTTTTTTATTGTATAAAGGTCATTATTCTCAGAACCTTGGAGTTGGGATCCTTCGAATCCCGAACCAAATTCTATTCCTTTAACTGATGGTATAGAAAATAATGCTTTACTTAAGTCTGATTCTAAAGAACTGAATATTGGTTCTCCTAAACCAACTGGAACATTAGTAGAGATAGATTCAATTATTCCTCCGAGAGAATCTCCTTCTTTTCTTGCTTTGATAATTTCTTTTTCCATTTTATTTGCAATGTTTTCATCAGGGCATCTAACTTTATTTTTGTAAATTAATTTCATCATTTGTTTCTCTAATTTTTTTTTTAATTTTATTTTACCAATTTGACATGTAAAAGAATTTGTTTCAATGCCGAGTGTTACTTTTAGTAATTTTCTTGCAATTGCTCCCCCCATCACATGTGTTGCTGTTAACCTACCTGAAAATCTTCCCCCTCCTCGAAAATCATTGAAGTGATTATACTTTACCATTGCAGGATAGTCAGAATGACCTGGCCTTAATTTTGTTTTTAGATTTTCATAATCTTTTGATTTTTGATCACTATTCCAAATCACCATGGTAATGGGTGCACCTGTGGTAAAACCCCTAAATACACCAGAAAGAATTTCTACCTTATCACTTTCTTTTCTTTGAGTTGTAATTAAAGAGGTACCAGGCTTTCTATAGTCAAGCATTTTTTGTATTTCTTTTTCAGAAATCTCTAATCCTGCAGGACATCCATCCAAAGTGGCTCCTACTAGTTTCCCATGACTTTCACCAAAACTAGTTAAAATCAGACGATTACCGATAGAATTTCCTGACATTGCTCTATCTTTGTTTACTGATGCTTATAATTCCTCATTTGGTTGAATCCTTTTTTTCCTCGAGATCTATTTACTTTAATTTTTCAATAAGGTCTTTATGAAATTTATAAAAAAATTATTAAATTTATCAAATAATTTTAAATAAACATTAAATATTATAATATTATACATATAATATGACAAAAAGTGCAAATTTTTATGAATAATTTGCGCGGCTCTACGAAAAATACATGTTGTTAGCGCAAAAGCGTTTGAGTGAGGAGAATGCTTTTCACTCTATATAGAGTCGCGCCTTTTGATTTTTAAAAATTTTTTATTTTACACCATTGAAATTTTTGCTCCGACCTTCTTCATATCCTGAATGAATTCAGGGAATGAAACTTTGATTGATTCCGGATTGGTTACTGTGCAATTTCCAACATACATTCCGGCTATACAAAATGCCATGAATAATCTATGATCATTCTCAGAATTCAAAAATCCTCCTTTAAGCTCATTTGAATTCCATAAAATTAACCCATCTTCTCTTTCCTCCACCTTAATTCCTAATTTAATAATCTCTCTTGCGATTATTGCTATCCTATCTGTCTCTTTTATTCTAGCATGTTTTACATTTACAATTTCAATGGGATTAGTTGTCATTAAGGAAAGAATGGCTAAGGGGGGAAGTAAATCTGGTGAATTACTCAAATCAAATTTTCCTCCTGTTAATTTTTCAGGGGATTTTACAGAAATTTTATTTTCTTCAAAGGTTACAGTGACTCCTAAATTTTCTAGAATATCAATGAACACTTCGTCTCCTTGAGGTAAATTCCCCATTGAACCTTGAATTACAAAATTCTTTCCACATAATACCGCAGCAGAAAGAAGTAATGCAAGACTAGAAAAATCAATGGGAACTGAAAATGTTGCAGGTTTGTATATTTGTGGTGATACATTATATCTTTTGTAGGGAATTAATGTTTGAACAGTAACACCAAAGTGTCTCATAGTGGAAATGGTTGCATCCAAGTATGGTTTTGAAACTAAATTTTCACCAATTTTTAAATTCATACCTTTCTCCGTTAAAGGCGCAGTAATTAATAATGAAGAAATAAATTGACTTGAAAAATTTCCTGGGATAGTTACTTCGCCTCCTTTTATTTTTCCTTTAATTTTTATTGGTGGTTTTCCCTTATGGGATGAACATGTTGCTCCCATAGTTTCTAAGGCTTCTAATAATGGTTGCATTGGTCTAGTTTGAAGACTGGAATCACCTGACAACAAAATTTCACTTGAAAAAATACTCGCTATTCCCGAGGCAATCCTAATAGTTGTTCCCGAATTACCTGCATTTATTTCGGTAGCAAGGCTTCCAGTTCCAATTGGGTTTTTTACTACTAGTGAATGGTTAATTAATTCTATTTGGGCTCCCAAATTTTTACAAGCGTTTATTGTTGCTAAAGTATCCTCTGAATATAGTATATTTTCTACTTTACTCTCATTTCCCGCCAAAGAGGCAAGAAAAATAGCTCGGTGGGTATAACTCTTGTTTGGGGGGCAAATTAATCCCCCTGATAATTCTGATTTTTCTATCTTACAATTCATATACTTCAGCTTTTTCGTTATTTACATTTGCAACAATAATATTTCCATCGAGGGAAGAAAATACCTTTTTTACGTTTTGTTTGTTCTCTTTTTTTACAATTGCTGCGATTGCTGGACCATTGCCAGAAATTGATGCTGCTAGGGCTCCTTTTTCAAGAAGATTGACAATAATTTTTGGGTCAGAGTTTAATATTGCCGCAGTTGCTAAACCGTTTATTGTCATAGATTCCCAATAATTTTTATTTTCAGCTAATTTCCATGCATTTTCAAAAACAGAAGTTAAAATTTTTAATTTTTTTACATTTCCACGTTTTCTATTTTTAGGGACAAAAATTATAGCCAATAAGTTTGTAGGAATTTTTTCAGATTGTATAATTTTTCTTCTTTTATTATCCGTTACATTAAATCCACCAAAATAGCAAGAGCAAGCATCATCAAATGCGCCGGTGATACTAACTTGGGATTCTATAGAAGCATCAACTCCAGCAAGAAGGATTTGTTGATCTGTAAATCTGGGCTTAAATATTTTTGAGCAGGCAAGGGCAACTGCCGAAGAAATCGCACTAGAACTTTTTAACCCATAACCTGTTGGAATTTCTGATTTAACATTAATGTTTATTTTATTTTGATCCAATTCTTTTTTGGTTAAGATTTTTTCAATAGTTTTTGTAATAAGTCTAGAACTCAATGTTTTATTCTCTGATTGAATAATAATCCCTTTTCCAGGAGTTGTTTCTATTGTCACTTCTACTTTAAGTGAAATCCCTAATGTAGCTCCTTTTTTATTTGCAATCGCGTTTACCAAAGATACTGCTCCATGAACAATGGCTTTTACTTTCGTCATCAAAATCCTCCTAACAAAGCTTTTTTCATAGCATTATATGGTGCTTCTACCCCATGCCAAATTTCAAATGCTCTTACAGCCTGGCCTAGAAGCATCTCATACCCATAAATGATAATTGCTTTTTGTTCTTTTGCTTTTTTTATAAAATTAGTGTTCATTGGTAAATATACTATATCGTAAACAACCGTGTTGGAATTTATTGATTTTAAGGAAATTGGACTTTGCTCATTTTTTAATCCCACTGATGTAGCATTAACTATGATTTTGAATTCCTCCAGATTTTCAATTTTATTAATTTCCGTGGGTATTGAAGATAAACCAATTTTTTTAGCTAAAATTGATAAATTATTTGCTTTTTCTAAGGTTCTATTTGCTATTGTTATAGATTTGGCTTTTTCTTTAGCAAAGCCTGCAACAATTGCTCTTGCTGCACCTCCTGCTCCTAGTAATAAAATCCTAGTATCTTGAATTTTTATTTTCTTTTTTTTAAGAGGATCTAAAAACCCTTCCATATCTGTATTGTATCCTTTTAAAATTCCCTCATTATTCGTTACCGTGTTTACCGCGCCGATAATACTGCATGATTCATCAATTTTGTCCAAGTATTTCATCATCTCTATTTTATGGGGGATGGTGACATTAAATCCATTAATTTTAATTTTTTTAAGAGATTCTATTCCTTCTTTTAATTCGCCTTTGGGTATTCTATATGCAATATAGGAACAATCGAGATTTAATTCCCTAAATGCTGCACTGTGAATATTTGGAGATAGGGAGTGGTCAATTGGATCTCCAATTACTGCAAATGTTTTAGACACGTTTTTTCTGGTTAACAAGATTGATTTAAACTCTCAATTTTTATTCAAGTTGTGTTTGAATTGATATCTTATTTTCTTAACGGGGTTTGTAGTTTAAGCTCTTTTATTCAAATCAATAATTTTCTTAACTTCGTCTATACTAAATTGACCTGGTGCGATTGGTTTTCCTAACGAAACATAAGTAAATGGACTTCCTAAATATAAACTCAAAATCCTAGATATTCTACCAAAATCCCCCATTGAAAATGCAATTAAATTTATTTTTCCTTTTTTATTATAAAGCTGTAAAACTGTGGTTGCATCGTTGGTTGATTTTGCAGTAGTAACAATTTTTACGTTTGAGGAAAATTTTTTCATTTGATTTAATTTCTTTTTTAAGTCAGTTATTTTGGGGGTTTTTTTAAAATCATGTTCAGAAATCAGTAGATTGGTTTTCGTTAATTTTAGATATTTTGCTAAATTTGAATTTTTTTTCATGGTACTAAACTCTACATCTAGTAAAAATGGATCATATGTTGCAATTAATTTTAAAATTGAAATTCTTTCTTTTTCGTTTCCTAAGAATTTTCCTCCTTCAGATTTTGGTCTTAGTGTGCAAATGACATTATTTAGATTCTTTTTTACGCTTTCTAAAACCTGCGGAATTTGGTCTTGGTTTAAAAAGTCAAATCTAATTTCAACCAAATCTGATTTTTTTAAAGCAATTTTTAGATTTTGTTCAAGTTTTTGGGGGGAATTTTCTCCAATTGATATGCATGTTTTAAATTTCATTTTAATTATTTTTCTAAAATATATTCATCATCTACTTCCATTCCAAAATGCCTTCCTGTTGCTGCCTTGGAATAGACCATAACAATATCTCCTTTTTTTAGATGTGTAACAGAAACAAGTTGTCCATTTGGTTTTACAAATCTAATTGTTTCAGCATCTTGTGCTATTATTCCTCCAATCTCTCCATTTACCAAAGCTTTTATCATCAACATTGGTCTTCTTTCAATTTTTGATCGACCAACAGTTGCTCTTCTAGCTTTTCCTTTGGAATTAACTATTAGCACTTCAGCTCCCGTTTCAATTTCAGAAAGATAGTTTGTGGTTCCATTAGGGGATAAGGTATAGCAATGTACTGCTCCTGCGTTTACCCTAAATGGTCTGGGGGAGGTAAATGAAGATCCCACCGATTCATTATGCACCAAAAACATAAAGTTTGACCTACTACCAATTAACATTCCTTCTCCTTTATGTAACATTGAAGCGGTATCTACACAAACTCTTTCACCATCTCCTACTTCTTTAATTTCAATTATTTTTCCTTTTTCCAAATCAAAACTCCTAGTTCCTAAATATACCATCATTTCTCTAACCTCTCCTATTGATGAAGAACTAAAGATCACTCCATCAACTCCAACTTCTAGGATTGAAAACATTTTTCTAACTTCTCTAGAATTTTTTGCAATGGCGTAAATTTTTGTATGTAATTTGTGAAGCTTGGCAATTATATTTTCAAGAGGAATAATTTTCCAATCTTTTACTTCGATTATAACAAAATCAAGACCTTTTTTTGCCAAATCGAGAACTTTTTCAATGTCTTCATTTGATAAAATTTCAAATTTTTTACCGATTTTTTTCCCTTTTCCTTTTTTTATATTATCTTTATCAAATACAATGTGTTTTGCATTTGGCGACGGAAAAATGGTTTCAAGTTTGGTTTTTGTTTTAGCAATTTTCTTTGGATCCAAATAGACCATTTTAACACCTTCTTCTTCTAACTGATGAAGAAATTTCGGAAGTTGAGCTTGAGAGACTTTTGGAGAAACTATTAATTCCCTTTTTTTACTCAATTTTTCTCATTGCTTCCTTTGCCGACTCTTTTTTAAAAATAATTGATGCTAATGCTGCAACCATTTTTTCGGGTGCTTTATGTGCAAAAATGTTTCTACCATAAGTTACGCCTTTTGCTCCTGCATTCATGGCATCTTCAGTCATTTGGAGAATATCTAAATCAGTTTTTGCCTTTGGCCCACCGGCAATAACAATTGGAACGGGAGTAGTTTTTACAATTTTTGAAAAAGAATCTATGTCTCCGGTGTACAATGTTTTTACAATATCTGCTCCACATTCAGCACCAATTCTTGCAACATGTCCTACAATTTCAGGATCATGTGGATTTTTTACATTTTCACCTCTTGGATACATCATAGCCAAAAGAGGAATATTCCATTTGTGGCATTGATCTGCAGTTAACCCTAGTTGCTCTAACATTTCAGGTTCTTCATTCCCTCCAATATTGATATGAAGGGAAACTCCATCAGCTCCCAATCGTAGCGCCTCTGTAACTGTACCTGTTAACATTTTTCTATTTGGAGTCGATGAGAGACTTGTACTACTTGAAAAATGAACTAATACTCCGATTTTTGTTGGCTTAGGTAATGATTTGATAATTCCTTTGTTAAGAATAACGCTTGTAAGTCCTAATCTTTCACACTTGTAAATTGTAGAAAGTGGATCCTCAAGACCCTCAATTGGCCCATTTGAAATACCATGATCCATTGGTATACAGAGCATTTTGCCCTTTCTTAAAATTCGATTAAGTCTAATTTGATGTCCTGATACCATGGGTGAATCTCTTTTTTGTACCCTACTTAAAAATTATTAAAATTTAGTATGCCTAATCTATTCCGAAATAAAAAATTTTTTTAAATTAAAAAATAACTTTACATTTTTTCCTTCAAATTCAAATTTTTACAAAATCATTATTTTAATTGCTAACATGTTGGATCAAACTTTTTCTTTATTTTTAAGACAGAAAATTTGTAATAAAACATTGTTTAGATTTTTTAACTCTCATTAATTGCATTTTAAAATTAATTAAAATCATGTTCTGAAAATCATAACTATTAAATTCATACTTTTAATAGCAAAAACATGAGTTCCTTAACTACAGCTTTATTGATCCTTACTATTCTTGGAATAATTGGGGGATTTGTTTTAGGATATACATTCTTGACAGGTAATTCTATTCTAGAAATTGATTTAATTCCTAAAGAAATTTTGCCAACCAATGAAACAAATTCTGAGATCCCTTAGTGGCACTTATAGTTATTCATTCGATTACAGAAAAAAATCAGCCGCCTCTTAGAATATGAAAAATATTGAACCTACAATAACCCTTTTTCTCAAATTTAGAAAATAATCATTTCAAATAATGTGAATAATTCTGAAGAAAATTAAATTTATTTTAACTTGGGGATATCGAAGTAACTTGGGACACAAGATAATTGGGTAAGATGATACCGACGAATTTGTAAGGTGATTCTACAAATAGTGTATCTTATCTCTATTGTAACACTGGAGTAGTTTGAAATCAAAAAAATTATGGTATCTATTTCTTTTATGATAAAGCTGAATTTAGTCAATGTAATAAATACAAAATTCTAGGTTGGACGTACAATTCAAAATTTAGAGTGATAAAATTTAACGAACCAACCATTCTATTCAAAATTATTCCATTTGTTAATCTATTCATTAAAAATACTGATGATAAATTTTAGAAATTCCTATTGTAGTTTATAGAAAATGCATTTTTGATAACATTAATCAAAATCCTAGGTTTCAAGCTGTAACAACTTTTCTATTAGATGCTGAGATGAATTATTTTTTCTGCAATATTTTTACAGTTTATACTACCAAAAAACCTTGCATATGACTCGATAAATAATAGAATTACAATTAAAATGATTGGAAAAAATTTTGTAACTATCTATTATTACATCTAGCGTAACTACTTAAATTATGAATAATCAAATACCATATTTTTTTGGTTTGAGTTATGAAATAATATTACACACAGCTAGCTTTAATAAATTAATTCAAATGAATTGATTTGGCGATAGAACAATGGATAAATTATTTGATGGAAAAATACTAGTTATTGGTTTGGGGGAAATTGGTTACACGGGATCTGAGTATCT
>JANQNN010000043.1 GCA_028279545.1 Nitrosopumilaceae archaeon
AAAAGTATTTCTCGAATAACTCGACAACGGAAGCTTCTAGACCCCCTAAAGTTGACATCCTTAAGGAAATGTTAAGGATTTTTGCATATTCCTTAATATGCTATCTCAGCTCAGGAAGGTCGTAGAGACTCGGGGTAAAGTTTGTTCGATAGAGAATCGAAAACTCTATACTCGATATTTTTTCGTCGGGGGGGGGGACCAAGCCCAAATTTTTTTTTCAAAATATCAAGTATAGAGTTTTCGATTCTCTATCGAACACACTTTACCCCGACTCTCTGCGACCTTCCTGAGCTGAGATAGTATATTAAGGAATATGCACAAATCCTTACCATTTCCTTAAGGATGAAAACTTTTGGGGGTCTAGAAGCTTCTGTTGTCGAGTTATTCGAGAAATATTTTTTCCTATACTTAAAGTATTGTTTATATTACTTATCTTGACTTTCTTAATATTTTTCCATATATTTGCATATATGTGCATATACCGGGGGGGGTCCGGATTTGAAACACCACTTTTGCACTTTAACGGCGGAATACACGCACATTTCTGCACTTTATAGTTTTTATTTAACATTATAAGTGCATATGTACATGTATTGAAAGTAATTTGTACATGTACACTAAAGTGCAGAAATGTGCGTCTATTCCGCAGTTAAAGTGCAAAATTGGTGTTTCAAACCCGGATCCCCTACTACTCTTGTTATAAGGGATTTTCTCAGATCCCCAACCATTCGGAAAAATTACGCCGACCCTTCCAAAACAAACACAAAAAACCTACATGTATAGCAAAAAATGTGGGGAAAATAAAAAACAAAATAAGGAGGAAATGCTGAAATGTCCTTCTATTATCTTCTATTAACCAGTGGCGTTGGAAGGGGCAGGGGGCAATTCCCCTCCCAGTTATTTCTAGGAAAGTATTACAAGTAAATAATATATAATAAATACCCTATGAGAAAAAGCAGAAAAAAGCAAGAAGTGAGGAAAAGAATAAATTCTACTTAAAAGAAACAAATTCACTATACATGTACA
>JANQNN010000048.1 GCA_028279545.1 Nitrosopumilaceae archaeon
CCACAACTTGAATCACCAGAACCTGAACCACAACTTGAATCACCAGAACCTGAACCACAACTTGAATCACCAGAACCTGAACCACAACTTGAATCACCAGAACCTGAACCACAACTTGAATCACCCATTGAAGAAAAGACTGAAACCAAAGAACCTGTAGAACGTAACATCATTTATGTCGGAACCAAACCCATAATGTCCTATGTTGCAGCAACCTTAACTCAACTATCAACTTTTCCAGTGGTGACCATTAAGGCTAGAGGAAAAAGAATTACCCAAGCTGTTGATGTTTCTCAAATGATCGTTAAAAGAATGGATACTGTTGGGTATAAAATAAACGAGATTAGAATTTCATCTGATTCCCTTACTTCTCAAGATGGAAAAAAAAGAAATGTTTCCACGATTGAACTTGACATTACCAAAGGCTAAAAACACAAAAATTTTATTTTTAGTTCTAATTGGAGTTTTAATTATTATCATATTTCTAATATTTTCAGACAGCTCTTGTGGATTAAGTCATATAGGAATAATTAATGATTTAAGGACCTATGAAAAATCACTTGGCCCAGAATTTTGTGAAGAATTGGTAGAAAAAATAGATTTACATAATATGCAATGCTCTCCACATGTAGAAATTTTAGATTGTGGTTAAAGGATGAATTTTTTTCTAGCGATACATTGAATCCTTTAGGTGACGAGTCTCATCAATGTCTTCTTTAACTATTTTTTCAATTAACTCTGCTTGTTTTTGTAAAGATGACATATCACAAGATGCTCCAGGAATTAATTGGGAAATAGCCATACAAAGTTTTGAGCTAGCCCGAAAGTCTGGACTTGTTCCATTAGAACTAATAAGAATAACAATTACATCTTGTTGAGTTATACTTCCCCCATTGAGTAACACTCCTGGAATTCCTGGGATGGTTCCATGCTCCAATACTTTTAGCCCTAATTCCTTAATTTTTTTTCTGGCATTTTCCGTACTTCCTGCAAAAAATAAGTCATCATTGTTTTGATTGGATTTCATTGACACGCAACTTACAATTAGGGAAATTTTTTCCTTTTTTGCCCAGCTTAACATCTTTTTTGCAATGGTTTTATGAAAAGATCCATCTACTACAATATGAGACAAAAATGCCGCTACTTTTAATTCCTCATTTACAAATAATCTGGTGGAGAAATTTGGTTTCCCATCTTTAATCAAACTAATTGGTGGGAAAATATCAGAATCCATAATTCCTGCAAGTTTGAATTGAGATGTATTTATCAAAGATTCAGTTGCAATAACACTGCTTAATCCAACTGAAGGAAACCCATCAATTAGATACCCTCCTTCCAAATCCATTGGAATTAATTCCTTTATTGTAATTTTAGGATACAATAAAGTCCATGAAATTTTAATGAATAATAATTTTTTTATGAATTTATTAGATTTTTTTAGAATCTACATTAACAAAAATAAAGCAATTTTTTTCTTTAAAAAAACCAAACATCATTTGTTTTCTAACAATACTACGAAATTCATTTTAAAAATAATTTCATGGCATACGGTTTAAGAAAACTTTTAACCTGCTAAATATACGACATTTCGGTTGACAGGTAAGATTAAAGTCGGTTTAGTTGGTATTGGAAATTGCTTCTCAGGATTGATACAGGGCATAGAATACTATAGGAAAAACCCTTCTCAAGAAGTTACAGGAATAATTCATGATAATTTAGCAGGATATGGTATTCATGACATTGATTTTGTTTGTGGATTTGATGTTGGAGCAAACAAAATAGGCAAACCAATCAACGAAGCAATTTATGAATACCCAAACATGGTTGACTGGATTCCAAAAGATTCGATGCCAAAGTCCGATGGTCAGGTATACGAAAGTCCCGCATTAGATGGAGTTGGATTATGGGTTGAAAATAGGATTAAACCAATAGAGAGTACAAAAACCCAAGAGCAACTTACCCAAGAAATTAAAGATATCATAAAAGAAACCGGAGCTGAAATTATTGTTTCATATTTACCTGTAGGGTCAGATAAAGTGACAGAATTTTGGGCTGAAATTTGCTTGGATACTAATACGGCTTTTGTAAATTGTATTCCCTCATTTATCGCGTCAGATGAAAAATGGGCAAAAAGGTTTGAAGAAAAAAAAATACCTGTAATTGGCGATGACATTAAAGGACAAGTTGGTGCAACTATTGTTCATAGAACATTAGCAAAGTTATGTAGTGATCGTGGAACCAAAATTGAAAAGACATATCAAATTAACGTTGGCGGTAACACTGATTTTCTAAATATGAAAGAACAAGAAAGACTGGCATCAAAACGAATCTCTAAAACAGAAAGTGTTCAAAGCCAACTTTCTTCCCGACTCGATGATGATCAAATTTATGTCGGACCTTCTGATTTTATTCCATTTTTGGGTAATACCAAATTAATGTTCATGAGAATTGAAGGCCGACAATGGGCAAACATTCCATATAATATGGAGGTTCGTCTTGAAGTTGATGATAAGGCAAATTCTGCTGGAATTGTTATTGATGCAATAAGATTGGCAAAAATTGCATTGGATAGAGGAGTTGGAGGACCAATAAAACCTGCTAGTGCTTATTTAATGAAACATCCAATTGAACAAATGCCCGATGTAAAAGCAAAGGCTGCATGCGAAAGTTTCGTTGCAGGAAATTAATCATTTAAATTTTTTTGAATCTGAAAACCTAATTTTTCTTTGACTCTCAAATTTTTTTAAATTAATACTTTTAATTACATAACTTACTTCTTTTATTTTTGTAATTTTAGGTATCATCACTTTCTTATCCTCAAAAAGATCAATAATCTGGCTATTTCCACCATACTTTTTATTTTTCACATTTGCAGCCAGAACTGGTACTCGATTTTCTAAGGATCTTGCCAGAACATAAGTATTCCATGGAATAATTCCTCTTTTGACAATTCTGCTAGGTGAGAAAAGAATTTGGGCTCCTTTTTTAACAAATTTTTCTGCAACCTCTGGGAACACCATGTCATAGCAAATTAGTATTCCAAATTTACAAGATGTATTGAAGATTTTAGCCTCATTTCCAGGCACGACTAGACCCTTTTCGTAATCAAAAGGGTGGATTTTATCTTGTTTTCCAATGATTTTTCCGTTGGGTCCAATTACTGGTGATGAAATGGTGATTTTATTTGGAATTTTTGTATAAAATGCCCCTGGGATAATTGTCATTTGATATTTTTTTGCAATTTTTTTGAACTCCATAAACTCTGAATCAAAATCATAAATTTCATTATTTTTTAACCATTGCTCAGGCAGGCAAACTATCTGAGTTTTCTTTTTTCCAAGTTCTGATAAAATTTTAGAAATTTTTTCAATTCCTTCTTTATTGGTTCTATAAGTTTGAGTTTGTATGATTCCAGCCTTTATCATGAATTTTTCATTCCTTGAACAATTATACTCCTACAATCTCTAATTTTTGAATTTTGACCTTAGAATTACTTAATAGATCCAATACCATAATACTATGATGGAAAAGTATGAGCGACTCCTGAATATGTTAATGGATTTTAATGAATCTATTAGATTTTCAGCCATATGCAATTCCAAAGGAGATATTCTCTGGAACAGTCAAAGGAGAGGAATAAAAAATATCATCCCCTTGACTGATACCAAAAAAACACTTCAAAGAGCAGTTAGTGCTTGGCAGGAACGATCAAAAGTTACTAGTAAAGTAGGACGAGGGCTTTACGTTATTGCTGCATATGAAAAAATCAAAAGAATAACCATTCCTTTAGACAATGGTCATTTACTCTTCATCAGTATTGGAAATACTCCTCTAAAGACAAGCAAGGGAAAAAGCTATGGTCACCTTGTAGAGATGGGAAAAATAATGTCAATAGTAGATTTTGTAAAGGAAAACGCGTAAATCACTCCCGTCTTTTTTTTGATTTTTTGAACTAGATACAATCAAAATATTCGATTTTTCAACCTACGCATACAAAATAAAGTCTAAAACCTACTAGGTAGAGATGTATTTTCTAACCATTACGAAAAAAATGATAGTAAAACAAGAAAAATTACTCAATTATGTCAACTAAACTTGTTAATCATCGATTATCCAAGCTATTAGTAGAAAAGAACTATTGGTGCACATTAAAAAAGTGGAGATTTTTGGTTTCAAATCCTTTGGATTTAAGAATACTACGGTACAATTTGAACCTGGACTAATTTCAATATCCGGGCCCAATGGATCCGGAAAAAGTAACATTCTTGATGCTATTATTTTTGCCATGGGGGAAAACAAGCCCCGAATAATGCGTGTTGACAAGCTAAGATCTCTAATTCATGATATTGAAGGAAATAGACATGGAACCAAAATGGCTAGATCAAGTGTCCACTTTGATAATTCTGATAGAAAAATCCCAGTTGATTCTGACACAGTGGAAATTACACGAGAAATGGATGATAATGGTGAAAATACTTACTATTTGAATAAAAAAAAGACCAATCGTAGCCATATTTTGGACCTTTTAGATGTCGCAAATGCCGGGCTTGGGCAATTAAACGCCGTCCAACAGGGTACTGTAACAAGAATATCTGAATTTTCATCAGAAGAAAAAAGGAAGACCATTGAAGACTTGATAGGATTATCTTATTTTGATGAGAAAAAAAATGAATCTCTAAAACAACTTGATGATGCAGACAGAAGATTAGAAATTGCTCTTGCCAAAATGGGAGAAATTAAAAAAAGGATTGATGAGTTAGAAGAAGAACGAAACCAGAAGCTTAGAAGCGATATTTTACAAAGAGAACTTAATCGGTATAATGCAATTAATGCTGCAAACAAAATGAAAGTTGTGCTTGCTGAGAAAACCACCAAGGAAGACTCTTTAAAAGAAATCTCTTCAAAACTAAAAATCTTAGAAGATGAAAGAACAGATCTTCAAAAGGAAATAACGACCTTAGATTCTCAAAAATCAGAATTAATGCAAGAAGCAAATGATTACAACCAAGCCAAAGCAACAATTGATTCTGAATTAAGTCAAGCAATGCAAGAGTATGAAGTGTTTAACAGTGAAATTGTTGCATCAAACAAACGAGTGGAACAAATTGATTCAAGGCTTCCTGAAATTACCAATGAGTTGGAATCTATTTCAAATTCAAGAGGATCTATTGATTCAAAAATTTCTGAAATAAAGGGTTCCATAGATGAAACCAACCAGAAAATTAAAAAGGTAAACGATGACATGAGTGAAATTGATTCTATTCGTGACAAAATATTAAAAGAACAATCTTTGGCTTCTTCTAAAAAATTGGAAATTGACAATAAGATAAAAAATTTAACAGACCAGCTTAATTCTACAAAATTAAAATTATCAAAAAATCAAAATGAAAAAAATGAATCAGAAGGTAAAATCAATTTAAATTCCAGTAAATTAACAGAAATGGAAAAAGACATTTTAAAACTATCTGACCTTGAAACTAAACTTGCATCAATGATTAAAAATCATAAAGATACCATAATTGAAATAAAAACTAGAATTTCAAAATTAAATGCAAAGAAAACAAAAATAATTGCTGATTCTGAAGATCTTGATTTGATTTTAGAAAAATCAAGTAAGGCAGCTGCTCAATATGACACCAAAATTAAAACTGTAAAGGGAATAATGCATGAAGATTATACAATTGCAAAATTAAAAGAAGATGCAGAGAAGCTTGGTGTAGAAGGTCTCGTTTATGAAATGATATCCTGGGATAAACAATATGAACGCCCAGTGTTAGCTGCAAGTTCTGATTGGATTAAGGCCATAGTTGTAAAAGATTTTGTCACTCTATTAGGAATTGCCGAGGCTGCACGGACAAAAAACCTCCCTAAACTTAAGATAATTCCTCTAGATGCTATTCCTAAATTCAAATTAAACTTGCCAAAACATTCGGGCATAGTTGGAATATTGTCTGACTTTGTAAAGTGTAAACCTGAATACTCTGCTCTTAAAACATTTCTTTTTGGGAATGTCATTCTTACTAATTCAAGAGAATCTGCGTATTCTATCTCAAAATCTGGATATAAAACCGTCACAATCGATGGGGAATTTTTTGATGCAAAAGGAGGTGGCGTGGTAATTGATATTAATTCAAAAATTTCTAAACTCACAAAAATTATCTCACTTAGTTCATCAATTGATGGGCTATTACATTCTATTAGTTTACTTAAAAAATATATTTTAAAGAAAAAAAATTCTTTAAAGAAAACTGAACAATCTATTCAAAATTATTCTGATAGGCTATCAATTTCAGACAAGGCTTTAACATCTGCAAATGAAAATTATACTAATTTAAAATCAAGAATCCAATCAGCTAATATCACCAAATCTCAATTGACAAAAAGAATTTCAGAACTAAAACAAAAAAATAATTCTCTTTCTTCAGAGATATCTACAATAGAATCACATGTTGAAACTTTAACAGAAAGAATTCAAATTGTTGAACAAAATTATGCAAGTGGGGAACAAGAAAGAATTTCAAATGAATTGACAAAAATGAATTCTGAAAAATCAGGAATTGAAAAATTACACACTGAAATAATGAATGAGTATAGAGATAAATCTTCTAAATTGGCAGAGGCAGAATCAGAGGCAAATCGATCAAAATCTCAATCTAAAACTTTACAAGAAGAAAAATCGTCTTTGATATTGCAACAACAAGACCTTAAAAATAAAATTCAATCCTTAGAAAAAGAAAAAGGCCAAAAACAAGAGATCCTTGAAAAATTAAGAGAAAAAGAACAAGAACTAATTTCCACTTCTGGCACCTCAATTGGGCAAATTAAAGAATATGATGATAAGTTGAAAGTTTTATCTGAAAAAAATCAAAATCTTTCCAAACAAGCAAACTCTTTGGAACGACAATCTGATTCACTAAATCGTGATTTGGGTGATCTTACAGAAACCGAAAATAACTTAAAAAAATTATTGACCACATTTGGGTTTGATTCAAAAATGGAAATCTTTGATGTTGAGCCTATTGTACAAGGCCTAACCGCAGAATTAAACACTCTCAATGCTCTTAATGCAAAGGCCCCAGAAACGTATCTTGAGGTATCTTATGGCTATAGGTCCATGTCTGCGCGTAAAAATTCCTTAGAAGAGGAGAGAAACTCTATTGTAAAATTCATCGAAGGTATTGAAAAAGACAAACGACAGACCTTTTTGAATGCCTTTGATTTGGTAGATAAGGAAATTCGACTTATTTTCAATAAGATGACTGGAGGAAATGCTTGGCTTGAATTGCAAAACGAAGATGATATTTTCAACTCTGGAATTTCTTATTTAATTCAGTTCCAAAACAAACCAAAAAGAGAGTCTACATCAATTAGTGGTGGTGAAAAGACTCTAGCTGCAATTGTATTTGTACTTGCATTGCAAAAACTAAAACCATCACCATTTTATCTCTTTGATGAAGTCGATGCACATCTTGATGCTCCAAATGCAGAAAAACTTTCAAACATTCTAGAGGAAAGATCAAAGGAGAGTCAATTCATAATGGTTTCATTAAAAGATTCTGTTGTAAACAAGGCAAAGCTCATTTATGGTGTATATCCCAAAAACGGAGTTTCACAAGTAATCACTTACAAAGACAAAAGAATGCCATCAGTAAAAACATCTTAGTTAATATCAACATAGCACGCGAATGCTCGGTTATTTTCTATAGTTTTTAATTCCGGTTCAACAGTACATTTGTCAATTGCGTAAGGACATCTGGTTCTGAATCTACACCCTTCTTCAGCAATTGTTTCTGTTAATTCTTTTATTCTAATTTTTTTTTCTTTGTGAATATTTTCAGGATCTGGTTCAGAGATTGCATCAATGAGTGCTTGAGTGTATGGATGTCTTGGATAAAACAAAACATCATCAATGTTACCAATCTCTACAATTTTTCCAAGATAAAGTATTCCAATTCTCTGACCAAAGTATCTTGCTGTTGCCAAATCATGAGTAATGTAGATAAAGGAAATTTCATATTTTTTTTGTAATTCTTTCATCAACTCTAGCATTTCAGCTCTTATTGAGACATCCAGCATAGAAACGGGTTCATCAGCTAAAATTACTTTTGGTTTAATTGCCAATGCTCTTGCCAAAACTACTCTTTGTCTTTGTCCTCCTGATAACATATGTGGGTATTTTCTAATGATGTCTTCAGCTGGCTCTAATTTTACCTCCTTTAGAACTTCTAAAACTCTTTTTCTTCTTGCATCTGAATCCCCAAAATTATGAATTTCAAGAGGTTCTGATATTATATCTAAAATCTTCATACGGGGATTTATTGAATCGTATGGATCTTGATGAATCATTTGACAATTAAGATGGATTTTATCGAGGCTTTTTTTGTCATGGGTGATTTCAGCACCCTCAAAGAACACCTTTCCAGAATCTTGCTCTATTGATTTTAGGATTAATTTGGCGATTGTGGATTTCCCTGAGCCTGATTCTCCAGCTATTACAAAGACTTCGCCTTTTTTGAGGGAAAATGACACATCATCAACTGCTTTTACGGTTACTTCTTTGGACCTAAACATTTGTTTTTTAGTAAAATATTTTTTTAAATTCTCAATCTTTAAAATTTCATCCAACAAATACTCTAAAACCTAGAAGTATATCAAGAAATTGAAAAAATGTCTAAAAATTTGGGATAACGCATTTATGTCAAAACAAGCCTGTAAGAATATTTGAATGAAATCATACAAAAAAGCTTGCCCTACAAAAAATATGTAGTAGATGACAGACTTCAATATTTTAAACCACATGCAACAAAAATTGAAAAAACATTTGCAGACGAGGTTTTTTTTAGTTTAAATCAAAATTCAAAATATATTCATCCAAAATTTTTTTACGATAAAAAGGGCTCTGCACTCTTTGAAAAAATATGTGAACTCCCAGAATATTATCCTACACGAACAGAAATTGAAATTTTACGAAATCTAAAATTAGATTTGGTTGATTATCTTGATGATTCTTTTAGACTAGTAGAACTAGGTAGCGGTTCTTCGGTTAAAACACGACTTATCTTAGATATATTTTCTCAAATTCAAAATGATTTAGAATATTTTCCAATTGATATTTCAGAAATTTTAACTGAAAGTTCAGAAATTCTTCAACAAGATTACCCTACCCTAAGGATAACAGGAATAATTGATACTTATGAGGGAGGTTTAGACTTTATTGAAAAATATGATGATAAAAAAAATTTAATTATTTTTCTTGGTTCTAGTTTTGGAAATTTTTCACCTGACGAAGGAAAAGTTTTCTTGAGGCAAATAAATGAAATAATGAAAAAAGAAGATCTTTTTTTGATTGGTTTAGATTTAGTGAAGGAAAAAAATATTTTAGAATCGGCATATGATGATTCTCAAGGTGTTACTGCTCAATTTAACCTCAATGTTCTTTCAAGAATTAATGATGAATTAGATGCTGATTTTGTTTTAAACAATTTTGAACATGTCGCAAAATATAATGAAAAAGACCAACGAGTTGAGATGTATCTAAAATCTCTTGTTAGCCAATCTGTAATTATTTCAAAAGCAAATCTTTCTATACATCTAAAACAGGGAGAACTAATTCATACTGAACACTCACACAAATACCATTTGACCCAAATTCAAAACCTAATGAATGAAACTGGTTTTATCATAAAGCAAACTTGGACCGATAAAAAAGAAAATTATGCCTTGACTCTTGTTTCAAAAAAATAATTTAGGCATTTTCGGCACATCTAAAGCCTGAAAACAACCATCTTTCATCTAGTCTAAAGAAATTTCTGTAGCTTGCTCTTATGGACATTTTAGGCGTGCCAAACGAGCCTCCTCGTAAAACCTTCTGGTTTGCAAACCATTTGTCATTATATTCATCAAATCCTGTTTTGAATCCTGGGTACCCAATAAACTCTGATGAGGTCCATTCCCAAACATCTCCAATCATTTGATGACATCCATAGGGACTAATGCCTTCAGGAAAAGACCCAATCTCAGCACAGCACCACTGATATGATTCTAATAGATTAGCTCTATTATCTGTAGGATTTTCATTTCCCCAAGGAAAGACGGTTTTTTCTTGTTTGTCTTCATTCCAACATGCAGCTTTTTCCCATTCTGCTTCTGTTGGTAATCTTTTTCCTGCCCACTTGCAATATGCATCAGCTTCATAGAAACTAACATGACAAACAGGTTCATTTGGATTAATTTTTCTTAGTCCTAAAAAGTCTCTAACCTTCCATTCTTTATCTAATTTTTCCCAATACATTGGTGAGGTCCATTCATTTTTCTTCACAGCTTCCCAACCGTCTGAAAGCCAATACTTGTAGTCTTCATATCCTCCATCTTCTATGAATTCAAGATACTGTTTGTTAGTAACTGGGGCAGTATCGATTTTGTAATCATTGAGGTATGTCTTATGTTCAGGAAGTTCTATGTCATAACAAAAACTTGATCCATTATATCCTAAATTAAAAATACCTCCCTTGATATGTACTGATTTTTGCTGAATCTCTACAGGTGTTTTTCTTTCACTTTTTTTGACTGGTCTATATTGGTCTGCAAGTAAGTGCTGTAAATCATAAACCAACAATTCTTGATGCTGACATTCATGATGGAATCCCATTGTAATTAATCTAATTTCTTCATCACTAAGCTCTTTTGATTTGATAAAATTTTGTACTCTTTGATTGACATTGTTAAAGTATTGGAAAACTTCGTCCACAGTGGGTCTTGAAATTATTCCTCTTGCGCCTTTATCATTTGGTACTCCAAATTGCTGATAATACGAATTAAGATATTCTGAAAATTCTTTGGAATAAAATTCGTAATTTTTGTCTAGCTTACTTAAAATTGCTTCATAAATCCAACTTACATGTCCTACATGCCATTTTGGAGGACTCATGTAAACTGCGGTTTGAACTACAAAATCATCTTTTTCTAAGGTTTTGACAAGTTCAAGAGTTCGATTTCTAGTTGTTTTAAATTGGTCTAAAATCGATTCCTTTAGGGCTTGATCAGATATTGCAGTCATTGCCTTTGACTTTTAATTCCTGTATTATTGTATTTGCCCAAAACATCGGTTCGTAATTGTCCACAAGCAGCTGCAATTTCTACTCCTTTTTCAACCCTTACGGTACAATTAACCCCGCTATTGTAGAGAATTCTTTCAAATTCCACTACATTATCTCTTTTTGGACGCCTAAAATCCCCTGCAGTTGGATTCAATGGAATTAGATTCACATGAGAGCCATTATTTCTCAAAAGAACGGCAAGATCATTAGCAGTTTCAGTTGAGTCATTTACTCCCTCAATTAATGCATACTCGAAGGTAACTCTCCTCCCAGTTTTCAAAAAATATCTTTTACCTGCCTTGATAAGATCCTCCACCGAATTTGGACTGGCGGTTGGAACTAACCATTTCCTTAATTTGTCGTTTGGGGCGTGTAAGGATATGGCTAAACCAATCTGAAGTTTTTCATCTGCTAATTTGTCTATTGCTGAAATAATTCCTATCGTTGAAATTGTAATGTTTCTTTGCCCAATACCAAATCCCCGTGGATGTGTTAATAATTGAATAGCCCTTAGAGTTTCAGGGTAATTTGCAAGTGGTTCGCCCATACCCATAAAGACGATATTTGTAGTATGTTGGCCTTTGGATGATAAAATTTTTTCAAAATGAATTACTTGTGATACAATCTCTTCTGCTTTCATGTTTCTCTCAAAACCCATTTGACCTGTTGCACAAAATACACAACCCATAGCACAACCTACTTGGGTTGAAACACAAACAGTAGATCTTGGATGTCCAAGTAATTTTTTTGGAGGGTATTGCATCAAAACTGTTTCAATAGGCGAATCATCTTCTAGGTTTAGAAGTAATTTTGTAGTTTCTCCATCTTTACTTTCTATTTTATGAACTTCTTTTGCAGAGCCAATGGTAAATCCTTTGTTGACAAGTTCTTCTCGAAATTCTTTAGGCAATTGTTTAATTTCTGAAATATTTTGAGGGAACTTGTAATACAAAGCATAAAGGATTTGATCAGCCCTGTACCGTGGTTGATCAAATTCAATCATTAGGTCCTCCATCTCTTCGGGAAGAAGTCTATAAAGATCGGTCATAATCTAAACACTTTTTTTAAGAGAATGTCTAATATCCTCTTGCAAAAACCGGAGTAATTGTGCTTGGTTCATTACAATAAATACAATTTCCTTCTTTATTTTTGTCATCAAGAGGAATTAGACGAATATCTGCTCCCGTGTCTTCTTTAATTTTCTCTTCACATTCTGGTTTTCCACACCAAAATGAATTGAAAAAGCCTCCAGTTTGCATTTTTTCTTTAAATTCAGAATAACCTGAAATGTTTTTTGTATTTTCTTTTGCTTGCTCTCTTGCACTTTCAAGCATACTAACCTGAATTTCATTTAATATTTCATCAATTTTGCCAATATCCTCAAAGCCTAGATTGATTTTTTCTCCGCTGTATCTTTTTGCCAAAACTACCTGTTGTTTTTGGATATCCTTAGGGCCTATCTCTATTCTGAGTGGAACACCTTTCATTTCCCAATCATTGAATTTGTAACCAGGAGATATTTCATTCCTATCATCCACATGTACTCGAATTTGTGTTGTTTCTAATTGTTCTTTAATTTCATTTGTTTTTTCTAGTACTCGTTTTTTGTCATCATCGGAATTGTAAATTGGAACAATCACTACTTGTGTTGGTGCGACTTTTGGTGGTAATACAAGCCCTTGATCATCGCCATGGACCATAATCATAGCACCAATTAGTCTCCATGAAACTCCCCAGGATGTTTGCCAAGCAAAATGTTCTACGTTGTCTTTGTCAGCAAATTTAACATCAAAGGGTTTGGAAAAGTTCTGTCCCAGAAAATGCGAAGTGCCCATTTGAAGAGCCTTCCCATCTGGCATAATAGATTCCATTGTAGTAGTATATTCTGCTCCAACAAATTTTTCTTTTTCACTTTTCTTTCCTATTAAAACTGGTATTGCAAGCTCTTCTTCTACAGTATTTTTATAAATCTCTAAAATTTTGAAGACCTCATTTTCTGCTTCTTCTTTGGTTGTATGTACAGTATGTCCTTCTTGCCATAAAAATTCTGAAGTCCTAAGGAAAGGTTTGGTAGCTTTGATTTCGGCTCGAAGAGCAGTATTCCAAAAATTAATTTTTAGTGGTAAATCTCTCCAACTTTTAATCCATTTTGAATAAAGCGAATATGCTAGAGTTTCAGAGGTTGGTCTTAGAGCGAGTTTATCCCCAACTTCGTTGTTTCCTGAATGTGTCACCCAGAACACTTCGGGATTAAAACCTGCAAAATGTTTCTTTTCTTTTCCTAACAACGATTCAGGGATTAAAACTGGAAGAAAACCATTGCGAATTCCATTCTGAGAAAATTTTCTATCAAAAGTATTTTTCAGAGATTCCCAAATTGAATATCCATCTGGTCTTAGAACAATTAACCCCTTTACTGGAGCATAATCTGCCAATTTTGCCTTTAGAACCACCTGAGTATACCACTCACTAAAATCATCTTTTTTTGATACTGTAATTCCTATCTTTTCTTTTACCAAATCAGATTTTCAGAACGTACTTTTACTAATGAGCCTTTCGTGATGATTTTTTTATCTACCATAGAAATTTTTGTAATTTACCCTAAAGAGGGTCGCCTTTACAAAATACCTTGCCCATAACCCTACTTTGAAAATTTGGACACACAAAACACTGAATGAATTGTGTGTTTTCCTTTAAAACAGGACAATCCACATATTCTTGTTTCATCCTTTTGAGCATTTTGGGACTAACTCCTTTTAGTTTTAATTTTCCTTTCTCATCCATCATACCAGAATCTTGAAGAATTGCTTTGATTTCTTTTGATAGTTTTTGTTTTTCTTCTGTGGACTGAATATCTACTTCATATTTTCGCTCTAGTTCTTCGGCCATAGATCTCCCATTTCCTTCCTCGATTTATTATTAGCGTTTTTTTTATTTAAAAAACAAAATTTACTTTTAAAGTTGTATTAAAACAAATTTATCGTTAATAGATCAAATTTGCCAAATATTTGATGCGACTTTACATTCATATAATTAGATTTTTTTTCAAAGATCAGAAAATAATTGCTAATCATATTTGATGTCGAAGGAGTTCTTTATGATGCAGAATATCTTCCCATTCTAGCTGAAAAACTTGGAAAAGAAAATGAAATTTGGGAGATTACAAAA
The DNA here is from genome assembly GCA_028279545.1 of Nitrosopumilaceae archaeon. Lineage (GTDB taxonomy): Archaea > Thermoproteota > Nitrososphaeria > Nitrososphaerales > Nitrosopumilaceae > Nitrosomaritimum. The sequence goes on from JANQNN010000048.1 coordinate 14,265, forward strand.
CAAGGCATTCAAGGTGTTATTAATTGGGAAGAAGGTCTTCGCACTCGAGTTGGTGCACTTAGAGGACTAGATTATGAGACTTGTATGCAAGTAGCAGCTGAGCTACCTATTATGACTGGAGCAAAAGAAGCATGTCAAGCCCTTAAGGATGCAGGCTGGAAGTTAATGGCAGTATCAGGTGGCTTTACCATAATGACTGACCGGTTGAAGACTGAACTAGGTTTAGACTATGTTTATTCAAATGAACTAGTCTTTAAGGACGGTAAACTTGATGATGTTATCATTAATGTCGATTCTGACAAGTCAAAATCTGCAAAAATAAAAATTGCTGAATGGACAGAAAAAAAAGAAGACATTACCTGTGTCGTTGATGGTGCAAATGACATTAAGCTATTTGATGTGTGTGGACTAGGTATTGCCTTTAGGGCCCAAGACATTGTTAAAGACTTGGCAACAACTACCCTTGAGGAAAAAGATCTTTCAAAAATTTTAGAGATTATAAACAAACACTACAAACTAGAATTAGAAACTCCAACTCCAGCATAACCAATATTTTACTGTCTTTTTTAGGGAAATAATACTTGCAATTAATTCCAGTTCAAATTCCAAGAGAAATTGAGAAAGGTGACAACATTTCAGAGATTATCTCCAAATCTATTGATCTTTGTGATGGAGACATCATAGTCATTGCTCAAAAAATAATCTCAAAGCAGGAAGGAAGGACAGTTGATTTATCGTCTGTAACTCCTTCATTACTTGCCAAAGGCATTAGTTCCGAATATGGAAAAAACCCTTCCATTGTAGAATTGATACTTTCTGAATCTCAAAAAATTGTAAGAATGGAGAGAGGAGTAATTATCGTTGAGACAAAACATGGGTTTATTTGTGCAAATGCAGGAATTGATGAAAGCAATGTAAAAGATGGATTTGCTACTCTTCTCCCATTAAACCCTGACAATTCAGCTGAAAATATTTGTAAACACATTTCAGAATATAATAACAAAGATGTTGCAGTCCTAATTTCTGATACATTTGGACGACCATTTAGATTGGGCCAGACAAATTGCGCAATTGGAATTTATGGTTTTGATCCAATTTTGAATTATGCAGGGACAAATGATAATTTTGGAAGAGAATTACGTGTAACTGCAATAGCTGTTGCTGATGAAATGTGTGGAGCAGCAGAACTACTAATGAAAAAAACTGAAAACACTCCGGTAGTAATTATTCGGGGATATGAATTCAAAAAAGAAAAATCCTCCATAAATCAAGTGATACGTTCAGAAGATGAGGATCTTTTTAGATAAGGCTAAAATTTTTACCATAGGATTAGCTAATTTAAAATAGATTTTAATATGATATGACGAACATTAGGAGTTAGATATCAATGTCTGAACTTAGTGAAAAGAAACTTGATGCAACTGGTCTTTTTTGTCCAGAGCCTGTTTTTAGAACAAAAATTGAGATTGAAAAGATGCAGGTAGGAGAAGTACTAAATGTCTCTGCAGATGATCCAGCAGCTGAAGATGATATTTCTCGCTGGGTTACAAGACAAGGACACGAATTACTAAAAATGGAAAAAGATGGCGATACAATTAATTTTCAAATTAAAAAGGTGAAATAATTATGGCCTCAAAAGTGGTCACTGATAATGATCCTCTAAAACGAGTTGGAAATACTCCTCTAGTAAAATTAGATTCTTTATCGACTGACAAGATTACATTTTTTGCCAAACTTGAGGGACACAATCCTTTTGGTTCTGTTAAAGACCGTGCTGCTTATTGGATGATTAAAGACGGTGAAGAACGAGGAATTTTAAAAAAAGGTAAAAGTATCATAATTGAGCCAACCTCAGGAAACACTGGAATTGCCTTGACTGGTATTGCCCATTTGTTAGGATACAAAGTAGAAATTGTAATTCCAGAAAAAGCAAGTAATGAGACTAAAGATATTATTCGAAATCTTGGAGCAAAAGTATTTGAGACAAGTGATGACTTGTGTCCAAAGGTTGGTGCAGGAACAGACCAAAGCATTGCACTTGCAACCTCTATTGCCTCATCCAGACCTGATACGTACTATTCACCAAACCAATATGCCAATGAAGCTAACTTTAAGGGCCATTATGTTGGAACGGGTCCTGAAATCTGGAAACAAACCAATGGAAAAGTAACTCACTTTTTCACCGGGGTTGGAACTGGCGGCACTATCACCGGAATTGGAACATATCTTAAAGAAAAGAACCCAAACATTAAGATCATTGGCTGCCAACCACAACAAAATCATCTAATTCAAGGATGGAGAAACTTTGAGGAATCTGCAAAGCCTGATTTATTTTTGAAACGAGAAAACGTTGTAGATGATTGGGTGTCAGTAGATAACAAGGAAGCATTTTCTGTTGTAAGAGAAGTTTTTGAAAAAGACAAGTTGCTAATTAGTCCATCTTCAGCTGCAGTATATGCTTGTATGAAAAAATATCCTTTGTCTGAAAATGATTGTGTTGTTGGAATATTTGCAGATGATGGACGTAAATTCAAAAGTGTCTACACTGAACAAAAAATCATGACTGGTGAAGAATTTGATTCTTGCCTCAAAGAAGCAAAGCACATGTCAGAACTTGCATATTAGATTCAAATTCATTTAGTTTTTCCATGTAGGTGTTTTTCATAAAATTCTTTAAAAAATACGTTCATCCTTTTTTCATGATTTAGACAATCAAGATTTGATTGTACTAGTTTTTCTCTTAAATCTTTTTTCCATTTACTTTGTTGCATGTCTTTAGGATCCATTGCTGTAGGATTCTCCTTTATGGCCTTCATTGCCTCTAGAAGTTTTTTTCCTAATTGTTTTAACTTACTTAGTCTAAAAATAAACATTCCAGCTTGTTCTTCATCTGTTAAATTCATCAGCGAATACACCATAGTGAAATACTCTATTGTCTTTTCATGATAGTTACAAAATTCTTGAATTCGTTTTTCCCAATAATTTTCTGAAGAGGTGTCTTTAATTTTAAAATCATACTGTATCTTTGAGAGTTCGACACCTAATTTTTCTAGATTCTTGGTGTACTCTGCAGTTTTATCTTCAGAAGACATGATATTTGTAAAATTTTTTACCAAAAAAAGGATTTGTATTTATTTAAAAACGTTGGAATACTGGGGTTTATGCTTTTTCTGTGAGATATTTATCCACATCAATTGCTGCCATACATCCAAAACCTGCTGCAGTTACTGCTTGTCTATAGGTTCTATCATGGACATCACCTGCTGCAAAGACTCCATCAATGTTTGTATGAGTTTTATTTTTTAGGACAATGTATCCTTCATCATCTAAATCAATTTGATTTTTAAACAAACTAGTGTTGGGCTCATGTCCAATTGCAACAAAAAGACCACCGACTTCAAGTTCTGAAGTCTCATTTGTTTTTTTATTTTTAAGAATGGCTTTTTGCATCTTTTGGTCTCCTTTAATGTCTATAATTTCCGAATCCCAAACAAATTGTATCTTTTCATTGTTAAATGCTCTTTCTTGCATTACCTTACTTGCACGTAATTCTCGTCGTCTGTGAACTACATACACCTTTGTTGCAAATTTGGTAAGAAAGGTTGCCTCTTCTATTGCAGAGTCTCCTCCACCTGCAACAATTAATTCCTGATTTCTAAAAAAGGGACCATCACAAGTTGCACAATACGAAACTCCTTTTCCTCCAAAAGTTATTTCGCCTTCTAGTCCTAACTTTCTAGGGTTTGCCCCAGTTGCAATAATTACTGCTCGTCCTTCGTATTCTTCAGAGGCTGTTAGTATCTTAAATGGAGCATTTCTAAAATCAACATTTACAACTTCATCATCTACTATTGTTGTTCCCATCCGTTGGGTCTGCTTTCTCATCTCTATCATCAAATCCGGACCCATTATTCCTTTCTCAAACCCAGGAAAATTCTCAACTTCTGTAGTGTTTACTAGCTGTCCTCCGGGCAAAATCCCTGATAAAATCAAAGTATCATAGCCTGCCCTTGAGCAGTAGATTCCAGCAGTATATCCTGCAGGGCCTGCCCCAATAATTATTACATCATATTTTGTCTTTTTTTTATCTGGCATCTTTGGCGAATCTTCTTTTTTTTCAACCAAAGTTGCATTTGCATCTGCTGCCATCATGAAAATCCTCTGTTTATTTCAATAATTTAAGTGATAGACCTCGTTTTCGACCCATATGAAACCAAAGGTTAGAGGTTGTTTTTCAAATATTCACCTTTTTTTTGGCTATGAATGAATAATTACGTTTTTTAACTCTAAAGAATAAGGATTTTCGTTGGTTCGGGCGTATATTAATAGATCTAATCGTATTATTGGAAAATTACACAAGTCAACAATCCTGGGAATTTCAGTGATTTTAATTGCCTTTGTTGCAAACCAATCAGCCTCAGCATATACTCCTGAAACGAATCAACAAGAGTACTTGGACTTTCAATCCTATTCAGGAAATAGAATTCAAGTCTTTAATACTACAGAAGTAGACTATTGCATTAAAAATCCTAGCGGCAACATTACTTTTAACGAAATAGCTCAAGCTGCCATAAAGACTTGGCATGCTAAAATTGTCGAAGTTACTGGAAACCCATTTGTTTGGGATATGACTTCTCACATTGAACCTGAAGACGAATCAATCTGTGATGGTTTCATAAATTATGCTGACACTCCTAGTCCTACAATCTTTCAAGTAACCGGAGTTGCAGGATATAGTCATCCTCTAACTCCAATTGCAAATGTTACCATTTACACTGAGGACTATCAAAGCACATTTTTAGAATTGGCAAAAGATGATGAAAACTTTTGGACTACATTAACACTTGAGAAATTTCAAGACATTGTAAAAAACGGTGATCATAAATCCTATAATTCTGATATGATTAAAAGAATAACTTTACATGAAATTGGACATTCACTTAGCTTGAACCATCCACATACTCCATCAGGTGATTTACGCTCAGCTCCTGGAATTATGGGCTATAACATGGCATACAATCACATTGATGATGATGAAGTAAAACAGATTGTAAAAGCATATCCAAACGGTTTTTCAGAAGTTACATCACCTACCTCCATAAACCTTGATAATCCAACCAGCACAAAGATTGTTCATTTAGGTGAAGTTTCAAACTTTACAATAGAGTTACCAAAACTTGATGGAAAATTATCTCCAACTGGTGTTGAAGTGTATATCTTTCCTGAAGGAACAAAGTCTCAAAAACCATACCTTGCTCCAATTAAAATAATCAAACGAGACGGTGAACACTATGTTCACAATGATGGCAAGTTCTTATCTGGTGTTCAAGCATCTATGACCCATTGGGATACATTTACCAAAGTCTTGTCAATTCAGTTTAAAGTTGAAAAAGAATTTACCAATGCTGATATGATAATTATCGCACACAGTGTAGGTGGATTTGAAAAACAGTGGTTTTTGAACAATATTCTAACAGCTGAAAAGGCATTGTTTTCTAATTTGTTGCTTGACATTGAGACTACAGAGTATACCTACCATTTGATGAGCCACAACCCAAACCGTGAGCTAGAAAAAGAATCTGCATTTGAATTGGAGCAAAAAAAGCAATACAATCAAGCACTGGCTGAGTGCTTGTTGAATAGCAATATGAAAAAGTGTTCTGAAACTGTAAAAATGGAGGATTTCAAAAATGACTCTCCAGAAACTCAAATCTGGATGCCTTAGATTCTGAATTAATTTAGAACTAAATAGATTTTAGATAAAAAAGAAAAATTTAGGTTGAAATCAATCTAAGGTAGACTACCCCAGCCTCTTTCAACTAGTTTTGAAACACTTGATGAATTAACACATGAAGCTGCACCATTAGTTGATTTTATTAGCAATTCTTTGCCCTCATTGCAAACTACATTATTTACTGCAATTCCTGCATCCATTTGCTTATATGGGGACATTGCCACCATTGGTATTCCCATAGCGTCATCGGCTTCTTCCATAGCGTCATCGGCTTCTTCCATAGCGTCATTGGTTTCTTCCATAGCGTCATTGGTTTCTTCCATAGCGTCATTGGTTTCTTCCATAGCGTCATTGGTTTCTTCCATAGCGTCATCGGCTTCTTCCATAGCGTCATTGGTTTCTTCCATAGCGTCATCGGCTTCTTCCATAGCGTCATCGGCTTCTTCCATAGCGTCATTGGTTTCTTCCATAGCATCATCAGCTTCTGATGAACCTGCCATCATTTCATCTGGAATTACATAGTCCACATCCGCCTGATTGTCTACAGACAACGTTTTGACAGAGTCTTCGAATTCATCTATATGATTTTCAAAATCCGAAGAAGGCGAAGTTGCATATGCAAACATTACAATTTTGTCTAAAGTTGCATAATGATATGCACGTGTTTTTATTGTAATGTCTTCACCAGAACATTCACCTTGCATTTTCATGACATCTTTATCATTTGCTTTGATTTTTTCTGCAGTCATTTCGCTACAATCAAAATCATACTCATCTGTTGGTGATTTAGGTTCTGGGGGATTCTTGTCTTCTGGTTGGTCTATGATACTTAGCATTATTACAGAGTATTCTCCCTGTTGCATCGCATCCATGTTTGCAGCAAGACCTCCTTTCATTGCTTGAAATCCTGAAATCCATTCACCCGTATTTGGATCCTGAAAGTCTGAGGCCATACCACTCCAACCATCAGGAAGAACTACTGAAACTCCATGCTCTGTGTTAGTGTAAGTGCCACTAACTTCGTTTTGTTGCATCATCTTTTCAATGTCTTCTTGACTTGGAATATCTGGAATGTCATATTGGGCATGTACTTGCATAATTATTCCAGGAACAATTAACAGGCTCAAAATGATTAATCCCGACTTGATAAATTCAGTCATTGAAAAAAGAAATTACTTTATGCATATAAAAGATCATAAGAAATTCTTCTAGTTTTATTCAATTTCTTAGTTGGTTTAGGGTATGTTGATGCTTTTGGCATAGTTTTTGTTGTTCTATTTGGGAGTGTATTAGGTCTTTTTGCCAATGTGGATTAAATAATCTGCATTCAGAATCTTGGCAAAAAGGTTCTCCTGTCTCATAATAAAATATTGCTTGAAGAAGATACCCTTCAATTACTGTAGATAACCTTGGATCATTGTACTCCAAGTATGTTCCCTTGTACTTTTCTTTAACACTGTCAACATTTACTCCTTTAGCAAAGTTAACCATCAAATCCATATAGTACTCTTTTGGCTTTGCAGGAGCTTCAATAATTCCAGTAGTTGATATGATTGAGGGGTTTGCACCAATCAAAGCTCGTCCGTGATATCTATAATCATTGTAATCAAATGTGCATGTTAGCTTGTTTGTAAAAAATACATGAAAAATATCTTGTCTGTTTTCTTTTTCTGGTATTAATTCTGTTAAAACTTTTTGAAGCTGAAACCCATCATACATTATTATATTTTCAGTATTTCCAGTATCTTGTATGTTAGATTCTTCAAATTCTACTTCCTCTTGGGTTGGGGTATGTTCTTGAAAGTCTTTTCTTAGCTTGAAAACTTTGCATTTTGCAATACTGTAGGATGTATCCCTTCTGGAAAATTTTAAGATATTTTCTCTAACCTCAATTTCCACATTAAATATTTCGCTTAAAAATTCCTTTTGATGATTTAAATTAATTTGTGGTACTGTTGGTTCCTCATACAATAAGATTTTTGATATCTTCATTTTACTATTGGTTTAAGGATTGGTAATATTTACGGTATTTTTTATCGTTCTTGTTCTTTGATTTTTTCAGCAGCAATTTGAGCGGCTTTTTTGCCTGAAAACAACATTGAACCAAATGTTGGACCCATTCGAGCAAGTCCATGAGTTTCAGTAACTGACATTCCAGCTGCAATTAGTCCTGGGTACACTTCACCTGTTTTTGATACAACATGCTCTTCTCCCTCATCAACATACATTGGATTCATTCCCTTCCATGTTACTAGACCTCTATCAACTAGTCTTTTTACTGCAACTGAGTCATGACCTGATGCATCAATTATTACTTTAGCTTCAAATGCTACAGGATCAACACATGTAATGTTTCGTGGAAGTGCTGATACTGGCATCCAGTTTACAACAATTCCTGCAACACGTCCCTTTTTTAAAACCAAGTCATCAAATTTAGTAAGATTTAGAAACTTTACTCCTGCATCACATGCTCCTGCAATGAGTTTTGATACTGCGTGAGGTCCTGGTGTGATGTATAGTCCTTCTTGAACTTTTTTGTATGGCACTCCAAGCTCGTCCCAAATTTTTTGTGCAGGTTCTCTTACTGTTACTGGATTCATCATGTATCCTCCAAGCCAATAACCACCTCCTAGGTAGTTGTTTTGCTCAATTACCAAAACTTTGAAACCAAGATTTGAAAGTTCTCTGCTTGCAGTAAGACCTGCTGGTCCTGCACCAATAATTATAACATCAGATTCTGCGCGATCAATTAATACATCATGAAATTCATTGGCAATTGCGCGTGTAATTTCTACTTCTCTTACATTTGTGAATAATTTTTCAGAGTCTTGTGCAACTTTTGCCTCTTGCATAATAAACAAGATTTTTTATTTGACATTAATACTTTCGCACATTAAATTTTGATTTTCCCCAACTCTTAAGAAAGACCATTCTCAGAATGATTTTTTGGAGATTCTACTTGTTTTTCAATTTTTTCAAATCTTAGGATTAGAAACACTGCAACTGAACTAATTATTGCCATATAGTATTCTCCAATCCCTACAGCTAGACCAATTCCTGCAACAACCCAAAGAGTTGCAGCACTTGTAATGCCCTTTACATGTCCTTTATGAGCAATTATACTTCCTGCACCCAAAAATCCAATTCCTGCAACAATTCCTGCAGCTACTCTGGCAGGTTCAATATCAAAGGCCAAAGACGATAATGTAAAAATTACTGCTCCCAAGGACACGAGCATATGTGTTCTCAAGCCTGCAGGTCTGTGTTTTAGCTCCCTTTCAAACCCAATTAAGGCTCCAAGTCCTATGGCTAACAATAATCGGAATAAGGTCTCTACATCAAAATTGGAAAACCCCTCAAAACTCATGAAACTATAAGCCCAAAGTCATGTAAATAAAATCAACACAAATATCAAAAATGAAAATAAGATGCAAAGGTAAAAAATTTCAATTACCTTTTTGGCAAAATTTTTAAGACCATATCGGCTATGCAGGTTGTGTCAAGTGATCAACAATCTGAATTAGTTAAACAAGAAAAAGCAAAGATAAAAACTGCAGAAGATAAACTAAAAGCCGCAAAAACAGAGCTTCAAAAAGTAAAAACTGAGGCAAAAAAAACAATAGCTGCGGCAAAGGCTGCTCAGAAGAAAAAGGCAAAGACTGCAAAAAAGATAGCAAAACTTGAAGCAAAAAAAACCAGGTTAGAAGCCAAAAAGAAACTTAAAGAAACAAAAAAACAACTTAAACTTACAAAAAAGACTGCAAAAAAAGAGGCAAAATCCAAAGTAAATGCCGTAAAAAAAATTCTAAAGCAAGTAAAAAAAGATGCTCGATCCTAAAATTTAATCATTTTTTTTCTGATAATGTTTTTGCCAATTGCTGGTAAATCTGTGTCCGAAATTCCTGTTCTTTTACAATAAGGGGTTCTAATTCAGAGAATTTTTTTTTGTATTTTTTGAGAAAACAAATTGTCATATCACAATCATGAATTTTTCCTAAGCGTTCTTGGAATGCTTTCATGTTACCTATAAAGCGCTGATAATGACTGTTTGATTTTATTTCTAAAATGTAACGTAATTTTTTTGCTGTTTTTCGCATTGAATGTAGCTCATCAACTTTGGATTCATCTGAGGCAACAATTGGGATAAACTCTTGAATTTTGGAAATTAGTTGAGAAATTGTTTTGTCATATTTTTTTTCAAATTTTTCGGGATTTGATTTTTTAATTTTGCTTATTTTTAAATTTGAAATTTTTTTTGCAAACTTTAAAGCTGTTTTGAGATTTTTACTCCTTTGTTTTTGGATAAATTTCAATGGTTCAGAGTTTTCTTTTAAACCAAATTCTAATAGTTTGTTGTAAATAATGTCATAATCTCTTATGATATTGCTTTTTTGAAATAATGATTTGTATGATGACACCAATCTATCTAGTTTCTTTTTTTTGTAGGATTTTGGAAAGATAAGATAAGCAGATTCTAGCCTCCTTACTGATTTTCGAAATTCGTGAATCTGAGTTTCGCCTGGCTCTGCGATATATTCTTCTAATTTACGCCTAGAGAATTCTTGTTTTTCTAGGAAAATTTCTTCAAAAAAACTACCCAAATTACTCATGAGACTTTGGAGAGGTATCTGCTAATCTGTTTTTCCAATCTCTTGTTTGTCAGCTCAATAGTGTCATTTCCATTTATCATGGTAAGATTGTATTTCTTTTTTAGATTTACAAATTCTTTGGCAAGTTTTTGCTGATAAATGATAAATGATTCAAACATGTCATCAGATATTCCTAAATCAGAACCTGATTCGTAATAATCCAGACTTTGTCTTTTCGTAAATACCCTATGGACTAGTGTGTACGGGTCAACATCTACATAAAATACCATATCTGGAACAAGTGCAAAACTATACAAATCACTTGACCATTTTCTTTTGATTCCTCTAACAGTATTTCTTGCCATCAAGGTGTAGATATAGCGGTCTGCAAGAACAACATATCCTGCCTGAAGTGCTGGAATAATCTTGTGTTCTAATTGGTCTGCAAAGTCTGCTGCATAAAATAGAGCAAGTGTTCTTTTTCCTAGAGATACATTTCTTTTAGCTTCTAAGATCCCTTGACTAATAAGATCAGAGCGGTTTAATCCTGTATTCATTACTCCATAACCATCAGCTTCAAGTTTGGCTGTAAGTAATTCAATCTGTGTACTTCTTCCAGAAGCATCAGGACCTTCAATTACGATTAGTCTTCCAGAAATTTCTAAATCTTTTTGATAAGGAAGACCGCCAAATTTCTTTGTCCCATACCATTTGGGCTTTCTTTTTTTTGTTTTTCTTACTTGGGTTACCATTTAGGGCATCTCCATGACTGTTTTCTTTTTTAATTTCTTTGGAAGATGTTTTCGAACCTTTTCTCTCATTATTTTTTGCTGCTCCTGAATTTGAGCTGTTGCATCAATTATTGTAAAACCTTCACGTTGATGCATCTCCTCGTATTGAGATACAATTCTACTTTGGAAAATTCTAAAACTCTCGTACAAATCTTTTGATAAATTAAGATCCATTCCTGCTTCATAGAATTTTAGTCTAGGTCTTCCAGAAAGGATTCTATCCATTGCAGTATCAAGTGGAACCCTAAAGTAAAATGCAATGTCAGGCTTTATTGCAAAATCATAAACTTTTCTAACCCAATTGGGGTTGCAACCTCTGGTAACGTCTCTTGCATATGCAGTATAGATGTACCTGTCTGCTAAAACAAAGTATCCTGCTCTAAGTAAGGGCAAAATATTTCTCTCAAATCTATCGGCAAAATCAGTTGCGTGAAGAAGACTAAATGTGGTGGGTGTGAGGTTTTCTTTCTTTTTTCCCTTTGAGGTAATTGATTTTACCATATCTGATGAATTCCATTCAGTTAGAAATACCTCAAATCCATTGTATCGTAACCATTTTTCAAGCAAACGAAGTTGAGTAGATTTTCCAGACCCATCTATTCCTTCAACTACGATTAGCTTTCCGGGAATCTTGTCTTTTTTTGGAATTTTTTTTGTAGGTACGACCAATTACGATTAATGAATACTAAAACTATCTATAAATTTTCTATAGTTATTACGTAATTTTAGTAAAATTAAGTGGTCCCTGCAGGCAAAGCAGAGGAAGATTTAGGCTGTTGATAAAAAACTTTGGATGTCAAATGAATACCAAGAGTGGTTTCAATTCTACCACAAACTTGATGAAGCAATTCTTCTGGAAAAATATTGTTCTTTGAATAAATTGACATTGAAATGGACTTGGGCGATTCAGATGTAGTTTTGACCTTTGCTCCTGTTTTATGAAAAATATCAAATAAAGACACAATCGATGAAATTTTCTTTATTAGTTTTTTATCATTTACTTGCAAAATATTTTGAAATTTAGAAAATAAAGGCTCTACCTTCTTTTTCTTTTTAGAATAAATCAAAGATAAGGCAACAATTAATTGATCTCGATGACTGAGTAGGCTATCATCATCCATAATAGAGTATAACACATTATCTGCATCTCTAAAAGACCATAGTTTGTCAATTTCAGTCAAAGCATAAGAGAGCAGTCCTCGCTCATAATCAGATAATAAATTCATTGAAAACATTAGCCTTACAAGATCTTCAACAGAATCAGGAAGTTCTTCTATTTGTGCTGATAAGTAAATTATCTCTTTGATGTTTTGATAATTGATATTTTGATTTTTAAATTCATCAGGAAATTGCAAGGATAATGCTAATGTTCCTTCTCGTAATCCATGGGCACTTACAACTAAACTGTCAAATCCAAGTTTTTTCATGAGTTGGGAAATTACTAAATTTCCTGCCCTTATAGTATCTGCCCTTCCTGCTCCAATAGCTGAAATTTTGGCTATTTTTTCTAGGGGCAATAATCGAATTTGTTTTGAGATTGAATTTATAGAATCTAATTTGAGTTCATAATTATGTAATTTTGAGAGAGGGTACTCCTTTATGTGCTGATCATGACTTGCAAGTGCTCGTAATCCTCCCCCAACTCCAACTAAGATTAAATCCTCTGAGGAGGAAATTCCTAAATCTTCTAAAGTTGGAAGAGTTTTTTCAATATGTTTTTCCATTTTGTAAAAATCAATGATTTCAAATTGTGGGTCTTCAGAAAATTTTTGAGTTAGTTTTAAGGCACCAAGTGGTAAGGAAAGGACTTTTTTTATCTCAAAATCTTTTGCAAGAACGATTTCAAGACTTCCTCCACCTAGATCAAAAAATAATACCGAAGGGATTCTAAGAGATCTAATGGCTCCGGTAAAAGAATAGACAGCTTCATCGTGTTCTGATAATATTTTAAAATCAAAATTTGTTTCATTATCAATTCGTTTTATTATGTCGAATCGATTCTCTGCTTCTCTTATTGCACTTGTAGCAACCGAAATTACATAGTTTACATTCTCAAAATCTACAATATTTCTGAATAGCTTTAAGGTTTCAATTGTTTTGTCCACATAGTCTTTTCTAAGGGCCATATTTTCCAAGCCTTCAGAGAGTCTAAGCCGTACTGATTCTTGATGGTAGGGTTTGTAATCATTATAGGAGTTTATTTTGTAATTAACCAATTTAACAGAATTAGAGCCAAGATCCAAAACAGATGCTTTTCCTAATTTTTCGACTTCAGAAACTCTTCTCATGTTGTCGTTTTTTTCTGTAAAATCATGTGATTTATCCATCATTACCAAAATATTATTGTCTACCTGCTTAATTTCAACTGTTTTGGTGTCAAAAGGCTTCTTAAAGATCCTGCAATTCTTGAATTAAATACATCTCCACGTATAGATGCAAATCCACCTTTCTTTAGATTAATGACAGCACTAGATTCTTTTGAAATCATAGATGCAATTAACTCAGATAAATGGGGCTCGTGTCCAACAAGGAGAATTTTACAATCAGGTTTTAGTTTTGAAATTTTTTTATGAGTATCCCAAACATTTGATTCAGGTTTTAATTCGTCCCAAATAGTTATTTTTTTTTCATTTGGAAACAAGTGCTTTGCAACAATCTCTGCAGTTTCTTTTGCCCTTACAAGAGGACTGGAAAAAATATTATCAAAATTATAGTCTAGGTTTTTAATTCCCGAAGATATTTTTTCCATCTCTATTTTTCCAGTTTCCGTTAATTTTCTTTTTGCGTCACTTTTTATGGTTGATGCATGTTCTTCTGCTTTCCCATGTCGGAGGATGAAAATTTCCACATTTTTTTTAAGATTTCAAGTTATTTTAGTTATAAGGTATTTTTGGATTTTATTTTGAAATCTTTGCAGGATTTGATTGAAAGTTAGATTCCCATTTTAAATTAGAATGGACTGAAATAGTCTGAAGAATTAGTGTATCCTAATTTTTGTGCCTTCGAAATCTTTTTTTGAGTATGATAAAATTTGTAGGTGATTAGAATTATACATACTAAAATTTCCTATTTCAAAAATTTATAACCGAACTCAAATACATTGATGTGTATTGACTTTATCTAATCTAAAGCAAACAAGACCAAGATCCAAGAAAGGAAAAATAAATTGGGCAAGACCACAGGAGGCTGATTATTTTGCAAATACCGTTAAACTTTACCGACAAGGAAAATATGATGCTGACATGTTTAGGCGCTTTAGATTACAACATGGAGCTTATGGTACCAGGTTAGCTGATGACTTTGCCATGGTACGTGTAAAGTTACCTGCAGGAGAAATTTATCCACATCAACTTGAAAAATTATCTCAATTAAGCGAACAGTTCTCAATTGGTAGCGCTCATTTTTCTACACGAGAAAACATACAACTTCATTGGGTAGTCCTTGAAGATGTTTCAGAAATTTTTAGGGGGCTAGCAGAAGTTGGCCTAACCTCACGAGAAGCTTGTGGAAACAGTGTAAGAAACGTAATGTGTAGCCCAACATCAGGTGTATGTCCTCATGAGAAATTTGATTCAACTCCTTATGCTTTGGCAACTGCAAGATTCTTTTTGAGAAATCCAATGACTCAAAACTTGCCAAGAAAATTCAAATTCAATTTCACCTGCTGTGAAAAACATGGAATGGTAAGAATGGTTGATGTTGGATTGTTGCCTCAAACTAGAGAGCAAGACGGTGAAATTCAAAAAGGATTTAAAATCTTCCTTGGCGGTGGATTGGGTAACAGATCCTTTGTTGGTCATCAATTAGAAGAGTTTACTCCAAAAGAAGACCTTTTGTATACATCAATGGCTGTGGTTAGAATTTTTGATAGATTGGGAGACAGGAAGAATTTAGCAAGAAACCGAATGCGTTATCTTGTAAATGATATGGGATGGGAAAAATTCCAAAACCTTGTTCTAAAGGAAAGAGCTATTGTAAGGGCAACACAGTCTGTTGTAACAAAGCTAAATGTAGATGATACTCCAAATGAAATTAAACGACCCATAAGAATTTCTGATGAGGTAGCTTCTGTTCCTGACGGATATGCAAGATGGTTGAAGGGAAATACTTTCAAACAAAAGCAATCTGGATACTATACTGTTTTTATTACATTAGAGGCTGGTGACATTACATCAAACCAATTACACGTTCTCTCTGAAATTGTTCAAAACTATTCAGCTGAAGGTCTTGGACGAAGTGGTTTTACCCAAAACATCTCTATTAGATATGTTCATGAGGATGACTTACCTCAGTTGTATTCAGAGTTGTTACAAGCAGGACTTGCAAAGTCGGGTTCTTTGACTATGTCTGCTCCAATTGGATGTTCTGGAACTACTTCTTGTAATTTGGCTTTGACTAATTCACATAGACTTGCAAAAGAGATTCAAAGAAAGTTCTTAGAATTAAAATTAGATGAAGACGATGATTTACGTGATTCTTCAATTAAGATAAGTGGGTGTCCAAACTCTTGTGGTCAACACGGAATTGCAACAATTGGATTCTTTGGAGGAGGAGCTAGAGTTGGTAAAGACATGTATCCAAACTATATGATGTCATTGGGTGGAAGATCAGATGGAGAAACAATGCTTGGAATAAGTTCTCTTCGAGTTCCTGCAAAAAGAGTGATTCCAGTAATCCTAAAGATTATAGAATTATTCAAACAACACAAAAAACCTGATGATGATCTACAAACTTGGATTCATAGAGTCGCAAATGGCATTGATGATTCAGAGATAAAATCACTAGATGACATTAAAAAATTACTAACTCCCTTGACTATTCCACCAACAAAAGACCAAGATCCGGACTTTTATCTGGACTATGGAAGTGACACAAGTTATCACACAAAAACCGGAAAAGGTGAATGTGCAGCTTGAGCCAAGAGAAGATGGTAAAGACAACCACGGATATCGAATCACTAAGATCTGAAATACGAGACAAAAGCGTCAGGGTAATTGACGTAAGACGAGAACCTGATTACAAAGAAAGTCACATTCCAAGTGCCGTTAATTTACCATTAGCGAATCTTCTTTCTGATGATAGCCCAGAACGTGTTTTAAAACTTGTAAATTCGATGGGAATTGATGATGAAACCCCAGTTGTTGTTTATGATGATACTTTTGGGGCCCTAGCTTCAAGAGTTGCCTGGACATTGGAATATCTAGGACATTCAGATGTTTCATTGCTTGAGACAACTTATAGTCATTGGAAATCAACAGGTTTAGAAAACGATAATGTTATTCCAGAATTTCAAGCCAAAAACCATTCTTTAAAATTAAGACCAGAAATTCTTGCAACAATTGATTACTTGGAATCTGCCAAAGAAAAAGAAGGAGTAATTTTAGTTGATAACAGAGAACGATTAAACTATCTTGAACAGCACATTCCTGGGGCAATTAGTCTTCCTTATCGAAGTTTGGCAACTGCAGATAAGATTCTGCGTCCAAAAGAAGAGATGAAGAGGTTATTAGATAATAGGGGAATTAAGGGTGATTCTGAAATTATAACCTACTGTGGAAGTGTTGGTACTCTTTCAGGCTTGGCGTACTATGCATTAAAATCGGTGGGACTTCCAAATGCAAAATTGTATGTGCGTTCTTTTAAAGAATGGAAAAGCCAATCAAAACCAACTGAAAAACAACAAGATGCAAATTACTGGGATTTATCTGCAGAATAATTAAACTATTTCTTTTCTAAGCTGTTTTGTAACAGTACTTTCTATATTGTCAAAAAGATCAAGCATCTTTTCTTTATTATCAATTAGATAATCAATACCTCTGTCTTTTAGCCTAATCTTCCAAAGTCTAATCTCTCTATGTTCATCAAAGAAGTTATCAATCATTTGTTCTCCTGACCTTGATTTTTCAATAAATTCATCAAAGATGTCTAATGTCTTTTCAAT
Source organism: Nitrosopumilaceae archaeon (assembly GCA_028279545.1). Taxonomy (GTDB): domain Archaea; phylum Thermoproteota; class Nitrososphaeria; order Nitrososphaerales; family Nitrosopumilaceae; genus Nitrosomaritimum. Next base: position 31,320 of record JANQNN010000048.1, read on the forward strand.
GTCTTCTTCTTCAATTACTTCTTTTGCAGTTTGAATTGATTCGCTTAAACTCTTGAGATTTTTAACAGGTGTTGGTAATTTCTTTGTTGTAATTCCAAATAATCCTTTTTTCTTTTCTCCCATTTTTTTTGCAATTTCTGGAACAAGATCCCATACAGGAATTCTATGAAATCCATCTACCCGTTTTTCATTTTGAACGATTAATCCCTTATTCATTAATTTTTTAATTGCTTTTTCAACATCTTCACTATCAATGTAAGTTGTCCACACAATGGAGCCAATGGTGTGATAACCTTGTCTGATTGATTCTAAAACAACGACTTCTTCTATTCTCTTAAATCCCTCTTCTGTTCGCACATTTACAAAGTCTCTATCTCGCATTGCTTTTCTTGCATTTTTAACATCAATCTCAATTGATCTTTTTAATGAGTCAAGTGATTCAGGAACTTGGTTTAACAAGGATTGAAAGCATGCTTTGTTGTACCAAGCCATTCCATAGGTTGGATCTGATTCTACAGCTTTTTCAGCTGAATCAAGGGCTTTGGCATATTTTTTTTGCTCATAATGTACTAGTCCCTTCAAGTTCCAAGCTTCGGGATTTGTAACATCAATATCTAAAATTTTGTCATATACTCTAAGTGATTCTGAGTGATCGTCAAGATGGAACCTTGCATATCCTAATTTCATCAAGGTTTCTATATTGTCAGGATCAATTCTTAGAGCTTGTTCAAACACCTCAACGGCGTCTTCTAGCCGTTCATCGGCCATTAAATTAACGCCTTTTTTAAATAATTTTTTTCGATTATAATCTGGATCTACAAGACTTGTAATCTCTCTTTTCTCTGCTTTTTCTATGTCTTTTTCCTTTGATTTTCTTTTAAATGGCTTCTTCACTAGCTGATAATGGACATTTATTCTAGATAAATACTATCCTCAAAAATGCACGCCTAATTCTTAGTATTAATTCTAGAAAATATAGAAATACTTGGGGCTCAAACAAACGGATATGCCATCTTCTAATTTCATTGTGGAAGGACCAGCACCATTTAAGGAATCAGGAGTCTACGAGGTTCAAATATCAATCGTGGCTGATATGCCCGAAGAGGATGAAATTAAAAACAACACGTTCTCATCTCTTTGGAGTGGAAACTTTCATCTTTTAGTTAAAGACGGTACATTTACCGAAACTTTAGGCTTTGATAGCAATCCAATTCCTGATTCAGTATACACATTTGAGAAAGTATGGATTGTTGTAAATGATTTACTCTCATCTTTGTATTCTGTATTTGAATTTCCAATTACTTTTTCATCTAAAAAAGAACCACGCGCTTCTCCAGAACCCAAAAAAATTATTGAAACTAAAACCCCTCCTCCTTCCACAATCCCTTCAGAATTCGTTGCTTCTGCAGCGATGTCAGGTCCCATCGGACAACCTGGCCCACAAGGCGAAAGGGGACCATATGGCCCCCCAGGAGAAAAAGGACTACAAGGACCACCGGGTCAATCTGGCGATAAAGGTCCAATGGGTGATAGAGGCCCACCTGGCGAAAGAGGTGAAAAAGGTCTAACAGGAGCTCCAGGTGATAAAGGAGACAAAGGACTTACAGGAGCTCCTGGAGACAAAGGTCAGCTTGGAATTAGAGGACCTCCTGGTGAGAAAGGAGATAAAGGACCACAAGGTCCATCTGGCGATAAAGGTATAACTGGTACTACGGGTCCTCCAGGAGATAAAGGTCCAACAGGTGCACCTGGAATCCAAGGAGATAAAGGACTTCAAGGAGCTGCAGGTTTACCAGGAGCAAAAGGACCTGCAGGTTTGACAGGACCTGTTGGTGAAAAAGGAATTACTGGTCCACCAGGAGACAAGGGATTGCAGGGTCCACCAGGAGCAAAAGGAATAACAGGTCCTGCAGGTCCACAAGGAGAAAAGGGAGTACAAGGATTACCAGGACCAATTGGAGATAAAGGACCAAAAGGTCTTGAAGGACCTGTTGGTGAAAAAGGCCCACAAGGTCCTCAAGGTCCTGCCGGCGAAAAGGGATTAACTGGAGTACCAGGACCACAAGGCGATAAAGGTGATAAAGGTCCTGTGGGTCCTCAAGGAGAAAAAGGACCAACCGGTTTGGCAGGTCCAGCTGGTGAAAAAGGACCTAAAGGTGCTCAAGGTCCTCAAGGTGAACGAGGTTTATCTGGACCCCCTGGTGAAAAAGGCCCCCAGGGTCCGCAAGGTATTCAAGGCCCACAGGGAATGAGAGGTCCAGTTGGTCCAACAGGTCCAATTGGTGAAAAGGGTCCAACTGGAGAACAAGGTCCTGTAGGGCAAGCAGGTCCAAGAGGTCCACCAGGTCCACCAGGTGAAAAAGGACCAGCTGGTGGAATGTCTGCTGAGCAAAAAGCTTTGTTTAAAGATCTTTTGGATCTATTAACTGCTAAAGATATTATCTCAACTGAAGATCAAATCAAACTAATGAGCTACCTTTACTGAGTTACAGATTTTTGAAATTAATTTTTCTTTTAATTTTAATAAAAAAGTTTTCTTCATAAAATAAATCACAAAAACAAATGGGGAGAATTTTTTTTAAAAATTAGAAAAAGGAAAACAAATCGTCTTTAAACGACGACTTATTTTAAAAGATTTATCGTCTTCTTTTTGCTGCTTTTCTCTTAGGAGCTGCCTTTCTCTTTGGAGCGGCTTTTCTCTTTGGAGCTGCTTTGCGTTTTGAAGCTGCTTTTCTCTTAGGAGCTGCCTTTCTCTTTGGAGCGGCT
>JANQNN010000022.1 GCA_028279545.1 Nitrosopumilaceae archaeon
GCATGTATTGTGGGTGTATGTATAGTGGGTGTATGTAATTATAGAACATGTACATGCATGATTCATAGGGTGTATCTAATTATAGAACAAGTACGTACATGATTGAGTTTTATTACTTTCTGGAATAGAATACATGTTGTGACACGCTTGATATGATGATGATGTAGGGTATATAAATAGTTGCACATATTTCTATGATTTAATTTTCAATATTTTTAATTCAATTCACTTAATTTCAATAATTATTTTTTCAGAAATGTCTCAATCAATTTATGTTCATTTACCTCTTCCCGATCCATTATACTTTATTATCAATGGGAAGAAGTACCAACTCAAAAATCTTCCAGTCAATCCAACAATTGAACAACAATGGGCCATAGCAAAAACTTCAAAATCATCAATGTCTTTCAATTCAATCAGCTCCCTTCTCCACCTTGTGAAACTCGGCCAACTACACAAAAGCAGCAAATCATCTATCGGCGGCGATTTTCCAACAATCATAGAATCAAACATTGAAAATCTCAGTCTCGATAATGCAAAGAAACTTGGTATGTTTATGAATACAAACATTTTCTTCTTCTTCATATGCATTTTCATTGTTAATTTTCTATACATGTAAATCATCTAGCAACCAATTCCTCTTCTACAACTAACGACAACACTATTGAAGGGGAACAACAACAACATGAACAAGAACATCAAACATATCAACCGGTTGTCATACAAGAGGATGAACAAGAACAAACATCTGAACCGGTCGACATCGAACTCTCTGGAGACGAAGCAGACTACCAAGTTGTTGATGAAGATGATTTTCATCCAAAGTTCGAACAAAAATCCCTCGAAGGCCTCCTCCAAGATACAGAACTTCAAACCAATTCTATCAAATCAGACTTATCCATATATCTACGCAATATTCGCAATCATATCGAACATGAAATCAACAAAGCAATTGCGAAGAATAAAGGCCTGAAGTTTTGGGTTGCATTAAAAGTTCAATATATTCATCCAACAAAACCAGACACAGGAGCTGCCATCTTCTATCTCAATTCTGGATGTCAACTTATCACAAACAGTTTTCAAATCAACGAGGCATTAAATACAATCCAAAACAACATAATACAACGCAACGCCCACTTCATTAAGGAACAATCAGGCTTAGTCTTGGACCAAGTGCTGGCATGCAGATTCAGAGTA
>JANQNN010000028.1 GCA_028279545.1 Nitrosopumilaceae archaeon
AGTATTAAGGATATTTTTGTGTTAGAGAAATTTTTTACAGTTTTGTAAATTCCACAGGTAGAATTTTTGTATGTGTTAGAATTGTTTGTGACAAGTTGGGGAGGAAATTATTTTTTTGTTGTGTTAAAAAAATAAAATGCTAATCTAGATGTCATATGCTTTGATTTTGATTAGCATTACTGTCAATTAGACGTAATTAACTAGAATTTATTTAAAACAAATAATTAATTTAAAATTTTGAAGATTGTTTTTGAACAACATAGGGTATACAATCTATTGTGTTTTAGCCAAATCATTGATAGATAGAAAAATTGGAATAATTTACAAGAAATTTCAATTCAAATTGAAACTACCTCCAAATACAATTGAATATGCACAAAAATTGCATGAGACATTAATGAAAAAAACACCCTTCAAGTACGAATCTCCTTACTTGATTGTTCCAATATGCATCTTTACAGTATCTCGAATTTCAGAGAAACCAAAAACACTCCAAGAAATAGCCGAAATATCTCACATAAAGGAAGATGATCTTCAAAAATGCTATGATATGGTTTTTGAGGAGATAGAGGCCAGCATGAGGAAACTCTAGCCTAAAACCTTATTTTCTTTTTTAATTATTGGAAATTTTTTATTAATTTTAGAAAATATTTCCTATGGGAAAGGATCTTTGATTTCTATTTTAGACGTTTCATTTAGTATAGTAGATGATACTTTTTCTGCTTCTGAGACCACGTCTGAACCATTCACTTGGGAGAGAACATCTTTGGCAGAATCTACTGATTGGTCGACAGTTGGTTTAACAAGCTCAGGTATGTTAGTGTAAAGAAATATGATAGCTATTACAACAACTAAGATACCAATTCCAACATATGTTCCTTTTTTACTCATGAATTAATAATTAGTCTGAAAATGCTAGTTAATGAGGTTTACTGGTAATCAGTATTCTATTTTGTTTAAAAATAGCTTATTCTTTTTAATATCGGAATAAAAAAATTAAGAAAATTATCTTTTCTTGAATTTTAATTCTTTTGAACAAAGTATCTTCTTTGGAGAATATTCTTTATTGATGCATTCTTAACAAGAACCTTTAATCTTATTATTAATTATCAAAAGGGGTTTGTAGATTTTGGATTTTTGGTAATTATTTTTTTTACCGAAGCTTATTAGAATGGAAATTAATTATTCATATTCAAATATGAATTCCGACCCTGATTATATAAAAAAAGTTTTACGTCAAATTTTAGACTCTTATACTACAATTTTGAAATTACAAGACCAACCTGGAGATTTGGAAATTATTAAAAAAGAACTATTAAAAATTAATGGCTTTTTTTTGGTACTTGTAAAAAAGATTGTAACACCAGACATTCAATCTCGAGATTTATTAGATCTAAAAAAAAAGATATCAAGTTTTTTAGAAAATTATTATTTTATCCAAGAAATTAATACAATGTCCACCCTATATTCGGGAGACTCTGATCGATTAAAAAATATGAGATTAAAAATAATTGAAGCATTTCAAGATAAAAAACTAATCGATAAAATAAACGAGTTATCTGAACAATTATAGAAAATGTCAGAAAAAGAAAAAAAATGTGTTATTTGCGGCTGTAAGGACCATAGATTAATTGGCTGTTCTAGGCATTTTTCAAAAAAATGCAGTTGTTCTAAATCTTAATTTTTCTCGTTATTTTTGTTTTGGTCCTGACCTTTCATGAAAATTTAAACAGCACTTACATTCTTTAGCTAAACATTCTCGCTCTGTATAATGACCACAAATTCCACATTCACAACTTTTTGACATTTTATATCCTTGCTATACTGGCAATAAAAATAGTTTTATGATTTTTTCTGATTTTCTGCCTAATTTTCTTATTTAGACTTGGATTTTTTTTTGGGAACTTTTTTAGGTTTTGCTTCTAATTCTTTTTCAATTTCTGCTGCTTTATTATCCACAGCTTTGATTATTTCTTGAATAAGCCCATCTAGGTCGCTGTCTTCGGCTTCTGGCTCAACTGTACTTGCAATGTCATTAATGGTGTTAGATATTTCAGCACTGACGTCCTCAAAACTTTCGGGATCTTCATAAGCGGCACTGTAAAGATTTTTTAAATTATTTACTTGTCCTATAACTTGCTCAGTAAGTATAATCCTATATTCAGTTCCATTGACGTCTACTTCTTTTGCACTCATAATTCAGGATTCAAATTTCGATGTTTAAATATTTTTAGTTAAATGTAATTTACGAATCGAGTTTTTTTAAATCAAAAAACAATGTAATCAAGAGCAGATGCATCAGTTATCAGTCTGGTGTGATAAGTTCCTACCACATATCCATTTTTGATATCATTTGCAGGAATCCATCTATTTGTAGATGTATAATGTCGTTTTTCTGCCATTTCTCGTTCTATGGCTTCAATGTCAAATTCTGCTTCTTCTATCTCCTGAGTTTCAAGGTGTTTTATGGTGATCAAAATTTTATTTATTTTTACTCGATCTCCGAATTTCCATTTAGAAGGTGTATTTTCATCAGATACCTCTAACACTTTAATTTTCATTTGTTTTTTTCCAGTCATGTCATAACTGGTCAATATACGTTCATCAGTAAATTCTTCAAAACTAATTCTGGAATAATCCTTATCATCTGCTTCTGCTACTAAATCAAAAACTGATTCATTTTTTGGAGATTCAGAATCTAATTTTTTTATTTCTTCAGACACTGCTTTTTTTACTTAATTATCATTAAAAAATGATTTGATGATATTTCCAATTTTTAGGCACCTTTTCTAAATTTTGTTTTAAAGGGCATATGGTAGTCGGCAAGCTTTATTTCTTTTCTTTTGCCATTAATTTGAGCAAACACTTTACCTTCGTAATTACATGAACAATTGGTTATTGGAATGGATGTGTCCCACTGCTTGTAAAACTCTCTTAGTTCTCTACTCTCATAAGACCCTAAACCTATTCTTTTTTTCGAAAGAAACTTGAAGGCTAGGATTACATTTCTTTTTTTGTAAATGTCAAAAATATTAACCCATTTTAAGCAGCGCTCAATCTGATCTGCAGGAACCAACAGAGACATAGTAGTTCCCGATTTGGCCTCTATTGCAAAAATTGTACTTTTTAGAGTATTTACAGCTAAAATATCTGGCAGTGCAGTACTTGGTGAACCTAGTCTAAACCCATTCCAATTCTCAACAGAATTAAATCGTTTAACTAAAGTATCCTCCCAATGATATCCCCTTTGCCGTCTTGTGTGGGCAGCTTTCCCATGATTTGTAGTTTTTACCTGTTTTTTGAGTAGCGCCAAAGTCTTTGATTTTGGTCCCATAGTGCTTTTTATTTTCCTCAAGATATAGACAAGCAGGTAATTATGAAATTACCAAATACCAAATTTTATTGATAATTCAAACTTTCTAATCCAATTTGAAGACCAAAAATCTCAAATCAAATCAATTCTAAAATTTATCTTATTAAATTATGACCATTTCTCATTTTTTTTCTAATGGTAAAAATTACTCTATTATCGCCATCTTGAAGAAGTAATTATTATTGGTAATTCCACAATCAACGACTTTGATTTTTTTCCCAATTTCTGGAGTACCTGAAATAATTTCCCCCAAAATTTTTAAAGATTTTTCAATCTCAGCAACACAAAAGATTGTATTTTCTTTTTTGGAAAATTCCAGTATTTTTCCTTCACATGAACACTCTTTCCACGAATTTTCCTTTAAACATCTGTTGCAAAAGTCTGAAGGCGGCCATACAATAATTTTACAAAAAGGACATTCAGATACAAGAAATTTCCCCTTTTTTAATTCTGTTTCAAAATTCAATTTTCTAAAACCAACACTGTGGAAGAAGTGGCTGCTGCTGACATGTTATGAACTAATCCGACAGAAGCGGTTTCAACCTGTCTTTTCTCTGCTTTGAATTGAAGTTGTTGCACTATTTCTATGGTTTGAGAAATTCCTGTTGCTCCTAAGGGATGTCCTGTTCCTAAAAGCCCTCCTCTTGGATTAATTTTAAAATTTTCTGATGAATATGATTCTTTTATCATTTTGATACCTCCACCTGATTCAGAAAATCCCATTGATTCTAAAGCGATAGGTTCACAAACTGAAAATGCATCATGAACTTCCATAACATCAATATTTTCAGATGAATGGTTTGACATTTGAAAAGCCATCTGTGCTGCTTGTTTTGTTGATTCCATTTTATCAAATCCTTGATTTTTTGTAAAACTAGCCGAGGTTGTCTTTTGACCAATTCCTGTAATCCAAATGGGAGAATCGCAAAATTTTTTACAAAATTCCTCAGAGGTCAATAAAATTGAAGCGCCTCCAGTACAGGGCCTTGAGCAATCTAGTAGTCTTAGATCCTCGGTTAATTTTTTTGAATTTAATACATCCTCAATGGAAATTGTTTTTTGAGAAAAAGCATTTGGATTTTTTTTGGCGTGTTTATGATTCTTTACGGGGACAATTGCTAAATCCTCCTCAGAGATAGAATATTCTCTTTTATAGGCTTTAGAAAAAATAGATGCCCAAAAAATGGGATGCTTAAATTCTCCCCTCATATTGTCCCATTCTAAAATTTGACCAGGACTATCATATCTTTCAGCGCCTGAAATTAAAATTACATCTGCCAATCCTGATGCTATGTATGAATATGCTGAAACAATTGCATTTGTCCCTGAATTACACAAACTTTCAACAGAGTGAGCTATTTTGGGTTGAATCCCAGTCATTTCAGATAAAATTGCGGAAAGATATTTTGAATTATTATTAGTCGATACCAATACTGAGTCAATGTCTTTTTGTTCAAGATTTGGTGTTGAATCAAACAAATTTTTTGTTGCTCTCAATAAAACAGACTCAATTTTAAGATCCTCATTTGAAAACTTTGTATGCCCGTAAGCAACAACAGCAACTTTGGGCATTACTTTTCCTCAAAAAAAGTACTTACAAATAATTTAAAGGAATCAGTTACATTTCCGATTGGATTAAATTGAATTATAGGCAAATTAACTCCTGCTTCTCTAAATCTTTGAAGTTGTTTTACACAACTATCCGGATCGCCCGCAATTGTTAAAGAATTAATCATTTTTTCAGAAACTAACTGATGATTTGAATCAAATTTTGATTTTTTATATTCTTCAAAAATGTTTTGGGTTTCATTTTTAAATCCATTTTTTGCTAAAAATTCTCTGTAAATTTTTCCAACAGAAATGTAAAACGCTAGAGTTTTCTTGCATTTTTCTATTGCTTGTTCAGGATCGTTTGATACACAGGAAATTATTTGGCATGATACATCAATTTCTCTTTTTAATTGCATTTTCTCTATTGTATTTTTCATTTCTTCAAGAGGTCTTAAATAAAAAATAACCCCATCTCCAATTTTCCACGTTAATTCTACCATTTTTTGATTTACTGCTGCAAGGTAAATGGGAATTTTTTTTCTGGGAGGTTTTATTAAAAGACTAAAATTTTTTAAATTGAAAATTTCTCCTTGATAATTTACGGATTTTCCTGATAAAATTAAATTTATTATCTCTACATATTCTTTCATCCTTAAAACGGGATCCATAAATTTAACCCCATGGAAGTTTTCAACGATTGCAGGACTGCTTGTCCCTAAGCCCAAAATTAAACGTCCATTTGATATTGTATCCACCGTGGCTGCACCCATTGAAATTGTTGCTGGGCTTCTTGAGTAAATATTGATGATAGAGGAACCAATGTTTTTTGATGGTGCTCTTTCTGAGACTGCACTTAGTATTGAAAAATTTTCCATGCCCCATGTTTCAGGAATCCATATTGTTTCTACTGAGGTTTTGGATAACGTTTTTGAGCACTCCAGAACCTCAGGGACAGATAAGAGCGAGCCTAGACTACATGCTATTCTCATAGACAAAATTTGATATTTGTATATTCTAGTGTTTCCTTTAAATATTGATTTTGAAGGTTTTAACTGATTTTTTTATTATTACAAAAAAAATTGAATTACATTATAGTGTTGTACGACTTTTTTAGCATTAAGTAAATTATCATTGAGGCTAATTATTATCAAAAATTTAAAGAATAAGAATACATGGACGCCCAAGGAATAGTTGAAAAATCAAATAACGAAAATCCTTTTTGGAAAAACGCTACTAGATATACCTCTTCAGCCACAAATGATGAAAAATTTGTTGGTGAAATAGCCTATTTACTAGTAACTTTGCATAGAACAGGTTCATGAAATTTTAATTTATTTTAATATTTTTTGAATCTCTAAAGAAGATTCTTCAATATCTTTGAATGAATCTATAGAGTACCAATCAACGTTTTTAAATTTTATAGTATTTAGTACTCTCTTTTTTGCATAATCTGGAAAAACTGTTTTTTCTATATCTCCTTTTTTTGGTAAATCTTTTAGGACTTCTTTTTGTAAATGATAAATTCCCGCATTCATCCAGGTGTTTGAAATTTCTTTTTTCTCTCTAAATCTAAAAACTTTATTTCCTTTTGTATCCATAATTCCAAATTTTGTTCTAAGTTCAATTGCGGCTATGGAGTTTGGTTTTGTCAATAATTTTTTCAAGTCAATATTTGTTATTACATCCCCATTAATTACAAAAAATGATTTTTCCTTGATAAATTTCCCAGCTTGTTTTATAGCTCCTCCAGTTCCAAGAGGGGTTTTTTCAATTGAAAAATGTATTTTTAATCCAAAAAAATTTTTTAATTTAAGAAAATGTTGAATCATTTCTGTTTTATACCCAGTACAAATTATTAATTCATTTATTCCAAATTTTTTTAAATATTTAATTTGCCATTCTAAAATGGGAACATTATTCAATGGAACAAGGGGTTTTGGAAAGTAATCGGTTATGGGCCTGAGTCGTTTTCCTCTCCCTCCTGCTAGGATGATTGCCTTCACAAAAGTTTTTACTTTTTAGGATGTTATAACTTTAAAGAATTTTAAATTTTATTCTTTTTTTAAATAAGTATACTATTCTTTGATCTTTACTTGGTTGAAGAATTTTAGAATAAAACATACATGTTTCCCAATCTTGGTAATTGTCTAGTATTTTTTATAACCTTCAGCTTCCTTTAGTTTATGAATGCAGTAAATTCGTATATGAAAGATCCAATAACTATAGATTATCAAGGTAACTTGGCCCAGGTTTTAAGAAAAATTATTGATGAGAATATAAGCCGCATACTTGTTGTGACAAATGACGAGATAACTGATATCGTAACTGAAAAAGATTTAGGATTGTTTTTATTCTCAGATAATTCCAATAGAAAATTAGGTCAGATACCACTAAAAGAAATTTCAAAAAAAATCATTTCTGTGGATGAAAATACTTCTATGAATAAATGTGCAGAAAAAATGCTTGAAAATGGCATAGGGTCTCTTGCTGTTACTTCTCAAAAAGAAGTAGTGGGAATTATTACAAAATCTGATCTCGTAGAATTTTTTGCAAAAAACTATCTAGATAAAAAACTGGTTGGCGAGTATATGTCGCCATATTATGCCTGGCAATATTCCAATTCTCCAATATCAAAAATTGTTCTAAAAATGATTGAAGAAAAAATTTCTCGTATAATTTTACGAGATGATCATGAAAATCCCAATGGAATTGTTACTTTTAGAGATCTCTTTAACTTGTCTTTAAAACTTGGAGAGGAAGAGGATGTGCTCGATAATTCTGACCCCTTAATTTCAATAATTTTCCCAAGAAAAGGATTTATCTCAGATTCAGGATTTGGGGGTACCATACAAGCAAGGGAGATTATGAGTAACAACATTATTTCTGTAAAATATGATGATGATCTTGCAAAAACTAGTCAATTACTTTTGAATAAAAAAATTAATGGAGCAGGAGTTTTATCTGACAATGGCACTTTGATTGGAATTATTAGTAAAACCGACATTGTAAAGGCGTTAGCTTTTTTAAAATAAATTTACTCGAAATTTTTATTTTCAAATTTAATAATTTCATTCATGTTTATTCTTTTAACATCAACTTTTTTTACAAAAAATTTTCAATCAACTTTGGTACAAAATTATTTATTTTTTTCAGTTAGATAATAATGTAATTCAGTATAGCATTCTTTACAATATTCTTCAAACTTGGTGTGTTCACAATCATAAACCTTAGAAACATCATTGCGACAGTTCTTACAACTAGGCATTTAAGAAACCTTTGTTTGTGATTTTTTTAATTTAATCACACCTAGACCGATTATAATTGCCCCAATAGCAATTAAACTTCCTCCTTCACCTGCCATCCTTGCAGCATTTTCTGAATCTCCCATACTGGAAATTGAAATTGCGCCACCAATTATTATCAAAACTCCTGTAATAATCAACATTATTCCTAATCCTTTGAAAGGTGGTTTTTTAGAAATGAAAAAAGCAATAAATGACAAAATTATTGGTGGAAATCCGAATCCAATACCACGTGTCATTGCATCAAATGGTAAGAAACCGTCTCCAGCTCCTCCTCCACCCACTAACACATCTACGCCATAAATTACAAGTAATATGATTGAAATTCCCGAAAGAACATGAGGGATGGATACCATGTGTGAATTCCTTTTGATTTTATTAATAAACCTATTAAATTCTCTTTCTAAAAATCTTGAATAAATTACTTCATTTAAAGGCATTATCAAAAATACACAAAATTTTTTAAAAAATCTATATCGACTATTTTTACTGTTTAATTTAATGGATTAGTTTCTACTTTGTCTTTTATGCTAGAAATTTTTTTAAATAAATCCTCTAGAGAATCTTCTGGATTTCCAACTACATTTAGATGACCTAATTTTCTTAAGGGTTTTGAAATTTTTTTTCCATACATCTTAAGAAAAATATTATCCCCTGAAATTTCAATTGGCAAGTATTCTCCTTCAAAATTTTTGGAGCCGAGAATATTGTACATTATAGCCTGGTGTAGCAACTTTACCCCACCTAATTCTAGACCCAAAATAGCTCGTAGATGTTGTTCAAATTGAGATGTTTCACTTGATTGTAAGGTATGATGTCCTGAGTTATGAACTCTTGGAGCAATTTCGTTTATTAAAATCTGGTCATCTTGTGTAACAAACATTTCAATTCCAAAAACTCCTGCTCCTTTTAAAACGCTCATAGTAGTGTTTGCAATATCTTCTGCTTTTTTAGAAATGGTATCCATAACTCTAGCAGGAGCTATTGTTTCTCGAAGGATATTTTCTTCGTGTATGTTTTCAACCAAAGGATAAGTTTTGATTTGTCCTTTGGTATTTCTTGCAGCAATAACTGATACCTCCATTTTAAAAGGGACAAATTTTTCAAGCATCAATTTTTGTCCTTTAAAATAATCATATGCTTTTTGCACTTCTGATTGTGAATCTATTTTAAAATTTCCTCTTCCATCATATGCATCTCTTCGAGCTTTGAGCAAAGCTGGAAAGCCAAATTTCTTTAATCCTTCTTGCAGCTCATTAAATGAATTTATTTCAATAAACTCGGGTACAGGAATTTTATTTTCAAGCAAAAATGATTTTTGAAGGAATTTGTCCTGAATTATTTTCAATGTTTCTGGTGATGGATTTATCTCAGCTTTATCTTCAACAGATTTTAACACATCACTATCTCCTGATTCAATTTCGTAAGTTATGATATCTGATTGCTCTGCTAAGTTCTGAATAGCATTTTTGTCTTTAAAATCTGCGACAATTTGCTGGGCACCTACTTGAGAAGCAGGACAATTTTCTGTTGGATCTAGAACAATGATTTTTGAAATTTTTTCTGGCATTTTTTTTGCTGCTTCTGTTATCATCATGCCTAGCTGCCCCCCACCAATAATACCTAAAATTTTGCTCATGGTAACCCCATAAATCAAGGATTAAAAATAGCTAATGTTTTTTTGTACGTGTTTGTCGTTTATTTTTTATTTGTTAAAGATAAAAACGGTTGATACTTTTGTGATGATATGAGTTTTTCAAAGAAACCTTTAGTAGGAATAATTATGGGTTCAAGTTCTGACAGTCGCATAATGAAAGGCGCTGCTGAAATTCTTGATCAATTTAAAATAAAACATGAAGATCAAATCGTATCAGCTCATAGAACTCCATCAAGACTATCGGAGTATGCAGAACATGCAGAAAAGATGGGCTTTAAAATTATAATAGCTGGTGCTGGGGGCGCCGCACATTTACCAGGAATGATTGCCTCTCATACTACTATACCTGTTATTGGAGTTCCAATTTTGGTTTACAATGATAAACAAACCAAAAAAGCAGAAAAATCAAAATTTTCTGCCTTTGGTGGTTTAGATTCATTATTATCAATATCTGAAATGCCTACGGGCTCCCCTGTGGTTGCTGTTGGAGTAAATAAAGCCGGAAATGCAGGAATTTATGCTGTGAAAATTCTTGCAAATGAGTTTTCAGAACTAAAAATAAAATTAAAACAACATAAAACCAATCAACATAAATCGGTTTTAAAGGAATCAGATGAATTGAAAAAATACGGCCTTTCTAATTTTGTTAAAAAAAAATTCAAGTAAGTAAATCAAATTTTATGTTCTTTTTTTTAAATGATTCTATTAGTTTGTCTGACTGCTCTTTTCCCGCAGTTTCTAAGCTTAAAGTAACAGATGCTGATCCTGCATTAATATTAGAACTTAGTCTATCGTGAACTACTTCAACTATATTTGCATTTGCCAAACTAATTTCATCTACAATTTCTTTGAACGCACCAGGACGGTCAGGCAATAGAACCGAAATTTTAAGGAGTCTTCCCATTGTTGCCAAACCCTTATCAACAATTTGTCCTAGCAAATACATATCAATATTACCTCCTGCTAAAATTGAAACTACTTTTTTATCTGGTGAGGGTTTATTTGAAATTAAATAGGCCAATCCTACTGCTCCTGCAGGTTCTATGACTATTTTCATTCTTTCCATTAGCAGAAACATTGCCTTGATAATTTCTGAATCTTCAACTAAAACAATATCGTCAATTAATTCATTAATTATAGAAAATGTTATCTGTCCGGGAACTTTTACCGAGATTCCATCAGCAATGGTCCTTGCCCCTTCAACATTTGTAATAGAACCTTTTTTCCAAGAATCATACATAGAGGGAAATGATCTTGATTGAACACCAATAATTTTTACATCTGGGTTTTTTGTTTTAATGGCAAGTAAAACTCCAGCTGCCAACCCTCCTCCACCAATTGGAACATACACTTCTTCAACATCAGGCATTTGGTCTAAAATCTCTAATCCTATGACTCCTTGACCAGCAATAATTTCAGGATCATCAAAAGCATGAATTAGCACTGCACCTGATTCTTCTGCAATTTCTTTTGCCTTAGAAGCTGCCTCATCGTAATTTGTGCCATCTAAAATTACTTCTGCTCCATAACCTTTTGTTGCTGAAACCTTAGCAGGAGATGCATTTTTAGGCATTACAATTGTGCATTTTATTTTTTCAGCATTTGCTGCATATGCTACACCTTGAGCATGATTCCCAGCAGATGCTGCAATTACTCCTTTTTGTTTTTCTTGGTCTGTTAAATTTTGAATTTTGTAATATGCTCCCCTTATCTTAAAGGCCCCAGTTTTTTGTTGAAATTCAGATTTGAGGTATACTCTGGAGCCACTTAATTGACTAAAAGTAGGAGAATAAATCAATGGAGTTTTTCTTATATTTTCACTCTTCATTGTATTGGCCTTTAGTACATCATCATACGTTAGGTTCATGTGAGATGTTCCTGTCTTACTGGTATATTTGACTTCTTCGATTTGAAATTACATTTTAATCAAAATTATTGAATCTGTAAAGAAACTAATTCTTGGAGAAAAAATAGGCTCGAAAATAATTTCCATTTAAAATTAGGGAAAAATCTACCAGTAAGTTTTATGAAATTACGTTTTAATGCAGTTTAAGACTTCATTTATTCGATCCTCTAGTTTGTTCTTTACGTTATCTGATAATTTCTTTGGATCAAATAACCCTTCTTTAATTCCTCCCTTAACAAATTCTAAATCTAGAGTACATAAACAACCTTCTTCACCCGTGACTAATTTTGCATCATCAATAATTACAGAGCTTGTCTGATATGTTTCAATTAATAAATTATCTAATTCCTTTATTAGATCCTTTTTCTTTGCAACCATTTTTTGAAAATCGAAATTAGATTTTTCTTCGATTTCTTTGAAGATTTTTTCCCTTAATTCATTATTCTCGAAAAAAATTTCAAAAAGTTTTTGATGATCAAAATCCTTAAACCCCTTTTCTTTTAGTTTCTCTAAAACAAGTTGATCACTATTGTCAGAAAACTCTTGTTCCTTATTTTTTGTTAAATCTATAATTTCTGCCAATTCTTTTTGAGCTTCAATAACTCGTTGATCTGGTTTATAAAAAAGCAATACATGGTACTGTAAAGACAAATGTCCTGAAATTAGATAATTTTCCTCTTTAATCTCAAATTTTGTAAAAATTCTTCTTAGGTCTTCGTTATTTGAAATTGATATGGGCTGAACTGTCCAATTTTTCAACTTGTTGATACAATTTTCATAGAATCTACTTACCAAATTTGGATCAAAGGTTTTTTGATCAGTAATGGTTGCATCACCTAACATTACCTTAATGTCAATAGGTTTTGTTAACTCTGTAATTTTTTCTAGAAAAATTTCTTGTATTTCACTATTTTTTTGATTTAAATATTGAATAAATTCATTTGGTGATCTATTCCCAAGACGCACAAAAATATGGCATTTTTGCGTTCCTTAAACCTTCACCTTGAAAATCCTATTAATAGGAAAAAATGTATAATAAAGTATGGACGGAGACGAAATATTATGTAAGCTTTGTGAATCTAAAATTATTGTTTATTATCATGAACAATATAATGGAGACCGAGGAAAGTGTCCTATTTGTGGAGTAGATTTTCCTTTAGAATAAATTCAATATAGCTGTTATCGGAGAATTGTAATGTTGTCAGATTCCAAAAAAGTTGAAAAAAAAACACCTAACGTTATCGATGCAGATTTGGGTCAGAGAGGTGAAAAAGTAGTAGACTCTGAAACAATGATCTTGGAGACCCAAAAACGTGTTTGGGGTGCTCTAAAAAAAGGATACGAGTATACTGGAATTACTAATGAGTCTGAAAACTTCCTAAGAGAAAATGTGTTTAAAAAAATCAATATTGTAACTTTGTATGTTGATTTGGTAGGCTCAACTACAATGACCTTGGAATTACCTCCAGAAAAACTTGCAACAATAATTAGTTCCTTTTCCCAGGAGATGGCTTCAGTCATAAGGCAGCATAATGGGTTTGTATTAAAATTTGTAGGTGATGCTGTAATTGGATACTTTAACGCTGCAGATAACACTTTACTGGCTTCTGACAATGCTGTCAAATGTGCAAAATCAATGATTACGGTAATCGAAAAAGGAATTAACCCAATTTTAAATCAGTATGATTATCCTGATTTGATGGTAAAAATTGGGGTGGATTTTGGGCAAAGTATTGTGGTTAGGTATGGTTCCAATGAAAAAACGTCTCATGTAGATTTAATGGGACCAGTAATGAATATTGCCTCTAAAATTCAAACCATGGCAAAACCCAATCAAATTTTGATAGGACAAGACGTATACCAAAGAATACATCCCACCACCCAAAAGGATTTCAAAAAAACAAGTTGGACAAAAGAAGAATGGAAGTTTCGTTCTAGATTAACAGGCGATATATACCAAGTTTATCAGTATGATGCTTGAAAAATAATTTTAAAATTTAACCAAAAACCTATACATCATTTCAGAGGTTAGTTATTTGAAAAAATTTACGCAATCACAATTAAGGATCCACCAATTTGAATTAGCAAACCTCCACCTGAAGTAATGGTGACATTAAATCCTGATGGAACAGTAAGGGTAACGCCATTTGGAATTGTTAAAACAACACCATTGGGGATACTTACATTTCCAGCCGCACTTGCACTTTCAGTCATTGTGCAGCTTTCTGCTACATTCCAGTCTCCAGCACCAGGTGGTGAACATGTGCTACTTTCTCTACCAAAAGTCACAAACAAATTCTCAACATCTGAATTTGAAGTACCTCCTTGCATGGTAAATCCTGTTCCCATCCACTGACCATTATCTGGATTAAGTGGCTTAATTCTTACATAGTCTCCCCAAGAATTAGTAGTCCCTGTTCCGTGAGAAGAAGTTTTTACAGTGGCAAAATCAAATTCATTCGTACCGGTTTGTGAATCATTGATTCCTACCAAAAAGGATGGGTTTGCAGTACCTCCCATTTGAAACAATCCAATTCCAATGTCTCCTGCATCATTTACCCCAAAATTTGCAAAGTTTGTTGCAACTGTAGCTGAAAAAATAGGACTATTTGCGATTAAAGTGCCTAAGGTTTCATCAACTGTTATGAAATTAACATAAGGAAATGTGAATGCTCCTCCTTGAGCTGCATCCCAGACAAAGCCTAAAACTCCGTTACTTAGATAGCCGCCCATAACTCTAGTGTCTGACCTTCCACATGGATTGGTTCCAGTACTGGTAAGAGTGCAATTATACCCCAAAAATGAATAGGCAGGATAGGTAACTGTAGAGTCACCTAGAATAAGGGAAGAATCAGGCCAAGAATATATTTTTGTTTGTGTTTGAGATAATTGTGTTGCAAAGTACATAGTATCTGTAGCGCCATTTACTGGAGTGAAGTTAAACTCTGTTGAGGATAAAAATACTTGGTAGTCAGCAGTTACGGGGCAGGGGGCAAGGTTTGCAAAATCGAATCGTAGCATTGCCGTAAACACATCTGGTCCAAGATTATCAAAGATATTGGTTGATACATACAATTTGTCATCAGTAGCTTGAAGATGAGGATAATCAACAAAATGATCAGTCAAACCAACATTAATGTCAGTACCAGTAAAGGTATAGGTACACCATGTTAAGGCGTCATCAGTCGATACACTAAGTTTTACTTCGTTTATATCGCCACTTCCGCCTAAAGCTGGATCTCCAAACCCTTGTCTATACCATACCCACACATCGTTTTTTTCATTATAAACCACGTCTTGGTCACAACAAAGAAGAGCAAAATCTGAAAATGGATTTACAAAAGAAAAATTCTCTCCGCCATCTGTTGAACGAGCAGCCCATGTGTTTCCAGTCATAAAGACTACATCATCGTTAATATCTGCCGATGGTTCAGATATTATTCCAGTTATTCCTACAGTTATTGTATTAACATCAAAAATAGGTGCAGCCCTTAATGCATTTTGAGAGTCAAATTCAGTTTTTGTTTTAACAGGTGAAGATGAATTATTGTTTTGTTTGTCTGATTTAATTTCTATTTTGTCAATTTTTAGCTTTTTTTTTCAACATCTAAAAATTCATCAACATTAATTGCACCTTCTAATGGTGGATTTATTTCACTTGAACTAGACCATTGTGGGACCTTTCTTAGAGTGGGGTTCAATGCTTTTTGCTCAAATCTATCTAAGACTTTTTGAGAAGGGGTGGGCATTTCAGAGTAAAATTCAAAAGAAACATTTTGTTGCACATTTTCCTCTGAAATTGTTCTTTCCAATGCTATGTGAGATTCTTCCCAATTAGAATTTGGAATTGATTTTTTTAATGGATTCATGTATTGATTTCCTATTTCGGTTTGGTGTAAAACAAGATCTTTCTTTGTTGATGAATCATTCATATCTAGTGAACGCAAATTTGACTCTGAAGAATTTGGATTAATTGAAAAATCTGTAGCAATTAAAATTAAAGTGATAGCGCAAAAAACTCCTCCCGCTAAAATTATTTTTTTCACAGCTTAATTTTTTAGAATTTATCCCTCATAACTGTTTTGGAGTGCAAAATTTACAGATTACGTTTATCTGAGGCCTTCGTTAATTATAATTTCTATACTTTCTAATTTTTCAGGCTCAATGGAAAATAGGATAGGCATGTCTTCGGTTTTATTAAAACCAGGAGTTTTTCCATAAACTAGGTAATTACCAGCTGCAAGATCTGCTTCGAATTTACCATCATCGTCAGTAATGATTTTTTTAACAATTCTTTCTCCCTCACTATCAAAAATCATTACTTCGTAATTTGGGTAAGGGCCTTCACAGGGAGGCACGTTTTTGGATGAAGTGCAAGGTTTGCCTATGTAGAATACTTCACCTTTAACTTTGCCCATTTGGTTTGGCAGTTCATCAGAAGGTTCTGTGGTCGTATCAGAAGGTTCTGTGGTCGTATCAGAAGGTTCTGTGGTCGTATCAGAAGGTTCTGTGGTCGTATCAGAAGGT
>JANQNN010000013.1 GCA_028279545.1 Nitrosopumilaceae archaeon
ATTACAAGAGACATAGATCCTTCTGATCCATTTGATGGTATTCATTCGTATCATACTTACTATACCACAACTTGGAACTCATTTGTTGACAGAGATCTGTACATGATACTCAAAGGTCCTTCTGGTGCAGTTCAGACTGACACCGAAAAGCCAGTAATTACTCCAAACGGTTCTAGCAAATCCATTGCATTTGGTTCTACATACAATGAACTTGGTGCAACTGTAACTGATAATGATCCTGCATATTCTAGAACTGTGACAATAGGAGGAGATACAGTAGACACATCTACTCCTGGAACATATACGATAACTTACAACGCACCAGCTGATGCTGCAGGCAACAAGCCTAATGAGAAATCAATTGCAATTACTGTAGAGGAAAATAACCCTCCAAAATCAGATGCTGGAGGTCCATATGATGGGAAAGTAAATGATGCCATAATCTTTGACGGTTCAAAGTCATCAGATCCTGATGGTGATTTCTTGAATTATTTTTGGGACTATGGTGATGGAAATACTGGAAGCGGTGTTAATCCAAGTCATACTTATTCAGCTTCAGGAAGCTATAGGGTTACTCTTACTGTAGATGACGGGCAAGGAAATACTGATAGTTCTACAACAAATGTTACAATTGAAGCAAGTTCAGGAGAAAGTACTAAGGTTCATGTGGCTGACTTGGATATAAAATCAAAAGGAAGATCCTTTTGGATTGCGCAAGTAACCATTGTAGTTCATGAGGAAGGAAATAAACCAATTTCCGATGTGATGGTCTCGGGAACTTGGTCTGGTGGTTCCTCAAATTCTTCTAGTTGTACGACAAATTCCTTAGGAAAATGCCAGGTGTATAGATTTACTATGGGAGATAGTCTAACCTTTACGGTCGATAATATCTCAAATGGTGTTGTTTACAATCCAAGTGCCAATCACGATGTAGATGGAGATAGTGATGGAACTTCAATTACAATTTACAAGTAAAACCAGAACTAATAGTTTTTTCAAATATAAAGACAACAAAAAATTTTGTAATTAATTTTTGATTGTTTTTTGGTTACATTCATCACAAATGGGAATCCCTGATTCTAGTTTTACATCAACATTAGACGAATGACATATTTGACAAAGACCCTTCATGCGAAAGATGAATTTATTGACCTTTAAATTGTTTATGAGGATCGGCTCTGAAAAACGCTTACCAATTTATAATTGATATTAACGATCAAATTGGTGTATTCTATTGAAACTAGATCCCTCACAAAATTTTTTGGGAATGTAAAAGCTGTAGATGATATTTCCTTTAAGGTAAACGATGGGGAAATTTTTGGATTTTTGGGACCTAATGGTGCGGGAAAAAGTACTACAATGATGATTCTTACAACTCTTCTTAAGCCTACTTCTGGTCAGGCCCTGATCTCAGGCTTTGATGTAAGTTCGCATGCAAAGCAAGTGCGACAAAAGATTGGATTTGTTCAACAAGAAACTACAGTTGACGAATATCTTACGGGGAGGGAGAATCTTTTACTTCAAGCAAGACTAAATCACATTCCTAAAGATCTAATACGTCAGAGAATAGATGATGTTTTAGAGTTAATCGAATTATCAGATAAACAAAACGAGCCAGTAGTTACGTATTCAGGAGGAATGAGAAAACGACTTGATATTGCAGGAGGTCTTTTGCATAGGCCAAAAGTGTTGTTTTTGGATGAACCTACAGTAGGACTTGACATTCAAACAAGAAGAAAAATCTGGGAATACATAAAGAAAATTCATTTGGAGTTTGAAATGACAATTTTTTTATCCACACACTATATGGAAGAAGCCGATAAACTGTGTGATAGAATAGGAATAATTGATGAAGGAAAAATACAAGTAATTGATTCTCCTGAAAAACTAAAAAATGCAATGGGAAATGAAGTAATCTCACTAGAAATTGAAAAAGATGAGCAAGAAAGACTTTTCTTGTCAAAATTACATAAAATTGAACAAATAACAAAGATTAACGAAGACCAAAACAAAATTACAATCTTTGCCTCAAGAGGCACAGAAGTAATTCCAAAAATATTTCAAATTTCGTCGGAATTAAAAATTAAAATTAATTCAATTTCTTTAACTCAACCTACCCTCGATGACGTTTTTATTTCATACACTGGACATGATATAAAATCTGATGGGGTGGCATTTAATCGCAAACGGGAGCATGCAAAAATGAAGAGGTTACGTGCATGAATTTATTATTCTACGATACATATACTATTTTTTGGAGGGAGATTAAGCGATATAAAAAATCCCGAAGTGGGGTTTTGATTAGATTAATTCAACCTGCAATTTGGATTGTAGTTATTGGTAATACGTTTGCAGGGACTCAACCCTTAATTGAATCCGTTGGATTTGATGGGGAATACATAGAATTTATGGCACCAGGAGTGATAATACTCACTGCAATCTTTACAAGTATTTTTGGTGGTGTAAACACTCTTTGGGATAGACGATATGGATTTATGAATAAGGCATTAACCTCCCCCATATCACGGTCTTCTCTTGCTCTTGGAAAAATGCTTGCAATTTCTTTAATTGCAGCGTTACAAGCAAGTTTGATTTTAGGAATTGCCTTAGCAATTGGCGTTACTTTTCCAAATCCAATAATGATTGCACCCATTATGGCAATTGTGATTTTATTTTCATTGGGATTTTCTGGAATTTCAGTAATAGTAGCTGCTACTGCAAAATCTCAAGAAACTTTTTGGGGAGTGATTAATTTTCTTGGAATGCCATTATTTATGCTAAGCCCTGCTTTATTCCCTCTAGAACTACTTCCTGATTGGCTTGCATCAATTGCAAAACTTAATCCTGTAACATACACTGTTTTACTTGTCAGAGAAATGATGACTGGAGTTTCAGAAGGCGGAATTCCAGCGCTTTTAAGTATAGGGATAATCTTGGCATTTGTTTTGGTTATGGTAGCCATTGCAAGTTATGTATTTACTCGGGAAGTAAACAAGCCCTTTTGATTTTTGAATACTTTTTTTCCTTTTTTTGTTTTCAATGAATGATTTGATTTTTATTCAACTAGAAATTTTTGGAATCATTCAATGGATATTTTAGAATTAATTCAGTCAAATCTTTTAACACCAATTGTTTTGTTTTTTATTTTTGGAATAATTGCTGCACGAATAAAATCTGATTTAAAAATACCTGATGCAATTTCAGAATTTTTGCCAATTTACTTACTTGCCGCCATTGGATTACACGGAGGAATCGAGATGAGAAATACTGGTTTTGAAGCCATGTTTATCCCCATGTTAGTTGCCATTGGATTATCCTTACTCTTCACATTAAATCATTACCAGATACTTCGTCGTATTGGAAAATTCAATCTCTTTGACTCTTATGCATTAGCATCAACATATGGTGCAGTTGGAGCAGTAACATTCTCAGTAGGTCTTTCATTTCTTAAAAACCAAGGTGTATCATCTGAGGGGTTTTTGGCTGCAATCTTGGCAGTCTTAGAACCAGTCGCCTTTATTTTGGCAATATTTCTTACAAATATGGCAGTTTCAAAACAAATCAAAACTAAAAAGGAATCATTTGGGAAAATTAGCGATTCTGAGATAGAGATGGGTATTTCAGAAACTAAAACAAACCTAAAACAAGTTCTTCACGAATCCATAACTGGCAAAGCCATTGTAATTTTACTTGGAAGTATAGTAATCGGATACATAATTGGAAAGGAGGGATTTAGTTCCATTAGCATTGTTTTTGATGAATTATTCACAGGAGCGATTGTAATTTTTCTAATTGAAATGGGGATAATTGCTGGTCAAAGATTAGAAGATATCAAAAAAGTTGGTTTATTTTTGATATCCTTTTCAATTATCATGCCTACCTTTAATGGAATAGTTGGGGTAATAGTAGCTACTTTTATGGACCTTAGTCTTGGTGGTGCCGTAATGTTTGGATTGCTCTTGGCAAGTGCCTCATTTATTGCAGCTCCTGCTGTTTTACGTCATGCAATACCACAAGCAAAACCTAGTCTATACATTACCTCTGCATTGGGAATTACATTTCCTTACAACATTATCGTTTTACTCCCAATAATGTTCATGGTGTCATCAATTTTGCATAATGAAGGATCGATAGACTTATTCAATTACATCTTACAGGAATGAATATGAAATTTTACAACGTAAAACTACTAACTGTGATTTGTGAAATTCTTGCACAAAAAAATATTCTTGATATTTTAGCCAAGCACAAAATTTCCGGATATACCACCTTTGAAGTTGAGGGAAACGGCTCTCGAGGCTTACGTGGACAAGGATTAAAGAATGAAAAAAATGTTAAAGTCGAAGTAATAATGCAAGAAGATAAAATTCAGGATGTTACTGAAGAGATTGCAAGAACTCTTTTTACAAATTTTGCAATTGTACTATATGTTAGCGATGTTGGTGTACTAAGAACAGAAAAATTTAGCTAACAACAATTTTCTTCTCTACATAAATTGTGGATTTTTTTGCTAGCCTTAGTAATGTTTGAAATTAAATCCGATAGCTGATTATTTGAAATTTTATACATTACTTTTTTTCCTTCATCTCTTGACTTAACAATTCCACAATTTTTCAAGGTCTTGAGATGATGGGAAATCAATGGTTGATCTTTTTTTAATTGCTTAACAAAATCTGTAACACAAAGCTCTTTTTCCTTTTGGAGAATATCTAGAATTTCAAATCTAGTGTCATCACATATACATTTTAAAAGATTAACTCCATTCATATCAATCTACATTTATATAAATTAGTATTTATATATAAATTGTGCAAGACCCTCAAATTCTTTTTGTGTGTGTAGAAAATGCAGGAAGAAGCCAGATTGCAGAAGGGTTTTTTCGAAAATATTCCAAAAAATTTGAGGTAATTAGCGCAGGGACAAGACCAAAATCCGAACTTAATTCGATGGTAATAGAGGTAATGCAAGAAATTGGAATTGATATTACAAACCAAAAACCAAAACTAATTTCAAAAAATATGATTCAAAATTCCTTCAAAACGGTGAATATGGGCTGCATGGATAAAGAATCATGCCCTTCATTATTTGTAAAAGATATTCTTGATTGGAAAATCGAAGATCCCTCCGGAAAAACAATAAACGAAGTAAGAAAAATACGTGATGAAATAAAATTTGAGGTTTTGGAATTAATTAAAAAACTTGAAGATGATATATGATATATTCTAATTTTCAAATTTTTATTGTAGAACTTATTGGAACCTTTATTCTTGTGGTATTTGCAACGGGATCTATAGTTTATTCTGCTCAAGTAGGTTGGACAGACGGAATTTGGTTTGCTGCAATTGCCCCCTTTGTGGCATTAATTATTGGAGTGTATTCTTTTGGAAAAATCTCTTTGGCGCATTTTAATCCTGCAGTTACCATTGGATATTTTATTACAGGTCACATTTCAAAAATTCAAGTAATTTGGTATTTTGCAGCTGAAACTATTGGTGCACTTTTGGGATCCTTGTTTGTGATGAGTTTTATTGGAAATGAGGAAAATCTAGGAGCAAATACGCCTAATTATGATTTTTCAATTTTTTTAATTTTCCCAGTAGAGGTCCTTGCATCGGGATTACTAATGGCAGTAATTTTTGTTGTGGTTTATTCCAAAGGGCTAAGAGGTTTTAGCGGAATTGCAATTGGAGGAATTGTTGGATTAGATATCTTTTTTTTATCAATAATTTCTGGAGCGTCAATGAATCCAGCAAGAGCTTTTGCACCCGCCCTCTTATCTGGGGTTTTGGATGATTTGTGGCTTTATTGGACGGCTCCATTTGTGGGAACAATGATTGTGGCAATTTTATTTAGAGGAAAATTTGAAAGGCAAAGAAAGGAAGAAAATTCCTAATATTACGAATAATACGGTACTTCATCGTACCCTTTTTATCATAATATTTCCTTATGATTTTCAAGTTGACAATAAACTACATTAACAAGTTACTAACACGCGAAGAGTTTTTTGAAAAATCCTACAAAAAAGGAAAATCAAAAGCGTATGAGAAATTAACAAGGTCGGTTCTTTCAAACCTTGATAGATTTTGTGGAGACAAGTACAACAAAAAAACTGACGATGTAATACAAGACATCAAAAATGAAATTGAAAATACAAATGATTCAACCATAGCGCTAAAATTTCTTCAAGATTTTATCGACTGGCTAGAAGTTGATCATCCTAATATCTTGTACAAGACAAATTTATTTCAAAAAAAGGGAATGCCTATTAGAGCAAAGACTACAAATGCAATTCGAAACTACACAAGTCGCGCAAGAAAATACATGAAGATGTGTGGCGGTGTAAAAATTGACGATGAAGATTATAGTGATTATCTAATATTTCCAGCTGATGAAAATGATGAGGAAGTTGAACCCTTGACAAAGGAAGAATTTAAGATGATTTTAGGTTTTGTCACCAGTCGCAGGAGAAAGGCACTATACATGTTCATGAAAGATACTCGTGCAAGAATCTTAGAGGCAATGAGAACTAAGAAAAAATACTTTGATTTATCAGCAGATCCTATTGTTGTTACTTTACCAAAAGCTATTGTTAAAGGCAAAAGAAAGAAAAGGGTACTTTATCTTACCAGGGAGACTGCACCAATAATCAAACAATTGTTGAAGAATCTAAAGGATGAAGACTTGGTATTTACCGATAATCCAAACGATATTAATGCAAGGGGAGTAGAAGAGCGCGCATGGAACAGGCTTGTAAAAAGAGCCGGATTTTCTGAAAAATATTCCAGTGGTCATTTAAAAAAGAACATTCACAGCATTGGGGCCTTTTGTATAACTCAGATTAAAGAGGCCACAAAGGATGCGGATTATGCACATGGCTATGGTGGACATACCAGATACCTAGAACAATACATTAGACTATCAGAGGAGCGAAAAATACAATTGTTTAGACAGTCTGAGCCAAACTTGTCACTTTATGAAACTCCGGTGGTGGTAACTGATCAAAGTGAACGCCTAAAAGAGATTGAAGAAAAGTTGGAAAAATATCAGATGCTTGATAAATTAATTGCAAACATCGAACAACCCAAACTTGAAAATCTATTGCGCAGATTATCAAACATTCATTAATATTCTAAAAAACCACCATTAAGAAATTTTTCATTTTTTTTGAAATTTTATAAAAAGTGACCAGAGATATATCTATTTTTTATAAAAAATTTGTTAATCCAAGCATTGAACAGATAGATAAAATCACTATTAGAGTTCTCACAAGTGTACTGTAAAAAATTTTTTGAGAAGTTTTTTAATCTTTCACAAAAACATCTTCTGCTTTTAGGATAATTTCGTGTTCATATCGTCCTGTCATAGGATCTAACTTCTTACTTAACGAGGTAAAACTAGGAAGCATTTTTTCCCGGTAGAATAATTTGCAAAAAACTGGTTCTCCGACATTTGTAAAAATAGATAATTTCAAATCTTCCTCAAATGGAGAATTGTGAATTATTTTCCAGAATAGTTTTGCATGTTTTGTATAGGAAGAATCTCCTTGAAATTTTAACTCGGTGTTTTCTTGATTAGATTTAATACGCCCAGAACCAAAGGTATTTTCACCCTTTTCAAACTTGTGAGGTTTTTTGGTAATTATTTCTAGTATTGCAGCTCTCGTTTCTAGATTTATTTCAACTTCTTTTTGTTCTCGTCTGAAGTCTTCAATTTGAGATTTAAAATATTTTGAACCAAATTTTATTGGAATTGAAACAATATTTTTCCAATATTTTTCTTCAAATTTTTGTTTTTTTAATTGAATTGCATTTGGATTTATTATTACTAATTTTTTTCCGGGTTGATTAAGTACTTCTTTCATCACATTTAAAATGAATTCATCATTAAATGCATACCCTATTACTATCCACTCACTTGTGCTATACAATTCATTTTTAAAATCCTGGAATTGAATATCCCAGGGGAACAGATACAAATCCTTTTGCTGGATGGGGAAGATCATTACTTCTCCTTCGGTTTGTTGGATTAATGGTCCAATTGTGCCTTTTTTTATTATTTCTCCATCTTTTCTTCTTAACCAATTAATAGAACCATGTAATTTTACAAAGCCATAATTTCGGACAGAAGCATTTGGAGTAAAAATATAGTTTTGAGATGCACCTTCTTTTACAAAAAAATCATTTAAGGTAAAATAATTCCCTGCGAATCCCTCAAACATTAAATCATAATTTGTGGTATAAATTTTCCAATTTCCGCAAAATTCTCTACCTTGCACGTTAATTTTTTTAGAAATTAAATTTTCAAGCAGAGGCGCATATGATTTTTCGTATATTTTAATAATTTTTTGGTCATCTAAGGAAGAATGACATTTTGTTTTGATAAAATTTTCAAGATCTTTTTTTAATAAATTTGCAGAATTTTTTTCGTCAATAATAAAATTTTCCAAATTAAAAAATTCACTCATAAGAAAAAGTTGGGTATGGCCCATATCTTCTAACGAAATATTTTCTGATAGGCCGTAAACTACGGAAAAAATTGACTCAATATCGACATTTTTATTTTTATAATATTTTTTTTGAATTGTTTTAATTTTCGAATATAACCTATATTGCGGTGTATCCTTCTCCAAAGATTCTTCAAATTCAATTACCATTTCTTGCATGGTAGGAATGCCATAAGGCCTTGAAGCTCCTGCTCCAAAGAAAATTAGTTGATGTGCCAAGATATTAATGAATAAAATTACTCGGTAATAATTCCCACTATTAGAATATCCAATTTGATTTAGGTTCAAATTTAATTCTTAAAAATTAACAATTTTACCACAAGAAGCTACCCAATTATTTGAAATGCTACACACTATGAAAATAATACTATAAAGATGAAAGATAGGCCCACCTTCTGGAAACTTGCCTTATTCTTAATCGCTGTTGTTTCTCTTCTCTATGGTGCGGCCCTTATTGTAGACATCCGTGTAAATGAGCCAAAATATACAAAATTAGAAGATTTTGAAAAATTAGTGGATGAGGAGTTTTCTTCATATATTCAAAATGTTGAAGGGACTATCAAATCTAAAAATGGATTTTTTGTTAATGAAATAGTCCAGGCAGAATTAGATATAACTACTATTGATAAAATTAAACAAATAGATGGTACCTTAATCGAGGATGAATTACAATCACATTTTCAATTAAAAAATGATGAGGGATCTAAAACTGAATTAATTAAAATTTCAGATTCCAAATGGAAATTAAATAAAAAGAATATTGTTTTTCCCAAAGAAGGACAATACAAAATTATTTTTTCAGGGATGACTAATGACAATCAAACATTTAGGGTTGTGACAAATGACCCCATTACAATATACGGTCAATTAGACCAATTAGAATTCGAATCTAATAAACAAACTATCAAAAATGGAATTATTATGGAAGGAATAAGTTGGATTATACTAGGAGCTACTGGTATCACTTTTCTGGCACAGATAGGAATCAAAGAATAAGTGGTAAAAGATGTTTTATACCACTTTTGAACTTCATCGATCATATTGTCTTCGAGCACCATTGAGTGTATTTACTGTGGTACCCCCAATCAAGTTACACAAAGACGTAACTCAAATCGAGGAATTTTAAAAAAAATGCTTTATCCACCAATTCGTGAAACAACCCATAGTTTTCCTATAGATTGTATATGTGAAAAAAAATATTCCTTAACTCTCATCGGAGATCGGGAATATTACAGACAGAATGTCGTACCGACAGATCAAGCATTAAAGATGGTGAAGAGGGAGTTAAACAATAATACTATTACTCATGACACCATAATTGATTCAATGACCGGAATTTCAGAATTTGAGAACGATAGAACCCATGTTTGTATACGAGTGGGTGAAATTCGAGGGTACTTCGACTGTGTTAGAGGAGAAGGAATTTTTACTTTAATTTCATTTTGGAGGACTTGCTAATGAAAAAGGTAAGAGAAATTAAAATAGATATAGAAAAAATTCACAATAAAAAATTAGAATTAATATCTAAACTTTCGCTTCAAGATAGTTCCAAACTTCTAAGTCACGAAGAAGCATCCAAGGTTTATTCTGATTTAAAACCTAAGAAATTTGGACCGATAGATATTGTATTGTTGTTGTTGGGGATAATTCCAGATAAACCAATTAAAGGAAAAACCATGATGATGAAACAGACCTTTTTAACAGAAAAAGAACTATCATTAGATCTACAGGACCTTGAATTTGTAGGTCACCGATTCGGACCTCATAGTTTCTTAATTGAAAATGTTTTGAGAAATATGGAATTTTTATCCTTGATTAAAAAGAACGGGAGCACCAAAAATCCTAGATATTACCTAGCTAAAAATGGTGCAAAGCGAGCAAAAGAATTGCTAAAAGAACTTAACCCCGAAGAAACTAAACAATTGAGGGAATTCCGCATTTCTTGTGATGAAATGGGAACTGATGGCATTCTCAGATTTGTGTACAATAATTACCATGATTATATAGATGAATCAATAATAAAACGTAGATACTTTTTGGTAGATTGGGAGAAAAAGAAATGAAAATCAATTCCATAAAACTTAAGGAATTAGATACGAGATTTACAATGAAGCCAACAAGGACTGCTGAAATTAAAACAAGGGAAGGCACAATTGAGACCCCCTCGAGAGCCGCTACAATGTTTGAGTATAATTCTAAAGCAAAAATTCCAACAAATGTTTTGATAGATAATCCTATTACAGTAAAGTATACCAGCTTGGGTTATAATACCTTAAGAAATTTTTTACAAACAAATGAGGTTTTTGCTAGATTACATCATGCCCAAGAAAATACCATGGACAGAACGCAACACTCTCAATTACAATTTGCGCTTTTTCAGCCTACGATTACAGAATACAAAGATGAAAATATTCCCGCAGCCATGCAAATCCTTCAGGAATCAAAGGAGCTTGAAAAATTCCTGGACTTAATAATATCACTTCAAGAGAGTTTGCATTTTGATATTATTTCCTTACCATACCTATTCCTTCCATATACCAAACTAGAAAATATTTACAAAAAAAGAGCAGCACAGATTAGACAATTGGGAAAAGAACCATTTTTTGTGTTAAATTTAAAACATAATCCTCCTGACTTTGAAAAACTGGTAGAACTATTTGTAAATGAATTAAATCTTAAGTTGATTGGTTTAAACTTTCAAAGATTTCCCAAAGCTGCTCTAAACTACCGTACAATAAGTAAATATTATGACAAAGATGTTCTTTTCTTTTCCTTACAAGTTGGACGCTCAGATCCTGCACATGATGATATTTCTTCATCCCATTATCTGCCATTTTTAACCAATGATATTTTTGCGGTTGCAGCTCCTCAGTATTTTGATCCTTCTAAAAAGAAAAAAAACATTGAAAGTGGTATTGAACAACCTTCCAAAATTCCAAGCTACCAAGAAAAATTACTTCAATTAAAATTATTTAATAAAAAAGATCTTTCCCTAGATTCAATCTTCCCATTAATGAACCAACACAAAGAGTTACTAAAAGATGTAGGAAATCCTAAAGATGAAAGATTGGTTCAAATGATAAAAAACTACATGACTGAAGGGAATACAAAAGAGGAACAAAAGGAGAGAATAACAAATTTGAAATCATTTACATGGGTTCATGAATTAAAAACAAGTGTATCAGAATTTACCAATTTTAGAAATTTTATAAAACAAAACGATACAAGTTTCTATGTCACAGAAAGACCTTTATTAAATTCTACAATTTCAGACATGAATTAATTTCAATAATTTTGGAATTGGACTAAATTTTTTTTATAAATTTTGAAATAGAAATTTAAGCTCAAAGGATACTCATTCATGGGTTACTCTTGTAGTCAAAAAAAAAAACAGATTATCGTGAATTGTTTAAAATATATTCATACCATCTACAGTATTCGAATACATTTCTTACTTAATTCTATTCAACACTAACCAAATTGTATGACTTGCCTTCAAAATTTCTGTTAATACAAAAAGGCAGTCATAAAGGTCATAAAGGCCACAAGACCCCTTCATGACTCTTATGACTCTGATGACTTGAAAATTTCATTTGAAAATTTAGCTAATCCAATGTTCTTTGATCATGAAGCCAACAAAGTTTCCTTGGATGTTTTTGTTGTACTTCAACCATTACTGAATCCTCTACACTATCCATAATTGATCTCCAACGCTTATTTTTACTTCTAGAGCATCCTTCTTTTCCAATATCGTTTCGTAAAGTGTCTAGTTTCTCAGGGAATTTAGAAAATAGTGCTGTATGAATTTCTAAATCCGTCATTGATGTTTTTGATTCTTTGAGAATTTCAAAAATTAATTGTGTAATTCTATCGATATACGTATTTGCCAAATTGGTATTCAATCCTCTTTGAGCATACATTTCTTTGACAAGGGAGTGTCCCAAGGTAATGTCTTCTTCTGTAGTCTCTTGATGAAAATGTAGTTTTGATATTGCCAAAATAATTCTTGCCATCGTGCCAACAAATCTATAATTTGTTTCAGCAAATTTTTCAGATTCTTCAGAATTTTTCTTTGAATAAATATCCTCAAATGTTTCGGCAATAACCTCTTTTGCTTTTTGTGTTAAAGTAGGGTTGAAGGTTTTTGCACAAAGTAATAGCTTGACTAGAGACACCTCATCAATGATATTGGAATTTGTTTTAATTTCATCATCAGAATCAAGAATGCTTTTAGCAATTGATTTTCTTTCCTTGGAATTTTCTTCCTCTTTGGCAATTACAATCAAATCAAATCTTGAAAGCATTGAACGTTCAACCACGTCCAGATTTTCTAGAATACTCTTGTTTTCATCCCATTTGTTTGATTTTTTTGGATTTCCTGTGGCATAAAGTGGAGTCTCACAAGGTAAATCCGCATGACCTCCAACTGTTGCAGAATTAAACACTCCTGTCTCCATTGGAGAATAAAAGATAGAAAAAATTTCCTTTGACCTTACGAATTCATCAATACATAGCATTCCACGGCCAGAAGATGTAATCATTGGTCCTGCTTCTAGAATTTTTTCTCCATCTATCTGTTCTTTTTGACCAGCAAACAATCCTTTTGGAGAGCCTGAATTTGATGAAACCCATGAAACATCTGGAAGTACTGTTTTGCCCCACTCTGCAATCTTGCTTTTTGCAGTTCCTGAATCTCCAACAACTAGGACATTAATCCAATACCTTTGATTTTTTGTCCATCTGGTTCCGCCTACAAAAGCTAAAAGAAAAGATGCCTTCATTAGTTTAGAATTGTGAATGTTTGGCGCAATTGAGGAAATTAATTTATCCCAATAACTTGGTTGACTTGTCCATTCTTTGAAAATTTCTTTTTCTGAATCTGTAATCTGATAACTAATCTCATTAACTTTTTTAATATTTAGTAAATGAAGAATGTTGAAAAATTTATTTTTATTGTTTTCAATAGAAATGAATCCAGTAACCCTAACTGTTTCACCAACTTTAACGGAATCAATCAAATCTCCTTGTGCTTCACAAATCAATGTATCTGAATTGTGATCAACATTTGAAAAATCCTTTAGATAGATATTTCTGAAATGTTCAAACTTAGATCTTGTTTTATCAAGCTCTAAATCCCTATGATTGCAATTTAGAGTAGGACATGAACTTGGTTTTTCTAATTGCTCTGTGGTGTGACCATTTTTACACACCCAGATACCTTTGGTTATTCTCACTCTAACTTCTGATTCTCCTGAAACTCTTGCTTGTAATGAAATCAGTTTATTTACAAATTTGTCCTTTATTGCGTCGCTAACGGAAATTTCTAATTTAGATTCATCCACTAGAATTTCTATGTCTAAAGATTCATCTTTAGAACCAAATCGTGCTTCATAAATTTCTTTTATGGCTCTTTTTGAAAGTTGTATTGCCTCATTCGTCTGTTTCATAAAAAATTCCCAAATCTCAAAGACGTTTGTAGATTTTCTTTGAAAATCAAACAAATCAAAAATTTCAATCATTAAATTTGAGCTTGAAAGATTGTCAATTCGATCAAGGTATTTGTAATTTCCAGATTTATCCTTAAATTCCATAATGAATTTTTTGATGTTATCTACTTTTGCCGAATCTGTAAAGGTAGGTTTTTCTTCTTGCTTTATCATGCCTATTTTACCTTTGAAAATTGACCGATCTGCTGAATTATGAAACTATGATTTTGGTAACCTAACGGATTTTGTATTATTCCCTTTTTGAAAGATAATTGAATCAATTCATTTCGGTCATGATCTTTTGTTAGATGACGAATGTAATGACAAAATTCTACATTTATTATTTTTCCATAAAATTTGCATCCTTGAACTGGACAAGAAATTTTTACTGAACTCATTTTGAAATCTCTTTTGAAAATTGTCTGATTAGAAGTTGTACTTGCTTTACCCAAAACTCATCTTTGTGTTGAGTTGAAATATGTGAGTCTAAGCTCGATAGAGTTTTATGAATTTTTATTTTACTTGCTTGTTTTGAATTTAAAAGGCAGCCAGGACACTTCGTGTAAATTCTAATTGTGTTATGTCTAATGTTATGATACCCTTTATTAGATTGCCTAGTATTATGAAGCATTGACGGCCTCCGAAACAGGAATGTTGTCTTGAAAGTCCTTAATGGTTATTATCTCGGGACTTTCTAAAATCAATTTATTATTTTTAATTTTTATTTGAAATTTAATCTCTTTTTTGTCAAATAATTTTTCAATATTGGATGTGATTGTAAATAATAAAGTACCGCTAATTGAAATTGGAGTAATGGTATCAAGGGTTTGATCTTTCAAAAACTTAACCTCTTGCTTAATTGTTTGAAAAATTTTTTAGTAAGTGTAATACTTAATTTGTTAATTAAAAAAAAGAGTCGAATAGTTTTTTGGTTATTTCGTTCCTTAAGCATTTTTTACCACCTTTTTGGAATAATCTTTATCAGGAATTGCAGTAAGTTTTAAGCTACCATCCTTTTGTAATATCATGAGTATTGTTTTTGGGTCGGGACCTAATGTTTTAATAAAATCATGTGGTAAACTAACCAAAAATGTATATCTTTGACGAAATACCCTTCGTTCCCAGATATTTCTCAGTTGGGAAAGTTTTTCTGAATCAATGCTGTTTGCCATTGATTAGTAATGATTAATAAGAACTAATATTAATTCCTACGATATGAAAGAACAATATCGTAGTTATCTACGAGAATTAAATCAAAAAGAAATTAAATTGTTAAATAAAGAATATAAAAAATATGTCAAACCTAGGAATTTAGGTTTTCTTACAGTAAAACAAAAGGAATTGCTTTTACATTTGAAACATTGGGAGCAAGAAACAGACAAAG
The DNA here is from genome assembly GCA_028279545.1 of Nitrosopumilaceae archaeon. GTDB lineage: Archaea > Thermoproteota > Nitrososphaeria > Nitrososphaerales > Nitrosopumilaceae > Nitrosomaritimum. Next base: position 15,374 of record JANQNN010000013.1, read on the forward strand.
GTGATCTTTCAAATTTCTTTTTTGATATTAGAGAAAAAGCTAAAACAGCAATGAAAGATTTTGAATTATTATGTGACGTTTTAACTGAAGAACAATTAGAACTGATATTTGGAAAATCCAAAATTGAAGAACAATCATTATTTTCAAAATTATTATCCAAATTATTACCCACGGAAGAGCAATCTAAGAAAAAGAAATTGACAAAAGGGGCTAGGTTACTTCTAAAGAATAAAGAGTGGAGAAAGTACTTGTTAAGTGATATGATTATTAAAGGACTTTCGTGGTATTATGAAAGTGGAATATTTAGAACCCATTCTCACCAAAGAGCGTTAGAGGACTCTGCGGATGCTATTAGCATTATGGTGACAGGAGAAAAAAGCAAATTAGTTCGAAAGATCGATAGAAGAATTGGAGATCTGATAAGGTACTAATAAAAAATTTTTCTAAGTGTCTATGTTATGCGATTATTTTCAACACATATGTCATGTCCCCATCTAACCAATTGAGGTTTAATCTCTTCCAACTCTTGATTCCCCATTTGCACACTCTTTCCACAATAACAACAAGGATATTCAAATTTTTTTAATTCTTTATGGGACATTACAAGTTTATCCAAGCCAGGTTTTACATCATCAACAGTTCTGAATTTTTCATCTACTACCTTTATGGATTCTATTAGTTTGTCAAAGAGCTCTTTAGAGATTGTTATTTTATTCTCAAACATGCAAAATTCCTCATATGCTTTTTGAACATATTCAAAAGGCAGACCTGTTTTAATTACCACGTCTGTTGGTGATACTCCTTTTTTAAATAATTTGAAAACCAGAACCTTGTCTGGATCTCGTTTATTATTCTCAATTTTAGGCTCAAATTCCTCACGGATTTTGCGTATTTGGGCAGGATTGAACCTAATAATCTTACCATCTATTAGAAAAGAGATTTGGGTGATTTCTTTTGGATTGATGTTTTGGCAAAGTTTAGCATATACTGTTTTTTTAGCCTCTGGAAGTGTGGTAGGTGTGAGTTCCTCAGTTTTTGTATTTGACATATAATTTTCTTTGAACCTCAAGTTACTTAATTCTTAGTCAATACTATTTTCTTAAATGCTCTTGAATTACTCTTGATTTCCTTGTATAGCTCTTGAAATTCTTAATTTGTCTTAAATTTTTTAAATTTTTAGAGAAGTGGTAATGTTTTCAAGGGTTTAGTGCTAAGAATCGAGGCTAATTACAACGTTTCCTACAATGCTATCTTTAATCTTGTTATTTTAGCATACATCTAGAAAAAAAAACAAAGTAGTTTTTTCTTGAATTTTTGGGAAGGTCTTTCCATCATATCAAAATAAGATTATCCAGATTCTAAATTTAAAAAATTAATTTTTAGTGTCAGAAAATTTTTCATTACATTCTTTGACTAGTTTTTCTAGCTTTTTATAATGAGCAAGACATAATGTTTTTGCAGGAGTTTCAGGTCGTTGTTTAAATAAATAGTTTATTGAATAATCATACTTTATTTCGGGTCTAGGAACCCCATTAATTTTAAAAAACTTATTGTCCTCATCCAATGCCAAAGTTCCTTCATTGTTTGGCTTAAATGAAGGCCATGAAAGGGCTTCTTTTGATGGAATGGTAATATCTTCAAGAAGTTCAATTTTGTAAAATATTTTTCCTACTGATTTTTCTTTTAGTGATTCATTTCGCAACTCAACAAATAATTTCATGTCTTTGTCCTTTTTCATTTCTTCTTGTTTTACTGCATACCAATCAGAAAATCCTGGAGCATTGTGAAATTCTTTTTGCATAATAAGAGTAACGCTTCTTGCTAATGAGATGAAGGAATTTAGGTTTGCAATGAATAGATTTGGCTTTTCTTTTGGGGATTTATTCATCTGATTATACATATGCATAACTTCTATCAATCTCTGTATTGTTGCACTCATGAAGTTTTATCAAAGTTATTCTACATATTATTTAGGTCAGTTTAAAGAAATAAGCGATCATAAAATTTCTTTACAATTTACGATCTTTTTAAAATCATAAAATAAGAGCCTAATATTTAAAATATTATTTCCAAAATTGGAAATAAAGATAAAGTTTTTGTAGATTCTAGATCAAAAACAATCTGAAAAACGACATTATTAGGCACAAAATTAAACAACATATGAGAAAAATTCTATTTTTATTAATTATTGTAGGTGGAATAAGCATATCCTCAGCTCTGGCATTTACAGAAACTGCTGAAGATATTACTGTAGATAGAACCGGTGCCAATGCCATCCTTCATGCCAAGGCTCATAATGGAAATGCCGTAGTTAAAATGACTGATGTAGGTCATTCCTCTTTTGCATTTACAGTATTTGATAATACTGGGAGATTTGACATTACAGATATTGGACAATCAGCATTAAGACTAAGTGTTACAAATAATGGGAATGTAGGAATCGGAACAGCAATCCCTGATGAAAAACTCGAAGTAAATGGAAACCTCAAACTTACTGGTTCAAATGGAAAGATAACAAGTGATGGTGATTTGTGTTTGGGAAGCGGTTGTTGATGAAAAAGTTTCATTTAGTTCTAATTGGAGTTATTGCCTTGGGAGGAATCACAGTTGGTGCAGCATTTGCAGCTACCTTTAATGAAAATGTGGTAATCAATGGGAAATTAACAGTAAATGATGGAGGTTTCCAATTTGAAAGAACTGACAATGTTCAAACTACCATGAGGTTGATAAATGATGATAAACAAACAGTATTCCAATTCGAAGATCCTACTGAATTACAAAAATACCTTATGAGAAGTACACCAGGCGTAGCAGGAAACTTGGAGTTTCTGGACTTTTCAGGGGCATCGCCAACAGCAAGAATTGATCTTGCAATCGAACGATCATCTGGTAATGTTGGGATTGGTACTGGAAATCCTAATGAACAACTAGATGTAAATGGAAACTTAAAAGTTCAAGGAGATATTTTGACTACTGGAATTATTAAAAATCCAAATGGAGATTTGTGTTTGGGTTCCGGTTGTGAGCCTTGATTGAAATGAAAACAAAATTAATTTTTGGAATTGTGGTAGGTTTAATTCTAGTTTCAAGTTTTTACCCCTTATCTTCATTCTCTGAATTGGAGGTAACCACATCAAGTTCAACTATTACCAAACCTGTTGACCCGGAAAAAATAATTGATTATTCAGGAACATATGAAAAAAGCAAAACTGATTTTATAAAACCATCAAGTGAAGTAATCTTAAAAAATTCTACAAGTTGGAATTATGCTACTGCAGATACCATAGAGGCTTATATGGAATATGAGTTAAACACTAAAAAAATAATTGAACAAAGTCAAACCCATAAAACCACTCCTATCGTTCTTGATGGAAATATCTATCACATGAAACTTCAGCCCAATATTCTTAAATCACCTGACGCATGGACACGAATAATTTTAGAAAATGGTACTTCTGTGGAAATTGAACCTTTGGATATTAAAACATACAAGGGTACAATAATGGATTTGGAAAATGCAAGTAGTATTAGATTAACCATTCATGAAGATTGGGTTTCAGGTTTTGTGAAGACCGGTGATGAGACATTTCGTATTGCACAAATGAAAGATAACTCTAATAATTATTTACAAAAATATATGATTTACAAAGATACTGACACCGAAATTACAATGTATTCTGACGGTGACCTCCTAATAGATCCCCAATCAAGTTTATCTTCATTTGATTTTGGAAAATATTCAATTCCTTCATTTTTTGAGCCTGTTTATGCTGTTCCCTCCTTAAACACAAAGATAATTCTGGACTGTGATAAGGAATTTGATGAATTAGATACAACTCATTGGACGGTGAGACAAATGGCTACACTTAGCGATATCTCGGCACCTTTTGATGATCTTGATATTGGATTTGAATTAATGGGTCAAAGTTGCGATTTGACCAATTTTTATCTGGTGGGGGACAATTCTAATGATCTTATTAATGATTTAAAAAATCGTTGGAATACAATTCAGGATCAAAGACATTTGGTCCATCTTTTCACAGGAAAAGTTCTTACAGATGTTAACCGGCTAGGATTAGCTTGGCCAAGTTTTCCCGCTATTGATGATCCATTAAACGAAGGATATTCACTTGTTCAACATGCACCAGACTCAATTCCTCCTTATACTGCAAGCGATGCTGATAAGCAACGATTAATGGCACATGAGATTGGACATAATTTTGGAGCAGCACATTCAGAACAGGGACTTTGTGAGGATCAACCTGGTGACCCATGTTCAGTATTTTATAATACAATAATGTGTACAAATGATCCCACACAATCTGGTTTTTGTGAATTATTGTGGGATTTCCAATTTGTTTTTTCTGATGGAAGTATTAGTTCAAATCAAAACAGTGGGGAAACAATAAATGATAATGCAGTATTGTATCTTGCTGACCAATTCCCAATTGATTGTTTAAATCGTCCAGGTGTTGGGGATTGGATAATTACAAAGGATTGTACTTTAAAATCAAGTTATTCGGCACCCTCTGATGTCCTAGTTGAAAATTCATCCACATTAATAATTCCCAATAATATCGTTCTATTCGTAGATTTTTCAAGCGACAAACTGTTCATTGAGGGTGGAAGTAAAGTTTTGATAGAATCCGGAGGGAAAATTACATCACCATAATAGGTAGATGAGTTTAATATTATAAAAATTAAAAAATGAACATGTCGAGAAAAAAAATAATCTTGATTGTTATTGTGATTATTGTAATATCTATCAGCGTTCGATTTTTTACGACAGATGCCATTTTTCAATCATATAGAATACCTGCTGAACAAGGTTCCAATTACTATATTGCCACAGAGAATTTATTTGAAAAGCACCCATTTATTTTAGAAGGACTTGAAAAGGCAGACAATTTTTTGGAATCTAGTAAGAGTAATGAACTATATGACTATCGCGCAGTGTCAAACTTCCCCTCAACATTACTAATTTCTACCTCCGAGGCTATGGAAATTTCCAAAACTTTAAGAGAATCAGAATTTGAATCAAATACTTTTTTTATGTTTAAGAAATTTTATCTAAATCATGATGACAAATATTATGTAGTGGGTTCTATGATTTGCTTCATTACTTGTGGATCGAATTATTGATTAAACCTCTTCCAAAAAACTAATCTCAGAAATTCCGGACACTTTTGGGTATCATTTCGAAATTTCCGAAAGAATGGACGAGGATATGAAACAAGAAATGACTAAACAAGAAGATATTGCAAAAGAGATTCTGGATAGAATGGATAGACAGTATCGGCATTACTTGTTTTTTGATAAATCTTAAAAAACATTTAGTTGTAAATACCATGCTTGGTTAAATTACTCGTTCTGATTATTTTTTTGGTAATGATTTTAATTTTTAATAATTTTGAAATTCATGCTGAAGAAAATCTGCCTGCAACAGCCGTAATTTCAACAAATTATGAAAAACCATTTCTTTTGAATGTAGATTTAGGAAACTATCGTTTTTCACCTGACAGAGAAGGTTTGGGCAGTTACTGTTCTCAAGTAATTTATCCAAACATATTATGTGATAACCGTGAAGTAAACTGTCCAAGATCTTCCGTTTTATTGTATGACGAATCAAATTCCGTGGTTTGTTTAGAATACGAGGAGGCAAAAAGAAAAATCCTTCAAAACACTGGTTTTTTGCATAAAGAACGGGTCCCATCTAATTTTATCTCATACCCTGAGCTCAATAAGGAAGAAATGGAAGTTTTCTTGCAAGGACTAAATTTTAAAGACATTACTTGGCTGATAAGCAACTTTCCAATTCAGGAAAATTTGTATGTTTCATCCGACTGTCCAATATGTTTTGATTTAATTGATGAGGATTTACTTTTGGAAATGGTGAATTCTGTTATGCCTGAAGAATGTGGGGAAGGAGTGATTTATGAAAATTGTGTGGTTGTCTTGAATGGAAATTCCAGCCAAGATCCCGAAGATGATGAAATTATCAATTATCGGTGGACTAGGGTCAAACCCGATACTTATGGAATTGGAGTAAACTTTTACAATACAATTTTTCCTTATGGTCCAAGAGAAATTGGGCTTGACGGAGAACCCAACATGTACCATTTAGCGAATTTACTTTATTCTAAATATTTAGGGGAATGTTGTTTATTTGATCTAAAATTTCATGCCATTAATGGCAAATTGATTTTTCAAGCTCCCGAAGTAATCCATGATATTCCTTTGACTTTTGGACTGCAGGTAAAAGATTCAGGAACCCAAGAATTTGGAGAAATATCAAAGATGACTCTTCGGATTCGTGACTTGGATGCTGCTAGGGTGATTTCTGAATCGAATTTTAATAAATCGGATGTTTTACCAACTCCTTCGGAATTATGTATTGCCAACAAACATGAGTGGAATGAAGAATTCCAATATTGCGCTACTCATAATTGGGTTCATTGCAACGGAATAGGCGGGGAATTGATTACTGCACCTGATGAATTTTTAGAAGCTAGAGGCCAAAAGGTTTGTGTGTTTTGATTAATGTTTAAGATGTGATACCTGAAAGAAAAATGATAAAAGATGAAAGGATTATGCCATCGTTGTCATGCAAGCAATGTTGAACTAGAATTAGATGAAAACAAATTGCCAATATGCCTCAAGTGCAGGGATCCACTAAATGTTGATCATGATTAAATCCCTTTTTGCTTTTTTGGAAATTTATTTTGAAAAAATTTTAAGATCGAATAAATGTCTCGTTTTAGGCACATAATACCTACCAAATCTGACCCATATTACGAATAATAATGACCTTTATCTTTAAGAAAATATGACTAGTTCAAGTACCTTATTCAAAGATTCAAAAAAAATCATTCCTTCAGGCGTAAATAGTCCAGTTAGATATTTTGAGCCCTATCCATTTTTTACGAAAAAATCTGATGGAAGTTCTATTTGGGATGAGGATGGAAATAGATACATCGATTATTGTAATGGTTATGGTGCTCTTTTGCTTGGCCATCGAAGAAAAGAGATAATTCAAACAGTAAGAAAACAACTCGAGCTTGGAACGTTATTTTGTACTCCTACTCAGTTAGAAAATGAATTATCGAAATTAATAATTAGTAATTTTCCTTCCATTGACAAAGTCCGTTTGGTAAACACAGGAGGAGAGGCAACTATGACTGCTATTAGATTAGCTAGGGGATTTACAAAAAAGAAAAAAATTATCAAATTTGAGGGCTGTTATCATGGAGCTCATGATTCGGTATTGGTAAAGGCAGGCTCGGGTTCTGCTCAAAATGGAATTTCAGTATCTGATGGTGGTCTAAACGAAGTATCCAAAAATACTTTGGTTGTTCAATACAACAATATTGAGGATTTTGAAAAGACTATTAAAAAAAACCATGATATTGCTGGAGTAATTTTAGAACCAATTCTTGCAAACATGGGTCTAATTTTACCTGAGAAAAATTTTCTTTCAGATATTAGAAAGATAACCAAAGAAAATAATATTCCTCTAATCTTTGATGAAGTCGTAACCGGATTTAGGGTATCAGCTGGTGGTGCTCAAAAACATTTTAAAATAAAACCCGATATTACTACTCTCGGAAAAGCTTTAGGAAATGGTTTTACAATAGCTGCAGTTGGCGGAAGAAAAGAGATAATGAATTTGTTATCTCCAGAAGGTAAAGTATATCAAGCAAGTACGTTTGCTGGAAATCCTATTTCTGTTAGTGCTGCAATTAGTTCCTTAAAAACAATAAATAAATTAAAAGACAAACTCTATACCAAACTTGAAAAATATAACCTTCTATTTACTCGCGCACTTGATGATATAGCCACTGATATGAAAATTCCTCATCAAATTAATTCTGCATCTTCAATGTTTCAAATATTCTTTACAAGTAAACCTGTAGTAGATTATCAAACCTCAAAAAAAGCCAATGCAAAAAAATTTCAAAAAATGTTTCAAGTTCTTTTAAAAAATGGAACTTTTATTGCACCTTCTCAATTTGAAGTGGTCTTTTTGTCTGATGCGCATGATCAAACTGATCTTAACAAAACTCTTGACGCCTATCAAATTGCCTTAAGATCGGTGAAAAAATGAAATTCATTGTAGGTGCAAGAGGAAGCCAATTATCGCTTGCCCAAACCAAATGGGTAATTGATAGACTAAAAAATTTGCACCAAAATTTTGATTTTGAAATAAAACCCATAAAAACAAGAGGGGACTTGGATTCTAGGCCGTTATTTACCATTGATCAAAAAGGAATTTTTGAAAAGGAAATTGATAAGGCAGTTTCCAAAGGAGAAATTAATTTTGCAGTTCATAGTCTAAAAGATGTCCCATCTCAACTAGATGAATCACTTATTTTGGCTTGCATTCCTAAAAGGGAAAAAGTAAATGATGTTTTCATTTCGTCAGATGATTCCACACTTGATACCATTAAATCTGGTGCGATAATTGGAACTAGTTCACTTCGAAGAGCAGTTCAAATTTCCCGAAAAAGGTCAGATGTATCGGTAATACCAATTCGTGGCAATATTGAAACTAGGATAAAAAAAACTTCAGGTGAAAAATACGATGCCATTGTTTTAGCAGAGGCAGGAATCTCTAGACTTGGAATAGATGTACCATTTAGCTCCTTATCTTTAGAAGATTTTTCTCCTTCACCTGGACAGGGAGCACTTGCAATTGTTGCCCGAAAAGATGATGCCAAAACAATTCAAATGTTAAAAAAAATTGAAGATGCAGATTCTAGATTAGAAATAGAAGCAGAACGCGCTCTTTCTGATTATGTGGATTCAGGATGTAGATTTCCTATAGGTGCGCATGCTAAATCACACAATCAACAAATGACTATTGTGGTAAGGGCATTTTCTGTGGATGGAGAAAAAATGATTCATGTTTCCAAAACTGGAGAAAAAAATGATCCTTCTTCTTTGGGAGAAACCGCAGCAGAAGAACTTCTTCAAAAAGGGGTAAGAGACCTTGCATTAAATTGGAGAGAAAAAGTAGAAGAGTGGAACAAAAAATGACAGGAAAAATTTTTCTTGTAGGAGCAGGACCAGGAGATCACAAATTAATTACAATTCGTGCTCTTGAACTCATCCAAAAGGCCGATATTGTCCTTTATGATAGATTAGTAAGCAAGAAAATTCTTTCAATGATTCCAAAAAAAACAGAAAAAATCTATGTTGGAAGAGCTGTTGGAGATGATACAACACACCAAGATTCAACAAATGATTTAATGGTAAAATATGCAAAATTAAAAAAAAATATTGTTCGATTAAAGGGTGGCGACCCTATTATTTTTGGACGTGGCGGTGAAGAGGCTGAATTTCTAAAAAAACACAAAATAAAATACGAAATTGTCCCAGGAATTACTTCAGGCATAGGCTCCTCAACATATGCAGGAATTCCATTAACTCATAGAAAATATTCATCATCTGTTGTTTTTGTAACTGGACATGAGGATCCTGAAAAGAAAAAAGAAGTTGTAAAATGGAAAAGACTTGCAAAATCAGTAGATACTATTGTAATAATGATGGGATTATCAAGAATTGATGTTATTTGTAAACAACTTATTGCTGGAGGTATGGATGCTAAAACTCCAGTTGCAGTAATTCAAAATGGAACTACTTCAAACCAAAAAATGATAACTGGAACAGTCTCAAACATTTCAACAAAGGTTAAAAGGAAAAAAATAACTCCTCCAACCAATATTATTATCGGAAAAGTAGTAGATTTATCTAAAACAATAGGTTGGAAAAAAAATGCTTGATGGAAAAACAATAGCTATTACTCGTTCAAGAGATGATGCAAGTGAATTTATTGGACTGGCTCAAAAAAATAACGCAAAACCAATACCACTTCCTACCATAGAACTTGTAAGTAAGGGTCAAAAAATTGTTGATGAATTTTTAGAGTCACTAAAAAATTACAATCCTGACTATTCTGTGTTTATGAGTTCAAAAGCTGTAAAACTTTTGTTTGATACTGCAAGGGAAATTGGAAAATTTGAGATTTTACAATTAGCTTTGGCAAATACCATGGTAATGTCAGTTGGACCAAAAACAACTAATGCTCTTGAAAAAGAAGGGATTAAAGTAAATTATCAACCAACAACCTATTCTTCTGTTGGAATTGGAGAACAATTTACAAAAATTCATGCAGTTGGAAAAAAAGTTATTATTCCAAGAAGTGGTGCATCGACTCCATTTTTAAAAGAATTACTAAACAAAATTGGAATTGATGTGTTGGAAATTCATTTGTATGACGTATGTGCTTTTAGGGACACCTCTCAATGGAATGAGTTTAGGGAGTTATTCTCCCAAGAGCAAATAGATGGAATTGTTTTTACTAGTGTTTCATCTGTTAGAGGCTTTTTTGAGATAATGTTAAAAGACTATGATGAATCAACCCTAATCAAAAAATTAGAAAAACTGTTTGTGGTTGCCATTGGTCCCTTTACTGCTGATGAATTGAAAAATTTTAATGTGAAAAATACTGTTTCTGAGGTTCATACTGTTCAAGGATCCTTTGACACCCTAAAAGGAACATTGTTAAATTAATTCTCCAATAATCTTATAATCCCCCTATTTTGTAAGGAGAGCAATGCAGTCAAAAAAGAAAATAGTACTAAGTTCATTTTTAATACTTTTTTCAATATCTTTAGTAACCCTAACCGATACTGCGTTTGCAGAAGATGCAACTGTAAGCGTTCCACAAGGGACATCTGATCAAGGATGTGAAATAACAAACGAATGTTACATCCCTTATGAGGTTGCGATTACTGTCGGCGATTCAGTTACATGGATAAACGATGATTCTGCCGCACATACAGTAACTGCAGGAACAATCATTGATGGACCTTCTGACATATTTGATAGTGGCTTGTTTATGGCAGGAACAACCTTTTCTCATCAATTTAATTCTCCAGGTGAATTTCCATACTTTTGTATTGTTCACCCATGGATGGATGGAATTATTATGGTTCAAGGTAATGGAACCACGCCTCCAGGTACACTAATTGTTGGGGCACCATCTGAAGATGAAACTACTGTATCGGGAATTACAGAGGATGGAAAGGTTCGTGCAGAGATTACTGCAAGTAATCCTTCTTCCAATGAAAGAATGTCAATTGAAATTAAATTCAGAGATTCAAATGGTGGATCTGTAAAAGCTCATTCAAACTATGATCTTTTAGTAACGCAAAATGGCCAAGAAGTTTATTCAGTTTTGGAAGCACATGAACATGGCGGGATTGGTCTTCACACAACTGATCCTTTGAATTCAGATGATCCAGTAGACATCAAGGTAACGGTCCTTGGATTTGGCCTTCCAGGAGACGAACAAAATTGGAGCGGACCTAAAGGAGAAATATTGATGTTCAATAATGTTCCAGAATTTGGAACTATTGCAATAGTAGTAATGTTAGCTGCAATTACCTCGGTTGTATTATTGTCTTCAAAATACAATAGAGTTTTGCCCAAACTTTAAACTCATTTTTTTAATTTTGGTATAATTTTATAGTTTCAAGTTTTCAATTCTATCTTTTCCAATTTTTGATTTGGGAAATTTTAATTTCATATCTTCCAAAGTTTTGGTAATAATTTTTGCAACAATCAGATTGCGATACCATTTCTTATCTGAAGGAACAACATGCCATGGGGCCCAAGGAGTACTACATTTTTCAAAAACTTCTTCATAGGCTTTCATGTACCTATCCCAAAATTTTCTTTCCTCAAAATCAGCCTCATCAATTTTCCAATGCTTTGTCGGATTTGCTATCCTCTGCTCAAGTCGTTTTTTTTGCTCATTTTTGCTAATATGCAAAAAGAATTTTAGAATTTTTACTCCTTCATCAGATAACATTTTTTCAAAATCATTTATGTGAGAATATCTTTTTGACCACTGATTTTTTGGAACCAAGTTATGTATTCGCACAATCAACACATCACCATAATGAGACCTATTGAAAATTCCAATTTCTCCCTTGCTTGGTATTTCGTTGTGAATTCTCCACAAGTAATCATGATCTAATTCCTCCTGATGAGGAGCTCTAAAAGCACTTACTTTACATCCTTGAGGATTAAAGCCATGCATTACATCTCTTATTGTCCCATCTTTTCCACCTGCGTCCATTGCTTGAAGAACAATTAACAGAGCTTGTTTTTTTTCCGCATGTAATTTGTATTGTAGTTTAGACATTCTCAAATGTAATTGATCTAGTTCAATTTTTGATTGTTCTTTTTGTAATTTTCCAGTATAGTCTGTTTGTAGTTTTTTTAGATTTACTTTAGAATCTGGTTTAATCAAGAAATTTGATAACTCACTTTCCGAATTCTTTTTGTTCATGTAAAAGTTAATCCTGATGGATTTATTTAAATCGAATACGAACTTTCTATTTTATTTTTTAACAACTAACTCAAAACCTCTCAAAAAACTCATATTTTGTTAGCGAATAAAAATAATCATTAGAAATGAAGATGTATTGTCCCAAATGCAAGACGGAAAGAGATTTTTTTGAAATTGATGATGGTCCTGATGTTGACGATGATACTTTGACCTATTTTTCATACAATTGTGAGGTTTGCTATATCCATCTGGATGGAAAAAATAAAAACTGGTACAATAGTGAAGAGGTGTCTTGCTATCTCCATGTTGATAAAGCAAAACCCTTTATGACTTCTGAGGAATATATGAGAGTAACAAAGAGTTGAAGAACCAACAGATGAAATTGATTTAAATTGAATTTTTTATTTGGAAAAATAAGGTGAAATAACTTGATGAATTTCTTGTTTATTCAAAATTATTTTTTGCCTTTCTCTAAAATTTAGCTAAAGCTATTTAGCTGTGCCTATTTTTCCTCATGTATTTATAATATAACGGAGTTATTTTCATTATGACTGCTGAAAATTTGGATATGGATTATTCCAAATATGATTTTAAAGATTCAACTGACATGTATGTACATCTCAGTAAAAAAGGCCTATCAAAGGATACTGTAAAAGCAATTAGCAAAATGAAAGATGAACCAGAATGGATGTTAGATTTTAGACTTAGATCCTTTGAAATTTTCATGAAAAAACCAATGCCAACATGGGGTGGTGACCTTAGTGTAATTGATTTTCAAAATATATTTTATTATGCAAAAGCAACTGAAAAAACTGAAAAGAATTGGGAAGATGTTCCTTCAGATGTAAAAGCAACATTTGACAAACTTGGAATTCCAGAAGCAGAAAAAAAATTCTTAGCTGGTGTTGGTGCACAGTATGAATCAGAAGTTGTTTACCATAACTTAAGAGAAGATTTGGCAAAACAAGGAGTCCTCTTTTTAGATACAGATGCCGCACTTAAAGAACATCCTGAAATTTTCAAAAAATATTTTGGTAAAATAATTCCACCTGAAGATAACAAATTTGCTGCTCTAAATAG
>JANQNN010000024.1 GCA_028279545.1 Nitrosopumilaceae archaeon
CTTGACAGACTGACAAGAGGTTTTGCATACAAAATTTCTGAAATTATTGGACCACAAAAAGACATTCCGGCTCCTGATGTTTACACAACAGGACGGGAAATGACTCAGATCATGGATACTTTTAGCAAACTCAATGAAAACAAATACTCTCCAGGAGTAATTACAGGAAAGCCAATTTCTATGGGTGGTTCACTTGCAAGAAATGTTGCAACTGGATTAGGTGCAGCATACACGGTAAGAGAAGCTGCAAAAACATTGAAAATTAATCTAAAAGGTGCCAAAGTCGTACTTCAGGGATTTGGAAACGCTTCGACCTTTGCAGGAGAGTATCTTGAAAAGATGGGAGCTAAAGTAATTGCAGTAAGTGATTCAAAGGGAGCAATATCAATTCCAAAAGGAGCAAAGGTAAGTAAAATATTAGAGCACAAACAAAAAACAGGATCCGTAGTTGGATTTTCAGGAAGCAAAAAAATCTCAACAGAGGAACTCCTTACAACAAAATGTGAAGTCTTAGTACCTGGAGCTTTGGAGAATCAAATCAATGCAGAGATAGCTAAAAATCTAAAATGTAAAATTATAGCCGAAGCAGCAAACGGTCCTACATTACCCGAAGCAGACCCAATAATTTACAAAAAGAATATTTTGGTGATTCCTGATATTTTGGCAAACTCAGGTGGTGTTTGTATCTCTTACCTTGAATGGGTTCAAAACAATATGGGATACTATTGGACATTTGACGAAGTAGCAAACAAGATGGAGAAAAACATTACAAAGGGATTCAAAGATGCTTATGCACTTTCTAAGAAACACAAAGTTGACATGAGAAAAGCTACTATGGTTTTAGCAGTAGAGAGGGTTCTAGAGGCCTTCAATCAAAAGGGAATTTGGCCTTAAGCAAGGAAAGGTTCGTAACAAACTAACTGCTCAATAAATCTTATTTTTCCTTTAGTAATTGATGTTAACTTTTTCTTGAAGGTTAAATCTAATTTTGTTCTTCTTTGCAAAAGTTGAACAGACTTTTTTGTAAAGTATCTTCCTTTTTTGTCTCCATCAAACAATATGATTAAGGTCTTGTACTTTGCAACAGAGTCTGCAAAGTTATTCATTCCTCTAAATTTATGATACTCTAATACTTTTCCTGAAAAACCAATCTTCTTCAAAGCTTGCGAATCGCGTTTTCCTTCTACAACAACTACGCTATCTTTCATTGAATTTAGACAAAAAACAAAATTTTTCAATCCTTCCACTTCTTGCTCTGTAATTACCATAACAAATTATTTACTTTAACATATTAAGCACTTTTGCTCCACAAAATCTATGTCCGAAGTTTTGGTTGTTCAAAATACTGGAGTAGAAGGACTTGGAAATCTTTATGACTTGTTAAAAAACGATGGGTTTGAAATTCATTCTATTCGAGCAAAACACGAGGAACTTCCAAAAAAAAAATATTCACTAGTTATTATTTTAGGTGCCCCAGAAAGTGCAAACGATGACCTGCCCTACCTTCACGAGGAACAAAAATTAATCAAAAAAACCGTTGCTGATGAAATTCCCTTACTTGGAATATGCCTGGGTTCTCAGTTAATTGCCAAAACATTTGGAGGTAAAGTATACCCCGGTGTAAAAAAAGAGATTGGGTTTTACAATGATTTAGTTTCAGAGGAAAATTCAGATCTTTTTTCTGGGTTTACTAACCCGTTTACGGTTTTTCACTGGCATGGAGACACGTTTGATTTGCCAGAAGGCGCAACTAGGCTGGTGAGTTCCAAGGATTATCAGAACCAAGCATTTCAGTTCAAGAGCGCAGTGGGACTACAATTCCACATGGAGGTTAACGAAAAAATGGTAAATCTCTGGCTTGATAAAACCGAGGAAAAACTTCAAAAAATTTCTTACATTAATCCAAAAAAGATCAAAGCTGACGTTGATGAAAATATTTCAACGGTAAAATCCAATTTGGAGAAATTTTACAAAAATTTCAAATCCTCATTCCATCTTTGACCAAAGTTTAATATAGTTAGTTTTGATTCCATCGATCGGTTATGGTTGCAGTCAAGAAAATTTTTGAAGAAATTATAAACACAGATCATAAAGTCATCACTGAAGAATCCTCAAAAGCAATTCTCAAAAGTTATGGAGTAAAAGTTCCTCCTTTTGCGCTTGTTACATCTGCTGAAGAAGCTGCCAAACAAGCAAAAAAGATTGGCTTTCCAATTGTAATGAAAGTTGTATCCCCACAAATCTTACACAAAACTGATGTCGGCGGAGTAAAAGTCGGAGTAGATAATGTAGCTGACGTAAAAAAGACATTCAATGACATGTATGGTCGCCTCTCTAAGAAAAAAGGAGTTAATGTAAAAGGAATTCTCTTAGAAAAAATGGTCCCAAAGGGTGTTGAGCTAATTGTGGGAATTCAAAACGACTCACAGTTTGGACCAGTTATCATGGCAGGTTTAGGTGGAATCATGACAGAAGTGATGAAAGATGTTGCATTTAGAATGCTTCCTATTACCACTTCTGATGCAAAGTCTATGTTAAATGAGTTACAGGGTTCAAAACTTCTCAAAGGTTTCAGAGGAAGCGAACCAATTAATCTCAATATGGTTGCTAAAATGTTGGTCGATATTGGAAAGTTAGGTGTAGAAAATGCAGATTACATTAACAGCATCGACTTTAACCCAGTAGTAGTTTATCCTAAATCCCATTTTGTAGTTGATGCAAAAATTATCCTAAACAAAGAATTAAAGAAAAATTCAATCTCAAAAGCAAAACCAAACAAAGAAAACATGGAGACATTCTTTACTCCAAAATCTGTTGCCCTTGTTGGCGCCTCATCAAGTAAGGGAAAGATTGGAAACTCCATTTTAGATAGCTTGGTAAATTATGATTTCAAAGGAAAGGTCTATCCAATAAATCCCAAGGCCGACAAAATTTTTGGCCAAAAATGTTATCCATCAGTTTCGGCAATTCCCGGAAAAGTTGATCTTGTTGTAGTTTCAGTTGATTTATCCATGACTCCTCCTGTTTTAGAGGACTGTGCAAAGAAAGGAGTTCACAGCGTTGTAATTGTTTCAGGTGGAGGAAAAGAACTTGGTGGAGAACGTGCAGCCTATGAAGCTGAAGTTGCAAGGTTATCTAAAAAACATAAAATCAGAATTATTGGTCCCAATTGCATTGGAATGTTCAATGCAGCAAACCGTCTTGACTGTGCATTCCAAGGACAAGAAAGAATGGTACGTTCAAAATTAGGTCCTGTAGCATTTTTCTCCCAAAGCGGAACTATGGGAATTAGTATGTTAGAAAGTGCTGATGCATTTGGTCTATCCAAAATGATTAGTTTTGGAAACAGGTCGGATGTTGATGAAGCTGATATGATATGGTATGCGGCAAATGATCCTCAAACTAAAGTAATCGGTCTATACGTTGAAGGCTTTGGAGATGGAAGAAAATTCATCAATACTGCTAAACGTGTTATGAAAGAAACAAAGAAACCAATTGTAATTTGGAAGAGCGGAAGAACTGCAATGGGTGCAAAGCAGGCCGCATCCCATACTGGATCACTTGGCGGTTCAAATGCTATTATCATGGGTGCATTCAAGCAAGCAGGCATAATCTCTGTTGATAGTTACCAACAACTTGCTGGAATACTAAAGGCGCTTGCTTGGCAACCGGCTGCAAAGGGAAGTAGGGTTGCTATGACTAGTAACGGGGCTGGCCCAATGATTGGCGGTATGGATCAATTAGAAAGATTTGGTCTTACAATAGGAAAGTTATCCCCAGAACGTATTAAAAAAATGAAGGCCTATTTTCCACCTGCTGTTCCTATTCATAATGGAAATCCAGCAGATGTCGGTGGTGGCGCAACTGCAGCTGATTACAGATTTGTTATTCAACAATTCATGGATGAAAAAAATATTGATATTGCAATGCCATGGTTTGTATTCCAAGACGACCCACTAGAAGAAACAATTGTTGATTATCTTGCTGATTTCCAAAAGAAGAGAAAGAAACCATTACTAGTTGGATGTAATGGCGGACCATACACTGAAAAAATGATAAAATTAGTTGAGAAACACGAGGTGCCAGTATACCAAGACCTTAGGACTTGGGTAGAAGCTGCAGGGGCATTAGTTCAATTGGGCAAAATTCAGGGAAAATAGAGAACATTTAAGTTTCGCATACCTTCGAAAATTGTAATGTCACTAGTTACCACATCTACTTCTGATGGCATATGTACTGTTAAAATTAACAGACCCGACAAACTCAATGCTATGAACACTGAAGTCGCAAAGGAGCTAATCAAAACTTTTGAGAACCTAAACCACGATGAGGGAGTTAAAGTAATAATCCTTACAGGTGAGGGCGAAAAAGCTTTCTCTGCAGGAGCTGATATTGAATACATGTCAAAAATTTCTGCAGACGAATCAGTCGAGTATGCAAAAACGGGTCAACTTGTAACAGCTACAGTTGAACTTGTAAAACAACCAACTATTGCAGCAGTAAATGGTTTTGCTTTGGGTGGTGGTTGTGAACTTGCAATGTCTTGTGATATCCGAATTGCAGCAGATACTGCAAGGTTAGGTCAACCAGAAGTAACAATTGGAATTCCTCCTGGATGGGGTGGAACACAAAGATTAATGAGAATTGTGGGAATAGCAAAGGCAAAAGAACTTGTCTACACTGGAAAGATGATTAAAGCAGATGAAGCAAAAGAAATTGGCTTGGTAAACCAAGTTGTTCCTCTTGCATCATTACAAGAAGAAGCATTGAAGATGGCCCAGAAAATAGCTGAAAACTCTACAATGGGGGTTCAGATGTCAAAGGTTGCTGTTAACAAAGGAAGAAACGCAGACCTTGATACAGGTCTTGCAGTGGAGCTTCTTGCATGGAGAAACTGCTTTACCCATCCTGACAGAGAAGAGAGAATGACAGCTTTTGTCAATAAATCAAAAAAGTAAGCTACTCTCAAATTCCTTCTTATTTTCAATTACAAACAAAATTAATTGATCAAGGTTACAAAACCTTGCAAGTTTTGTTGAATATTAACACATGAATTAATATCTGACTAGAAGAACATAGTGTTAGGACAAATGGCCACAACAAGAGAGCATCAGCATAAAAAAGAAGTTACAAGAAGCATCACTTATAGACTTCCAAAGAATCTTGTAAACGAACTTGACGGGGAGGCAAACCAAAAAAAAATTTCTCAAAATGTTTTGGTGCGACAGATACTTGAAAGATACATTCAGTGGGGAAGGTACTCAGAAAAAATTGGAATGATCCCAGTACCAAAAGAAATTCTTCAAACCTTAGGAAAGGAGCTTGACGGGCGAGACATTGATGAAATAATTACCGTAGTATTTCCAATGGTAAAAGATACAGTAATGTTCATCAAAGGGGGGTATGATTTAGAACGCTGTATTGAAACTTTGGAAGATTATATGAGGGCCTCTGGAATTAATTCAGATCATAGAGTGGAGGGAGATTTACATTCATTTATCATACAACATGATTTGGGTATGAAGTGGTCTGTATTTACAGAACAACTATTAACACAAGTTTTTAGAAATTTTGCATCTGATAAGGACCTTAGATTTCAAACTACAGACTCTACCGTTATTGCAAAAGTTAGATTAGGATCAGAGTTTAACGAACATCATTATCAAAGCTGAGATTCTATTTGGTCATTGAAATATTTGAATCCAATTAACTTATTTGTGAACGCTTCAGGAGCTAGTCTCCAACTGTGGATGAGGAAATTTTCGGATAATTCAATACCATCTGTTAATTCTTCAGTTCCTGCATTCGAGGCAGCAAAATTAATTGAAAATTTGAACTCTGGAGCCATTTTAGTTTTGGAAAACCAAATTCCAGTGGGCATTGTCACAAACAAAGATCTTGCAATAAAAATAATTGCTCACTCTTACCCTATGGACACTCCAATTAGAAGGATAATGTCCACTCCACTTATCTCGATTTCTCCTGAGACCGAACTTAGTACTGCTGCGCAATTAATGATATCAAACAAAATAAGAAAACTCCCAATTATTCGTGATAATAACGTGGTGGGAATTGTAACGGCCTCAGAAATTTCTCTTGACAATCCTGATTCTTCATAACAAAAAACATTTTTACTAATTTTTTTTAACCATGTTTTTTCTTGAAATACTAGTGTGTCAGGTATGAAAAGCTTATTATAATTTGAATCGACTTTTTTTAATATGGCATCTGAACAAACCCAAAAATTGGTCACAGTTACCCCAAAAGCTGCTGAAAAAATTATTGAGTTTATGAAAGAAGAGGCTGATAACCCAGAGTATCTAAGAGTATATGTACAAGGCGGAGGTTGCTCAGGCTTATCGTACGGTATGGGCTTTGAAAAGGCACCAGAAGAAGATGACCTTGTTCTAGAAGAAAACGGTGTAAAGCTAATCGTTGACAGCTACAGCGTAGATCATCTAAAAGGTGCAAACGTAGATTATATTGAAAGCCTTATGGGTTCAGGATTTAAGATAAACAATCCAAATGTAACAAAATCCTGTTCTTGCGGACACTCTTTTAGCACTGAATAAGCAGTTTTTTTATTTTCAATTTTTTGTTTTTTTCAATTAAGCCCAAATCCTTGCGATACCCTCATATATCAAGAAGCAAAAAGAATTTCATGATTATTAAGGAGATGAACAATTTATGCCTCAATCAGGAATTGTCAAATATCACGTTAAACTTTCCTATGAAGTTGATGGGCTCGTTGAAAGGGCAGACATAATAGGAGCAATCTTTGGCCAAACAGAAGGACTGTTAGGGCCAGAGATGAATCTTAACGAGCTTCAGCGAGTTTCTAAAGTTGGACGCATAGAGGTTGAATCAAAAGCAACATCAAACACCACATCAGGTGGAGCTGTTATCCCAATGAGCACTGATATTGATACTTGTGCACTGATAGCTGCTGGAATCGAAAGCATAGACAAAGTTGGACCTTTTGATTGTAAATTCAAATTGGAATCAATTGACGATGTGAGAGCTGCCAAAAAAGACGATATTGTAAGAAGAGCAAAAGAGATCAAGCAACGTTGGGCAACAAAAACCGTTAGTGAAGGCGAAAGCATGTTAAAAGACGTTCACGAAGGCGATTCAGGAAAATTAACCACATATGGTCCATCAAACCTAACATGTGGAACTGGCTTGACTAATTCCTCTTGGATTATTTTAGTTGAAGGGCGAGCAGACGTGATTAACCTTTTGAGAGCAGGATATGACAACTCTATTGCTATAGAAGGTGCTAAAATTGACGAGTCGATAAGAGAACTTTGCAAGACAAAGGATAAGGTAGTTGCTTTCCTTGATGGTGACCGTGCAGGCGGTTTCATCTTAAAAGAGCTTACATCTGTTGTCGACCTCGATTATGAATTACAAGCCGATAACGGTGTAGAAGTAGAGGAGTTAACTCCAGAAAGAATAGATGAAATTCTAAAGCCCGTAAGAGATGAGATTGAAAGTGGAGGTCCTGCGCAACCTGTCTTAAAAAATGAAGATGATAAGCCTCTAGCTGATTTAGCTTCTAAAATATTTTCAGACCTTAATGAGACACTTGAAGCAGTAGCATTAGACGTAGATCAAAAGGAGATATTCAAAGTCCCAATTAGTGAAGTAGTAAGTAAACTATCAACCCAAACAGGAATAAAATATCTTCTACTTGATGGAATAATTACTCAAAGGCTTCTAGAAGGTGCAAGAAACGCAGGAGTTGAATGCGTTATTGGCCATAGAGTTGCAAAGTTATCAAACGCTGAAGGACTAACTCTAAAAACATTTGGCGATTTAGGCGTAGTCTAGGTTTTTTAGATGTCTGAACTGAAGATTCAGCATATTCTTACTCTTACCTTTCTCTTATCAAAAGGCGCAAAGTACAATTTTGTTACAATTACTACGTCTTCTCTTGGAAAAAACATAAAAAAATCTCAACAAGCAGCCTCTAAACATTTGCTAGAGTTAGAGAACAGTAATTTTATTGAGAGGATAATTAGCGGAAGAAAAATTTCGGTCAAGATAACTCCACAGGGATATTCAGAGATGGTAAAACTTTCCCAAGTTCTTCAAAAAAGTTTGCAATCTTCTCCATCTCACGTCATATTGAGAGGAACTTTAGTTTCTGGGATGGGCGAGGGAGCGTATTACATGTCGTTAAAAGGATATACCAAACAATTTAAATCCAAAATTGGGTATGTGCCCTTTCCAGGAACTTTTAATGTAAAACTCGAAAAAAAAGAATTCACTGAGGCAATTAGGCAATTTGAGAATATGGAAGGAACTCATATCAACGGCTACTCTGATGGAAAAAGGACTTATGGATGGGTAAAATGTTTCAAGGCAAAATTAAACTCTTCAATTGATTGCGAATTAATAAGATTAGAGAGAACTCACCACGACACATCGACAGTAGAACTCATTTCGAAAAAAAATCTAAGGAAGACTGCAAAGTTATCTGATGGAAATAAAGTAGCAATAACAATCCCGATTAATGGAAAATAGTTAGATGTCGTGAATGTTATTTCCGTATTTTTTTTCAATAATAGAGCTTGAAACTTCAGGAATTGGGGATTGGAGTCTTGCTACGGATACCTCGAGATTAATTTTTTTACATCCTTCAATAATGAACTTTTCTTGATGGACTTGATCATACCCTAAAGCAATTATCTCGGGCCGAATTAAATCAACAGTTTTAAAAATATCTCCCTCATGACCAATTACGCTAAGGTTTACAGTAGAAAGTGCATCTACCAACATTTTCCTTTGGTCCTGTGTGTGAAGTGGTTTTCTTTTTTTCATTTTTTCTGCTGTTTTGTCTGTAGCAATTACTACTACAAGCACATCGCCAAGTTTTTTTGCAGAATTTAGGGTGTGTATATGCCCCGGATGAATAATGTCAAAAACCCCCCCTGCTAAAACGACCTTTAATGAACTTCTTCCAAGTTCAGTAAGGGTAATCCTGTCTTCGTTGACAAGATGGTTTTCAACCAATTCATCAATCTTATTTTGAACTGTTTCCTCATTTATCTCAGATTGTTTGGTGATAATTTCTATAGGCTTTTTACTGCTAATCGATGCAATGTACATGGAAGACAAAATTAATTTTTCTAGAGATTTCAACTTTTTTTCCTACCTACACCCTTTCTTTAATTCATCTATAATTACATTTTAGGGTCCATGCCTTTTGCTAGTCTTAAGGCGTCAATTAATCCGTCAGCATATCCAATGCTTAGTATTGCAACTTCATCCTGTCCATCTTCTAAAAATTTTTCAGCATCCTTTATGTACAAATTTGCATTTTCTAAAATAATTTTAAATTCCTTTTGATTTTTGTAGTGTGGCTCGATTTCTTCAAGTGCAGATTTGATCATTGGGACATATTTTTTCATCATTTGATGTGAAATTTTTTGTGTCCTCTCAGAGTTATCAAAAGGCTCATCGATGCATTGACCTAGCACTTTAAGGGCATCTAATTCGGTAAAATGAAGCCGACCAGGAACAATTATGGTATGGGGCGGTCTTCCAAAGTCACTCTTTAACAAGCTGGATATTTTTCCTGAAATAATTGATTGGTCCTTAAATCCAATTCTTGAGGCAATAATTGCAAAAGTAGAAGAAGTAATTACATTTCTTTTTTGACCTTTTTCTGTTTTAATCAAACCATTCAGTGCTTCTTTAGGATTTAAGAAAAAATCTTTATCCTGATTAAATTCTAAGAGTAAAACTGTGTGGTTTCCTTCAATAATATTTTTGTAAATCACATAGTATGGTGTTGTCAAGGATTTCATCTCATCCATTATTGTTGCAATTCTTCCTATTTTGTAAAAATGAAGACCCATCTCACCTACCATAGCAGTAATTGAAGATGAAGCATGTATCGACTTTGTTTTTATCTTTTCTTGAATTGCACGTGTACGCAATTCTATATGTGTAGTAGCTATGTATGGATCACCATAAGATAAAAAGACAACCTTTTTTCGTTTAGCCTTTTCAAGGATTTCTTTTCCATCTTCAACGAACCATCTTTTAACAGGTTTGAATTCCGCTGAGGTTAATTTTTTTATTTTTGTAAAATCTGATTTGCTAATCGGACTAGTAAATTGTTCTAAGTAAACGATATCTGCTTTGGACAAAATTTCCAGAGCTTCATGTGGTATGGATTTTGTTCCTGATATCCCCAGTCCTACAAAATAAAGCATGATTTTGTGGTTTAATAATTACATTAAGACCTTCCGGAGATGAAGGGTTATTGTTTTCCTAAATCTTTCAATAGCAAAAAAAATTTTTCATTAAAGAAATATTTTTTTAACAAAGCAAACCTCCGCCCCTTATGGTTTAATATCTGGAAGAGTAGTAAAAGCAGAATTTACATGCACAATAATATCTTCAACGTTCACATCTCTCTGAGCGGAAATCAGTACTAGAAAATCTTTAGTTGGGATGCTAATCATTGTAACCTTTCCCCTCCTCGATGTAATGTACTCAATTGGTCCCAAGCCTTCATCAAAATCTTTTCGCATCAAGTACTCCAATGTTAATTGGACGTACATCATTCGGTTTTCTTTGTCAGGCAAAAACGAGGTTACTCCTTTTTTGAATCCTCCGGCAATTTTTTTACCCATCTTGTTCAAAACACCAACAAACCTGATTTCAGGAAGCTCTAAAACGGTCTGACATGCTTTTTCCAGATCTTCAATTTCGCTTGATGACACTAAATTATAGATTTCTTTATCACAAATAAAAGTAATTTTGAATTTTTTTCTTTTAAACCGAAATAATAAAGCACAAAACCTTACTGTTTTTTTAATTTTCTGTCATGGAGTCGTTTTAGATGTTGCAAGGTTTTTTTCAAAATTTCAATTCCCCTAAGGTACTCATCGATTGACACTTTTTCGTCAATGGTGTGAGCTTCATGGGGATCCCCCGGGCCGTATGTTACCACAGGAATTTTCCATTGGTTTCCAATAACATTCATGTCTCCTGTTCCAGTTTTTCGAATTAGGGTGGGTCTTGTGTGTTCTACTTCCATTATTCCTAACGTAAAAGCCCTTACGATTGCTGAGTTGTGTGGAGCTTCGAAGGGTTCTGTCTCATCAAGAATTGAATAAAAGGCTTCAACTCCTCTTCTTCTGGCAACATCATTTACCAAATTGGAAATTCGTTGTTCGACTGTTTTACAGTCCATGTCAACAGGTATTCTGATATCAATTGTCGCATCACATTCTTTTGGGGTAACGTTATGGCTTGTTCCACCACTAATTTCAGTAAGCGTTGAAGTAAGTAGCATTCCTTTGGTTTTTTCTTCTTGTCCCTCCTCTAATTTTTTTTTCAGCTCGCTTGTAAATATCATGGATTCTTCTATGGCATTTTTTGATAACCATGGAGCACTGGCGTGTGCACTATCTTCAACTATCACTTTGAGGTTTATTGCTAGTCTTCCTTTGTATGCAATAGTGACTTGTTTTATTCCACTTGGTTCGCCGAAAACTGCGTAATCTATATCCATTTTCTTTTTAACCAAGTTTTTAATCCCTGTCGCATTTCCCTCCTCATCTACTGCACCAACAAAAATCACTGTTCCATTGTTATTTTGAACCGATGCTGCTGCAAACAGCATTGCCATTAGAGGAGCCTTTGCATCTGATGCACCCCTTCCATAGAGGGAATCTCCTTCTTTTCTTACCTTTACTTTTCCTGGAACAACATCCATGTGCCCGCATAAAAGAATCTTTGGGGACCCTGAACCTTTCTTTGCTAAAATATTGCCAACCTCATCAATCTGAATATCTTCAAAACCCAAATCATCGCATTTGTCCGCAAGAAATTCGGCCATTGATCTTTCGTTTAGTGATGGAGTGTACAAACGAAGAGCTTTTTCTAGCATCTTTACTGCAAACCTTGGTGTAACGGTAAATGTGTCGTTCAATTCTTTCTTTTCGATTGTAAAGCGTAATCCAACATTAATGAAGGTATGTCAACACCGCATACCCTTACGGTGTTTTTGTACTCAGTAGTATTGTTAACTTCATGAACAACCAATCCCCTTTGATCACTTTCCATTAAATCTACGCCAACTATCTCTCCTTGAACAGCATTTTTTGCTTTTATGCACATCTCTTCCATTTCCTTGGTAACTTCACAGGGGGTTGCTGTACCACCCAGCGCCATATTGGTTTTCCAAAAACCATCTCCTGAAGTCCTATAGATGGCTGCAACTATTTTATCCCCTACCATTATTGCTCTAATGTCCCTTGGTGGTCTTTTTACAAATTCCTCCAAATAATGGACCTGGTAAATTGGATACATCTTTTCTCTGCTTTCAATAATTCCTTCTGCTGAATCCTTGTCATTTAATTTTGAAATTAATCTGCCCCAGCTTCCAACGGTAGGTTTAATCACTTTTGGGTATCCTTGCTCTTCCAATGTTTGAATTGCAGAATCCTTTGAAAAGGCCACAGAAGCATAGGGAGTAGGTACTCCGTATTTTTTTAGAAGCATGTGAGTGAACAATTTATTCCCTGCAAAAATTCCGGTGTTTAGGCAATTTATCACATCGACTCCCAACCCTTCAAGTGCTGCTGTTGAATGTAAATTTCTATAATAGCTTACACACCGTTGAATCACCACCCCAAATTCCTCTGATTTTTTATCTAAATCCAATGATAATTTCTTACAATCAACCATCTGAAGGTTTATGTTCTTTTTTTTTGCAGCCTCAAGTAGAGCTTTTTCTTCCCAACGGATGGTATCATAAAGAATCGTTACGTCAGGGTTCACTGTCCCCAATCCTCGCCAACCGTTTGGGCCGGCTTTAGATCAAAACCATCAGAACCTTTTGCTAACTCAAAGCTTGCTCCGCACTCAGGACAGGTTACGATTTCTCCCTCTAAAGCATCGCTGGGGATGGAGATATCTGCATCACATTCGTCACACTTAGTCATTTTCCTCGGATTTTTCTCCCTTTTCGTCATTAATTATCTTTTTTTCAAGTCTATCTTCAAGTGGAATTTCAATAAGATCCCCCATTCTGAGATTTTTTAGTCCCAAAGCAACAGCCTTTGCAGACTCGTTGTCCTTATCCAAACCTAAGATGGACATTAGGTACGACGCTCCAGTTTTTCCTGCAAGCTCCCCAAAAACTATCCTCCTTCTATTTCCCACCGTTCTTGGTGGAATGGGCTCATAGGCAGCTGGGTTTTTTAAAATTGCTGCAAGATGTGTTCCAGCTTTGTGTTTGTACGCTGATGACCCAACAACTGGTTTTGAATCGTAGGGTTTGATTGATGTATAGCCTTCAATCAATCTAGAAAGATCTTGAAGCATATCTAGTCTGAAATCATTTGGTGATTTGAAAAGAAAAGTTAGAGCAACTGATACTTCTGCAAGAGCTGGTATTCCGGTTCTCTCTCCTATCCCATCTATTGTGGTATGTATTTGATCTACTCCGGCATCGCACGCAGCAAACGCATTTGCAAGTGCAAATCCGATATCATTGTGAACATGAGCATCAAGTGGTGTGTTTACTTGCCCTCTAACTTTTTTAACAAAATTATACATTCCAATTGGACGCATTATTCCGACTGTATCCGGCAAACTTATTCTGTCTACTCCTGCTTCTTCAATCGCTTTGCACATTTTTATTAGAAATTCTGGTTCCGCTCTGCTTCCATCTTCTACTGTAAATCTTATTTTTAATCCATGAGCCTTTGCATACTCTACAGTCTCGACAGCCCTTTCCATTGCTTGCTCTCTAGTTATCCGAAGTTTATCCTTTAGGTGAATGTCTGAAATTCCAAGATAAGCAGCACACCACTTTGCATCGCAGCTTAGCGAAACATCAATGTCTTCTTTGAGGGCTCGTCCGTGAGAAACAATGTCTGCCTTTAATCCTTGTTTGATGATAGTCTTTACTGCTTCTTTATGATCATTTGAAACAACAGGTGAAATTTCTATTTGGTCAACTCCAAAATAATCTAACATCCATGCAATTTGGATCCTTTGTTTATTGGTAAATGAAACTCCGGGATGCTGTTCTCCTTCTCTTAGAGTACTGTCAAGAACCCTAATCTTCTTGGGGTCCTTGTCATATGAGTTATACAAATCTGCATAGTAATTTGGATTCTTCATTACAAAAATCGCTGACCTAAATTAAGCATATAAGTATATTCGTACTAGGATCGTTGGAATTTGCCAAAAGTGATCCTATTTTGGGAGGATTTCAAAATTAACAACCGATTTTCGTTTTATACAATTTTTCTTAATATTATTACAGTGTTAGTGTCAATTACACCTTGAATTTTCCTTAGTGCATCAATGGTGGTGTTGATTTCAGATATGTTTGATGCACTAATAATAGTTGTAATGTCGTACTGACCAGTAATTTCATAAACGGTTTTTACGCCATCAAGCTTGGCGAGCTTTCCTGAAACTTTTGATGTGTCAGTAGCCGAATCAACTGACACCAAAACTATGGCACTTGTTACATTTTCTTCTCCCATCTCCACAGTAAATCTCTTGATTGTTCCGCTATCTACCAAATGTTTTACTCTTCTTCTAACTGCTGATTCGGATAACTTCAGTTTTTTTCCAATGTCAACAAACGACTCTCTAGAATTTTCTTTTAGGAACTCTATTATTTTACCATCTATTTTATCCTTGAGCATTTCTTTTCTCCTCCTCTTTGGTAAGTACTGAGTCTAAGCTTTGTAAAACTTTTGTTATATCATTTTCAGAAATTACTAGCGGTGGAAGAATTCTTAAAATGTTTCTTCCAGAGTACAACATTAAAACTCCCTCTTTGATTAAATTCATCAAAATATCCCTAATCTCAAACTTCATTTCCACTCCAATCATCAAACCTTTCCCTCTAATTTCTCTGATGATGGAATGCTTTTCTTTTAGCTTTTCCAATCCTTCTCGAAAAATTTTTCCCATTTTTTCAGAATTTTCTATTAACCCATCTTCTGTTAGAGCACGAAGGGAAGCAATTCCAGCCGCACAAGATAAAGGGTTCCCTCCAAAAGTTGAAGAGTGCTCCCCCTTGCTTATGGCAGACAAAATGTCTTGCCTAACAAGTGTAGCTCCCATAGGAACGCCTCCAGCAATTCCCTTTGCAAGGCATAATATGTCAGGGGCTGTATTCCAATGTTCACAAGCCCATAAACGTCCTGTTCGGCCTAGTCCTGCTTGTATTTCGTCAAAAATTAATAGAATTCCTTTCTCGTCACACAGTTGACGAACTTCTTGCAGAAATCCATCTGGTGGAACAATTATTCCACTTTCTCCTTGGATTGGTTCTAAAATTACAAATGCAGTATCTTGGTCCACTACACTGCGTAATGATTCAATATCTCCATAAGATGCAAACGAAACCTTTTCAACAAGAGGTTCAAAAGCTTTTTTGTACTTGGGGTTAAAGGTAATAGACAATGCTCCAAACGATTTTCCATGATATGATCCTTTCATTGCGACCATTCCTTTTTTTCCAGTAAATTTTCTTGCAAACTTTATTGCAGCTTCTATTGCTTCTGCTCCGCTGTTGTTAAGATGCACTTGGGTTAGATGTTTGGGAGCAAGTTCAACTAGGGTTTTTAGAAATTCTTCTCGTGTTTTATTGTAAAGCGAGCTGTGAACCGTTATGATTTTATCAACTTGTTCTTTGATGGCTTTTACGACTCGTTCATTTTGATGACCTACAAGCGCAACACCATAACCTCCCATACAATCAATGTACTCCTTTCCATCTATGTCCCAAACGTGAGCTCCTTTCCCTCTCTCAACCGTAACTGGAAACCTTTGATAGAGATTTCCCATAAATTGATCTTCACTCATTTTTAATCACTGTACACCCATCATGGGAAATTGCGGAGGATATAGGATTTTCTTTTTGACCATTTGCAATCAATGCTTCTTTGACTCCCATATCAAGAGCTTCAGTTGATGCAAGAATTTTTTTCTCCATTCCGGGCCCAATTTTTGGTCTGATTTCTTTTGCTTCTGCAAGTGTTAGTTTTGGTACAAGCTTGCCATCCATCAAAAGTCCTTCAACATTTGTGATGAATAAGACCTTATCTGCTCCAATTTTTCCAGCAACATAAGCTGCTGCCCTATCCCCATCTACATTAAGAAATTCTGACTCCTCGCTTATTGCGATTGGAGAAATTACTGGGGTAAGACCATTTTCAAGAAGTGATTTTATTAAATTCGAATTAATTTCCTTTATCTTACCGGTATATCCGCCATCTATTGCCTGCTTTCGTCCCTTTTCATTTACTATTAGAAGCTTCTTTTTTCGCTCTGCTTGAATTATTTTTGCATCAACTCCGGAAAGCCCAATGGCATTGATTCCGTTTTTTTGAAGCATCTGTACAATCGTTTTGTTTATTCGACCTGCCATTACCATTGTAAAAATTTCTGCAGTTTCCTTATCGGTGTATCTACTTTTAATTCCGCTTGGAGATGTTACAAACTTTGGTTCCTTTCCAAGTTGCGTACAAACTTTGGTTACTTCTTTTCCGCCACCGTGGACTAAAACAATTCCTTCTGACTCTGCAACTTTTTTAATATCTAAAATAGTTGAAGGATGTAAATTATCTACTACACTTCCACCAATTTTAATTGTAATCATTTCTAAACCGGAGTTAATGGAGTGTATCTAAGGCCCTGCATTTCATCAAACCCACACATTACATTCATGTTTTGAACTGCCGATCCTGCAGCTCCTTTCATCAAGTTATCTGAAGCTGATAATGCAATGAGCCTTTGATTATCCTCATCCAAATCAAATCCTATGTCACAAAAGTTAGAACCAACAACAAATTTTGGATCCGGAAATTTGTACAAACCTTTTTTGTCGCGAATTAGTCGGACAAATTTTTCTTCACCATAAACTTGACGATAAAGTTTCCACAAATCTTTCTCTCCTATTTCTTTTTTCATAAAGGTGTGATTGGTACATAAAATACCACGTACCACATCAACTGCATGTGGGCTCATTGAAACATGTATTTTTTTTCCAGCGATTTCACTTAATTCTTGTTCAATTTCACCAGTGTGTCTGTGCTTTGCTGGTTTGTATGGTCGAATTACACCAGCTCTCATTGCATGAGCTGTTCCTGATCCTGAACCTGCCCCAGAGGATCCAATCTTTGAATCAACCACAATGTGCTCTGTGTCAATTAGATCATTTCTAATTAATGGTGCAAGTGCCAGCATTGACGTTACTGCCATGCAGCCAGGACACGAAACAAGCTGCGCGTTTTTAATATCTTCACGATGTAGTTCAGGGACGCCAAAAACTGAGTTTTTCAAGTAATCAGGATGTGGGTGTTCCCATCCATACCATTTATCATAATCTTCAGGTGTATGCAACCTATAATCTGCACTTAAATCAATAATCTTAATCCCTCTGTCATAGAGGGCCTTTACAATTTCTGTTGCTGTTCCATGTGGAACTGCAGTAAATACTAAATCACAATTATCTGAAATTTTATCATAGTCTAGCTCAGAGAAAGTCAGATCGGTAAATCCCTTCAAACTTGGTTGGACTCTATGGAGGTATTCTCCTACGTGCTGTCTGGAGGTAACCATAGAGATCTCAACGTCTGGATGGTTTACAAGTAAACGAAGAGTCTCTCCGCCAACGTATCCAGATGCTCCTACCACTCCTATCTTCATGATATCAATCCCCGTAATGGAGTATAATTTATTTCCTAATGGTGTTTAATGCATATTCAACCATTGATTTTGGAATATTTTTTTTCGAAACTTTTGCCAACCCCTTAAACTCTACAGTATTATTTACTTCATGAACGACTAATCCTCGTTTTTCGTCTTCCATCATATCTATCCCTAAAATACCTCCCCCCATTATCTTTGATGTTTTTGCAGCAAGATCTTCCAATTCATTTGTAATTTCACATATTTCTGGATCTGCACCAAGGGCTATGTTGGTTTTAAAGCCATCAGTTGATTTTCTGTACATTGCGGCAACTGCTTCATCACCTACTGTAATAACCCGAATGTCGCGTGGGGGTCTTTGAACAAGTTCTTGAAGATAGTAAATTCTATCATGTGGCCCATCGTTAATGTCTCTTATTTCAAAAACGGCTTCGGCTGTATCCTTGTCCTTTAGTGGCATTACGCCTCTTCCCCAACTACCAATAATTGGTTTTATTACAAGGGGGTAGCCAACATTTTCTAAATTCTGAAACGCGCTTTCACTTGAAAAGGAAAAATATGTTTTGGGAGTTGGAATATTGTGTTGTCTTAAACGTAAGGTCATTATCATTTTGTTCCCGCAAATATTGGCAACATCGTAGGCATTTATGGTTGGAATTCCCATAAACTCTAAACCTGCGGTAAAATGCAAGCCTCTAAAGTAGCTAACACATCGTTCTAAAACAACGTCTCCAAGATTAAAATCAGCTTTTTTGCTTTCAGTGTTGATCTGGGTGATTTTAGCATCCACCATGGAGGTTTCACATCCAAGATCAATCGCCTCTTTTTGAAGCATTTTTTCTTCTGTTCGGACACGATCAAATACAATACAGACTTTGGACATTACTCTCCCCAGTCTTCACCTACAGTTTCTGCTTGTTTTAGCACAACATTTGATCCGTCTTTACTTGCGATTTCAAAGTCTGCTCCACAATCAGGACAAGAGACAATTTCTCCTACTGAAGCGTCGTCGGGGATGTTTAAAGCTGCATCACATTCTGGGCAGTTCATGTTTTTGTTGACCTTTTCTCTTGTAATTTATTAGCTTCTGTTGACTGAATTCCCCACAATTCTACGAATCCTTTTGCTAACTTTTGGTCAAAAGTAGACCCTTTTCCATAAGTAGCGACTTCTTGATTGTAAAGTGAATAGTGGGATTTCCTTCCAACCACCCTCATGCTCCCTTTGAAAAGTTTGAGTTTCACGATTCCAGAAACAAACCTCTGGGAATTTTCAATAAAACTATCAAGGTCAGTTTTTAGGGGGTCGTTCCACAATCCAGAGTAAGCTAGGTAAGCCCACTCATCATCAATAATTGACTTGAATTTGTTTTGATGTTTTGAGTGTACCATTTTTTCCAAGTCCTGATGCGCTTCAATTAGACAAGACGCAGCTGGTGTCTCGTAGACCTCACGAGATTTTATTCCAACAACTCTGTCTTCAATGTGGTCCACTATTCCCACTCCAGCCTTTCCAGCTTTTTTGTTAATGTACTCAATAAGTTTAATGGGTTCTAATTTTTTTCCGTCTACTGCAATAGGGATGCCTCTTTCAAAAGTAATTTCCAAATACGTTGGTCTATCAGGTAAATTTTTTGTTTGAATCCAAATGAAGGCTTCATCTGGTGGTTCATTGAAAGGATCTTCTAATTCCCCACCTTCAATTGCACGACCCCACAAGTTTTGATCAATACTAAATTTTTTCGCCACCTTGTCAATTGAAATTCCATGTTTTTCTGCAAAAGCAAGTTCTGTTTCCCTATCCAAATTTTTATCCCTGATGGGTGCTATAATGGGAAGGTTTGAACCAGAACGAAGAGAGATGTCAAACCTAACTTGATCATTTCCTTTTCCGGAACATCCATGGGCTAAAGCTGAAACTTTTTCTTTTTTAGCAATCTCTAAAACTTTTTTTGCAATCAGTGGCCTTGCAAGCGCTGTTGCCAAACAATATTTTTTTTGATAAAGGGCATTGGCCTTTATTGAAGGAAAAATATATTCCTCAACAAATTCTTTTTTAGCATCAATGTTGTAATGTTTTTTCACTCCAAGTTTCTTTGCTTTTGCAGCAATTTTTTTATGATCATCACCTTGTCCAACATCAACCGTAACTGTTACTACGTCCATGTTGTGTTCTTCTTGAAGATACTTTACCACTACTGATGTATCTAATCCACCCGAAAATGCTAAAATTCCTTTTTGAGCCATAAAACATCTTTTGGGTTGTAATTTGGAATTTATCTTTTGTGATACAAAAAATATTCTAATTTTGCGCTGAATTTTTTCAGCTAGCTTAAGCTAAAATTCGATGATTTTTTATCGGTCAGATATAACGCTGTTTTATGAATTTGAAATTAATTGGAGTTTTAGCCGTGGTAATATCTGGTTTAGTGATAACTTTAGGAATTATAATGAATTCAACCAATGAAAATAGCGAAACAAAACTTAGAGTCGCATTTTTCCCAAACATTGGGCATGCTATACCTGTAGTGGGAATTGAGAACGGAGTATTTGAAGACAAACTAGGAAACACTACCAGCATTGAACCGAAAATGTTTGACAGTGGGCCACAAGTTATAGAGTCCTTTTTTTCAAAATCAATTGATTTAGCGTATGTAGGCCCTGGACCTGCCATTAACGGCTTTTTAAAATCGGAAAACCATGATATTGTAATTTTGTCTGGAGCCGCAAAAGGAGGGGCAAGTTTTATTGTTCATCCCAAATCTACAATTAAATCAGTAAATGATTTTCCTGGAAAAAAAATAGCAGCTCCTCAGATTGGAAATTCTCAAGATGTTTCTTTACGAAATTACTTAGCGGAAAATAACCTAAAACCATTTGAAACAGGAGGGTCCGTAATTGTATTAAACATTTCAAATCCAGATATTTACACATTATTTGCAAAGGGAGAAATCGACGCGGCTTGGGTTCCTGAACCATGGGCAACTCTTTTGGTTCAAGAATTTGATGGAAACCGTTTGTTCTTCGAAGAAGAACTTTGGTCAGAAAATAATTTTGCATCTGTTTTATTAATTGGAAGACAGGATTATGTTATTGCAAACCCCGAAATCGTGTCAAAATGGCTAGAAGCCCATTCTGAAACTGCAAATTGGATAAACAGCGATCCTCAACAAACAAGAGTAGTCTTTAACCAATTCATGAAAAATACCATGGGAAACTCATTACCCGATGAAATAATTGATGAAGCATTATCAAATTTAGAGATTACAACAGATTCTGCAGATGAATCAATTTACATATTTGCAAAAAGAGCAGAATCTCTTGGTTACCTTGGGCGAGATAAAATCAGTTTAGATGGATTATTCTTTGACATAACTTCAAATGAATCCCTTAAGGAGAGTAATTAAAGATGGCAAAACTTGAGACCAAAGATATTGTAAAGTACTTCAAACATGAAAGCCATAATCTAAAAGCTCTTGGAGGCGTAGACCTCAAAGTTGAAGATGGGGAATTTGTATGTCTAGTTGGACCTTCAGGATGTGGAAAGTCTACGTTCTTGAGAATTATAGCTGGTCTTGAAACCCCTGATGAAGGGCAAGTAATTTTTGATGGAAAACCAGTCACAAACACTGGTCCTGAGCGAATAATGGTATTTCAAGAAGGTGCCTTGTTTCCTTGGTTGAAAGTTCGAGACAATGTAGAATTTGGATTAAAAATGGCAGGAATTCCAAAAGAGGAACGAGCCCAAATATCAAAAAGGTACTTGGATATGATGCAGCTTACCAAGTTTGCTGAATCCTTTACCTATCAGCTGTCTACAGGAATGAAACAAAGAGTCGCAATAGCAAGGGCTTTGGTAATGGATCCAGATGTATTGTTGATGGACGAACCCTTTGCTGCACTTGATGCCCAAACAAGAGATTTGTTACTAGTTGAAATGCAGTTAATTTGGGAAAAAACCAAAAAAACTATCTTATTTGTAACACACAATGTTGCTGAAGCGGCAGTTCTAGGAACAAAGGTTGCAGTATTTAGCAACCGGCCTTCCAGGATTAAAAAACAAATCAAAATTGATTTTAAAAGACCACGATTATCAGAAGACGAAAATCTTTTGGGACTTCAACAAGAGATTTTGTCGGAGCTTCGCCCTGAGGTAAAAAAGAGTTAGTGATCTTATGAACAAAGTTTTGTTAAGTAAAAAAATTGGATTCTATATTGTACTTGTAATAGCTTGGCAAATAATTTCATTGTCAAATATTTGGCCAGACAATATCTTTCCTTCTCCCTACGAAGTGGGTGAGGACCTAGTTTACATGGCGTCTGATGGAAGCTTGTTTTATGGAATAGGAACCACAATTATGAGGTTGATAGTAGGACTTGCAATGGCAATTGCTGGTGGAATATTTCTGGGAATTATTATGGCAAGAATTGAAACAGTTAACCAAACTATTGGTTCTTTGGTTTTAGGTTTACAATCAATTCCATCTATTGCATGGGTTCCTCTTGCTATTCTTTGGTTTGGACTTACAGATGCTGGAATTATTTTTGTTACCGCAATTGGTGCAGTGTTTGCAGTTACAATAAACACTTACACTGGAATCAAAAACATTGATCCTCACTATATCGAGGCTGCAAGAAACATGGGAGCAAAAGGGACTCAGCTTATTTCTAATGTTCTTATCCCCGCAGCTT
Source organism: Nitrosopumilaceae archaeon (assembly GCA_028279545.1). GTDB lineage: Archaea > Thermoproteota > Nitrososphaeria > Nitrososphaerales > Nitrosopumilaceae > Nitrosomaritimum. The sequence continues at coordinate 22,398 of JANQNN010000024.1, forward strand.
TTCCATACATGATTTCTGGATTTAAACAGGGATGGGCTTTTGCTTGGAGGGGAGTGATTGGAGCAGAATTATTATTTTCATTTTTAGGTTTAGGATTTTTGCTAAATGTTGGACGTCAGCTAAATGAAGTTTCCCAAGTTATTGCCATCATGCTAATAATAATGCTGATAGGAATGGCAGTTGATGGTTTTATCTTCAAAAAAATTGAAGACAAGGTTATGTCTAGGTGGGGACTACGTTAGGTTGAGTTTCCTTTTTAATTTTTAATGAAACTGCAAAAGCACATACTACAATTATTATTGCAAAATACATGACTGAAACATATCCAAAAATAAACGCGAGGGAGCCTGCAATTATTGGGCCAACTACAGTTGCAATAGATAGAGTCGAACTAAAAATTCCAGTCGAGGTAGAGCGTGGATTGTTTTCCATAAGATGAAAATTCCCACCAATAAATAAAAATGCCCAGGTTCCTCCTACTAGCGCCATAAATGGCATTGCCATCCACCAATCAGAAATTAAAGATAACCCAACAAAAACAAAAGTAGTCATTCCAATTCCAACTTTGAATTTGGTAATGTTGGATAGGTTAATCTTATTGGCCATCAAATTCATTAACACAAACGCTGCTAAAGTGTTTGAGATATACACTATTGAAATTTCATACAACTCTGCTCCTAACTCATCCATTAACATTATTGGTAGTATGGTCCATACGGAGGCTGCACCAATATGCCTAAGTAATAAGGACAGAAATAGAAATTTGTTTTTTTGAATGACTTTTTTTGTAGTACCAGGTTCCAGTTCTTTTTTTGAAGTTTTATTTGGAAGTTTGGTAGAAATAAAAAAACCAATTACAAAAAATGCAGCACTTACAATAAAAATTAATTTTATATCATTTACAATTCCTGCTGCAATAATCCCTGCCATCCATCCTAAAGCATGAAATGATATTACTGAAGCAACTTTTCTTTTAACGGAATTTGATTCGTAGGTATAAGCAATCATGGCGGGAATCATTATTCCACTAGCAATTCCCGCTCCAATTCTTGCCAAAAATAGCAAAGAAATATCATCTGCAAAATAATGCAATCCAAAAGTAATGGCACAACCAACAAAACCAATTTTTATGAATAAAAGTCGAATTCCTTTTTTGTCTGAATATCTGCCAAAATAAATTTCTGATATTATTTGTGCAAAGCTAAACGAGGCTACAATTAAACCGATTTCAAAAACCGACTGGGTAACTTCTTTGGCAATGATTGGCATAAATACAAAAACAATTGATATTCCTGCATGTTGGAAAAAAGTTGCACTACGAACTAGATTGTTAAGTTGAAGTTTTTGCATAAATTTACTTTGAGTACCATTTTACCTAATTTCAATATATGGTGCCTTTTTCTCCTAAAAAGAGTTAAACTAAACAAATTATTTTGAAATTTGTTTGACAGAAAAAGAATTGTTTCTTGATGCATTAAAAAATCGAGTTTTATTGTTCGATGGAGCAATGGGTACTGAAATTCAAAAATTTAGTCCCAAACCAGAAGATTTCCCAAATAACCAAGATGGATTTAATGATGGCTTGGTAATTTCCCATCCTGACTGGATTAAGCAAATTCATAGATCCTATCTAGATGCAGGATCGGATTGTATTGAAACAAATTCGTTTGGCTCCAATAAAATTAAACTTGATGAATATGGGTTTGGTGCTCAAACAGTAGAATTTAATAAAAAAATTGCACAATTGGCATCTGAAGTTTGTGCAGAGTACCACGATAAACCAAGATTTGTAATTGGGTCTATGGGGCCTACTGGTTTTCTTCCAAGCTCAAATGATCCTGATTTGGGTCAAAAACCCCTTGAGGAAATTAGAGGGGCATTTGAATTGCAATCAGAGGGATTGATTCTTGGAGGTGTAGATGCATTGCTCATAGAAACAAGCCAAGATATTTTGGAGGTTAAACTTGCGATAGAAGGTTGTCATAATGCAATGAAAAAAACTGGGAAAAAAATACCCATAATTGCAAATACTACTCTTGATCAGTACGGCAAAATGTTATTGGGGACAAACATTCAAGCTGCATACACTACGGTGTCAGATATGGGAATTGATGTGTTTGGCTTGAATTGTTCAACAGGCCCAATTGAAATGATACCAAGTGTACGATGGCTAGATGAACAGGATCAACATAAACTACTGGTAGTCCCAAATGCAGGAATGCCTGAAAACCAAGGTGGACAGGCCGTTTACAAAATGACTCCTGAAAAAATGGGTGAAACTTTGGGAGATTTTCTTACACGATTCAAAAAAGTGAGAATCATTGGTGGTTGTTGTGGAACAAGTCCTAAACACATTTCTGAACTAAGAAAAGTAATTGACGAAAGAGCTCAATCTGTCTAGGGTTAAGTATTTACCAAAACGATATTTAATTTACTTTGATGATAGTTCCAAGAGTTAGCTCGGCATTAAAAGCAGTTGACCTAAAACAAGTACCACCACCTTTGATTATAGGTGAGAGACTTAATACGCAGGGATCAAGAAAAGCAAAGAAACTCGTAATGGAAGAAGACTATGATGGTCTTGTTGATTTGGCTAGAAATCAAGTAGAAGATGGAGCACATTGTTTAGATGTTTGTGTTGCTACAACTGAACGCTCTGATGAAAAACAGTTTATGATAAACTTAGTAAAACGATTAAGTTTGGAAATTGATGCGCCTCTTGTAATTGATTCTACTGATCCTGAGGTCATACAATCAGCAGTGGCTCAAATTCCTGGAAGACCAATAATTAATTCTATAAACCTTGAAGGGGATGGAAGTAGGTTTGAAAAACTAGCACCAATTATGGCAAAATATGGATTACCAGCAATCGCTCTTTGTATTGGCCCAAATGGGATGGCAAAAACTCCAAAAGAAAAAGTTGAAACAGCAGAGCTACTTTTTGAGACAGGTAAAAAATATGGATTAAAGGAGGAACAGTTTATTTTTGATGTATTAACTTTTACCTTGGCAACAGGTGAGAACGAATTTCTAGATGCAGGAAAAAATACGTTGGAGGGCATTAAACTTGTTAAAGAAAAATTTCCAAATTCCTTTACAACCTTAGGATTGAGCAATATCAGCTTTGGATTGGCACCATATTCTCGAAAAATTTTAAATTCAATATTTTTGTACCATGCAGTAAAATTTGGTTTAGACAGTGCAATCGTTAACGCCAAAGAAATAATTCCTTATTCTGAAATTGATGAAAAGGAAAGAAAACTTGTTGAGGATTTAATATTTAACACTAATACCAATGCTTTATCTGATTTAATTTCCTATTTTGAAAAAGTAGGAACCCAAAAAGAGACTATTTCAAGAAAAGTTGATGTTGATCCCACATGGTCTGCAGGAAAACGAGTGAATTTTAGAATCATAAACAGATTAAAAAATGGAATTACAAACGATGTCGTATCCGCAATTGGTGAAAAATTAGAAAATATCTCAATAAAAAGTGATCAAGAAGGCCACTTGTCACTTGACGCCCCAAAAGAAGTTACTCATGATGGGGCCATTAAAACTCTAAATGAAGATTTACTTCCTGCAATGAAAGAAGTTGGTGACAAATTTGGTGCAGGGGAGTTGATTTTACCCTTTGTTTTAAAATCTGCTGAATGTATGAAATTAGCTGTTTCTGAACTAGAGAAATATTTACTCCAAAAAGAGGGTGCCACCAAAGGAAAACTTGTGTTAGGTACGGTATATGGCGATGTTCATGACATTGGGAAAAACTTGGTTAAAACCATTTTTCAAAATAATGGTTATACCGTTTATGATTTAGGTAAACAAGTTCCACTTCAAACATTTTTAGATAAAATTGAAGAGGTAAAGCCAGATGCTGTAGGTCTGTCTGCTCTTCTAGTTTCTACATCAAAACAAATGCAATTCTTTGTTGACCATGCTAGAAAAAACGAAATGAACCTTCCAATTCTATGTGGCGGTGCTGCAATTAATTCAAATTATATCAATCGAATTGCAAAAGAAGAGGGCCTCTATTTGTCTGGAGTCTTTTACTGTAATACCATGTTTGAGGGATTAAAAACCATGGATAGACTCGTCACTAACAAACCTCAACTCTTACAAGAATGGAAAGAAAAATTGGAAAAATGGTCCGATACGTCAACTGCTTTACTTGCCGATGAAGAAATTCCAAAAAGCAACGTGGTGCCTGTTAATCCTCCAACTCCTCCAAAAATCAACACCCCAATCTACTTAGATTCAACTGAAATAAACACCAATGAAGTCTGGAACATGATTGATAAGAGATCACTTTTCAAACTTTCCTGGGGATTAAGAGGAAAAGCTGGACAACACCAGGAAGAAGAACATGAACAGCTATTCCAAGAATGGAAAGAAAGAATCGAAAAAGAGAATCTTTTTGAGCCTGGTGCAGTTTACGGATATTTTACCTGCCATAATAAGGAGAAATCACTAATAGTTGATCATCCTAAGGGTGAACAAATCGAATTTGAATTTCCTAGGTCAACCAAAGAAAAACATCTATGCCTTGCAGATTATTTTGGAATAGATGACATTGTAGCATTTCAAGCAGTTACGGTTGGAAACAAAGTGGCAGAAATAATTGAGCAATGGAATCAAGAAGACAAATACACAGATGCCTACTATTTACATGGACTTGCAGTAGAGTTTGCTGAAGCAATGGCGGCTTGGGTTAACAAAAAAATAAAGGAAGAACTTGAACTTGAAAAAAAAGGAGGTTTACGTTACAGCTGGGGTTATCCAAGTTGCCCAGATGTAGCACAACATAAGCTAGTTTGGAAACTTTTATCACCTGAAAAATCGGGAATGACCTTGACTGAATCAGGACAAATAATCCCTGAACAATCCACTGCAGCAATTGTAGTGCATCATCCAGATGCAGAGTACTTTGTCCTTTAACTCGAATAATTTTCTAGAAATTGGTTTAAACCAGAAAAATCGCTTGGAGATGTTATTAAAACATCACCAGTAATCTGATGTACCTGATTCAAAAAATCTCCAAAATTATTTCCATACTTTGTAAAATCTAAGTTTAAAAATTTCGCTGATTCTTGATTTTTTTCAGATGGAAACAAGACTATTGGAATTATTGAAAATTCTTTAAGATTTTTCGAAAGAATTCTAACTTGTTCTACTGTCTGAACCACCTGTGTCATGAACCCTTTTGGCTTTGCATCAATTTTGTTTTGAATTTTTGAAAAATTGGGTTTGTTTGACATTGAAAGAAACAAATCAATTTTTGAATCAATCCTTTTTTCTTTGAGTTTTTTTAATACTTGACTGGGAATCAATCCAGAATCTTTTTTCCCCATTTGTGAGGGATCTCCCTTTAGTATCAAAATTCCTGAAATTCCAGCAGAAATAGCTTCGTTTACAAAATCTTCAATCTCAGATTCAAATTTGTCTCTAACTCTAAGACTAATTGTTATTGGAAGGTTCGGTATTTCTTTTCTTACTATTTTTCCAACTTTTATTGGAGAAACCCTTGCGTAACCTAGTACATTTTCAGTGATATGAATGGAGTCACATTTTTTTGAAATTAATTTAATTTTATCTATGAATTTTGAAATTGATTCATCTAAATCAATACCCGGACTAATTTTAGGAGGATTTGCTTCATATCTAATGGTCATAGAAGTTATCCCGAAACCTTGGTTAAAACCTTTGAACAATAAAACCAATATGGAGAAGTAGGAAAAGAAAATCATGGACTTGGATATTTTACGAACAAAGTTAACAAGTAACATTAATCCAATTCTAGAAAATTATGGAGAAAATAAACTAGCTTCAGTTCTGGTTGTAATTTATGGCCAAACTCCCAGCGTTATTATGACTGAAAAACCAAAGCATATGAAATTCCATGCAGGAGAAATTTCTTTTCCTGGGGGTAAACTAGAATTAATGGATTCAAATCTATTAGATACCGCTTTAAGGGAAACTCAGGAAGAGATTGGACTAACTCTTAAAAAAGACCAAATAATCGGTCAATTAAATCCCGTGATTACTCTAAATTCCCGATTTACTATTTTGCCTTTTATTTCCATTGTAGATGAGATTCCAGCATTATCAGCTAATGCAGAAGTAGAAAAAATTTTTCATATTCCTCTTGAACCCTTTTTAGAAACTATGGCAAGAGATCCTGATCCTTCACATAATTTAATCCAAGAAATGTACACATTTGAATTTCAAGGTAAAATTGTCTGGGGAGCATCTGCACGTGTCTTAAAACAAATAGTAGATTGTTTCAAGTTCTGAGATTCATTTAAAAAGAGCTTTTCTTGGTTCAACATCTATGGCTGCTCGTAAATCCTCTCCAAGGAAAATTCGTCTTTTAAAAAAGACAAAACAGACATCACCTGTTCCAGCATGGGTTATTCTCAAAACCAAAAGAACAGTTAGGACCAATCCTAAACGAAGGGCTTGGAGATCTACGGATGTGGAGGTTGGATAGTTGTCTCAAGATTTGGAACGAGTTTATACGATAAATTTAGGTAAAGCTTTGCTTTCGGTTGATACTCATCGTTCGCCTAGAGTGATAAATATGATTAAAGAATTTGCTCGACGCCATATGAAAGTCGAAAATATAAAAATTGAAGAAGACTTGGCTCATCACATTTGGAAGAGGGGTGCACGAAACCCACCAAGAAAAATTAGGGTAAGGATGAATACCACAGAGGATGGTTATATTTTGGTTTCAAGGTTTGATGAGGATGTTGAACCAGAAATTATTTCAGAGAAAGTTGAAAAAGTTGAGACTGACGTAGAACCTACAAAAGAAGACACACCAGCTAAAGACACACCAGCTAAAGACACACCAGCTAAAGACACACCAGCTAAAGACACACCAGCTAAAGACACACCAGCTAAAGA
>JANQNN010000055.1 GCA_028279545.1 Nitrosopumilaceae archaeon
CACCAAGATGTTCCTCTCATTTGGCGATCAAGTCTTGCCAAAGAGTCTTCTTGAGACTGCCATGGCAGTTGATATGAAGTACAGAGAACATGTTATGAAATTGCCTTTAGTAAAAGGAGTGGAAACTAAATGAAATTAAGCGAGATCGAAAATCTAAAAGTATATGAAAGTTGTGAACAACTTTACCTTCTAGATATTTATTCATCCCAACCTAGTACAAAATTGATTGTGAGGAAAATATGAAAACCGCTATACTTTGCTCCCTTATTGCAACATTTTTGTTAGTTTCTTTAATTCCCATTAATTCAGCATTTGCTGAAGAAGAAGGCTCGCTGGAAGTCTTTGTAACGTTTTCCACAACTGGATTAAGAGTCTCTCCAAATGAAATGGTGGTAAAAGTTTACCAAGGCTTTGATAAAACTCCTATACAAGAATATGAAGTGCCAAGTAATCCCTTTTTAATCGAAAACTTACCTCTAGATAGTTCTTACAAAATTGAAATTTACAATCACAGTATTTTTTCGTCCTTTGGTCTTCTAAAAATGGAACAACCTGAACAGAGTATAGATTTAACTGTTCCTGGAACTGGAGGACTCCAAATTCAAGTATTGCACAATGATAGAGTAACTCCAGTTTCTGATGTTGATGTAGAAATTTTCGCTTTTGATGGTAATCGCTTTACAAAAACATCTACATTTTTGTATGGTGAAACCCCACGAATGTTTTTACCAATTACCACTAAAGACACAGATTATTTTTATGCTGATATTATTATTACAGAAAATATAACCAAACGAGTATCCCCTATTACCATTTACAAGGGAAATCAGGAATTAAAAGTAATTACGGATTGGCCTGCAGTAGTTGAAAAATTATTTACAGTTAAAGTTTTGGATGAGAATAAAGCCAGGTTAACTAATGAGAAAGGATACACTGTTCACATGTTAGACAAGGAAGGACAACTTGTACAAAAATCATACTTGACTCCAAAAGGTGAAGCTCATTTTTCAAATTTTATGGTAAATGATTATGACTTAGTCCTTAGACATGGTCTTGAAGATGTGTCACGAGTTTCAGTATCTCTTACCGGAGAACAAAGTGATCTTGAGATGTTAATTCAAAAACCAGTAGAAACTGAACCTATTTCGGTTCCTTTTGTTGAAGAAAAAAACCCAACTGTGGGTAAAATAATTTCAATTCCATTTGTAAATAACACCGAAGTAAACGAGCCAGAAGTAGATGAACCAGAAGTAACTGAACCTATTTCAGTTCCTTTTGTTGAAGAAGAAACTTCAAAAGAAAATCAAAATTGTAACTGTGTAGCATTTAGGTTGTCAAATGTTCAGGATAACTACTTGAACAATGTGCAATTTTCATTAATTGAACTTTTTGATTCTAAAGATACGAATTTAACAGTTGGTATAACTGGCGATAGCATCGGTGATGACCCTGTAATTGTAGACTTGGTTAATGAAAAGTTAGAAAAGAAAAATTTGCTTTTAGCAAATCTTGGCTGGGAAAAAGTTGATTTTACTACTCTAAGTGAGCAGGAACAATTCGATAGCATAAATGACACAAATGAAAAAATATTAGAAGTTTTTGGCCAGAAATCAAGCATATTCATTGCCCCTTATAGTAAATTCAATGAAAATACCATCAAAGCAGTTCAAGCAAACGGTATGAAATACTTCAGCTCTACTGTAAGTAGTGATCCACCACCTTATAATTTTCAAAATTCAGTCCCTCTTCATGTTCCATATACACATGCAATCAAAAATGTAATCTCTTCAGAGGATTCTGAATTAAAGGGAAATGTAAATGGACAATTACAGTTGATTCAAGAAGAACTTGATGATCTAGGATTTGTTGTAATTAACATGCAATCTCAAGACTTTGCTCAAAAAGATGATGGATTTAAAAACGTAATTGATTCTGAAAAGTTGTTTAATCTCGAATTACTAATAGATGCATTAAACAAAGAAGGAATTAAGATTGTTCCTTTTGACGAAATTCCTACTTTAGTTGCTCCAAAAACACCTCCTACTTGGGTTGATAGACTTTATCTAATGTATGAACAAGGGGAAATAAATCACAATGACGTAATGGAAGCATTAGATTATTTGATTCAGAAAAAGATTATCTAAATCCCCTATAGTATTTCCAAAGACTTTACCAAAAATGACTAATTTCTAGTTTGAAAATTTTTTTATAAATATACTTTTTCGCAAAATTTTTTCATTACCATGATAAAAAAAATTATGTAAATATTTTTTCTAATAATTTAAGATTGAAGGTAGTTTTTTTTGAAGTATTTTTTTAGCTAATTGTCTAAAATGAGAAATCTCATTTGAGAATAGTATTGAACATTAAAATTGTACTAGCAAACAGCTTAATGAAATAAAGGAGAAATTGAAGAAAAAATGGAAATAAAATTTTATGGACACGCATGCATTCTCATTAAAACTAAAAACATAACAGTAGTTACTGATCCTTGGTTATCAAAAACAGGTGCCTTCTTATCTACTTGGTTTCAATTTCCAGACAATACAGACTTAGATCTTACAGAAATTAGAAATGCTGATTATATTGTCCTTTCTCATGAACATTTGGATCATTATGATCCCGAATTTTTAAAAACCATAAACCCTAAAGCAAAAATCCTCATTCCAAAATATACTGATTCCTATCTTTATGATGCATTAAAAGAGAATGTTTCAAACGAGGTAATTGTATGCAAATCGTTGCAAAAAATAAAATTAAATGATGAAATAACCTTCTGCCCTGTAGTTCAATCTGTACCAATTTGGGATGATTGTACTTTGGTTTTCGAAACTCCTGAAGGTACAATTGTTGATGTAAATGATATGAAAATTACAGACAAGGATATGCAATGGATTACTCAACACTTTACCATTGATTATTTGTTTCAACAATTTTCAGGAGCAAATTGGCATCCATTGGTTTACCCATACTCAGATGAAGAAAAAGCCAAAATGGCCAAACATAAAATTTATACCAAATTTAGAAATGTAAAGCAAAAATTTGCCCTATCAGGAGCAAAATATCTTGTTCCCATGGCAGGTCCACCCTGTTTCTTAGACGATGAATTTTTCGAAATTAACTTTTCAGACCAATCAATTTTCCCCGATCAGTCAGTATTTTATCAATATGCAAAAGACGAAGGATTTGCAGACAAAACGGTGGTACTTCTTCCAGGAGATCGCTTTGATCCTCGCTTAGATTGTAAACAAATATCTGAAAAAAATCTCAGAAATGAAGTTTTTACTAACAAACGAGGATACTTGGAAAAATACAGGGCTAGAAGACAGGAAGTTCTTAAAAAGAACAGGGAAAGTATGGTAGACCCTAAAACATCATTACTTGAAAAAGCTAAGGAACACTTTAACCCACTAATTGCATCCTCAGAATACTTTAGAGAAAAAATTGCTGGATCAGTATTACTTGACATTTCAGGAGAATGTCCAGAAAAGATACTTGTAGACTTTAGAAAAGCAAATGATTCCGTAAAACTGTATGAAGGAGAAGATCATTTTTACACCTTTAAAATATCATCAGCCATTTTGGATATGGTTCTAGAAAAGAAACTCACTTGGGAACAACTCTTATTGAGTTTAAGATTTAGAGCTGAGAGAAATCCTGACATATTTAATGAGTTCTTGGTAGTTTTTCTTCGTTTTGCTGACCCAGCTTCGTATAAACAATATGAATTATTTGAAAAGAGAAAAGATGTTTCTGATACTTTTATTCTACATCATTGCGATAAGTCCTTTGAAGTGCAAAAATATTGTCCACATGCAATGGGTGATTTATCAAAAGGAGAAATAGTAGATAACTGTATAGTGTGCCCAAATCATGGATGGACATTTTCCTTAGAAAATGGAGAATGTACTAATAATAAAGCTTCAATTACTGTAAAAGAAATTCCTCCAAATTAAAAATTTGATTAAAGTTTCAAAGTTCCTTTTAAAAAATTAGTTTAACAAAATAAGGAAAGAGCACCATTTAGGTTTTCAATTACGTCACAGGGCCACACTCCTGTCATTTTAATTATAACTGTAGTAAATCCAACTGTGCATCCAACTGCGACAACAATTACTTGTAATTTTTGTTTTAAAGCCATTTTATCTCCATGTATTATCCTTTATTCGAATCAAAGCCACAAAAATTAACCAAGTAATGATGAATGTTGTCATCATAGTTACAAGGGGTCTATACAACCAAAAAGAACTTCCTGGATTTCTTAATCTAAAGTCAATCCCATGAACCATTCCTACAAAAAATACTGAGGTTAGGAAAAATACAGGAGTAATGTAATCACCAGAAAGAGGAAGAAATAACAAAGAATGGAACAAAATGTAGGGTCTTACTGTTCTTAAGATTATTCCCAAATAATAAACAAGGTTCATTGGAAATGATCTTTTCCAATAGATTGCACCAAAAACAAAAACACTTCTAATGAAGCTTTTTCTCCATCTGATTTGCTGTTTAAGGAAACTAGTAAAGGTAGTAGGAACACCAATTTCTACATTCATTGATTTAGAATACTCTATATCCCACTTTGGTTGCTCTTTATTCTCTATTGTACTTTTCAATTCAAAATTATCCTTTTCAGTAAAGGGCTTTGTTGCATTCAGGGGAGTACTATCTGCTTTTGGTTGCTCCATGTTTTTTGGCTCATAGCCAAGAATGAACCCCGTCATTAGACGATCTGTGGCAAACCTAAATTCGCCTCCTAAAAATTTATCATGAGCCCAAGCATGAATGTATTTTGAAATAGCTTCTCTTCTAAAAGCAGAAAATGAGCCTGAGCAACATGTAACAGAAGAATATGCACTTTCTGCACCCTTTACAACTCTAAATTGACCATCAAACCACGCATCTTGAATTTTTTGTAACAGGTTTCCTGTTTTGGCACCCTTTACCCTTCCATGTGCGACTACTGCTCCTAATTTGGGATTAACTGAGAAAATTTTCACCGCTCTTGAAACAGCTTCTGAATCCATGAGTGTATCACTATCCATGGAGACAATAATGTCTCCCTTTGCAATATCATGAGCCTTTTCTATTGCTTGTTTCTTTCCGACATTTTTTGACAAGTGAATTACTGTAAAGTTTAGATTTCTTTTCAAGTCATCAAGCATTTGGGGAGTTTTATCAGTACTTCCATCATCTACGATTATTACTTCCTTATTTTCATATGAAGAGTTCATGCAAGATGTTACGCATTGTACAATGTTTGATTCCTCATTTTTTACTGCAACCAAAATTGATACAAGAGGTTTGTAATTAGGGTCAAAGTTTACCTTTGCATATTCCCAAGGATCTTTGTACTTTAACCAACCTGAAACAAGGTAAAACAAAAGAACAGATGTAGTAGTTAACATGTAGAATCCTGTAAAAGCATCCACAACTGAAAAAAGAATAACAGAAATTTTTACACCAATAATTGTACCAATAGCTGCTAAAAGAAGCCCACGAACTGCCCAACGTTTTTTGTCTAAATTATCCCATGTTGAGCTGGCACTATCTGTCCCTACTGGAACGGGCTGTTTGTTAAATGCTACTTGCAAGTTAATTATAATTTGTTGAGAATATTAGTTTAAAGCTACCTCTGTGTAACATTATAAATTTACTCGGCTTTGCTAAATACATATCGCAAATTTTTTTATTGTGAAAAAAAATTGTGCATGACTAAAATAAATTAAAAGTTGTAATATTTTTTTAAAATTATTTGTAACATTTTTTTGTTACACTTTTTTTAAATCTTTTGAAAATTACGCACAAAAAATTTTTTTAAAATAAAATTTTCGAAACTTAATTTCGCATTTTGAAAAATATTTAAATTTTTAAATATGTTGATCGTTATAGTGTTGTTATCCAAATGAATAATAAAAAATTAAAAATAATATTTGCAGTAATTGGAATCTTTGCAGTAGTTCCTTTATTGATGAATTTACCACTTTCATCTGATAGTAATGTAACAACTACATCAAGTGCAAGTAATGTCTTGTTTCCAGATGCAAATGCAGACATTTATGTTGAAATAAATCACCATTGGAATTCTAAAGCTACAGTTGGTGATGCTGCCAAGGATGATGGCTTTTTCATAATTACCGATACTTATGTTGATTTGGAGAGTTGTGAATTTTGTACTAGAATTCAATACACTCCAGGTGAAGAACGCGTTGCTGGATTTTCATATTTGGATAATGATGGATTTGACCTTACCAATGCCAAAAGGGTAACAGTATTGGCAAAACATGTTGCAGGTGATGCTGATGTGAGATTCCTGGTAGGAGGTGAAGAATCATTCACTGCAAATCAGGGATTGTTTAAGAACGTAAAATTTGCAAAAATTACCAAGCCAATTGAACTTGATTATAACTGGGAATATATTGAGATAGATTTGCGTGGTCAAGATTTGAGTCAAATTACCCACCCATTTGCAGTGGAAGTAAACCCATCTCCCGACTCTGAACAAATAGTATTTTACATCAAAAACATCTATGTTGACACCAAAGATCCACAAAATCCAATAGCTACTGAGGATGGAAGTTCAATAGTTATTCCTGAAGGTCCAGTTGCTACAGAAAACGAAATTGAAATAGATTCCTAAAATCTTAAATTTCCCACTAAAAAGAAAAATTCTTAAGTTTTATTTTTTCCTTAATTCATTTTGATGTATTAGACTTTAAAAAATTTCAAAAAAAATTACTTAGCTGAAAAATACTGTAATTGGAATTTCTATTGATGAAATGTTTCCTTCATTGTCCGTAGCTGTTGCTCTGATTTTGTGAGGCCCTTGTGTTAGAATTGTGGTAGAGGCAGTCCACATCTCATAATCATTTAATGTTGAAGTTGCTGGAATATCGGCACCTCCATCAATTTGTATGTTAACTGAGCTTACTCCGCTATCTGGATCAGATGCAGTTCCTGTAATTGTTACAGGTACACCCGTTGCTGGACCAACAATTGGAGTTTTTGAAGATGGTGAAGATATTCCAATTACTGGAGGTGCTGAATCTACTTCTTCAGGAATTTCAGCTCCTATCTGAATTATTCTTGCTTCTGATGGAATACCAGAACCATCTAAGATATGAAGCATGTAATATCCTGGTGGTGCCAAATTTGCATTGATTGGTGCACCTACTACAACATCTGATGCTGATTGACTTACAATTGGAACAGTGCCATTTGCAAGCCATAGACATCTCATATCTGCATCAAAGTGATGTGTTGCACTTCCAAGTCTTATGATATTTACAGAAGAAATATCATTTCCATTTGGAGTTGGTATGGTAATTGTTCCACTATATGGATTGTCACCTATTCGTTGATAAGTTGGGTTACCAGAAATTGTAGGTCTTGGACCTGCAAACATGTATCCTGGACTAAAGAATTCTGATTGAGCTTCAAAAATATTCATGTTTGGTGTTCCAGAGGATACCCAAACTCGTCCATCAGGTAGTAATAGTGTAGTTGAGTGATAATACCTACCATAATTTGCAGCTGGTAAATCCGTCCAAGTAAGTGTATCAGGATCAAACATTTCTGGAATTAATACAGAGTTTACATTACTTCCAGATGTTCCACCAAAAATTACCACCTTACCTGTTGGAAGGATAATGGGATCTTGATACATTCGGTTATGATTCATTGATTGTATATTTTGAGTTGGATCTGGATCACCAGTGTTATCAAATGTAATGAGTTCAACAGAGTCCTGAACTGTTAAACCACCTTTAACCTGACCACCTAAGGCAATGACTCTTCCATTCTCTGAAGTAGTATTGTTTAGAGGAAGTAAAACTGCAGTACCATAAGATCTTCCATTTGCGTTCATATTTCCTTCAAATTTCCACTCACCAGTAACTGGATTCCAACTTCTCATTGTTTGTCTCATTCCTGCCAAAAACAATCTTCCACTTGGCATGAGCATAAATCTTCCATAATACGAAAAGTCATGATTTGTTCCTTGACCTTGAACTCCTCCATAACATGGAGATCCAGCTCCTGGTAAAGAACTTCCAGCGCCAACACAATATGAGCGATCAGAAGTAGAATCAAATTTTATTGAAAAAGTTTTGCTTACAGGATCATAAATTTCAGTTAAATCATTTTCTGTCCCATATTCATCTAAACCAGTCATTACGTAGACTTTGCCGTCAGGTAAAATTCCTTGAGCGGGATACCATCTGCCATGTGCCATATCAGAAATTTTATTCCAAGTCTCGCTTTCTACATCAAATTCATATGCAAATTTTCCACCATGATATTTTCCATCCGGACCATCTGCATATGATGTTGTTCCACCAGTTAACAAAACATTTCCATTTGTCATTGGTGTATGTCCACAACAAAACAAATCATCAGCTACTGTTGAATCTACTCTGGTGTTTGTTTGAAGATCAATTATTGAAACATTAAAGGGACCATTTTTGTTTACGATTTGCCAACCAGAACCTGGCGCAGTAATTATTTTTCCATTTTTTAAAAGTACGGCATGTACTGTTGGCCAAGGAAGAACCGGACCGTTTGACCAAGCTCCATCAACTTGTGCATTTGCTTCTCTTTTTGAAATGGCTTCGGGCAAAACATTTGTCATCATACCACCAGCTGCGACTACAGAACCAAACCCTAACATTTTTAGGAATTCTCTTCTGGATAAATTTACATTAGTCAATTACTTTTTGTTCTCCTCTTAAGAATATAAAATTAATTATACATAACCTTTCCTTGTAACAGCTCAACAAACTTTTTTGGTGTAACATTTTTTTTTTACAAATGTTACACACCTTATTTTTTGAAAAATAAAAAAATTTTAAAAAAAAAAATATTTTTTGAGAACAAATTGTAACAAAAAACAAATTACAAAAAAAAATTTTATTGTTTTGTAACAAAAAAATAATTACAAATATTTTTCAAGAAATACGTAAACATGTTTTTATTCCAAAAGGTTATAGAAAACTCGTGCAAAACAATCACGTTGCGTTAATAGGTAGGATTGCGTGCGTTTTAGCTTTTATTTCAATTGCATTTATTCCAATTCAAGCTAGTGCTCTTAGTCAATTTGATTTTTCAATTTCTGAAATTTTTTATCAATCAGGAATTACACCTAGTGGTGCAAACGTTAGCTATACTGTTACTGCAACAAATAATGGTAGTCCAGTAACCGCAACATGTACTCCTCCATCTGGTTCGTTATTTCCAATGGGTGATACTACAGTTTCATGTTCTGCAACAGATAGTGGGGTAACTGGAACTGCAACTTTTATTATTGAAGTCACTGGAAATGACAGCACACCACCAACAATTACTGCACCTCCTGATGTGATTGTATATCAAGAAGAAGGCCAGACAGATCCTTTGACATTTGCTGCCCTTGGCTCACCAATAGTTAGTGATGATATTGACCCTTCTCCTCTTGTGACTAATAATTTCCCAAATTCTGAATTTCCCTTAGGCGAATCAACTGTAACCTGGATGGCAACTGACCACTCTGGTAATTATAATATGGCAACTCAAACTGTAACTGTTTTTGCCTTTATTGATGGGCAGGTAACTCCAACACCTCCAGGAGGCTCTTATAATACTGCCCAGTCAGTAGTGCTTTCTTCTGGCTCACCTCCAGTTTACTATACTACAGATGGTAGTACTCCTACTACTTCAAGTGCTATTTACAGCACCCCAATTCCTGTTACTTCTGATATGGTTCTAACATTTTGGTCATTAGATGTTTCATATCTTGCAAATGCAACTTATACAATTGATGCAGCACCTCCAGTTATCACATTAACTGGCTCAAGTCCTGTAACTGTCTTACTTGGTTCGACTTATACTGATGATGGAGCAACTGCAGTTGATAATATTGATGGTGACCTTACACCATCTATTGTTACCGTTAATCCAGTTGACACCTCAACAATTGGAACTTACAATGTAACTTACAATGTTTCTGATTCTGCAGGTAATACTGCCACCCAAGTAACAAGGACTGTCCAAGTAACTTCTGGAGGTTCATCGATAATTCACATGAGTGATACTGCACCAGGAACAGGACAAAGTATATTCACAGGTAGACCTATTCATGCTGAATTTGTTACTGCAGCATCTGAGCTTGTTGGTGACAATGTCGATAAGGTAACTTTGAAACTAAAGAAGAGCGGCCTTCCAACTGGAACTGCTCAAATTGGTGTCTTTAATGGAGACTTGACTGAAAAACACTTGTTTGCAACTCTAGATGTTTCGACACTTACAGGTAGTTACACAGATTATACATTTACCGGACCAGTCTATCAATTAGAAGCAGGAGATAGAATTGGAATAAAGTTTGATGGTGGAGACGCATTAAATATTATTTCAATTTCAAGGGACATGGATCCTACATTTGATTTTGATGGGGTAAATGCTTATCATACTTACTTTACTACTGGATGGGCTGAGTTTATTGATAGAGACCTTTACATGATACTTGAAGAAACTACAGTACCTGGAAGTACCGATGAAGTTCCACCAGTAATTACATTACTTGATGTCTCTCCAGTAACCATTCAACAAAACTCTGTTTACACTGATGCAGGAGCTACTGCAGCAGATGATGTTGATGGTGACATTACAGGATCAATTGTTACTGTCAACCCAGTAAATACCGCATTACTTGGAACTTATACTGTAACTTACAATGTTTCTGATGCAGCCGGTAATGCAGCATCTCAAGTAACTAGAACAGTAACCGTCGTTGATGATACGATTCCAACGGTTGCCTCATCACCTCCTGATGGTCTTTATGGTGAAGTTCAAAATGTGGTCCTTACACCATCAATTCCATCTATAATCTACTATACTACAGATGATAGTACTCCAACTACTGGAAGTCAAGTGTATAATTCACCAATTCCTGTAGGCACAAATACCAATGTGAAATTCTTTGCCCAAAGCCTTACTGGTAATTCAGGACCCGAAGGCATGGCTTCCTATACCTTCGATGCTTTAGCACCAGTCATTACATTAATTGGTGATGCGTATGTTGTTTTGGACCTAAATGATCCTTACGTTGATGCAGGTGCAACTGCACTTGATGACCCTGATGGTGATATTACATCATCCATTATTACTACAAATCCAGTCGATACATCAACTCTTGGAATTTACATTGTAACTTATGAGGTGTCAGACGCTGCAGGAAATACCACCAGCGAAACAAGGAGAGTAGATGTGGGTGACCAAGTTCCACCAGTAATTACAGTACTTGGAGATAATCCAGTAGATGTAGAATTAGACTCTGTATATGTTGATGCGGGAGCAACTGCATCTGATAATGTTGATGGAGACATTACTGCTTCAATTTCAACTACAAATAATGTCGATACATCAGTTTTAGGCCAACATACAGTAACTTACAATGTCATGGATGCAGCACTAAATACTGCTCCTGAGGTTACACGATTTGTTAATGTGGTTCTTCCTGTAGATACTGAAAAACCAGTAATTACTTTGAATGCTGGTGATGAGTCTATTCCATTTGGTGGAATTTATTCTGATGCAGGTGCTACGGTAACAGATAATGATCCAGCATATGTTGGAACAGTTTTCCTAAATGCGGTAATTCCAGTCGATACTTTCATTCCGGGAGACTATCTTATTGAATACAATGCTTCAGCTGATGCTGCAGGTAACATTCCTGACCAGGTGACAAGGGTTGTTACAATTTTGCCTGATGCCACAAAACCAGTAATAACTCCAGCTGGAGTTAGTCATTCTGTTTGGTTAGGTTCAGGACCTTATGTTGAACAAGGTGCCACTGTAACTGATGATGATCCTGATTATTCTGAAACAGTAATTGTTGGTGGTGATACAGTTGACACCAACACTCTTGGATCTTATACCGTAACTTACAATGCACCAGCTGATGCTACAGGAAACGTACCAGACCAAAAAACAATAACAATTTACGTATTACCAGCTCCACCAGTAGGAGATATCTTATTTGATACATCCAATGGTAATTTGTGTACTTCTGATCCTTGTCCATTAACAATTTCTGTTGCTCCAGGTGATGACAGAATGATTCTTGTCGCTTTGACAGTTGAAGGACCTCTAAACCCCTTAGATAGCATTGACGTTAATGGTGGAACGGGACAAGGAATTCTTGTTGGAACTCATCAAGTAGGTGCTGGCTCTACTCTTCAGAATGTAGAGTTGTGGAGAATAATGGAGGTTGATATAATCGATGGGCTAAATACACTCACATTAAACTTTGGAGGTTCACCTTCTGATGCAGGAGTTTCTCTTTTGGCTTTCTCAGGAGTTGCACAGCAACCACCTGAAGCAGTAGAATCAAGTGACATTACTTCTGATCCAGTAGTGACTACGTCTATTACCACATTGACTGCTAATTCCTTAATTGTATCTGTGGTAGGTCATGGTCAAACCGGTGCACCCTATGTATCTCATGGAGCAGATCAAGTAGAAAGACAAAACTTTACTGTTCCAAGCGCATGGCATGCAGTTACAACTGAAACCAAAGCTACCGCAGGAATAGATATTCAATTTTCAGCAGTTGGAACGCCTGTTAATCGTCAAGGGCATGTAACAGCTGCATTTTCACCAGGAATTGGAACATCATCTGATACTGAAAAACCGGTAATTACTCCAGACAGTGGTAGTCAATCTGTTGCATTTAATTCTGCATTTGTTATTCCAGGAGCAATTGTAACTGATAATGATCCTGCCTATTCTGAAACCGTAACAACTACTGGTAGCGTTGATACTTCTGTTGTTGGTGATCATATCATTACCTATAGCGCACCACCAGATGCAGGCGGAAACGTTCCTGACGATGTAATTATTACTATTACCGTCTTGCCTTCTACTGATGCTGTTCCTCCAGTAATTACAATGCTTGGAACAACTCCAGTTTCAATTTTGGTTGGTGATCCCTATGTAGATGCAGGAGCTACTGCATTAGATGATGTTGATGGCGATATTACTGCATCCATCGTCACTGTAGATCCAGTAAACACAGCCATTGCTGACACTTATACTGTAACTTACAACGTATCTGATACTGCTGGAAATCCTGCAGTTGAAGTAACAAGAACAGTTAACGTAATTGCTGTCCCAGACAATACACCACCAGTTATCACACTAACTGGTTCAACTCCAATAGATGTTGAGATTGATTCAACTTATACCGATGATGGTGCAACTGCATCAGATGATGTTGATGGCGACATTACAGCATCAATTGTTGTTGGAGGAGATGTAGTAGACACATCAACTCTTGGA
>JANQNN010000009.1 GCA_028279545.1 Nitrosopumilaceae archaeon
GAAGCTAAACCAGCCGAACCAAAACCAAAGCCAGCAGAAACAAAACCTGCAGAACCCAAAAAGGAGACTCTTCCAAAAGGCACTGTGAAAAAACCAGCAGAAGCTCCAAAACCAAAGGAGGTTCCAAAACCAGCAGAGACTCAAAAACAAGTACCTGTTACATTCAGTGAAGCCCTAGAGGATGCATACTATAACTATCCTACAACTGACTTTCATAAATACAGAACAAATACTCCAGGTTATTCACCAATGCCAAATAGATACTATGCAAGACAATATGCAATTGTTGGCAAAGTTCCAACATCAAACTGGAATGAACAAAAACCGAAGGTTCCTGGTTACACTGCACCATCAAACCAATACTTTGCAACAAGACAAAGATTGGCATATCACCCACCTGACAAAACATTTGGTTCATTTAGTAGCGTAAAGATGAGTGTTGAAGGAGTAAAGGTTTCAGAGAAAAAACCTGAACCACCAAAAGAAGCTCCAAAACCAAAAGGTACACTACCAAAAGGGTTCTAATTAAGATCAAATATGTTTCTTTTTAGAAGATAAATTTGATTTCAAATTGCTATAAAATAATTCCAAACATTAGAGATAAGCAAATATCGGGTTACTTTTAATCTGTATTGATTTAAAATGTTGAATGTTGTAGATTTAATCCTCATTGGAAGATTGAGTGTTTTAGAAATTTTAAAGAAAATGCAAGAAGATGGGGATGATTTGAATAGCATACAATTTGATTATGAAATAAATAAGGAAATTGAAAATCTTCCCCATAAACAGAATTTTCAATTTTGTTTAGGAAGACTCTCTGCTTTACAATATTTAAAAGAATTTATTAAAATTGGAAATGATCTAAATTTACTTAATTTAGAAAATTTAATACAACAAAATTTATCGGAAATTAAGGATGAAGAATTATCTAGAGAAGCAAAAAATCTAGTAATTGTTAAAACCATTTCGAGCAAATCAGTTGAGGCATTGGAAAATTCTACAAGTTTTTATTCTGACTCTAAAATAATTTCAGATTTAAAAAAATGTGAAAACCTACTTGACTCATTATTAAGACGAAAATCTACTAATCAGGAAATGTTATCTGATGAATTTCCAAAAGAATTTGAGGAGGCAGAAAAAACTAGAATAAACCGAAAACTACAAACTATTAAACCTGATTTTGACGATGCCATTGAATTCATGAAACTTAATACAAAATTGTTTATTCTTTTTCAAAAAAAAGAAGAATGGAACGAAATTCCAAACTATGTAATTGATGCTTTTTTTCAAATAAAGAATATCCAAAATCTCTCAACAAATCAAAAAGGAAATGAATCTAAACAAGAAATTTCTATGGATACAAAAATTTTGGGAAAAATATATTGTAAAAAAATATTGGATTTCTTTGAAAAATTAAATTCCCAATAAAGTTAATAAAAAATAAGATGCTCCCGTCGGGATTTGAACCCGAGATCACTGCCTTGAGAGGGCAGTATGCTTAGCCGGACTACACCACAGGAGCTTGAAAAAAACGAGACTCTCTCATAATTTAAAGGAAATGTTTACAGTTTGAATTCATTTGTAAAAATTTGTGAGTTTGATCCTTTATACAAAATTCAAATTGAAGAAATATCATGGACTATCAAAAACTTATAAAAGAAAAATCTTGGTCTAATTATCCTATTGGTTTGGGTGGTTGCAGAGTGGCTACTTTTTTTGATTCTTGCGATTTTGATCTTACCATTTTTGATGAAGCAATTAAAAACGAAGAAATCATTCAATTTCAAAATAATTTTATTAAAATACATCATGGTTCACTAAATGAAACCAACTCTTCCAAATTAATTCAATATGATGGCATGCAAATTTTACAAGATGAATCCTGGGAGCTTAGAATGTTTCTAGCCAAAATTACAGAAAACCGTTTGAAACTCTACAAAGATTTTGCAAAAAATTCTCTTATTGAATCCCTTTTTTGTTGCGAAAAAACCAAAAATGGAATTAAAGAATCCAATGTTTTTGCCCCATGCTGGCAAAAATGTGCGTCATATTTTTTGGCTGAAGGTATAATAGCAATTAATTATCATAAATCAAACCCAACAAATATGTTGGATTCACTTAGGAAATTAAAAAAAAATTTTATTAACGAAAAAATAGCTGTCGTAAATGAAACAGTTGGTATTGAAAGATCAACACCGTCACTTTTAGAGAGAATGGTGAAATCAACTATTGGTTTTTCAGATATTGTGGAAAAAAATAATCATTCTTTAATAATAAAGAAAAAACACGATTTTTTTGTAAAAAATTCAATGTTAACTGATTGTTATTTTTACTTGGGTTATATCAATAAGCAAAACTTTGTAAATTTCAAAAATTCTGTTGAAAAACAACCTGATCTTTTCCATATTTTAAAAATAGCCTTTGATATTGAGGCTGATATAAATTTGCTTGAACAACAGGCAGATAAAGTAAAAACCTCTGCAATGGACATTTTAGATGCTATTTCAGGGTAATTCTTTAGGCTTGTGCTAAACTTTTAAAATAAGTAAATCCCTTGGTTATACATGGCAGATATGGCATGTGGATGCGAAGCCGGTAGCGGGGAAACCGATTCTTCCTGCGACTGTGATATGCAAGGAACTTGCATATGCGGAGAAGATTGCAAATGTTCTACAAACGTTTGTAAAGAAGCTGTTTCACAAATGTGATAACAGTACTTTTTAATTTTTATTTTTTTTATTTTTAATCTAAATTTATTCTTCTTCATCAATTCCCCAAGATTTTACAAGTTCTTGAGAAAATTTTTCGGCTTGTTTTTCTCCTAGAGCAAATCCACATTTTTTACAAGTAGGAACAACTATCATTCCATCTAGTTTAAACTCTACTTCAAAAAGATGTACCTTAGAGCATTCACACATTTCTGAATTTTAAGAGAGATTTCCTCTATATTTGCTTATTTGAATAACCTTTAACTATCTGTTTTGCGAATTTTTTTTAGAGTTGAAAATAATAGTAGTTTTACCATTAATTTTGAGTTTAGCCGCTGGCTCGTTATTAATTCCATCTGCATTTGCACAATTTCAGCAGGGTGGAGTTGACATCCCCGGTACCTGGTTTGCAGGTGAAGGACTCAAACAGGGCGATCTCTTTTCTTACTCTATTTGTCATGTTGATTATAAAGAATGTACAGAATTTGAAATGGATTTGTGGATTAAAGGTGACAAGCAAGTAGGAAGTGAGGAAAAATGGCTTGGTGAAGTTGTAGTTTGGGATGGAAGTAAAATTCTCAAAGGAGAAATGGAGTTAGGAAAATTAGCTCCAGAACCAACTGGTGGTACTGAGGAATTAGGAGTTTATCGTGGAGCTTTCAAGTCATCCGTTGTTTGGCTTTCTGCATTTGCTACTGGATATGAAGAGGGAGGAAAAACACCTAAGGCTTTCTCAGCAAAATCTTGGGGGAAAATTGGAAACATTGGTGGAGAACAAGTACTTCCAACTGCAGTTGAAACAATAACAGTTCCTGCAGGAACCTATGAAACAGTACTAATAACATGGAAGACAGGTGGTGCAACTAGCAAGGTATGGGTAGTGGATGATTTTCCATTTCCAGTTAAGGCTGCCACTTTAACTCATGTTTCTGAAGGTATTCCTCCACCCGAATACCAATTCGAATTACTAAATTATCAAGAAAACGTACAACAAGATCCTTTTGAGGATATAATTCCTACTGACCTTCTATTGGAAGAACTTGGATGTGAAACCCATTATGATAAAGTATCCGTAAAAAAACCCACCAAAAATTTTGATTACCAGATACATGTGTTCTATGGACCTGAGCATCCTGTTCAGGGATGTCCCATGGAATTTCTAATTAAATTCATAAGTAAATATGACGATACAGAATTTTTAAACCAAGTTCAATATGATTTTTTGGTGGTTGATGAAGATCTTACACCAATAAGATCACTTGCACAAGAAGACAATAAACTATACCTCTATTCACCTTCCGGGCAATCACAAATTGATTTGTTAGTACAAGAAGAACCAGGAATAGCACATTATGTAATTTGGATTTATGGACTTTCACCTGAAGGAGTTGTTCCATCTTCTAATCCTGATTACGTAAGTCTAGATATCGAAATTTCATCGCCTGGAGGAGTTATTGTAGCTGATCCTCCCAAAGAAACAACTACAATCCCTGAATGGATTAAAAATAATGCCGGATGGTGGGCAGATGGTGCAATTGGAGACTCAGATTTTGTTTTAGGTATTCAATTTCTAATTAAGGAAGGAATTATGAAAATTTCTTCATAAAAAAATTATTTTAATTAATGAACATTCAAATTGAATAAATAAAAGGACAAATTAGGAAATTGAATTAAAATGGCGGGTTTTATAATTTATCCAAAACGTCATCTACAAAAACTAATCAATAAAGGTGAATATGGTGAGGCAATAGAATTTGCTAAAAGTATTGAATTAAAATTTAAAGATGATTCTGACTTTTGGTTTATTGTTGGAAGTGTTTATTTTATTCTAGAAGACTCAGAAAAAGCCATAACATTTTTTGAAAAATCTTTGGCTTTGAAAGATGATGATATTGAAACTTTAAAAATGAAAACAAATTCCCATTTAGCCCTGGGACAAAAAGACGAAGCTCTAAAATGCTGTAAACAAATTGTTAGTATTGAGCCTGATAATATTGAGGCCCAAGCTTTATTGGAAAATTTAGAAAATATCTAAAATTTTATTGATTTTTTCTTTTTAATTCATACACATTTTCAAGCAACCAATCACAAAATTTCGTTACCTTTTCATCAAATTCTGTCCAAATATGAACAGAGTGAGGAAGGATGTCTATCTTCCAATCTTTTGTAAACACTCTAACCCCCTCTTTGTTTTCATACATGTAGGCATCTTCTATCTGAATATTTTCTAAAATTTCTTTTGCCTTTTCTTTGATAATATTTCTATCAATAGGAAATCTTTTCTTTTCATAATCTATTATTAAGCTGAGATCACGTTTTCCATACATCTCAAATTCATCAATTCTTCCCTCCTTTGGGAAATTGACAATTAACTTGATATTGTATTTTTTCCCTACTTCTTTTCCAATTTCAACTATTTTGGAATACCCAATTGCTGGACTTTTGTTCAATAAAAAGCGAATTTGTGCCAATTCTTTTTTTAATTGGTTCTGAAGATCTAAAATAATCTCTGAAAATATCACTATTTACTCAGTTTCTTCCGGGTTATTATTAATCATTAACTGGATTGGTTTTTTTAGATGTTCGAATTAGAAACATTATTGGCCTTACCAATGGATTATGATGGCTTACGTACTGATGATGCCTCTTTACGAACTACTAACGTAAGCGATTACAAAATTACATGTATTGATTTTATAAAAGATATTTCCAATGATTATTTTGCATGGGTAGATTATTACAAACTTCCTGAAGAGGAGGATAAGAACAGACGAAATGGAATAACTTCGACTATTGAAAGAACTAACGAATGGATTGCCAAGGTAGCTCAAAGTATTAAAACAGTCGATATCGTAATGAACGATGGTATTCAAAAAATGGCAGAATCCACTGCCGGAAAACCATTTCAAATTGGTGTTTTTATAAATGGAAAGTCAAGTTATACACTTGCTAAACCAGGAATAATAGATGTTAACGTAAAGGCCGCAGGCAGAAAAGGAAGAAAAACAAAGCTTGGCTTTCATTTTAAAAATGATCGATTCAGAATTGAATCTAATTGTGATGCATATTTGGACGAGACAAATCTTCCAGATCAGGAATTTGAATTAATGGATTTACATCTTAAACTTCATGCAGAAAATGCAAAACAACGTGATGTAATTTCCTTTACTGTAACTGTGAGTGAAATTGAAAATGATGTTGAAATTGACCGCAGAGGATTAACTACAATTATTCATGTAGTGTAATTTCTATCGATACACGTTTTTCTTGTGCTCTTTTTTCTCCGGGGTATTTCATTTGAGAAATTTTTTGATTTAAATCCGGATTTGTTACAAATTTTGCCATTCCAGAATAGCTCAAATTATTATAATTTATTGATACATTAGGGTCTTTTAATGCATTTTTGAACCAATCTGAATTAGGAATATGTCTTGAAAAGTATATTTTTCCATTGTATTTTACTCCCCTAAGAGTAACCGAGTGAGGTTTTTTTGAAATTCTTCCAATTGTAGTCAATGATGCTAAAAATGGTTTTTCTGTTATTGACATAATTGGTTATCTTAGTCAAGAAATTTAACTCCATTGCTAGAAATTTCTGATTTCTAGTATCAAAAACAAACCTTACAACTTTCTGACATGTCAGTAAAGCTTGAAGAGGACTCAAAAAAAATGATGCCCGGAGATTCTTCAGGATTAAAAGAAATGGATAATGAACGGATTGGTTCACTCGAACAAGAAAACAAAAGGCTCAAAGAATCCCTGAATGAAGAATTAAAATTAAAGGCTAAATTGGATGAAAAAATAAAACGAGTAAAGAAACTTCAAGAATTATGGGAGAGTGAAAATGACGAGGATGATTGGTTTTATGCAAGCGAACTCCAAGAAGTGTTAGAAAAAAAGGAACAAATCTAAACAAATATTCAATTAGAGAAAAAGGAGTTTCTTTTAATTTTTTTCAAGCAAAAAGTTATACAAATTATTGTTAATTGAAATTAAAAATATTCAGAGGCTAACTTAGTCAAGAAATTTAACTCCATTGCTAGAAATTCCTGATATCTGGTATCATAAACAAACCTTACAACTATTTGCCATGTCTGTAAAGCTTGAAGAAGAATCAAAAAAGATGATTGCAGCCGACTCTTTTCCAGGAAAAAAAGTAATCGATAGAGAAGGAATAGAATACGGCAAAGTTAAGCATGTTCAAATTAATCCAAATACCCTTTGTGTATGTGGAGTTACAATCCATCAAGGTTTCAGAAGAGATTATTTTCTTTCTGAGGATTACATTGATAGGTTTACAGAAAAAACTTTGCTTCTAAGTAGACCTCCTATTAGAATAGGAATACCTGTTATTGATATTGACAGGAGAAAAATAGGGAAAGTAAAAAGTATTCATAGGCATCCGGATACAAAAGAGTTTGAATCAATTGAGATTTCTGATGGGCTGGTTCATTCAAAATTTGTTTCAAAAGGTGAGATTTGGGGTTTAGGTGAAAAGGTAATTCTTGGAATTACAAAGGATCAATTCAAGAGTCTTTAAGTTTCTTTGGTCATACGTTTCATTAACCATGCCCATTCGGGTCTTTCTTCTTCTTCGGTATTTTGGGCATCTTCTTTCATGTAAAATTTTTTATTTTTATTTGCGATAATAATTTTTAGAGTAATTGTTTTTTACAAACTTGTTTTAAAAAATCCTCAAGCCTAGAAAATGCGTTTTGAAGACCAAACAGAGGAAATGAATGGTTTTTCATTTCTTTAGTATAATAAAAGAAACATTCTCTTGATTAAATGTCCTCAAATTAAAATTGACTCAAAATGAAAAATTCTTTTTGAAATCAGTTTGATTTAGGCTCAACCTTGGTTTTTTTGAAAAATTTCTTAAAATTTCATTTTTTTCCTTAGGTTTTAAAAAAATAAAATACTTCTCTTGAGAAAATTTTGGAATTGACCTTTTTTCTGCTAAATTTCTTTTCTTAATTCAGATAAGGCAAATAACTTTCACAAATTATTATTTTATTAAAAAATCAATCCACTTTGTAAATTTTAATCAGATTGACCAAACAAGTCGAATAAATATCATTTGAAAATATTTTTTGATAAAGTTCTAATTTTAAATTCTATAAATTATTGATTTTTCATTTTAAAAAAAAATATTGATTGGAATAAAAAATATTTATTGTAATTTTTTTTTTGATACAATTTTTTTGATAACATGAGTTTTTTTATTTCATTATAAGAAAAAAAATAATTTTGAAAATAAAATTTGTAATATTAAAAAATAAATTTTACATTTTAAAAAAAAATTCGATCTTACTGATAAATTATACGCGTTCTTTAAATCAAAAATTTAATTATTTTTTTCAATGGGGGGCATTCCTTGGAAAGTTTAACAAAAAAAGTACCAACAATTTTTGGAATTTTGACGTTTACAATCATGTTTGCGTTTCTGATTGGATCAATTCAACTTCAAACAGCTGAAGCTCAAGTTGATACTCCAACAAGTGATAAATTTGGAATTACGAAAATTTACCCAACTGCGCCAAATGGCAATACATGGTATATGGATATGGATAATCCAACATCAGATCCACGATTTAATCCAAAAACGTCAATTACAAAAAACCCTGATGGTTCATGGAAAGTTAAAAACACCAAAGTAAGAATGGAGGTATTTTCCACAACAGAATCGACTTTTAAAAATACTTCAATTCCAACTTATTCAAGAACACAATTAGATGCAAAAGGGTACATGCAACTACCATCTGATTGGAGAAATTTTGAGATGACTGGATATATTAAACTAAATGATGGGAGTGATGATGATTTTACCTGGTACGGTAGGGGTGGAAAACACAATGATTCTAATGGTGGGTGTGAGGGCTCATCGTACAAAGGAGTTTTGGATTTTGATGGGGGTAATCGATTTGCAAAGGAAACCTATCACGTAAAATATGCGTTTACTAGCATGAAATATACTTCGCCTCCATTATTGGATAAATGGATTGGATTCAAATATGTCGTTTATGATAAACCTGGAAACAACTTTGCAACGCAGGTTCAACAAGAAATTTGGATTGATGAGAATAACAACAATAATTGGGAAATGGTAAATTCTCATTCAGATGACGGATGGGGTTCAGGAGCAAATCATTGTGGGCCTGCAATTGCAGATAACATGCCAATGACTTGGGGTGGCCCAATTGCAACCTTTAGGGTTGATGACTCCCGAGATTTTGATTTTAAAAATTTAAGCGTTAGAGAGATTCATGGTGAAACAGGCACAAATCCAACTGATACTACAGCCCCAATCACTATAAAATCACCACCAGGTGGTACTTATTCCTCTCCAATACTTGTAACACTTTCTGCAAATGAACCTGCAGCAATTTACTATACTCTTGATGGCTCAATACCAACTACTTCAAGTTCTATTTACTCTAGCCCAATCCCAATTTCTTCCACCACTATTGTAAAGTTTTTTGCAGTTGATACAGCTGGAAACCAAGATAGAATAAGAACAGGAATTTATACCATTGTTCAAGAACCTGGTGGACGTACTACTCATATGAGCGATACTACAACAAGTACTGGACAAAGCATTCATTCGGCTAGACCAATTCATGCAGAATATGTTACACCCACATCACAATTAATCGGTGATAACATAGATACCATTACAATCAAACTAAAGAAAAATGGAAGTCCAACTGGCAACGCACAAGTTGGTGTCTTTGGTGGTGACTTATCTGTAAAAAAACTATTTTCCACTGTTGACGTATCAACACTTGCAACTAGCTACACAGAGTATACATTCTCAATATCATCTGGACAAAGTTATCAAATCCAACCTAATGATAGAATTGGTGTTAAATTCACTGGCGGGGACGGGGCCAATTTCATTTCAATTACAAGAGACATAGATCCTTCTGATCCATTTGATGGTATTCATTCGTATCATACTTACTATACCACAACTTGGAACTCATTTGTTGACAGAGATCTG
>JANQNN010000032.1 GCA_028279545.1 Nitrosopumilaceae archaeon
CGCGTTACTGAGCCGTCTGCCTTGTATTACTACAATGACTCGCATGGCTTAGTATCAATCCGATAGCAGTCAGGTCCGGCAGGATCAACCGGATTCTGATTTTTTGATTATTGAAGTACTTTGTACTTTATTGGAATTGACGGATGCACATAATCTTCATATCTCAGATTTGATCGGTTGATCAAACCCTCATTTTGTATGCGTAACTGGAGGCCCATGAATCACAAAATGGTATTATACCATACTTTCATCACAAGCGCCGCCTATTGCGTTACGTATGCAGAAGGTGAGACTGTTCAAATACATATAAACCATGCCTAAAAATACCGATCTTCAATTAAATCACAATTTAAGGAAAAATGATGTATGATGAACCCAATTTCCGATTACCAAAAAAAGACTAGGAATTCAGCAAAATTATTTGCTAGGTCTAAAAAATTGCATGTGAATGGTGTTAGTCATAACATACGATTTTATGAACCCTATCCATTTGTGGTTAAAAAATCTAAAGGAAAAAATCTAGTAGATGTTGATGGCAATAAATTTGTCGATTATTGGAATGGTCATTGGAGTTTAATTTTAGGACATGCTCCAAAAAAGGTCAAAGACTCTTTGAAGAAACAAATTGAAAATGGTTGGATGTATGGAACAGTAAATGATCAGACAATAAAATTATCGGATATAATTTCAAAATCCGTTCCAGTTGCTGAAAAAATTCGTTACGTTACATCTGGAACAGAAGCTACGATGTATGCCGTAAGACTAGCTCGCTCGGTAACGGGGAAAAAAATAATTGCAAAGGTAGATGGAGGATGGCACGGATACACATCGGATTTACTAAAAAGTGTAAACTGGCCATTTTCAGAATCAGAAAGTAGTGGTGTATTAAATGAAGAAAAAATTATTTCAATTCCTTACAATGATTTGGAAGGTTCACTTAAGATTCTTAAAAAATTTTCAAAAGATTTAGCAGGTGTAATTATTGAACCAGTATTAGGTGGAGGTGGATGTATCCCAGCTACCAAAGAATATCTAAAGGGAATTCAAGAGTTTGTTCATAAAAATAATTCCTTGTTTATCTTAGATGAAATTGTAACAGGTTTTAGATTTAGATTTGGATGTTTGTATCCAACAATGAAACTAGACCCAGATATTGTAACGCTTGGAAAAATTGTTGGGGGAGGGATGGCAATTGGTGTAATGTGTGGGAAAAAAGAAATTATGCAATATGCAGATACAAAAGGAAAGAAAAAATCAGAAAGATCTTATGTTGGGGGAGGAACATTTTCTGCAAATCCTGCTTCTATGATTGCAGGTTATGTAACTCTTTTAGAGTTGAAAAGAAATAATTCAATTTATTCAAAGATTAACGAGTTGGGAGATTTTGCAAGAAAGGAACTTGGAAAAACTTTTGGTGATAAAGTGATACTTACAGGAAAAGGGTCCTTATTTATGACTCACTTTGTAAAAAATGGAATTACAGAAATTACAAATTCAACGCAAGCAGCAAAATGTGATTCATTAATGCTCCAAAAGTATCACTTTACAATGATTGCCCAAAATGGAATTTTCTTTTTACCTGGAAAATTAGGAGCAATTTCTGCTGCTCATTCCAAAAGGGACATAAATAATTTGGTTGAGGCATCAGAGTTTTTTATAAATTCTAAAAAATAAAAAAATAGAAGTCATTTAACAGCATTTTTCTAAAAATCGTGCGTAAAAAAATGAAATTACCATTCGTTAGTTTCGAATTTAAAAAATAATGTTACTATGCCTTTATGTACATTCCAAATTTACTTTTAGATAAAACAATTACAGAGACAATAGATAGTACCAAGATTGCAATTATAATTGTTCCAAACTCTGGAATTACATGTGTACCAATAATTTCAAGTTCTTCAGAACCTGCAGGATAATTAATCGTCAAAATTCTATCATTACCCGATTTTGTTTCCTCAAAATCAACTTCTTCGCCATCAACTATTACAAAAAATTTGTCATCTTCCTCTCCCAACTTTGCATCAATGACCTCTCTAGGAAGATTAATTTTCAAAGTACCATTTGTAATAGAATCTAAATGGATCATCAAAGAATTTGCATCTTCATCTGGATAGGCTTGAGTTATTTTTCCTTCAGACATCAAATATTTTATTTTTAAATCAGTTCCATCTACTTGAATTGGTTCTCTTGGTGGTGTTTGTGGACCTTCTTGATGAGGTAGCATTCCAATTTGGCCAGTTATTTGACGAATATCTTCATCATCATAACCCAACTCGGTAAGTTTTTCTTGAAATTCTTTTTCTGAAATTGTACCGTTTAGAAATTGCTCAATTATAATTTCATCTTTATCTTGTTCACGTTCTTGTAGAACAAATTCCTTTTCAGTTACTGTAAAAGTCAAAACTTCTCTAACATCAAAAAGATCAGGGCCTTGAATTCCCCAACCAAATTTTACTTCATAATCTCCAACAGGTTGATCAATATCATCACAAGTTTCTGAATATCGTTCAATTGTTTGTCCATTAATTTTAAGATCACAAACTGTTTCCATGTACTCAGCTACAAGTTCTGGCTTTTCATTTGTAGTACTAAAAAGGGCAAAGGAAATTGTTTTAGGCGCAAGTTTGTCTTGACCTATCTCTTCAAAGGAATATAACGCAAAACAATTAGAACCATCGCAGTTATGTGGCACATTACTTCCAATAGCTGAAACAAAAGGTAAGTAAACAAAAAATTCTATTCTTGGATCAATATTTTCAGGAACTGGAGGCATGTTTGTAACCTTTATTTCCACTTCAGTCCCTGGAGGTCCCGATGAAGGAGTCATTGTTATTGTGGGCATTTGTAGACCCATTTCTACAGTATCAAATTCTGATTGGGCAAAAACATTTGAAAAACTGAAAATTGGAATTATTAAGAGAACCATCAAAACCAGAATTTTTTGAGACAACTAAATTTGGTCTAAAATCTCATATGTTTTTAAAGTTCCGTTAGATTGATTAGCGATTCAAGAAGAATCAGTCCAATCTAAACTTTCATTACTGATACTAATATTGAAAATTCATGGGACTTTTTGGTTCAAAAGAAGATCCAGAAGATTTGATGTATCATGCAATGTCTCTTATGGAACAAAATCAACCAAAGGGAGCAATTTCCTTATTTAATAAAATAATTAAACAAGACCCAAAAAATACCTCGGCTCTTTTCAATAAAGGACTTGCATTAAATAAAATAAAAAAATATGCAGATGCTGTCACATGTTTTGATTTGCTTTTAGAAATCAATCCAAAGGACTCTCAAGCTTTTAACAATAAGGGAATTGCAATGGCTGAAATGGGCGATACACAGTCGGCAAATGAGTGTTATGAAAAAGCAATTGAAGTAGACCCAAAAAATAGTTCTGCTTATTTTAACAAAGGGGTTTTGCTAGACAGATTACAAGATCACGAAGAGGCTTTGGAATTTCTAAATAAATCAATTAGCACTGATTCAAAAAAACCAAACGCAATGTTTTACAAAGGAATTGTTTTAGGAAAAATCAACAAACATGAAGAAGCTTTGAATTGTTTTGAAAGTGTTTGTAAAAGATACCCCTCTCACCTTGATGCTTTATTTCATAAGGGAATAGAACTTGCAGAATTAGAAAAACACGAAAAGGCTTTAGAAATTTTTGATAAAATTTTATCAAAACACAAAGACAATCCAAATATCATTTATGCAAAATCACGGAGTGAAGCAGCATTGGGTAATTATTCATCGGCAAAAGAATTACTAAAAAGGGCAATTCAGATAAAAAGTAAGCCATTAAGAGAATGGGCAAAAAAAGAAAAAATTTTTGAAAAACTTCATGACGACGAACAATTTAGAAAAATTGTTAAACTTTAAAGAATTTTTTTTCTGACTGCATCTAATCGAAGTAAACCAACTTTTCCTTTGGGACCAATTAATCTTGCCTCATAAACTGGAACATAGATTAATGTGATTTCTTTTAAATCAAAATCTTCATTTAATTTTCTGATATCTGATTCTAATTGTTGTTTTAGGGATTCTTTGAGTTGCTTTATGGCAGAGCTGTAAGACAATTTGAGTTTTTTTAAATTTGTGGATTCATCATTTAAAATTTTGTTTACATAATTTTCAATTGTCTTGGAATTAATTTTAAAAGGAAATCTAATTTCGTTGCCATGATAATCAAAAACCATTTCTTTTTCATTTTCAACAAAAACATGTTCTTCAAGAGGAAGATCAATTTTGTTTTTTCCTCTACTACCCACAAGTGCTTTTTTAAACCCCGATTTTTTTTTAATGGGAAATGTACCTCCTCCAAATACTATTTCTTGTACGTTTGAATCAACTGAGATTGTGTGAACTTTTTTCCTAAAATAATCCGCAACGTATATTCCTGATACTTTTAGCATCGCTTCATAAAATAAAGTAATGGTATCTACCTGAACGGATTCTTTCTTTGGTTTTTTAAGCCTTGATTTGAATACAGAAGTTTTTTTCTCATCAATGATTTTAGAGGTTTCACTTTCATCTACCTTTTTTTTTAAGATAACCATTTTTGGTTCAAATTTTTGGGTCAAAATAACAATATAGATGATAAAATCTTGCTATTAAATCAAATGAATTTTTTTGAAAAATTTGGAAAAACATAAAACAAAAGATGAGATTTGGAAAATATGGGAACACAAAAAAGGAAAGGACATATTGAAAAATTTCTAAAAAAAGCTGATAAGGCAATAGATGAAGGAATCGATGAAGGAATTAGAAAAGCAGGAATAATACTTGAAGAAGCAGTTGAATTGGGAGCATTAGCAGCCGAGCAGGCAAAAAAAACAGGTCTTGACCTAAAAAGAAGGGCAAGAAAAGAAGGTGAATCATTAAAGAAAAAAGGTGCTACTACACTAAATGAAGGAATTTCAGTTGCAAAATCCGTCTCAACAAGTGTAGATGAAGATCTAAAAACATTAGAAAAACTAGGAAAGTTAAGAAAATCAGGTGTAATTACAGAAAAAGAATTTCAAGAAAAGAAAAAGAAAATACTGGCAAGAATATAGAAATGAAAAAATCAAATATTTACTCTCCAGGCAGTCAAAGAAAAATCAATCCAAATTGGTTTACTGCAAGAGTTCACATGAAAGACGTATCATCAACAATAAAGTCAAAAGAACAAGGAATCTATCACGTATATTTTCACAATGGTGCTAAAACAAAACTTCATCAACACAATGGAAATCAAATTCTTATTGCAACAAAAGGGGTGGGAAGTCTTGAAATTTTTAGAAGATACGGGAAAAGTAAAAGTAATTTTAAAATCAAAAGGACAGACAAAATAAATCTAAAGGAAGGAGATACTGTATACATTCCTGCAAAAACTTTGCATACTCATGGTTCTATAAATAAGAAAAAGACGTTCTCACATATTGCCATAAACATTTTGCCAAAAAAAAATTCTGAATACAAGACAACATGGTATGAATCAGACTTTAAATCAAATGTTACTAAAATTGTTTAGAAAATGCTAATCAGAAAAAATTCTGAAATATCTTCTTTTAATGGAACAGAAGGTACAAAAATTAAGCCATATTTGACCCACAAGATACTCAAAATAAAATAAGATTCAGTTTAGCAAAATTTACATTAAGGCCAAAACAAAGATCCCCTCTTCACAAGCTTCAATCAACTGAGATCTATTTTATTTTAGAAGGGGCAGGAAAATTAAGAATAAATGATGAATCAATTGAGGTTAAAAAAGACGACTCAGTCCTTGTTCCTTCAATGTCTGAGCAACTCATAGAAAATATCGGTTCATCAGATCTTAGATTTTTGTGCATTGTCGATCCCGCATGGAAATTAGAAGACGAGATAATTCTGGAATAAAAGCAAGTTTGAGAACATAATTGTTTTTAACAGATGACAAAGATAGGATGTTCAGTGAATACTTACCAAGCTCTAAAGACGTTAAACGTGGACTCTGATTCCTCCTTTGAGGAGATACGAATTGCTTATAGAAAATTAGCCCTAGAATTTCATCCTGACAAAAATACAAGTGAACAAGAGGGTCTGCAATTTAAAAAAATAACAGAGGCCTATAACACCATAAAAAAACACTACAATGAGGGAAAAAAGGCAGAAACGGAAAATCCCTCAAAAAAGACCCAGGAATTTAAAAGAAAACCACAATGGGGTGCTCCTCCAGGTCAAAGGCCAGGCGAAACCCCAGAAGCTAATTGGGGAAAATTCACAAGAGAATTTGAAGAAGGTGATCCTGAATTTTGGAAAGCCTATGAAAAAAAATTTTGGGAGGAATACAATGCACGGATATCAGCAGATGGAAAGAAGGGTGAATTTGACAAAGCTAAAGAGCCCAAAGTTCAACCAAACTTATTTGTCGATGTGGATAAGAGCTTATGCATAGGTTGTTGTAGTTGTGAAACAATTGCGCCAGATGTATTTTTCATTAATAAAAATTCTAGAATGAACCCAAAGTCATCTGTCATTAATTCAAAAGGGGCAGGCGTAAATAAAATTATGAGTGCAGCAGAGACTTGTCCTACAAAAGCAATCCTTGTTGAAAATAAAGATACAAATGAAAAATTATACCCAATCTAGTTAGTCCTTTAATTTTTCATAAATTTTGTTTGTTTCTGATTCAGATACATTTACAGTTGAATCAAACAAACAGTGAATCGGTCCTCCAGAATCATTTGAACTTCTTGGTACTAAATGTACATGAACATGTGGAATTTCTTGTCCTGCCTCTCTACCATTATGAATTGCAACTAGTGTTCCTCCCGATAATTTATCCATTTTAGGAATAATTTGGTGAACTAGGGAAAACAAATCAGAGTTTTCCTCAATAGACATGTCTTGAAGTTTTTCGTGATGATTTTTTGGAATAACCAGGGTATGGCCTTTGGCCAAAGGAAATGCATCTAAAAAAGCCATTGAACTTTTAGATTTTGAAATTATTTTTGTTGGAATCTCTCCTGAAGAAATTTGACAAAAAATACAATTCATAGTCAAGTTAGGTACAAATGAGATATAAAGTTCAATTTTTATGGCTCAACAACTGAAGCCCAAGCAAGTCCTTCTCCATACTTTATGGTTACTTTATCACCTTTTTGTAAATTACAATTTTCAATGGTTTTTGGAATATTGTCTAATGTTTCTACATAACAAATTCCATCGTTATTTCCTAAAATTTCAACATCTTCAAACACATCTTCTCTGACAAAATTCCAAAAAGGAAAAACCAACGTAGATAAAACAATTCCTGCTACGATAAATGCCCCTCCAAATCCTAATGCAAGTTTTTGGCTATGGTTTAGCTCCAAGATTACCAGGTACCGCCGTCTCCAGAAGATGGGTCAAGTTTTTTTGCAGGGACATTCCCATGAGCTTTTTTCATATGCCTTTTTAGGCGCTCAGGGTCATGTAATTCAGTACCGCATTCCGAGCATTTGGTTTTATTTTCAGATTTCTCTTTGTTGCGTTTGAAGAGTCCCACGACCATATACACACCAAATATTTTATAAATTATCCGAAAAGGATATTTTTAGAACTCAGTATTTTTGGTCTCCTAAAATTTAAAAATAAATTTTAGAAGTAATTCTTTTAAATTCCCTAAGGCTAATTCCATCGATGTTGTTTATGTAGGGAGTCAAATACCCTTTCTGCAATATTTTCTTGAGTTATCATTTCTTGAATTACTTCTTCAGTTATTCTCTCCCCATATTCTGGAAAAACATATGCAAAGCTTTCGGGTAATTTGGATTGTATTTGTGTCGAGTTAAATATTTGAAGAGCCCGAAGTTTTTCATACGAAATTATTTTTTCAAAATTTGAATGCAATCTACTAAATGCATTACCAGAATCTTGGAATCGGTCAAAGGAGGGGTTTATCTGTTTAAACGAACCAAATGAATTCATCTCAAATATTCTTCCATCCTCTGTACTCCAATAATTACTATATTTTTCATTTTGAGTTACTTTGATTAATCCTTCTCCCTTTATGGTAGAAGGTATCATTTTGAAATTCATTGGGTTCAAGGATTTTCCTGCAATATCAAATCCATCATTTAGATAAGTGGTTTGAGATCTTCTTTCAAAATCAGTGGCTTTTATAGCGCTAATTTTGTTTTGAAGTGGTTCCAAAAATTTTACATATATTGTTGTTGAATCGCATTTTTTTTCATTATCGTTCTTTAAACAATCTGATTTTTTATGGCTAAATTGTAACGAAAGTGGATCAATTACGTCTGAATTTTGAATTATTTTTACATCGTCAATTTTAATCTCTCCAGTTTTTTCATTCAAAATGTACCAAACTTCCACTCTCAGTTCTGCCAAATGTCCCATTCCCACTCCGGGAATGCCAAATAGGAATTCTTGGATTTTGAGTTTTTTATCAGCATACACTTTTGCCATAAAAGAATTAGTAGAACCAACTTTTACTGGTAATTCTTCAAAGGGCGTGTGATGGTTATCAGTCACATTATAGAATTTATAATTAAAAGAAAAACCATGCTGGACCATTGTTGTTTCACGAGTCTCATGGCTTATTCCAAATGTGGGCCTTGTATCCCATTGGTTATGACCTGCCTGATCAGTTGGATCGTAATTGTTGGTTATTGTGCATTTAATATGATCACCTTTGTTTGCAGTACCACTACATCCTGAAAATGTTCCAATGTATCCGTTTGGTCCAGACTCAGTTACAGAAAATGGTCCTGGATCAATTTCTAATGTGGTGCCACTAACTGATCCTGGGAAATTATTTTTTGTTGGGTTATTGGCAAAAATTGTTATTATGAAATCTTCTGCTTTTGCAATTCCTCCATTTTCATTGTTTACCTTTTTGGTTACAGTAAGTAATGTTCCATTTACGTTATCATCATTTGTGATAGTACATGTAAGATGATCACCTTTGTTTGCAGTACCACTACATCCTGAAAATGTTCCAATGTATCCGTTTGGTCCAGACTCAGTTACAGAAAATGGTCCGGCACCAATTTCTAATGTGGTGCCACTAACTGATCCTGGAAAATTATTTTTTGTTGGGTTATTGGCGTATATTTGCATAGTAAAATCAGATGGGACAGCAGTGCCACCATTATCATTAATCACTTTTTTTATTACTGTAAGTTTAATTCCATTTGGAACCGGATAATGGTTTCCAAAATCTAAATCTTCAAATCTTTGACCAGATGATTCTAGGGTGACATTATAACACTGTGGATCTTCCGGAGTTCCTGGTTGTGTTTGTACCCACTTTGTTTTCAAAACTTCACAGACTGTATAATTGTCCTTTGGTAGTTTGGTAAACCAATAGTGTCCCGGATTCCCTCTGGGATCATCATGTGTAATTCGATATTTTTCTCCCTTATCAAAGGTTTCATTATTATTTTCATCAAAAAATATAGTCCATCCATTTAGGAATGGTTCTCCTTCGTCATGAGCTCCATTTCGATTCAGGTCGTTGTATTTTTGTCCATGAATGGCACCATACCCACATTTGTTTCCAGACTTTTCAGTTTCTTTTGAGCAATTGTTTTGATCACAATGATTCCCAGATTGTATTTGTCCATTATGACATTCCTTTCCAGCAAAATCATTTTCGTGTGAATTAGTTTGCGATTCAGCAAATGAGGAATTAACCATACCTAAAGCTACCACTAGGACCAAAATTCCTACAAAAATTTTTGGTATGTTAAATAATTTACCTGATATAATATTACGATCTGAATACATTCCCCCCGATACCCAAAAATATGTTGATTTTTACCTAAATAAATTTGACCTTGTAACCAAGAAAATATGACAAACTATGATCGAGGGAATAAAAATCAAATTTTTTAAAAAAAAGTGAAAATTAATATCATATTTTTGAAAAAATTAGATTACTTTTGGGCTTGACAATCTGTGTATGATTCCACGCCATTACAAATTTTTTTCAGAGAACTATGAAACTTGTGCAAAATAGGTTATATGGGATATGGCAATTGAACATCTATTGAATATCAAAAACATTACTGTTTTAGGGTCTGGAATTATGGGACATGGAATTGCCCAAGTAGCTGCTACTGCAGGATATAATATAGTACTAAGAGACATTGAACAATCTTTTTTGGACAAGGC
Source organism: Nitrosopumilaceae archaeon (assembly GCA_028279545.1). Lineage (GTDB taxonomy): Archaea > Thermoproteota > Nitrososphaeria > Nitrososphaerales > Nitrosopumilaceae > Nitrosomaritimum. The sequence goes on from JANQNN010000032.1 coordinate 10,144, forward strand.
AATGGAGAAAATAAAATGGAGTTTGGATAAACTTGCAAATAAAGGAAAAATTTCTCAAGCAGAAGCAGATTCAATTTATTCTAGAATTAAACCCGTGGTTAATTTAGAGGAGGCTGTAAAAGATGCAGAATTAATTATCGAGGTGGTTCCGGAAATTATGGATTTAAAGAAAAAAGTTTATGCAGAACTTGATGCAGTTTCTGCAAAAGATGTAATCTTTGCATCAAATACAAGCACACTTCCAATTACTGAAATTGCAAACACCACTTCTCGTCCTGAAAAATTTATTGGAATTCATTTTTTCAATCCACCACAACTAATGAAACTAGTCGAAATTATTCCAGGAGAAAAAACCTCACAAGAAATTATTGATTTAACTCAAGAGTTTGTAAAATCTGTAAATAAAACTGCAGTGCTTTGCAGAAAAGATGTTCCAGGTTTTATCATTAATAGATTATTTATTCCAATGATTCACGAAGCATGTTATGCACAAGATAGAACTGGTGCAACATTAGAAGAAATTGATTCAGCTGTAAAATTCAAGTTAGGTTTTCCAATGGGAATTTTTGAGTTGGCAGACTTTACTGGAATGGATGTAATTCACAAAGCAACAACTGAAATGCATCTTCGAGACAAAAAAGTAATTTTACCTCATCCAAAAATAAAACAAATGTTTGAAGAAAAAAAGTTAGGGCAAAAATCAGGTGAAGGATTTTACAAATATTCAGATGACAAATACGAACGTGTTTCTTTATCTGAAGAATTAGCTGAGAAATTTAACCCAATTCAACTAGTTGCAAACATCCTAAACAATGCTGCATGGTTAGTTACAAATGGTGCAAGCGATATCCAAGAAATTGAAAAAGCATCTCAATTGGGATTAGGACTAAGAAAGCCTCTTTTTGATACTGCAAAAGAGATTGGAATTTCAAACATCGTAAATGAATTAAATCAACTGGCAGAAAAAAATGGCGAGTTTTACAAGCCTGATTCCTTACTTGTATCTATGCAGTAATTAATTCTAAAATTTTATCAACTGCTTGTTTTGGGGTATCAACACCAATAATTTTGATATTTTGCCTATGATCTAAATAATTATCAATAAACTGTGCAGTTACACCACCCATATTTCTAATTGAAACCATGGGTTTTTGGTGCATGTAGGCTGCACAAATCTCAGACAAAGTCCCAGAGCCCCCACCAATTATTATAATCCCATCAGCACTGAGAGCATTAAGAAAATCTCTGGTTAGTCCCATTCCCGTAGGAATTACTATATCACAATACTCATTTGCCATCGAAGAATCTTTTTGAGGAATAATTCCCACCGTCAATCCGTTAGAATCGCGTGCTCCATGAGATGCTGCCTCCATTACCCCACCAAGGCCACCTGTTATCAAAACATGGCCGGTTTTGGCAATCTCAGAGCCAGTTTGATATGCAATCCTGGAGTGCTCTTCACTACAACCATTTGTATTATGGCCTATAACCAAAATCTGAATTTTTTTACCCATATGATCTATGATTTTATCACGTTTCAAATATGTTTTCCAGATTAAACCAATTTTTACTATTAGTTGTAATTTTCGATAACAAAAAATCTAGGTTAATTTGATGGGGCAAAAACAGCTACTATCTGTGCTTGTCGATTGGCAAAAGATGACCAATTATGAGATTGAATATCAGGTCCTGATGAGGTTTTAATTTCAGTTGTTACTGACTGCCATCCACCTGGGATTGAAAAGTCATGTCTTTCTATTTGCCCAGGTCCATGACTGTAAGAGCCGCTTCCCTGTCCATTACCAACAGCTGAGACAATCAAAGAGCTATCTGTTAAAGTAGTTATCGAGGTTGATATTGCAGGACTAAAAGAAACCGTATTGGAATTGTTTGTTTCTTCAGGTTGTTGTGCAACTCCTGAAAATGACAAAAGAGAAATTCCTGCATTTAGTGGTGTAGAATCAAAGTGGATGGTTAGATTATTTGTTCCCACCAAAATGTCCGAGTCCATAATGCGCCACATCTCTACATTTAATTCAGTTGAACCAAAGCCTACTTGTTCTGTAGATACAACAACTCCATTGTCTATGCCATCATTAATGTCTATACTTTCTATATTGTTTTGAAGACCTTCGTCAGTTAATACCACAACTATCATTCGATCATCACCAGGACTAATCGTTAATGGAATAGAGCACGGATTAGTATTGCATAAAAGATTGTTTGATGAATCAAAAATAATTTCTGATGGTGCAGTATCTGACAATACTGTAATTACTATAGATTTGTCATCAGGAATATTTCCTGCAGTATCAGCAGGTGCAGTGTATATTATGGTATAGTCTCCTGGAATAGAGGTGTCAACTTTATCGCCGCCAATTGTTACAGTTCCAGAATAATTTGGATCATTGTCTGTTACAGTTGCACCTAATTCTGTATAAACCGAATCAAGATGAATTGATCTGCTAGAGCTGTTTGGTGTAATTATTGGTTTTTTAGTATCTGGAGAAAATCCAATTGCAGGCTCAAAGACTGCTACTATCTGTGCTTGGCGATTTGCAGAGGAGGACAATACATGTGATTGAATATCCAATCCAGCAATTGTTTTAATTTCAGTAGTGACCGTTTGTCCGGCGCTTGGAATTGTAAAGTCATGGTGTTCAATTTGACCTGCACCATGAGTGTAAGAGCCTGTGCCTTGTCCATTACCAACAGCTGAGACAATTAATGAATCATTTGCAAGTGTTGTTATTGAAGTTGAAATTAATGGGCTAGAAAGAACCGTACTTGAAATTTGTTCTATTTCTGGTTGTTGTGCAACGCCTGAAAAAGATATTAGCGAAACTCCTGCGTTTGAGGGTGATGAACTGAATTGAACTGTAACGTTATTTGTACCATCTAAGATATCAGATTCCATAATGCGCCACATCTCAACATTTTGTTCAGTTGAACCAGAGCCTATCTGTTCAGTACCTACAAGAATACCTTGGGAGGATGAGCCATTAATGCCAACGTTTGAAACTGGATTGAGAGATCCCTCATCAGTTACAACTACTACTATTATCCGGTCATCACCTGGACTGATTGTTAATGGGACTAAACATGGGTTGGTATTGCATAAAAGATTGTTTGATGAATCAAAGACTATTTCAGATGGAATTGGAATAGAGATAGTATACACTGCTGTTTGTATTGGTTCTTGATTTCCAGAAGCGTCAACTGAGAAGAACTGTAGTGTAGTTGATTCAGATATTGAAATTGGTGTAGAGTAAATGGGGCTAGCTGTGGTAGGTTCAGAACCATCTAGAGTATAGTATGTTGTTCCATCTTCATCTGATGTCAAAGTTACCTGTTGAATAGATGTGTAGGTGCCACCTGGTGGTGATGCTGTAGTAGTAGGTGCTGTTGTATCTAGGTTGATAACATACAATTCAGTTTGTATTGGTTCTTGATTTCCAACGATATCTTCTGCAAAGAACTGAAGAGTAGTAGTGGTAGGAATTAAGATTGGAGTAGAATAGGTGCTACTAGAAGTAGTTAGGAGAGTTCCATCGGTGTTAAAGTAAATTACAGCAGCCTCATTAGCAGTAAGGGTTACAAGTTGTTCTGATGTATAGGTGCCACCTGGTGGTGATGCTGTAGTAGTAGGTGCAGTACGATCAGAAACTAAATCCAAACCATCACAATCTTGATCAATCCCATCGTTCAAAATTTCAGGAGCCCCTAAAAATATAGTATTATCAGAATCATCGCAATCTGGTCCAAGACCAGAACCATCAATTGTAAAGCCATCACTATCACTATCTACATTACATAATTCAATTACCGGATTAATCAAAGGTGCAGTTCTTGAATAAAATCCAACACATAGATTGAAAATATCGCCAGAGTTGGTAATTGTTCCAGAGTTTATAATTGTCCCAGAGTTTGTAATTATGTCAATGTTTGATAAAGTACCAGAGTTAGTTAGCGTTCCAGAATTTGTAACCACCATTGTGTTTGAAAGACCAATACTAGATTGACTATTTGAAATTGTAAATAAAGCAGAATTTGAAATACTTCCAGAATTTTCAATACCAGTACTTGAACCACCATTTTGAATTGTAATTGTATCAGAATTCGTTAATGTTCCCGAGTTTGTGATTCCTGAACTAATTGTACCCAAATTTGAGACTTCGATAACATCAGAGTTGGAAAAAGTTCCAGTATTTATAATTCCTGAACCTGCAGTGTTTGAAATTTTGATTGTGTCAGTGTTTGAAAAAGTGCCAGAGTTTAAAATCCCGCTATTACTCAAATCAGAGCTTGAAATAAAAATAGTGTCAGAATTTTTTATAGTCCCAAAGTTAGAGATGCCTGCTCCTGCAGTGTTTGAAATTGCAATGGTGTCAAAATTAGAAAGATTTCCAGTATTTGAGGGGCCTGATTGAAGAACAGAAATTCCTGAACCTGCAGTGTTTGAAATTGATATGATGTTAAAATTAGAAAGCATTCCAGAATTTGAAAGTGTTATTCCAGAACCTGCAGTGTTTGAAATAAAAATAGTTCCGGGATTTGTAAGAATTCCAGTCTGAGTGGTTATGATTCCTGAACCTGCAGTGTTTGAAATTATAATTTCACCTGAGTTGAACAAAGTTCCCAAGTTTTCAATTCCTTGATTTCCAGATTCAGAATTTTCAATTATTATTTCTCCAAGGTTAAAGAGGGTACCACCTGGTTGAATACTAATTGAGCCTGAGGTATCAATTGTTAAAATAACATCTGGATTTATGGTCCAAGTGTCCCCAGAGGTAATAATTTCACTAGAAGAAATTGTAGTATCTTCATTAATCGTAATAGAGGCTGCATATGCCTCTTGAATGGAAATTGCTGAAAAAATAACAAAAAAGGCCAAAATTGACGCATACGCCCAATTCTTCATAGTTTAGTTGACTTTATTTTGATTTAAGATCAAATGAGGTTTTTATGCACAATTTAGACTATTTTTTCACACTTGTTCTTAAGAACCTAAAAGAAAGAAAAAGTTTGATTTCTAATTATTCGAAAATGTGATTTTTTACCTCGCTCATTTTTTTAAAAATTTTCTATTTTAAAACTTGAATTTCTCTTACACTCAAATGTTTGAAATCAAAATCTTGAGTGTTATCTGCCCTAAATGCAACTATGGGACCCCCCCAAGTTATTGGCATGTCTTCTGCAAACGCAGGACCACAATGAGATGCATCCTCACCAAAACCATCATCTATAAATTCATTGACTTTTTCCCAATTGTTTGTACTATCTACATCAAGCCAAATTTCTTGGTGAACCTGTTGTGGAAAGTTTTCACCTGGCTCGTTGTATACAATAAATTTCACACCAATCCATCTATCAAGTAAGGGTGTTGTACTTTGTGTTCTATCAGAAAATGCATAGTTGACATGCCAAGTTTCTTTTGCAAACAAGGTGTTTCCATCAAATTCTAGAAAACTCTTGTATGAAGAACCCTCACATCCTTTATTGGAATCATTATGATGACCACCTCTTCCAAACCAAGTAAATTCATCATCACTGCCTTCATTTAATTTTACATAGCCTGTCATCTCAAAGTTTTTCCAATCAGATGGCAATTGCATGTATCCTTTGGAATCTAATTCTGTTCTAGAATATGTGGGAATTGGAGTATTCTCATATGTTGTTAGGTTTGTTGAATAAACACCCATTCTTACCTTTTCATGTTGTATTTTCCATGAGCCATCAGGATTCTGAGTTATTTTTCTTTGAGGATCAAATCTTGGATCATCCTCAGGGTTTTCCATATCCATATACCAAATGTTTCCATTCGGTATAGTAGGATAGATTTTTTTTATTCCAAAAATATCTTTTGAAATATCTTTATCAATAATATACAATTCACTTTTTATCGATTCTTCATTTCCAGAAGTATCTTGTGTAAAAAATTTGAGCAGAGTATTTGATGATATTTCAATATTGGTTGTAAAAACTAAACTTTCTGTAGTTGGTGTCGAGCCATCAGTGGTATAGTATGTGATTCCGTCTTCATTTGGTACCAAAGAAATTAGTTGAGATGATGTGTATGTTCCTCCCTCAGGAGATACAGTAGTAATCGGTTTTGTTGTATCTGGAGGTGCAATAATTATTGGATCTGGCGTATCAGTGGATTCAGTCGTATTTGGTTCTGTGGATTCAGGATTTGAAGAATTTATTGGATCTGTGGAATCTGGGGAGGAAGAAATTAAAGAAAAACTAAAAATAAAAATTAATAAAACAACGATTGAAATTATAGCAACTGCAATTAATTTTAAATTATTTGAATTTGATAATTTTGCTCTAGAACTCAACCTTAAAAAAATTATATTTCAGGCTCAATTTAATCTGTATACTCTTTGGTCTAATCAATATTTTGTGAAAAAGGGTGTAAACATAATCAATTAAGAAGCAGGTGCCAAAACTATCACAAACACTGCTTGTCTATTTGAACTAGAAGACGAAGTAAATGATTGTGTGTCAAGTCCTGCAGTCTCTTTGATTTCATATGTT
>JANQNN010000007.1 GCA_028279545.1 Nitrosopumilaceae archaeon
TCTAACTATAGTTATTCTAGAGTCTTAAACGATCTAGTTCGGAAGTATTTCAGCTGAAAAATGTCTAAATTTAGTTGTCCCAATTGTGAAAAGAATGGTTTAGAAATTCCTCTATCTAAAGTACAAAATGATATTTCGTGTGCTTTTTGTAATTTAACTTGGGAATTAACACCAAAAGTTTCTTGATTTAGTTTTCAGATAAAAAAATCCTTAATTTCCAGTTTAAAGGTAATTTTCCATGGAGGATGAAAATTTCCCCGATCAATGCCATCCAAAATTTGAATTAAAAAAGAAACAAAACTGTGGATATTGCCCTGTAAACAAATGTCTACTGGATTGTAAAATCTGTAATCCCAAATTCGCTAACAGGTCAATCAATTAATCATTGATTTTTTTCACTTGATCCCCTTTCTTACTTATTTGGTAAAGAATTGGACCAAAACTGGGCAATATCCTAAATAACCAAAAGAATTTCCTAAATCATGAAAAAATCTTTCCTTGCAATTATTGCCATTGTAGTTATTGGTGCAATTACTGCATATGCCATTTATCCTTACTTTACTGAATCAACAATAAATGAGGCCTTACCTGAAGGGGCTATCTATCAAACAGAACAAGAAGATTCAAGTTCAACAATTAATGATGCAATGATGGAAAAAGCAATGCCGGGTTCATATTCCGGGACTTTTGTTGATCCCGGCGATGGAATTCATGACGCTGAAGGAGATGTATTTACGGTTCTTTTAGAAGATGGAAGTAGTGTTTTACGGTTAGAGAATTTCAAAACAACAAATGGACCAGACTTGTTTGTTTATTTATCAACAGATGAAAATGCTTCAGACTTTATCAATCTAGGAGTTCTAAAGGCAAACATTGGAAATCAAAATTATGAAATTCCAAATGATGCTAATTTAGAGAAATATAACAAAGTCTTAATCTGGTGTAAGTCTTTTAGTGTATTGTTTGGAAGTGCTGAACTATCTTCCTAAAATTATTTTAGATTTGTTTCTAAAAATTTGATAGTCTTTTCCCATGCATCCATCGAAGCTTCTGGTGCATATCTATCTCCAGATGGATTTGCAAACGCATGGTCTACACCAGAAAAGATGTGAATTTCATTAGGGATTTCAAGTTCATTTAATACCGATTCAAATTCATTTACTGTCTCAGGTGGAATCCCTTGGTCAAGTTCTGCAAAAATTCCTAAGATAGGTAAATTAATTGTAGAAAGACTTTCCTTTTCAGTAACTAACTGTCCATAATAAATTACTGTAGCATCCAAATCATTATTGTTAAGAGCCAAATTCAATGATTGACCTCCCCCCAAACACCAACCAATCGAACCCATACTTGATGGAGTATACTGATTTTCAAGATATGTAACCGCAGAGTTCATGTTTTCAATCCATAGAGTTCTATCAAAAGAGGTTACAAGTTGCCGTGCCTCTTCTGATGTAGTACCTACTTGACCTTCATAAAGATCAACTGCTAAAACAACATAACCATGAGAAGCAAGTTTTTCTGACATGTCTTTGATGTTATCATTCAAACCCCACCATTCATGAATCATTATTATCCCAGGGTAATCCCCATCAGTTACAGGTTTTGCAAGATATCCACTAGTCTCATCTAGGTACTGAACAGTTTCTGAAGCTACCTCAAAATTTCCAGTGGTAAAAACAACGGAATTATTACTCTCACTTTTTTCGTAATCAGGTAAAACATGTATTGCCCATCCTCTTTGGATTAGTTTTTCAACCGATGAGGGCTTGATACAGGCTGGATTTCCATTTGATTGTTTTAACACTAACTCAAGACCTTCTGTACAAGTAACATTAGAAGGGTTTGTTCCTGCCTGAATTTGTTTTAAAGGTGGTGGAAAGTAGGCAATGCCATTTACAAAATCAAAATATTGTGAGGAGACAAATATTGATGACACAAGAAAGACTGTAAAAAGTAAAATTTTCATAGATTTTTTACGTAAAAGGAAAATATAAAGAAATTTTGTTTATTGGTCTAGTTCTTCATGGTTAAAACATGGCAATGGGCTTTATGATGAATTTGATTAATTATATCATCATGATGGTTGGCCTCAATCATTGAAAGTTTAGGATAGTCAACCACTAACAAATCAATATGGTGTTCTTTAACATAGTCTATTACCCAATGAGCAATTGAATCAGTCAAAGCAAATTTGGTTTTTATTTTAATTCCATCTTGTAAAGCCAATTCCTTCCATTTGGCAAGTTCGTCTTTGATCTTTTTAACCTGATTTTCTGTTATTTTTTTATCTGATTTTGTTTCAAAAAAATAAAATTTTGGAGGAATCTTATAAACACACTCAATTACAGCCAAGTCAGAATCAAATTTTTTTGCCAAACCTAAACCCATTTCAAAAGATTTTTTTGTGTGTGTTGGGGTGATTATGGCCACTGCTATATTTTTGAACAATTTCAATTAATGATTCAGCAAAGTGTTATATGAATTTGTAAATTTTAAGGCTTAATATTGTATTTTTCCAAGTTTGAGTCTCTAAGGATTTAATTGAATTAATTGAAAACCTTAAGTGAAAAATACGAGTTCTAATTAATGGAGGTTACCTATGGAGAAAATTTGTTGGGCAAACACCGATAGTTTTGATGATTCAGAATTTGTTATTGTAGGAATTCCTGATGAATCACAGTCTCATGCATTAAGAACTGGTACAGAAGAAGCTCCAATGAAAATTCGTCAAATCTCCAATATTCGTGATTCTTATACTCGAAATGGAAAAATTTCCCTTGGACGTCCTTTAAGTGGAACCCAAAAAAAAGTTCATGATATGGGCAACATAAATCGCAATCAAATCAAAGACACTTTTGAAAAAATTATCGATTCTTCAAAGATTCCCATTTCTATAGGCGGAGATCATTCAATCACAAGCGAAATTATTACCTCCATATCAAAACAAAAAGGGCAACTTTCCCTTGTTTATTTTGATGCACATCCTGACTTTGTTAGCTCTCATACGAACTATTATGGTTCTGTAATAACTGATGTTCTTTCATGTATTGAGATTGATTCTAGTATTCAAATAGGAATACGTACTCCAGAAGAAGAAGAGTTAGAAAATCTCATTAAACATAATTTTCAAGTAATTACACCCTTTGACATTAAAAAGAAAGGAATAGAAGATATTACAAATTCTGTTCTCAATAAATTAGGAGACAATGTTTACATTTCTTTTGACATGGATTGTATAGATCCTTCCTATGCACCAGGAGTTTCAGTTCCAGTTCCTTTAGGTCTTACAAGTACAGATTGTGTATACTTGTTACAAAAAATTGCAAGAAAGGGAATCGTTGGTATGGATATTATGGAAGTATGTCCAAGTTTTGATATTAAAGATAGAACCTCTCATTTGGCATCAAGAATAATATCAGAGGTACTCTATTCATCAGGTGAAACAAGTCTTGATTGATTTTGAAAACGAATTCACGTGGGGAAAAGCGATCTCTACAAACTCTGTTGATGAATTTCATCAAAAATATGAAAAAGGAGTTGAAGAGGCAAAAAACGGATTTGGAAAGGAATACCCTGCTATTATTAATGGGAAAGAAATCTATTCAGATGATAATTTTTCTGTCAATTCCCCTTCTGATACAAGAATAACCATTGCAAAGTTTCCAAAATGTACAGTTTCTGATACAAATGACGCAATAGCTAGCTCAAAACAAGCCTTTGCAGATTGGAGTAACTTACCTTATCAAAAACGAGTTGAAGTGTTTAGGGAATGTGCCGATTACTTTTCCTCAAAAAAATTTTTCTTGGCAGCCATTTTGGCATTTGAAAATGGAAAGAATCGTTTTGAGGCAATGGGAGATATTGATGAGGCAATTGATTTTATGCGATTTTATGCTTTCCAGATAGAAAAGAATGAAGGATTTTGTAAACAAACCAGTCACCCAAACCCTCAAGAAAAAACACAAACGGTTATGAAACCTTATGGTGTTTGGGGAATAATTTCTCCATTTAATTTTCCTTCAGCCATTGCAATAGGGATGACAACTGGTGCATTAATTACAGGAAATACTGCAATCCTAAAACCAGCTAGTTCAACTCCCTTATCTTCTTTTTATTTTGTGAAATTTTTGTTCTCCAAAATACCTGATGGAGCAGTAAATTTTGTAACAGGTTCAGGTAGTATCGTCGGTAAAACCTTGATTGAAAGCCAATTGGTCGATGGTATCGCATTTACAGGCTCAAGAGAGGTTGGAATGCAAGGATTTCAAGAATTTACCAAAATCACGACAAAACCCTTCATATCTGAAATGGGTGGAAAAAACCCGGTAATTGTAACTAAAAATGCAGATTTAGAAAAAGCAGCAAATGGTGTGATGAATGCGGCATTTGGTTTTGGTGGTCAAAAGTGTAGTGCATGCTCGAGAGTATACTTGCAAAATGAAATAGCTGATCAGTTTATTGAAAAACTCGTTGAAAAGACAAAAAAGATCAAAGTTGGAATGCCATGGGAAAAAGAAGTTTTCCTTGGTCCAATAATCAACAAAGATACTTTTGAAAAATTTCAAGACGCATCTAATCTTGCAAAAAAAGATGGAGAAATTTTAACAGGAGGATCTGTAATTAAAACAAATGATCTTGAAAATGGTTATTTCGTTGAACCTACTATAGTTGAAAAATTACCTGAAGATCATAAGTTGATGAAAGAAGAACTTTTCCTTCCATTTTTGTGCATTCAAAGATATGAAAATTTTGATGATGCAATAAAACTTGCAAACCAATCAGAGTATGGTCTTACTGCAGGTATTTTTTCAGAAGACAAAAACCAATTAGAAGATTTTTTCACAAAAATTCATTCAGGTGTTGTATATGCAAATCGTTCTGCAAGCGCTACAACTGCGGCTTTAGTATCTAGTCAGCCATTTGTAGGCTGGAAATATTCAGGAACAACAGGGAAGGGAGCAGGTGGTGAAAACTATTTACAACAATTCATGCGAACACAAACTCAAACTCGTTGTAATTGAACAAGAGAGCTTCCAAGCAACAAAATGTTTCTCTTTCTTTCCTTTATTCTTCGTATAGAATATGCTAACCAATTTGTCCCATATGGAATATAGTCCGATACTACAAATTTCTCTTTTACAAGTTCAAATTTTAGATCTTCTCTAATTCCTTTCAGGAGCTGGAATTCAAACTTTCTAGGAAATTTTTTTGACAATGATTTTGCTTTTTTAATCATCTTCTCATCATGAGATGCAATTGCAAATTCATTTCCTTTTTTAAAAAGCGTATTCATTAGTCTAATGTAATTTTTATCAACATCTTCTCTTGATCTAAACGAAATAGTAGATTTTTCTTTGTAAGCACCCTTTACCAAACGAATCTTTGCACCAATACCAATTAGGTGATTAAGATCATCTTCAGTTCTTTTGAGGTTTGCTTGCAGGGCAATTCCTAATCTTTCATATTTTGAAAAAAATGAACTATACAATTCAATTGTCTCATCTGTGTGTTCTGAGGATTCCATGTCTAGCCAAATAAAGACATGAGCATTACGCGTTCTTCGTATTATCTCTTCCAAATTTTTATAGCATTGCCTTTGACTTATTGACAAGCCTATCTGGGTTGGTTTTACAGAAATTGCCCCTCGAATCTTCCATTTTCTAAAAGAATTTGCAATTTTTTGATAATCCTCTATGGTGTTTTGAATTTGTTTTTTTGAGGTGTGATATTCTCCCAGTTTGTTTACTATTGCATGTCTTCCTGTTTGGTATGCAGTTTTTGCTGATAATAGAGCATCATCGATTGTATCACCAGCAATCCATTTTTTTGCAATTTTGAACAAAAATTTTTCCATTAGCTGCATTTTCTTTCTATAGATTTTCTAAATCCTTTGACAATTAAAAATAGCTTTAATTACTTTCAATCGGTTTTAGGGTCTAATTTAAACCTGAAAATACAAAATCTTGTAATTTTGTAGACAAGCTTAAGTTAGGACTGTATAATGAATTTGTAATGAGTCGAAATTTATTTTTAGTAATTTTTTTAATTTCAATCTCATTTGTTGGTTCAACTCAAGTTTTTGCTCAGCAAGCACCGTTAAGCATTGATGCCCAAACTAAGGAAAATTTCTATGAATATGGCGATCATGTAAGCGTTACGGGTAAAATAAAAAACTTTGATGCAGACATTCATTCAGGTCATGCATTGGTATACCAGGTTTTTGATCCTAATAATGAGCTTGTAGCTCTTGGGCAAACTGAACCAGGACAATTTGGTTCTTTTGACTTTAATTTTGTTGCAAAAGGAGACTTGTTTTTACCTAGCGGCAATTACTCAATTGAAATGACCTTTAATTCAGTTAGCTCTGAGATCTCAATGTTTCTCTCAGGAAGTGAATCAGAGATTAACGATATTACTTCTCCTGAAATTTTGCAACCACAAAATATTGAAGTTTTTGCTGAATCTCACGATGCGGTCACAGAGGTTATCTTTGAGGTGTATGTAATTGATAATGTTGATGATAACATTATCCCAACATGCAAACCTGAATCAGGATTTTTGTTTGGAATTGGTGAAACAATAGTAAAGTGTACTGCAAAAGATTCAGCTGGTAATTTTGCCATTCCAGTTTCTTTTTCGGTAATTGTAAATCCTCCTGTAACATCGATTCCAAGTTGGATAAAAAATGTTGCAGAATTTTGGTGTCACGACAAAATTGATGACGCATCATTTGTTGAAGCAATTCAGTATTTAATCGACAATAAAATAATCATAGTACCTGCCACCTCAGAAAATACTGGTGAACCACAAGAAGTACCACAGTGGGTAAAAAATAATGCTTGTTGGTGGTCTGATGATTCAATTACTCAGTTGGAATTTGCCTCAGGAATTGAATATTTAGTGAAAGAAGGAATTATTGTGGTATAGCAGTTTTTGATTTTACCTCTCTTTTATGCCTAAAATTGATGTTTAATACTCATTTTTGGGCTATTTTCTTGAATTTCAAACAACATGATCCAATATGTTTATCTTGAAATACAACAGATTTTCTACTTGTGAGAACATTTTATTTTCTTCCAGCAGTTCTAATGATTTTTGCATTAATTCCAGTTTCATCGTTTGCTGATTCAGAAATCCCAGATTGGCTTAAACAAGTCGCAGAATTTTGGATTTCTGATCAGATTGATGATGAGGGTTTTGTTCAAGTAATTGAATATTTAGTACAGCAAGAAATTATTACTATTCCAAATGCTGAATCTCCTGAGGATGAATCAGCAGCTTCGGTTCCTGGTTGGATTAAATCAAATGCAGAATTCTGGGTTAAAGGTGAGTTATCAAATGATGAATTTGCAGTTGGTCTTGAGTGGCTAATTAATAATGGAATCATCAAGGTGGCAATGGAAAAAGAAACAATTGCTTCCACAGATGAAACTGGTACAAACCTTTCAGGAGAAGTAACAATTGGATTAATTCTCCCATTAACAGGTGATCTAGCACACAAAGGTCACGAAAATTGGGAAGGCTCGAAATTTGGAGTTGAAGAGTTTAACAAATATCTAAAAGAAATTGGAGAGTCATGGCAACTCAAACTAATATCTGAAGACTCTGCAACAAGTCCTGTTGTAGCATTAGAAAAATTAACTTCTCTAAAGGCAAAGGGAATTGATATTGTAGTTGGCCCAGAGACAAGTTCCAATATTCGAAATATCAAAGGATATGCAGATTCAAACAACATGTTACTTTTTAGCTGCTGTTCAACAGCACCTGCTTTAGCAATTCCAAATGATAGTGTGTTCCGACTAGTTCCAAATGATACTTTTCAGGGAACAGCACTTGCCAAAAAAGTTCAACATGACGGGATAGAAGTCTTGGTTCCAATTTGGAGAGGAGATGCTTGGGGCGACGGACTTAGAGAATCTACTGTAAAATCAATAAACGAGCGCGGTCTTGCAGCATCTGATGGAGTAAGATACAATCCCGAGTCTCCAGAATTTTCTGCATCAGTATCTCTTTTGGCATCGCAAGTAGATGAACAGATCAATCAATATGGCAAAGACAAAGTTGCAGTGGGAGTTTTTGGTTTTGGCGAGACTGTTAATATTATGCAGGCAGCTTCACAGCATGATATACTTGACGAGATAAAATGGTATGGAGGAGACTCTAATGTAAAAGAAATTGCTTTTATTGAAGATCCTATTGCATCAGAGTTTGCAAACAAGGTAGTATTTTCTGCCGCCCAGTTTTCAATTGGTGAAAACGATATTACTAAAAAGATTGATGCTCATGTCTTAGAAGCTTTAGGTAGAGAAGGCTATGCGTATATCAACACCTCTTATGATGTAGTATGGATTCTAGGGCTTTCCATTTTAGAGGCAAAGGGAACCGATGTAGATGATATCAAAGAGGTACTTCCAAAAGTAGCTGAAAACTATTCTGGTGCGTTAGACTCTGTCCGTTTGAATGAAGCAGGTGATCTCAGTGGTGCCAACTATGGAGTTTGGAGCATAATTGATAACAAATGGGTGCTATCAGATCTTTACAACTTTGAAACTGACTCTATAACAACTCCAGCTGAAGAGGGTCCAAAACTTTCGGGAGAAGTGACAATTGGATTAATTCTGCCATTAACGGGCGACCTTGCAACTCATGGAATTGAAAATCATGCAGGATCTGAATTTGGAGTTGAAGAATTTAACAAACATCTTGAAGAAATTGGGGAGTCATGGCATTTGAAAATGATTTCAGAAGATTCTGCAACTAATCCAGTTATTGCCTTAGAAAAATTAACCTCCCTCAATGCCAAAGGTATTGGCCTTGTAGTTGGTCCTGAAACAAGCTCCAATATTCGAAATATCAAAGGTTATTCTGATTCTAATAACATGCTCCTTGTTAGCTGTTGCTCTTCGGCACCTGCACTAGCAATTCCAAACGATAGCGTTTTTCGTTTAGTTCCAGATGATAGAAATCAAGGAACTGCACTTGCAAAACTAATTCAACATGAAGGAATTGAAGTATTAGTTCCGGTGTGGAGAGGAGACACATGGGGAGATGGACTTAGTGAAGCAACAACTAGTTCTTTTCTGAAAAGAGGTGGACAAACTGATGAAGGAGTTAGATACAATCCTGAATCGCCAGAATTTTCAGCTTCTACTTCTTTTTTGGCCTCATCAGTAAGCAAATATGTTGAAGAGTATGGAGAAGACAAGGTTGCTGTCTTATTTTTGGGGTTTGCAGAGATTCTACAATTTATGCAGTCAGCATCAGAACATGATGTTTTAAATGATGTTAGATGGTTTGGACCTGGGGCAAATACAAAAGAACACAAACTAATTGATGATCCAATTGGATTAGAATTTTCAACAAACGTACAGTTTACCACAGTTCAATTTGCAGCATCAAAAAATCCAATTTATGAAAAAGTCCAAGAACACCTAACAGAAACCCTTGGTACAGATCCAAATACTTTTGTACATTCATCATATGATGCTGTGTGGATTATTGGACTTTCAATTCTTGAAACTCAGAGTTCTGATGTCAGCATAATCAAGGCCAAAATTTCAGAAATTGCAGATAATTATAGCGGCGCAATAGGTCCTACAAAACTTAACGAAGCCGGTGATTTAGCTCAGGCCGATTATGAGGTGTGGGGAATTAGGGGAGCAGAATGGGTTCTCCTTGGAAAATATACCCAAAGTGAGGATTCTATTACATTAAACTAGGAAATTCCCAAGTAAAGTTTGCTTAATTCAGGATGTGCTAAAAGCTCGTCGGGTTTTCCGGTGAAGACTCCTTTTCCATTTGCGTATAGATAGACTTTATCCCCAATCCTGAGTGCACGTTTTACGTTTTGTTCAACTAGAATAATTGTAATCCCAAAATCGTCCCTCAATTGCTGGATTTTGTTTAATACCTCGTCAGCTAGCTTTGGTGAAAGGCTGGCTGTAGGCTCATCAAAAAGCATTACCTCCGGTTGTCTGATTAATGACATTGCCATTGCAAGCATCTGTCGTTCACCACCACTTAGTGATTCAGCTTTTGATTTTTCATATTTCTTTAAAACAGGAAAAGTTTCAAAAACTTCTGGTATTCTTTTTGAAAAAGTTTTAGAATCAAGAGTATAACTGGCAATCAAAAGATTTTCTCTAATTGTAAGATTTGAAAAAACATTATCAACTTGGGGAAGATATGCAATTTTTTTCCTTGCTATATCATGTGGTGCAAGACCAGTAATTTTTTTGTCATAAAAACTAATTTCACCAGAGTATATTGCGCACAGACCAAAGATGCTTTTTAGCAATGTACTTTTTCCGCTTCCATTTGGACCGACAACTATTGTAATTTCCTTTTCTTTTGCTTCAAAATCTACTCCAAAAAGTACATGGCTATTTCCATAACCTGAGTTTAATTCATTTACATTGATGATAGATCCTATAGTTTTTTGTGACAATTATTCTCCTAGATAAGACTCTATTACTTTGGGATTTTTAAGTACCTCTTCAGAGCCACCTTTAGCAATAATTTTTCCTCTATCCATTGCAAAAACATAATCCGAATATTGCAATGCAATGTCTAGTCTATGTTCTACGATCAAAAAAGTAATTTTTTGTTCATCACAAATCTTTGAAATTTTCTTAAAAATTTCATGAGCTAGAGTTGGATTTACTCCTGCTATTGGTTCGTCCATTAAAATCATCTTTGCCCCTGACATCATAGCACGTCCTAACTCTAGCAACTTTTGTTGTCCTCCACTAAGATTCTTACTTGCTGTACCTTTTTGTTCAGTAAGATTTACCATTTCCATAATTTCAAATGCTTCTTTAGAGATTTTTTCCTCGTCACTTTTCCATTTTGATTTTAAGGGAGCTAAAAGAAATGATTCTCCCATATTTGCACTGCTAGAAATTAAAAAATTTTCTAATGTTGTTAAATTTACAAATGGCTGTGGTATTTGCCATGTTCGTACTAGACCAGTTTTGTAAGTATGATACAGGTTTTTGTTTGTAATGTCAACTCCATCAAAAGTAATTTTACCATCATCTGGTTTTAAAAGACCTGACACCACATTGATTAGAGTAGTTTTTCCGCTGCCATTTGGGCCTATGAGCTGATAAAGTTTCCCAGTCTCAAGGTCCATATCAATTCCATCTAAAACTGTTAAACCACCAAAATGTTTTCTGATTCCCTTAATGGTTAGGATACTCATTAAAAACTAGCAAGGCATAAAGAAATTAAGGGTTTTCCATTGAAAGAAATGATTTGGCCTTTGATCCTATTTTTTCAGATGCAATAATTTTCTCAAGCCTATTGGCTCTTCTTAGCATTGGTCTTTCCCTCACATATCTAACCACAAGAGTTCCTAACTTTGCTCATGCATCTTTTGCAACAATTGGTGTTTACATTGCATTAATTGCAACTAGGGTTTGGGATGTTGTCCCCTACCTTGCAATTCCAATTGCCTTTGTAATTTCTGGTTTGGTCGCATTGGCTCTTTACCACTTTATCTTAAAACCACTAATTAGAAAAGGTGCATCTCAGGCAATCCAGATGATTGCTACTTTAGCATTTGATTTAGTTGTTATCGCTTTACTAAACATAACTGCAGATTTTATTGTAAAGACATTTCAAGTTACATCTAGAGAATTTACTTTACGAAGCTATGATGGTGAATTTATGGGACTTCCATTGATTGTGTTTGTAGCTCCCATTACTATTGCAATTTTAGCTATCTCTTTGCATATCGTGTTAAGAAAAACAAAATTTGGAATTGCTATGAGGGCTGCAACTCAAAATCCCGATTTAGCTGAGACTGTAGGGGTTAATGTTAAACTAGTTTATGGAGTATCGTGGATTTTAGGAGGAGGGTTTGCCGGAATTGCAGGCGCATTGATGTCATTATGGTTTTTAGGGGATCCAAATTTGGGACCGCTACTAATTCCAAGTGTATTTGCTGCAAGCATTGTTGGTGGATTTCTTAGCATTTACGGAGCAATTGCCGGCGGAATTTTTGTTGGATTAACGGAAGTTTTAGGTACGAGATTTTTAGCTGGTGAGTTTGGTTCATGGTTAATTGCGTATAGACCCCTTATTCCATTAGTGTTCATTGTAGTTACGTTACTTTTAGCACCCCGTGGATTAGCAGGAATTAATTGGTCAAGGTTGAGGAGAAATGGTTCTAGGAGCTGAAACTGTTTTCATTGTAGATTTACTTGCAATATTTGCAGTATACGTGATTGTTAATCTTAGTTTGAATTTGGAGTTTGGATATACTGGAATTCCAAATTTTGGAAAGGTTCTTGCAGTAGGTGCGGGAGCCTTTGTAGCTGCATCAATTCCTGGGCGAATTTTTGCAAGTCTAGCAGGAATTGAGGGAGACTATATTTCCGATAACCTACTTATTGTTTCACAAATTAATGTCTGGTTAGTTGACAATGTTGGTATCGGTTTTGTTGTCTTCTTTTTGACATTAGGTATTGCAGCTGCTGTGGGGGGTGGATTAGGTCTTCTAACATCATATCCTGCTATACGTCTTAGAGGTGATTACTTGGCAATTACTCTTCTTGCTTTTGGAGAAAGCATTAGAATTATTGGAAACAACTTTACTCCCCTGGTTGGGGGCACACTAGGTGTTCAAATCCCAGATCCTTTATCCTTTTTACCAAACGAAATTCGTTTTCCAGTAGCAACGCTTGGAATGGTGCTAATTGCAATTGTTGTTTATGTTTATAGTGAAAGAATGATACGGTCACCCTTGGGAAGGCTTCTTAGGGCTGTTAGAGACAACGAGGTAGCTGCTGAATCTTTAGGAAAAAACACAACTCAAATTAGAATTAAAGTCATTATGGTATCAGCTGCACTTGCAGCAATTGGTGGCGCACTATACGCATTTTACGTAGGTGGAACCATTGCATTTGCTTACGACCGTGCAAGCTGGACATTTTGGCCATTTCTTATGATCCTTATTGGAGGTTTAGCAAACAACAAAGGTGTTATAGTAGGAACATTGGTTTTTGTGACTCTTCGAAAACTTATCATATATTTCAAAGATTCATTTGAGGGTTTTGTTCCATTTGATGTTGTTTGGTTAGACTTTTTACTTCTAGGAATAATTCTCCTAGTAGTTCTTTTGTACCGCCCTCAGGGAATACTAACTGAGAAACCAACACCGACTATATTTCCAAAGGGTGATTCAAAAACTTCAGAAGGGTTTTGGTCCAAAAAATTGAATTTAAAAAAATTGAAAAGAAAACCGTAACCCAAATTGTATTTCTGTAAAAATTTTTAATATTCAAAAACTCGATAATTTGGTATGCCCGATGAAATCAATATGCTAGGAGGAGCGATTGTTATGGTTTCCAATCAACAAAGAGCCCTTGAATTTTACTCAGAAAAATTGGGTTTTGAAATTAAGGAAAACATAGAAGATGGAAAGGGAAAATGGATTGAAGTTCGTCCAAAAAATTCAGGCGCTCCCATAAGTTTAGTAGATCCAAATATTGCTGAAATGCCCACAGAAAAAAGAAAACAGGCCCTACAAAAAATTGGAACTCCTACTGGAATTTGGTTTTATGCAAAAAATATCAACTTGGTTTATCAAACCCTAAAATCAAGAGGGGTTGAAATTACGGTTCCTGAAAAACAACCTTGGGGTGTCTTTATGTCACGCTTTTATGATCAAGATAAAAATGAATATTCTCTATTAGAAAACCCAGAACTAATTTTTTAATTATCATTTTAATCTAATTACATTCTTGGAACTTTTCTCAAAATTACTTCATGGCAATCTACTTTGTATATACTTCCACATGTAGCATAAACCATTAAAAATGTGGCAACAACTACAATGAGAAAAATTATCCCCATCTTTTTAAAACTATAATTTTGTAACTTTTTCCATATATCCATTACAAATCATTCCGGAATTTGTTTTTTTACTTTGCTATACAAAACTATTTCAATTGCGATAATAATTCCAAAAATTGCCAAAGCAATTCCTAAAATTAAACTTGATTCAGATGCACGATAAATAGTTGAAATAATCATTTGTATAACAAAACCTACAGCTGCAATTATCATCATTAACAATATTTTTTTATTCATAAAACAAATAATAGAATCAATTGTAAGATTTAATTTTATGCCTCGTTTTGTTCCGAAAGTTACAATTCTTTACCAAAAATTCAAAGACAATAAAATTTAATTTAAATTATCATTTGTTTTTTCCAAAGTAGAAATGAACAAAATTCTTTATGTAATTATTCCTGTTGGAGCAATATCTTTAATTTTGCTAAATATGTTGTATGGTCACACTTTGTTTGAATCTAATTCTAATGAAGTTGCAAACAAATATGAGATTTATGTTCATTTGCAACCTGAATGGAATAAACAACAAAAAAACATTCTTTTTGAAATAACAAATTATTGGAACAAAGAAGGCTCTGAAAATACATTTGAAAAAAATGTGAGTAACCATAACTTTAACGAATTACAATACTTAGGAGAAAAATCCTACGTGGAACTAAAACATGATTTTAGTGATTGCCAAGATGAATGGCAACCCATCCTATACAGAAGAGCCGTAGATACATTTCGTAATGAAATTGAGCTTTTGCAGGGAAATCAAATAGATCCTGATTCTAAAATACCAATTTACCCAAACGTAGAAAATGAGTCTTATGATGAATCTGAACAAGAATTAAAAATTAGAGAGGGATTCTCTCAATTTATTCCGATTTGTACCTCAAAAGAAACAACCTCATATGATTACAGCATTAAAACAGATAGCAGTAAGGTTGGCTTTGATGTATATTTTGTTTCATCAATAGAAGAGCGTGAAGATTTTCACGAATCGAGTAATGACTTTGAATTTTACACCAAAGATGGTTGTTTTGCTAAAAATAAAAAAAGTTTTAGTGGATTTTGTGATGATGTAAATAAAAACAGCGGATTGTTAATTGTAATTCCTGATGATCTTGAAAAACCACTAACCAAGGTTGTGGTAACATTAAAGGAAAGAGAAGTCTAAAAATCCTGAAATTATCTATTTCTTGAAAATTTTAAAAAATTTTAGAGTTTTTTGATTAGAACATTAAAACCAATTCCAATATTTTTTTAATGGAATTATTCTAATTTTAAAACCTTTAAAAGATTTTCAAAACTATCCTGTGAAGGATCTTTTTTGTATTTCCGTAATGCTTCAATAATTTTTTCTTTTGGAGGAATCTTGTATATTCTTTGAATCTCTTTTGCTATTCCTGAACCAATAAAAATTGCTTGGGTAATTGAGGTAATATTAGATGCTCGTCTATCAGAACTAGAACTTTCAAAATCAATCAATGTTGATTTATTTTTTCCAACAATAACGTGTTTTGATATGCTACTTAATTCTCCATGGTCAAAACCTATTTGATCTAGCCTAAAACAATCGTTTAAAATTTTTTTAATTGTAGTTTTTAATTTTTTTGCAGTTCCCAACCCTTTTAATGATCTTATCCAATTGCCAATTTTCCCCCCTTCTAGATATTCCATTACAACAAAATTTTTACTGTAATCAAAGAGTTTAGGGCCTACATTTACGTTATTAACTAATTTTAGAAGTTTAGCTTCACTTTTCATCTCCTTTCTTGGAGAATCTGTTCTTCGAATCTTTAAGGCGACGTTTTTATTTTTTCTTTTTGCAAGGACTACCACTCCAACATAACCCTTCCCCAAAATTTCCATTTTTCCAATTGTAGTCTCTCCTGTTAATGAAATGGATTTTACTTGCAATTTTTCAAGCTCCAAAACCCTCGAGTTTAATTGCCTTTTTGTAGTTCTTGGATATCCAAGAATTTTTGAATATGGCTCTTTTGTGAATTGTTTAATTGAAATGAAAGATTGTCTCATCAGTAGAAATAAGATCCTTTATTGCCTCTTTAATGGATTTGGTCAGAGTTTTTGTGCCTAAAATTATCTTATATCCTCTTTTGAAATCATCTTGAAGACCTTTTGGTATGCCGGTTTGAAGATTACCTTTCAAATAATTTGCGAGAAATTTTGTCGCTTTGAATTCTTTTCGTTTTTCTAAGGATACAACTTTTCCTTTCTTATTAATCCACATCAATTCCGTTTTTGATTTATTTTTAAAAATGAAGCTTTGACAATCCTTTTCTCTAAAAACTTCTGGTCCAATTTTTGAATATTTTTTTGGAATTTCAAGTGATTCCAACAAAAAGAAAAGATAGGCTTCATTTTTTTCATCAGTGTACGAACCGCTACGTAATATCGTGAATCCACCTATTTCTAATTGAGTCTGCAAAGAGTTCGTTGCTCTTTTTATTTGACCCCAAATAATATCTGGGCTTCTTGCTTTAAAATTAAATTTTATTATTAGAACATTTTCAGAATTATTTTTTGTCAATTTGTAATTTTTATTTTTAAAGAATTTCTGGGAGGGCTTTGCTTGAAATGCTCTACAACATAGAATAAATTTTCCAATATTTTCTGTTGATACTGCAGCAGCTAAGTTTCTATTTTTATCAATTGGATCAATAATGACAATGGGAGTTTCAAACTTTTTAGTTGTTTTTCCTATTGTTTGATTTTCTTTAATTTTTGCAAATGATTTTACAACATTTTCAAAACTTCCAAAATTTAGAATCAGTACTTCTGATACATAACCACTAAACCCCTGTTTTGCCATCTCAGCACCATAGATGTTTGCAGATCTGAGAAATGTTTTAAGTAATCTTACCTCGTCTTTCATTTTTGATGAAAGAACCTTTTTCATGTTTTTTGTGTGGAAAGGAGATCTATCTGCTGAACTTTTCCAATTACCCAATTTTACATCATAACAAGGAACTACATTGATTTTGGTACCCTTAATTTTTGCCTCAACATAAGGATGTTCTGAATATCTTACATAGGGTTTAAAGGATTTCATAGCTTCAAATCCAATTTTTTTAGAAATATTTTCAAATTTTTTCTCAGAAGTTTCTTTTTTGAATTTTATGAAAATATCTACATCTGCATTTTCTGGTAACCATGTTCCTTTGGCAAATGAACCTCCAAATTCTAGGCTAATCACCTCAGGAAATTTGTTAATCTGATTGTCAACTAAGTTAAAGGCCAAATCTGCTGTTTTCTTTTTTGATTTTTCTAATGATTTGGTTGGAATAACTGATTTTCTAATCTTTGAAATAGTATCTTTCATGGTTTTGCTTTTATCTCCTCTAAATCAGAGTATATTGGTCCTTGTGGAGTAAGAACACTTTGTTTTAGCTTGATTACTGATATTTCTTGATCTCCAAAATCTTCAGTTTTATATCTCTCAAATTCTTTGCTAACGTTTTCAATCCTATTTTTTACTCGAAATACTGTAAGGTGTGATTTGAAGGGCTTGTCAGGAACAAAACCCAAGGGAGCTAAAACGCTTTCAACTTTTTTTGCTAAATCTGTAAGAGCTTTGGCTCCTACTTCATCTGTTCCAATCCAAATAACTCTAGGGGTTTTCATTCTAGGAAAAGCTCCTATTCCCTTAAAATTAACTTTGAAAGTCTTAAATTCGATAGTTTGGAGAGCTTGTTTTATTTTTTGAGAAATTTCTTCTGAGACTTCCCCTAAAAACTGAAGAGTAAAATGAAGGTTTTGAGTTTCTACAGGTTTTGCTTTAATGTTAACTTTTGATTGAAATTTTTTTATCGAATTTATTAAATTCTTATCTGAAATCTCTGCAGCTACAAATGTTCGCATTACAACCTTCTTTGAATTATCTTTATAATAATTTCCGGTAGCTTCATAGATTAGCGGATTTGATCTAATTACATTGGCAAAGCTCATTGTTTGCTTAACTGGAATGCCTGGAGCAGGAAAATCTACCATTGCAGATGGTCTAAAATCAAAAGGATATGAGATTATCAATATGGGAAATGCCGTTAGAAGTGAGGCAAAAAATAGAGGTATTGAACCCACAGGAACTAACCTAGGGAAATTAATGCTAGACCTTAGAACTAAAGATGGACCAGGAGCTATAGCCGAGTTAATAAGACCTCAAATTGAAAACTCCAAGTCCAACGTTATAATCATTGATGGTATTAGATCTTCTCCTGAAATAGAAGTTCTTAGGAAGTATGGACGAGTAAAACTACTTGCAATTCATGCCTCAACAAGTACAAGATTTGGCTTTTTACAGCAAAGAGGACGTTCTGATGATCCCCAAACAAAAGAAAATTTTGAAGAAAGGGATAGTCGAGAGTTAGGTGTGGGTATAAGCAATCCAATTGCCCTATCTGATGATGCAATTTCAAATAACAATCTCACAAAAGATGAGTTGGTTGAAATTTCTTTTAGAAAAATTGAAGACTGGCAAAAATGAAAACACCTTCACTTAAATGTAAAATTGAGGTATTTTGTGCTATTAACCCATCTGAGGATCCAAGTAAAGTTGAATTTGCTTTAGAAAATGTGATTCCAAATTGTAAAATTATCTTTGATAAATTTTCTCTTAAAGGAGTTTCAAATGATTTGTATTCTTTAGAAAAAATCCATGAAGATATTAATTCAATGAATTCTCAGAGAATTTACCTAAGAACCTTAAAAAAAAATCTTAGTAATGATTCTACTTGGTTTTATCTTAACAAGCAAGCAGCATTTGCAAACAAAATAGCAATTTGTGAAGAATCAAATGAATCTCCTTTAGGTCCAATTAAAATTATTTTAACATCTTTTGATATCGATAGAATTATTGAATGGTTAGTTTATGGCGAGGAATAAACACTCAAAACTAATTTTAAATAAATAATATTCTTTAATTTTTATTTTTAATTTCTGATAATAATTTTGGTAAGGCAGTGGCAGAAGTGGCTCTAATTGATAAATCCATATCGGGTGTCATTGCAGTTTCACTGGGATTAATTTCCACAAGAGTAGCATTGTTTTGTTTTGCATAAAATGGAAGAGTATTTGCAGGTGATACAACCAAAGATGTACCGGCAATAATCATTACATCACAATTATTTGCATGCTCAATTGCTTCTTGCCATACATTTTGAGGTAAACCTTCACCAAACCAAACTACATCTGGTCTAAGAATATTTCCACAATTACAAAGAGGTGGAAATTGTGAAAATTTGTATTCAGTTTCCTCGTTAAAATCACAAACCGTACATTTGATTTTTACAATACTTCCATGTAGTTCTAGGACTTTGGAGCTTCCGGCTCTTTGATGGAGTCCATCAATATTTTGTGTAAGAACCACCACCTCAAAAAATTCTTCTAATTCTGCAATTGCTTTATGTCCTAAATTGGGCTCAGCCTGAAAAATATTTTCCCTTCTCTCGTTATACCACTCCCAAACTAGTTTGGGATTTTCGTAAAATGCATCAATCGTGGCTAATTTCATGGCATCATAATTCCGCCATAACCCATCTTTTCCTCTAAAAGTAGGAATTCCGCTTTCTTGGGAAATCCCTGCACCTGTGACAAAGACCACTTTTTTTGCCTTTTTTAATGATTCAGAGGCTTGATTTAACATCTTATTTTATTTCAACTTCCAAAAGGTCTCTTGCAGTAATTACAGATTTGTGAATACGGCTGGCTTCAGCAAGATGAAGTGTTTCATCTTTGTATCTTGCTGAAAAATGAGTTAAAATTAGATTTTTTACACCTGCATCTGCAGCTAAGGTAGCTGCCTCTTTTGCAGTAGAGTGACATGTTTCTTTTGCTCTTTCATTCATTTCATCTAAAAATGTCGAATCAAAAACAAGGTAATCACAACCTTCAAAAAATTTTTCTAATTCCTTAGTTGGAATTGTATCTCCTGAAATCCCAATTTTTTCCCCAGGTCTTTTTTCTCCTAGTACCTGATCTGATGTAATTAACTTTCCATTCAATTCAATTGAATTTCCATTTTGTAATTTACTCCACAAATGGCCTTCAGGAATACCAAGTGATTTTGCCTTTTCAAGATTAAATCTACCAGGTTTGTCTTTTTCATCAAAACGATATGAAAAGGCTGTAATAGAATGACTAGCTTTGCATGCATAAACAGAATAAAATTTAGATTCCATTACTTTTCCCTCATTTACTATTGAAATCATAATGGGAAATGAAAGTCCAAAATTTAGTACTTTGATGTTTGAAGAGATAAATTCATCTATTCCCTTTGGTCCAAAAATCTCCAGAGTCTCTGTTCTTTTTTGCATAGACATTGTTTGAAGAAGTCCTAGAATTCCAATGCAATGGTCCCCATGAAGATGTGTTACAAAAATTTTCATTTTTTTGTTCCAACCTAATCCTGATTTAAGATAAGAAA
Organism: Nitrosopumilaceae archaeon; assembly: GCA_028279545.1. GTDB lineage: Archaea > Thermoproteota > Nitrososphaeria > Nitrososphaerales > Nitrosopumilaceae > Nitrosomaritimum. The sequence goes on from JANQNN010000007.1 coordinate 20,291, forward strand.
TTTGAGCAGATTCACCTGCATCAAACATAAGAATTTCTCCTTCCCTTTCTAGACAAACACATGATAATCCTCTGTTTTCTGTGGGTTGTGCACCAGATGTCCCCAAAAAAACAAGTTTCATTTTATCAAAATTGTCCGAGTCAGAGTTTTGTGCCGAAAGATATCATATGTTTTTGAAGGATTCATTTTCAGTTCTTTTTCGAACCCTTTTTTGCACATTATTGCAATTTTTTTTCGGCGTGGAAGCATTGAAACAAATTTTTTAATTAATTCCTTAGGATCTTGAGAGGTTTTTGAGGCTATTCCGTAGGGAAGGTCCGTTACTATTCCATCAAATTTATCTTGCATTTTTGTAAATTCACTAAAATCTGCTCTAATCATTTTTGAGTTATATCCATTGACTTCTAAATTCTCCTTGGAAATTTTGTACATTTTTTTATCAAAATCTACTCCGATAGCCTTTATCCCCATCGACTCTGCTTCCAAAAGTGTTGTTCCAGTGCCACAAAAAGGATCACACACTGTTTCTCCTTCTTTTAATCCAATCAAGTTAATCATAACTCTTGCCAATTTCCAATCTAATTCATGTGGATGTTTTTTAACTTTTTTAGGTCTCTTGGAAGGTGTGGTCGGTCTTGAAAACCCAAAAAAATTTTCCTGATTGGTGAAAATTAAATAAATAATAATATCTGGATTTTCTAAATCAACCTTAGCGGAAGAAAGTTTTGAAACCATATCTCCCATAGAATTTTCTAATTCCTCAATTTCGAATTTTTTTGAGGATAAATTAATAATCCTACAAGCAAATGTTTTTGCATTTTTTAATACCTCAAAATTATCCTCACCCAAAAACAATCCTGACATTTTGCGTAAAATTTGTCCAGATGTTTTTACAAAAGTTGCACGGTCAGCTATTTTTTCCCAATTTATTTTTGATTGTATTATTATCAAATTAGAAAAAGATTTAGATTTTGCAAATCGATCATATGTTTTTGCTATGGCAATTACCTCGTCTTTGGCCATTTCCAAATTTTCTTTTGATAAAATAAAGAAACTTTCTGGCATTATTTTATTGCCTTTACAATTGTTTTTGAAATATCTACAACCGAAGTTTTTCCCGGTATTGAATTGGTACTAACAACTTTTGAAACTCCTGATTTTTTTATTTTTCTTTCTGCATCATTGATTAAAAGAGCATGTGTACAGGCAACAAACACTCTTTTGCATTTTTGTTTCTTAAGAAATTTTGTGGCTTTGATTATGCTGCCTCCTGTACTGATCATGTCATCGACAATAATTACATTCCGTCCTTGTACTTGATTGAGGCCTTCAGTCTTGATTTTGACTTTACCTGTTTTTCTATCTCGTTGTTTGTTTAAGGCAATATAGTCTGAATCATAAATTTGCGCAAATTGCTTTGCTCTTTCTTTACCCCCTTGATCAGGAGAAATGATTAAGGGATTTTTTATTCTTAATTTTTGAAAATATGAGACTAAATCATAAATTGCTGACACATTTTCAGTCTTGATTTTAAAGTGCTTTAATCCAATTTTACTATGAATATCTACAACTATAATTTTCGAGGCTCCTGCTCCCTTAAACAATTGTCCAAGAACTTTCATTGATACAATTTCACCTGGTAGAAATTCCCTATCTTGTCTTGCATATCCAAGATATGGAGCTACAACAATTACTTCATTTGAGGTTTCTTTAGCCTTTGAAACCAGAGCTAAGGCTTGAACTAAGTTTGAATCTACTGGAGGATAAATGGATTGCACAATGACAGTTTTGTTTTTCGACAAATTTCCCTTTAGTGTAATTTTACATTCGCCATCTGGAAAAATTTTTAATTCAGATTTTACAAAATTTGCCTTTAGTTTTTTTGATATGCTTTTACCTAAATCTTCTGATGAGCTTCCAGCAATAAGGTTAATCAACAAATGAACGTGTAGTAAAGGGATTCTTAAGTTTTGAGAAAAAGAATCTATTCTTCTCCTCCCTTTCCAATATCTCCTATACCAAATTCTTCAATAACTTTATTCCTATCTGAATCCTTTTGGCTAATTTCTTCAAACTCTCTTTTTTCATCCCCTTGGTAAATTGTTCTAATTGGCCATGGAATTCTAATGTCATATTTCTGAAATTCTTCGTACATGATCATTCTAAGGTCTGTTTTAGTTTTGAATTGAGCTCCATAATCTCTAACATAAACCCACATTGAAAAGTCAAGAGAAGAATCATTGAACTCATTAAATCTAACAACTGGTTGAGAAATATCAACATGCAAATCCTTATCGCAACCACAACTTTTTTGATTATTATCTAAATAGGGACATCTGTTTTGTCTAACTAGATGTCTTCCTTTTTTATCCACACATTCTCTCATCCCTCTTTTTCCAACTTTAACAAGAATAGACGCGACTTGTTTTGGATTATTTAGATAAGAAACTCCCACCTTCACTTCGGCTGGTACTAACTTGTTTTCTTTTGTATAATTGATAACTTGAGAGTTAATTAATGACCTTGTTGGAACTATGGCTATAGATTCATGTAGAGCATCTCTTACATAGGTAACTCTAGGATTTATTTTATTTACATAACCATTAAATCCAGTGTCAAGTTTGATCCTTTCCCCTTCAGAAATTATCTTGTCTTTTCTAATTACAATATATGCAAAATAATTTTGCAAAGTTTCTTGTAAAGCTAAACCTAATCCAATTGCAAATCCACCAGTTGCAGTTGCTAATACAACCAAGTCTACTCCCCACCATGCAACCACACCCAGTATGACTGCTACAAAAATTCCAATAGGTAAAATCTGTTTAAACGATTTAGGTAAGCCTTCTCGTTTTTTTAGAGCATAACCAGGTGGACGGGAACTTGGAATAATTGGTTCAAAGTCATGAAATCTTTTTTCTTCTCTCCATACATCTATTGGATAAATTTCATCAGGTTTTGCACCAGGTTTTAATTTTCGTCCAGATTGATTATTTCCAGTTATACAGTTTTTGTAATATTTTTGATATTTTTCCCTCTCTGATTTCTTCCATTGTTCAAATGGATCTTTAACTAATTTTTCGTAACTTCCAATTGGATTTCCTTTTGTGGTACGGAATTCCTCAAGAAATAACAATCCTTCTTTGGTTCCAAGATGTTTTTGAAATTCTTCTTCAGGAATTTCATCTACAGTCATTTTTGGTGGTACAAAACTGTATAACTTATGGAACAAATCTCCATCATCGTCTGAGAAACCCCTATGGTCAAACCAAGCATCAAAATCTTCTCTTTCAAGTATGGATTTTTCTCGTTTTGTTAATGCTATGGGAACTAGATGAGCAACTGTGTATCCTATTACTAAAATATTAAAAGTATTCAGAATTTTTGTAAATGTCGCTTCTGCGGTTGCTTCATCGTTTTCATCAATATCTTCTACATTGAAAAAACCAGACGTTTGCATATAGGCATTTGTTGATGAAATAAGAGCAATGGCAAAAAACGGCAAGACCGCTCTTCTGATAAATCTAGCTAAATGTGGTCTGTCATAGTATATTTTATGAGCTTTTACAAAATTAGAAAATTTACTATAAACTACGGCGATAACGATCATGCCAATTATCATTGCAATAAATGCAAATTGCAAAGGCTCTGACGAACCTATTAATTGTGATACATTCTCAAATTCTCCAATTGAAATTTGTGATCCTTCATGCTCGGCCATAATTTTTTCCTTTTAATCTAATTTGATTCAAAAGAAAGGAAAGTTAACCCATTTTATCATATCTTGTTACAATTATAATCAAAAATTTTACCAATTTTGGTCCTTTTTGAGCCCAAAAAAATATGCAACCTTTAACAAGGGTAAATAGCTATTATACTAAATGACTTATCAGAAGACCGTTTGGGATGAATCACCTTCTCTAAAATCATATACACTATCAAATTTTCGTGATATTCCCCAGATTCAGGAACTCTCAGAACAAAAGCAATTTGAGATGGAGGTTGTGGGAAATGTTTTACCATTTAAGGCAAATAATTATGTCATAGAACAACTAATTGATTGGAATAATATTCCCGAAGATCCTATGTTTGTTCTAACGTTTCCACAAAAAGGAATGCTCCGTACTGAACATTTTGAAAAAATGTCAAACACTCTAAAAAACAGTTCTGATAGAAAAGAGATCGCAGAGGTGGCTAATGAAATTCGCTTACAGCTAAATCCACACCCAGCAGGACAAATGGAGTTAAATGTTCCAACACTAAAAGATGGCACAAAACTGTATGGCATGCAACATAAATACAAAGAAACATGTCTCTTTTTTCCAAGTCAAAGTCAAACTTGTCATGCATATTGTAGCTTTTGTTTTAGGTGGCCACAATTTGTTGGGATGGATGAAATGAAATTTGCTATGAAAGAGGGAGAACAACTTGTCCAATATTTAGTTGAACACCCAGAAATTACTGATGTGCTTTTTACTGGAGGAGATCCCATGATCATGAAGGCAAAAATATTTTCACAATATATGCAAACTTTGATAGATGCAAAGCTTCCTAATCTGAGAACAATTAGAATTGGAACAAAATCGCTTTCATATTGGCCATACAAATTTTTAACTGATAATGATGCTGATTTAATGTTAGACGTTTTTAGAAATGTAACCAAAAGTGGTCTACACCTTGCATTTATGGCACATTTTAATCATTTAACTGAATTAACAACTGACTCAGTAAAAAGAGCAATTCAAGAGGTTCGAGCCACAGGAGCTCAGATTAGAACACAATCTCCTCTTTTAGCTCACATCAATGACGATGCAAACATGTGGGCAGAAATGTGGACCAAACAAGTACAGCTAGGATGTATTCCGTACTACATGTTTGTTGTAAGGGATACTGGCGCTCAACATTATTTTGGAGTTTCATTAGAAAAAGCAAATAAAATTTTCCGAAATGCCTACAAAAAGGTTAGTGGGCTTGGAAGAACAGTTAGAGGCCCTAGCATGTCTGCTACACCTGGCAAAGTGGTAGTGGATGGTGTTGTTACAATAAAGGGCGAAAAATTATTCTCCTTACGTTTTCTTCAAGGAAGAAATCCTGATTGGGTACAAAAACCATTTTTTGCAAAATTTGATGAAAGTGCAATTTGGCTAGATGACCTGAAGCCAGCTTTTGAAGAGAAATTTTTCTTTGAGGAGGAACTAGCAACATTCAAAAAATCAAAAGCGACTGAGCCAAATCAGTAGTCTTAAGTTTTCCCTTACTATATTGACAAAAGAATCTTACTATCTACCCTTAGTAAACGCGATTTATTAAAAAAAACAGTTGAATGCAGACCAAGTCCTTCAAGCTTTGCAAGATGAAGATGTTTCATTTGTAAATCTCTGGTTTGTTGATATTTTTGGGGAACTACATCGGCTTGGAATGCCTAGTTATGCTATAGATAAGCATAGTTTTGAAAATGGATTAGAAAAATTAGACGCAAGTTCTATTGTTGGATTTAAGGCTGTAAATAATTCAGATATGATTTTAAAACCAGATCCAAGTTCTTTTAGAATTTTACCTAACGATTATGACCCTGGCCCTAGAAAAAATGCCATTATTTTTTGTGACCTATATGAGGGAAATACTGCTAAAGAGGTTAGATATAACAGGGATTCAAGAGGAATCGCTCACAAAGCAACAAATCAATTAAAGAATTTTGGACTAACACACACTAACTGGGGTCCTGAAATTGAATTTTTTGTATTTGATACAATTAATGTTTATCCATCACCTTATGCTGCAACTCATTCAGGTGGAGGATCAGGATATTCGATTGAATCAAAAGAGTCTCCTTGGGCAAAGGGAAATGTTAGTACTGCAATTGACATCAAGGAAGGCTATTATCCATCGCAACCAAAAGACACTCTTGAAACTTTTAGAAAAGATGTATGTGAAGATCTTTACAATAATTTTGGCATAAAAATAGAAGCAGAACATCATGAAGTTGCAACTTCAGGCCAATGTGAAATTAATCTCGTTTACGATGAAATGATTTCGATGGCAGACAGTGTAGTTACAGTCAAAAACATTGTAAAGGTAAAAGCAAAGCGTAAAAATAAAGTAGCCACTTTTATGCCCAAACCAATTTTTGGTGATAATGCATCTGCAATGCATACACATCAGAGTTTATGGAATGACCAAGTCAATGTAATGTTTGACCCAGATGATGAAGTTGCACAAATAAGCCAAATCGGCAGATATTATATTGGGGGAATTTTATCACATGCTTCTGCACTTTGTGCAATTTCAAATCCTACTACTAATTCCTATAAACGACTAGTTCCTGGATTTGAAGCACCTGTAAATGTTTGCTGGGGAATGGGAAATCGCTCAGCAGCTATTCGCGTTCCAATGTATTATCGAAATCAAGAAAAAAGTAAAAGAATAGAATATCGGGTACCTGACCCAACTGCTAATATTTATCTCCTTGAGGCAGCACTACTATTGGCTGGATTAGATGGAATTAAAAATAAAATAGATCCTGGGGATCCAGTTGAGGAAAATGTTTACAAGTTAAGTACAGAAAAAAAGAGAGAATATCATATTGGTTCTCTACCTGTTTCCTTAAAAGGTGCTCTTGATTCTTTGAAAAGTGATCAAAAATTTTTAGAAGAAGTATTCACCAAGGATTTTTTGGACAAGTATGTAGAATTAAAATACAAAGAATATACTTCATTTGCTCAAACCCCAACTGCTTGGGAAGTATCAATGTATGCAGATGCATAAAAATTCTAATTTACAGATTTTTCTTAATTTTTGACCAAATTTCACTTTGAGAAAGACACTATAACATTTTTAAATTGAAATTTTAATTTTCTAATTATTGAATTTTATTTATTTGGCCTTGTTTTTGTTATTAATTCCAGGATTGATTGGAAATGTTTTTGCCCATACAGTTGATTCCGTCGGAGATTTCAGACTTGAAATTGGATGGATGAATGAACCAGTGGTATCAGGTGAAACCAATGGAATTGAACTTTTTGTTAGTCCACTTGAACCTGGCTTATCCTTGGAAGAACAAGAATTCAAAAATGGAGTAACAGGACTGGAAAAATCATTAAAACTCCAATTAGTTCTAGCTGAAGATAAAATTACTTTACCCTTAGATGAGGACCACAATATTCCTGGAAAATATTATGCTTTTGTAAATCCTACAGTATCAGGATTTTATCAAGCAAATGTTCTTGGAGATATTGGAGACACAAAAGTAAGCTTATCAATGCATCCACCTAAAGTTAGTGAAAGATCTTACATTGAATTTCCAGAACCTTCTGATATGACATTAAATCAACTAATTGATGGACATACTACCCTTGTAGGAGAAATTAACCATCTAAATGAATCAGTTTCTGAACTAGAAAAATCAAACCAACAAATGAATATTGGATATGCCGGAGTCGGATTAGGATTAGCAGGAATTGCTATTGCATTATTTTCACTTAGAAAAAAGAAAAATTCCTAGGAAAAAACTAGATTTTTATCGAACAGTTATGATTCCAACTCTCCAAGGATGGAGGGAGCAATAGTAATTGTATACTCCTGATTCATCAAATGTGTGCAAAAAAGTCTCCCCTGTTAAAAGCGGGGCGCTATTAAATAAAGCAACAATGTTACCTTTTTCATCTTGGCTTTGAATTGTATGGGGTACAGAATCTTCATTTACCCAAGTAACGGTCGTTCCTGCTCGAACTTCAAGATTCAATGGAATGTAAAAACCAGTATTTGCAACATCAAAGTTTCCATTGGGAATAATTACTCTTGGTTCAACATATTCAAAAACAATTTCTTTTTCAGTTTCGTTTTCTAAAATAATAATTTTATTTTCTAGGAGAAATTTAATTGCGTTAAGAAACTCAGTTTCAGAAATTGAACCATCCCCATACCACAATGCAGTGTTTTTTATCCAAGGAGGCAAACTTTCAGCAGAGGCCATAGAGAAAATAGCTACAGAGCTAATAAGAAAAACACAGATTGAAGCAATTATAGAGTTTTTTAGAATTTTTGACACCATTTAAGATGAATATTATTTTATTTAACCCGCCTTTACAAATTCCAAAATTGATAATTAGAGATAAAAATTCTTTAATTTTTTTTAAAATAACCTTCATAATTTTTAAAAATAAAATAAAAATTTTATAAAAAGAAGAAAAATTTTTTAGGAAATGTTTGGCACAATTTCAATCTCTACATCATGACCATTAAAAGAAGTAGCAATGGCTTTTACCTTACTTTTGTAGAGAAAATATTTTTTCCCATCATCACTGATGGACCCAGAAATTCCTAATAGTTTGTTATCATGGAGAGTCTGTAATCGTCTATAAACTGTGCTAATTGGAATTTTGGTTTCAGAGCTTATTTCCATAGCAGATTTTGACTTTTCCATAGTATTTTCTAAAATAGCTCGGCAATACTTGTCAGACATTACTTCAAGAATAGTGTCTTTTCTTGAATCGTCCTCAATTTTTCTTGCTGAAATTAGGGTTTGCATGCGTAAACTTCGTTTTCTTTAGATTTATTAGATCAGTGTACTTTGCAATGCACCGCACTAGTATTTTTATAAAGAAAAGAGTATTTTTCCTTCTTTTTACCAGATCCTTCATATTTTGCATGGGCAAAGAAGAGGTAATGGTTCAATTATTTCTAAAACTGTGGTGTCAATGGTAGAGAGCAATTATGATATACTGAATATTAAGGAAGGATCTACTGAAAAAGAGATTAGGGATGGTTTTAGACGTTTAGCCCTCCAATTTCATTCCGATAAAGGTGGTGATAACGAACAATTTATCAAAATCAAACAAGCTTATGAAGATCTAAAAGTTGGAAAAAAATTTCCTGAGACAGATATTGAAAAATTAAGGAATTCAAGAGTATTTTCAGGAGATTCTGAAGAAGAAATCAGGAGAAAAAATAGAATTCTAGGTCAGGAATTATCCAAAGAAATGAAGACTGCTCAAGAATGGGCATCAGCTCTGAATAGATCCAATGCAACTGGTACTAGATTATTTGGATCAAAAACCTTGGGCGAAATGGAACTAGAAAGAAAAGCAAATGGAGCCCTTTCAATTAAAGGGAACTTTATGGCAGGAGAACTTTCCTATGATGGACCAATTATTATGCAAGGAAACATCTCTAGCCCCTCATGGACTGAGGAGTTTAAAACTATAATTCGTGTTTCCAAGGGAGATTTCAAATTTGTTGATCCAGTTGAAAATAAATACAGAATAGATAACGGGGCAAAATTGATAGTTGCTCAAGGAAATGCTGTTGTTGGAAATATTTTTGGAAGAAAATACAAGGTCCAAGACCCAGAAGGCAGAGTAGGTATTTTTTTAACCCAAGAACACAGAACTCAAATTTTAGCTCACCAGGGAAAAATAGTTTTAGAAAATGCCGTAAATACAGTTTCTCTTGAAGCAGATACTATAATTGCATTAAATTTAGAAGATGATGTCAAAATAAGAGCGAGAGAGATTTTAATTTATGGTAGCAAGGTGACCTATGATGTGGTTATTGAATTAAAAAAAGGTGGAATTATCAGATTTTTTGAAAACTTTTCAGTCCAAGGATTTAGTGGAGATGCAAAGATAAGATTAGAGAATGGTAAGGAAATTCGATTATTTGACGTTAAAACTAAAAAAATTAAAGATCTTCCTGATGAATTTGTACCTTATAAACAAAATTACAATAAAGATGATACTTTAGTAGGAAAAGGATTTACTATCACCTATCAAATGTTAGAAAACTTGGATAAAAAATCAAAGAAAAATAGATGGGGAATGGGTTTTTAATTAGAAAGTAGGTAAATTTCTGGTTCTCATAAATGATAATTATAATTAAATTAATAATTTCTCCAAAGACTTGATATTCATATAAAATTAAAAGAGGATTAAGTTGGCAATTTCATTTGCATTAGATAAAAAACTGATTCTCTTGGTAATGGTAGTCTCAATTACCGCTTTATCTATTACTGCATTTTTGAGCTTTAATTATGCCGAACAAATTCTCAAAGAAAGAGCTAGCGAGCAATTATTTGGTGAATCCACAATACGAGGCGATACCTTAAGAATTTTATTTCAATCACGTATTGAACAAAATCAGATATTAGCTACAGACCCAATGATTAGGATTCTGGTTACAGAATTAAACCAATTTTCAGGAGAAGAATTATCAAAAGTAAAAGAAGAAAGACGAAGAGATTTCTTAACTCAAGTTCAAGCATTTCAAACTTTAATTGGATTTTCGATTGGCTTTGAAGATGTCAAATTAATAGGAAAAAATGGAGATGTTTTCTTTTCTTTAGGAAGAACGGAAAAAGAAAATTTTCTAAATGATTCATTATTTCAAAGAGGATTACAATCGTCTTTTGTTGATTTTGAGCCTTTTCAAAATAGTAAAAAAATGATTGTAGTATCACCAATTTATTCTGAAGAAAGTAAAATTGGTGATGAAGCAATTGGAGTTTTAATATCCAGAATGAGGACATCAGCAATTGATGATATTTTATTAAATAGAAGTGGTTTGGGAGAATCAGGAGAAATCTATATTGTCAATAAAGATTTTCTAATGTTATCCGAATCAAGATTTATTGAAAATGCAATTTTTAATCAAACGGTTGATAATATTCCAGTTCAAAAATGTTTCAGTAATGGAATAAATCATGAAGGGTTATACTTAGATTATCGAGAAATTCCAATCTATGGTTCATCGTATTGTGCAAAAGATTTGGGATTTGTATTACTTGCAGAAATAGATGAAGCTGAAACAATTCAACCCATTTTAACTTTACAGGAAAGAATTTTTCAAACGGGATTATTGATAATGGCATTGATGGCAATAATGGCATTTATAATTTCAAAAACACTTTCAAAGCCTTTGAAAAAACTGAAGATTGCTGCCAACACAATTGCAAGTGGTAATTTTGAAGTAAGAACACAAATTACAACAAAAGATGAGATAGGAGAACTTTCACACGCATTTGATTCTATGGCAGAAAAACTTCAAGAATCATTAATTGAAATTAAAGAAAAAGAGGATGTTATTAAACAACAAGAAGATATTCTTTTACAATTTTCTGATTATAGTGAAAAATATTGTGTATGTATGATTGATATTATGGACTCAACTAAAACTACCTCTCAATTATCCGAAACTCAAACAAGTGAATTCTATAGAATCTTTTTAAATTCAACGGCCTTGATTGTTAGAAATTTTGGAGGTATTGTAATTAAAAATATTGGAGATGCTTTACTTTTTTATTTTCCAGTTATTCATTCAGAAACAGAAAAAACAATCCAAAAGTGTCTTGATTGCTGTTTAACACTAGGAGAATCCCATAAAGAAATTACTGCAAAATTACAAAAGGAAAATCTCCCAATTATCAATTATAGGACTAGTGCTACTTTCGGAATGGTAAGAATTGCGAGAACTTCTACCTCTTCAGTCAATGATATTTTTGGTGCCACCGTTAATAGATGTGCCAAAATTAATAGAAGTGCTCCAGCAAATGGGTTAATAATTGGAGAAGATTTCTATAAGAACGCCAAAAATCTTGAGGGTTTTTCTTTTAAAAAAATAGAGAGCGAAATTATCTCCCCTGAGCATGGATATACAGGGTTTATAGTTTCTAGACAATAAAATTAAGATTACTTAAAACTCGAGATTAGATTACTTCTGAGGATTTTTCTTTGGTTGAAATATCATAAGATTCTTCAACATTTGTGACAAAGATTTTCCCATCTCCTTTCTCTCCGGTGTGAGCTGTATCCATAACAGCCTTTACCACAGAATCTAATTGAGAATCATTTACCATTGTAATGATAACATCAGTGGAATTAAATTCAATTTGTTTCCCACCTATTTCTGGTCTTTCTCCTCCCCCCTGGCCTAAGGATTCAATCAATGTAACACCACTAGCACCGGCCCTTCGAACAGCCCTAACAACGTCTCTTGATACTTCACTCTGGACAATAATCTCCAAACGCTTCATAGTTTTTTTTGGAAAATTTGCCTTTTAAAAATAGCTAAATCCGTTACAATTATCGTATTTGAATATCAAAAAATGAAACACAACTTAATTATTTTTCAAAATGGAAAAGAGATAATTAATGATGAATGGATAAATCAAATTCGGGGAGCTTATCGTAATTTTGTTTTTGATGAATCAGGTTCTATATTTATTAGGATTGAAGGAATTGAATCTAGGACATTTTTGGCTGAAGAAGGAGTTACAGTATCTGGAAAGGCTGAGCAATAAAGTCTGAGGTCTGTTGACTTTACTGCCGTTGTATATGATAATCCAGAAAAGACAATACATGAAGCTTACCATATTAAACCTGCTCAAAGGCTAGAAATTTACTATGAATAGGCAATTCCAATTCCCACGATTATGTTTGGAGGATTGATTATTTGGATGAAGAGAACACCCAAAATAACCGAACAAAAATCAAGTGCAATTTAATTTAAAATATAAAAATAAATTAAAAATGATTGAATAAACTAGTCTACTAGTTCTGTCCAACCTTTTACGAAGACTGAATCTTTGTGAAGAGGTACTGGTTGTCCAACAGTAAAGTCCATTGGTCTCATCCAAAAGATTGCCTTTGTTGGGCATACACCAATGCATGCACCATCAGAAATACATCTTTCTGGGTAAAAGACAAATGCCTTTCCTCTCTTCCAGCCTTCAACTGGTTTTACTCTAAGGACATCTGGACCAAGTGTTGTACAGATTTCTACACATAGTGCACATCCAATACACATTTGTTCGCTAATGTCTGGAATAATTCCTACTGGCATAACAAAAATTTTTCATCTTTTGATCTTTATATAATTTACCTAAAAAAAAGAGACTATAACAGCGTTTGAAATTTTATAACGCCGTTTGAGGACAAGATTGTTTTTCCCAGATTATTTTGTGATCGCAAATGTTTGGATATTTTGCATTTTTTTATTAATAATTTTAATAATTAAATCAGTTTCAGACTCAACTAGGTAATAGTTTCTAGAATTTTTTGAGTCAAAAAGATGATTTCCGTTTGGGGAAAGAATCCATTCTCCTCTGTCATTTTTTATAGTCATTGCTGTGACTAAAATCTGAGCCTGAGTATTCCTGGATATAGATGATAATAGCATTATCACCGAATTGATAAATCTAATTGATTCAAGATCATCAAAAAGATTGTAAATCCCATTCAAAGAATCTAAAATAACCAGTGTTTTTTCCTTGGTTATTTTTTTAATAGTCACCTTTAGATCTTTTTCCCAATTTTTTTTATTGGAACTATAAATCATTACATTTTCATTTTTTTTAATCATCCCAGATTTTACATAACCACTATACATCAAATCAAAATCAAAAAAAATTTTTGGAATAGCACAGGAATTAATTAACCTATTTAAAAAGTCAGTTTTTAGAAATGGATTGGAAAATAAAATAAGATTAGGGTTTTTTTCAGAAAATTTATTTTTCAATGGGTCTAGATTTTCATCTAAAGTTTTGTTAGGATTTTTATCCAACACTGATTTTATTACATTCAGATATAATAATGAATTTAGATTCTAAAGATGTTTCAATTGATTTTCCCTATAAAAAAATCTATCTTAATAATGCATCAGTTTCTCTAATGCCAATACAAAGCATAGAGGCAATGAAAGAATTTTTAATTTCCTATAATTCAGTAGGTCCTGATTCTCTTGAATCTGAACCATTTATTTCAGAAAAATTGAGAAACACCAGGAAAATTATTTCAAAGATAATAAACTCTCAACCCGATGAGATTATTTTAACCCAGAGTACAACGGATGGAATAAATTTTGTGGCCAATGGTCTTTCCTTAAATCAACAAGATAATATTATTATTCGCGGAATGTCTCATGAACACCATGCAAATTTTTATCCTTGGCTTAGACTAAAAAATAAAGTAGAAATAAAAAATCTTTCCATTGATGAGAATGGTTTTTTTAATTTTGAAGATTTTAATCAATTTCTAGATAAAAACACAAAACTCGTATCCTTGAGTCATGCATTATATAATACAGGTTCAATTCTTCCTATAGAAAATATTGGAAAAATTCTTGACGAAAAGATTCCTTTTTTTGTTGATAGTGCTCAGACAGTAGGTTGTGTAGATAATGTAGATGTAAAAAATCTTAAATGTAATTTTATGTCTTTTAATGGATCAAAATGGCTTTGTGGACCTATGGGAACAGGATTATTTTACTGCGACCGTAAGTCAAGTGATTTAATTGAACCTCTCTCTATTGGAGGAGAATCTGCAATGCTGTTTGATGAATCAAATTTGGTTTTCAAAAGTTTACCTGAGAAGTTTCAAACGGGCTTCCGAAATTATGTGGGTATAGTAGGCTTAGAATCTTCTGCAAACTATCTTTACCAGTATGGTATTGAAAATATACGTAGAAAAAACATTCATCTTTCAACTATGTTCAAGGAAGAATTATCAAAAAATAGAAATGTAACATTTTATGGGCCAGAAAACCCAGAAGATAGGACAAGTATTATCTCCTTTAACCTAGAAGGACATGAACCTCAAACAGTAGTTGAAAAACTTGAAAAACAAGATATCATTTTAGCCGTAAGAGAAATTTATGATAAAAAAATAATTCGAGTATCCCCACATTTTTTTAATACAGAATCTGAAATTCTTAAGGTCGTAGATGCAATAAGGAAATTATAATTTCTCCTGTTCTTCTATTACCATCATTGTAAGAGTTGATTGAACCTTACTAATTTTCCTTATTTTATTTGTGATGATTGCTCGAAGATTTTCAGCGTTATCTGAAGATAGTTTCAAAACAATATCATAAACGCCATAAACACCTTTTACTTCAAATTCTATTTCTTCATCTTGAAGAATTTTTTTTATTTCATCAATTATTGACATATCTGAACCTAGATCAGAATTTAATAATACGTATGCTGTGGGCATGTTGCAGATTTTCATAATCAGTATTTAACCTTTCATAGACATCAAAAGCTGATTAACTACCCACTGAATTACTTTATGTGGGACAGTTAGATCTAACTTTAACTATTTCTGAATCCATTCCAAATTTTCCTGGTTCACCTCCTCCTCAATTCATTTTTTGGTCTTCCATAAATGACGAAGGTTATAATTTAGAATTACTTTTTCTTAGCTCTCATACGGGTACCCATCTTGATGCACCATATCATTTTAAAAAAGACGGAATGAAAATACATCAAATACCTCTAGCTCGACTTATGGGTAATGCAATATTAATTAAAATTAAAAAATTGAAAGATCAAGCTATCTCAAAAAAAGATATAATTAATTTTGAAAAGAAAAATGGTAAAATACCAAATCATTCTTCAATAGTTTTTTTCACTGGTTGGCAAAAAAACTTGAAAAAAAATATTTATTTTAAAAATAATCCGGGATTATCTAAATCAGCTGCAAAATATCTTGTGCTAAAAAACGTTAACCTTGTAGGTATTGATTCCCCAAGTATAGATTTGGGAATTGACAAATCTTTTTCTGTTCATAAAATTTTTGCAAAAAAAAATATCCTTATAGTTGAAAATCTTTCAAATCTAGAAAAAATCCCAAATTCAGATTTTCAATTCACCATTTTGCCTCTTAAATTAAAAAATGCTACAGGTTCTCCAGTAAGGGCCATAGCAAGTTATTGAACAAAATGAAATCGATTTTTTTTATAATTTTTTGATAGTTTACCCACAATTGGAATTTTATTCCCACAAAATCTACATTGATTTTTTTCATCTAGATGCCATGATTCAATGTCAAAGCTAAACCTCTTAATTACAATATTATTACATTCAGGACAGTAGGTATGCTCTAGAGGATGACCTGGAACATTTCCAATATAGGCATATTTTAAACCAATTTTTTTAGCCACCTTATGATGATTTTCTAATGTCTTAACTGGTGTAGAATCAAATTCCATCATTTTGTAATCGGGATGAAACCGTAGAAAGTGTATAGGCATTTCTGGACCAAATTCATCGTAGACAAATTTACATAATTTTTCAGCGTATTCTAAACTATCTCCAACTTGTGGAACAACCAAATCAGTAATTTCAACATGGATTTTTGTTTTATCTCGGATTTCCAACAAGGTTTCAAAAACTGGCTGGGGATCAGGAACTCCAATGTATTTTCTTGTAAACTTTGGCTCAGCATTTCCCTTGAAATCTACTGTGATTGAATCTAAAAATTCGCTCATCATTTTTACTGATTCAGGTGTATCATAACCATTTGAAACAAAAACATTGTAGAGATTTTTCTTGTGTGCTACTACCCCACAATCTCGTGCAAATTCGATAAAAATTGAAGGTTCATTGTAAGTATAAGCAATTCCGTCGGCTCCATTATCTATTGCAGTTTGCACCACTTCGTTGGGAGTCATGTCAGTTCCTTCAATTTTTCTTCTTTGACTGATATCATAATTTTGGCAATATTTACAAAGCCAATTACATCCAGTAGTGGCAATCGAATATACTTTTGAACCTGGATGAAAATGAGTAACTGGTTTTTTTTCTATAGGATCTACATGTCCTGCAATCACCTTTCCATAAACCAACAAGTCCAACTTTCCATTCTCATTCCCTCTAATCCCACAAAGACCTATTTGTCCTTCAGCCATCTCGCAATATCTTGCACAAGCTGTACAACGTACTTTGTTATTTTCTAATTTTTCATAAAGAATAGCTTCTTTTTTCATTTTCCACCATACAATATTTTTTTACCAATATAAGGTCCATGTTTTTTCGCAATGCTAAAAATAGACAATAAACTACCCCTATCTATGAGCAAACCAGGAAATATGTGGAGAAAGGTTCATGGAAAAATTACAAAACGTCCCACCAATTTCTCCTGGTTAATTGAAGAAAAACTTGCGGGTTCAGGTATGCCAACAAGCTTTGATGAAATTGATTGGATTTTGAGACAAGGTGTAAAATCAATTGTAACAATGACAGAGAATGAGCTACCCGAAAAATGGGTTAGTGATATTGGATATCTACATATTCCAACGCCTGACCTAACAGCACCCGATATGGAAAAAATAGACTTGGCAGTAGACTTTATTCATGAAAAAATTGAGAATAATCAGGCCGTTATGGTTCATTGTGCTGCAGGAATGGGAAGAGCTGGAACAATCTTGGCCTCTTATTTAGTAAAGTATCAAAACTATTCAGCAGAAGAGGCAATAAAAAAAATAAGAAAAGAAAGACCCGGGTCTATTCAATCAGAAACTCAAGAACTAGCAATTACTTTTTATCAGAAACATGTAAGAAATTAAATAAATTCTGAAACTAACTTTCCATCTACTACTTTAATTTTTAATTTAATATTTTCTTGAAATTCTAAAGTTATTCCTCCTTCAGAATTTGGGTCTTCAACTTTTACAAGTTCTATCATTTTTATTTTGTCAAATTTTCCCATTTTTTTCACCTATTCTGGAATGGACACCGTTTCAATTTTTCCATCAACTGCTTTTATGAATAAAAATCGATTATCTTTTAAAATAAAAGTTATTCCTCCTTCCTTGTCAGGTTCTTCAACTTCTAAAATTGGTTGACCTAAAAGACCATCATATTTTGCCATGTAGAGTTTCTAAAATAGTTCCTTATATCCCTAATTGAATATAATAAAAAATCTTAGAGGGCATATTCTAGTTCAAAACCAAATATGATTCTGAATTTACCACAATTAAAAAACTACCTTACGGTTAGTTCGATCTCGTTTGAATTTTTTTTAATACTATCTGATTCTGTATAATCATGTTTTTGCCACGAAGCAAATACTTCTGCTCCAATTTTATGGGTTCCAGCACCAAGGCTTGAAGCTTTTATGATGATTTTTTCATTAAAATCAAACAATTCTTGTCTTACTTCTTCTTCAGATAAGCGAATAAAGGGCTCGAAATTTTTAGCTATTTGTACCCAGATTCTTTTGTCTTTCATTGGGTTGACCAATTTTGGATTTCTTGTCCAAAAAATCGCTGCTTTCCTGTATGAATCAATTGGTTTACCGACCTCTTTTTTTCTAATACTTCCAGAGGTCAATTTTATACCATACTTTAACTTGAACGATACATCATTGTTATTGTAGGCCCGAGTCCAATTGGCCTCATTGAAGGCATTCCTAATATCCCCTTCAATAGAAAATTGCACATTAATCTCTATTATATCGTCAGATTGGTACTCATTTTTCCCATTAATTAATGAAATTTCTGAAAATTTACTACTCATTCCTAACCATAAGGGTTTATATCCACAATAAGTTCTTTTTCCGAATACATGCGTGCTCAAGTAGTAAGCTCAGAACCAAAAGAGATCAACCTATCTATCCAGGATACTGATGTAGGGCTTTTGTATATTATTCAGCACGAATTATTAAAAACATCAGGAATTGATTTTGCCGGAGTCATCATTAAACATCCCTTAACAAATGAATGTTGGATGAGAATTAATTCAAATACCAAACCTTTGCAAGAAATCAAAAAAGCAACAGATACTGCGATTAAAACAGTAGATGGTCTTGAAAAATTATTTAATTCTTCAATTAAGGGAAATTAAATGAAATTTTGTCCCAAATGTGAGATCAAATTAAAAAAGGACAGTGGCGTACTCAAATGCTCCAAATGTGGGTATGTTGAAGGTGAAGCTGATCCACAACCAAAAAAAGTCATTCAGGAAAAATCAGATGAATCCTTTCATGTCTTTGCTGAAAATGAGGGAGAAGAGACAATGCCTACCATTAAAATCGAATGCGAAAGCTGTGGACACGATGAAGCTGTCTGGTGGATGCTACAAACCCGAAGTGCAGATGAACCAACTACACAATTTTATAGATGTGTAAAGTGTAAAAACACCTGGCGTAATTACGCATAACGTTTAACTGGAACTTAAAGCACCTGAAAATCAGTTTGACATTTGGAGCAAAAACAAATGGATCAGATGATCTAAAGGCAATCCTTTCAGCTATATCTACTCTGGTTGAAGAAGCTACTTTTGTTGCCACAGCAGAAGGGATAACCTTTAGAGGAATGGATCCTTCTCATGTGGCGCTAATAGATATTTCATGGCCAAACTCCGCTTTTGAAAAATATGAATGCGATAGCGATATTAAATTTGGTGTTAGGATCGATGAATTTTCTAAACTCATCAAAAGGGCCGATAAAAAAGATAGTATTGAAATTAGTATTTCAGAACAAAACATGTTGCTTGTAACTGTTGGAAAAAATAAAAAATACAAAATTCGATTAATTGAAAGTTCGGCTACAGATACCCCTTTACCAAAAATTCCATATAATTCAAAAATTATTTTAACTTCTTCACAATTTGATAAGATTTTAGGAGATGTTCAAGTGGTTTCCGATTATCTAACGATAAATACTTTTGATTCAAAAGCCAATTTTTCCGGCAAAGGAGATTCTGGAGAAGTAACAATAGATCTTGAAAAAGAACCTGAAAATGTTGAAGAAATATCATCCAAAGAAGATAGTAGTGGAACATATAGCTTAGAATATCTAAACCCCGTCGTAAAAGCCGTAGGAACAAATGCGGGATTAATTACCTGTGAATTTTCAAGTGCCAAACCACTCAGAATTGAATTCAAAGTGGCCAATATAGGCAGAATTCACTTCTATTTAGCCCCAAGAGTAGAAAGTTAAAGCATTTAAAGATAATATTATCCAGTAAGTTTGAATTGAAACTTGTACTAAAATACGGTGGAACCTCCATTTCCTCTTCAAAGGATATTAAAAATATTGCAAAGCATATTCAAAATTTATCAAAAAAAAATAATCTGGTAATTGTTTGCTCCGCAATAAGTGACACGACTGATGACCTAATTGAAATATCTCAAGCCATCAAGAAAGAAAATAAGAAAAAAGCAGAACAACTTGCCAAAAAAATTTCAAATAGACATAGCCAGCTTGCTAAAAAAACGGTAAAAAAATCACAAATAAGAAAGAAATTATTGCAAACATTTGATGAATATTTTTCTGAACTCCTTGCTTTAATTGATGGGATGGTTTTATTGGGAGAAGTAACTCCAAGATCATTAGATTATTTATTTTCATTTGGAGAACGCCTTTCGATCCAATTAATTTCTGCTGCAATTAACGATATAGGAAAAAAATCAATACCCCTAACTGGTAAGGAAGTAGGTATTGTTACAGATTCAAATTTTGGTGAATCAAAACCATTAATGGATACAACCAAACTTAGAGTTTCAAAAACTTTAGATTCTTTATTTTTAAAGAAGGTAATTCCAGTAGTTGGTGGATTCGTAGGAGCAGATCAGCATGGTCATGTTACAACTTTTGGTAGAGGGGGTTCTGATTATTCAGCTACCATAATTGGATCTTGTATTAAGGCAGACAAGATTTGGTTGATGAGTGATGTTGATGGATTGATGACTGCAGATCCTAAAATTGTCAAGGATGCGAAATTACTCAAAGAGGTCTCATATATTGAAGCAATAGAGATGGCAATGTTTGGTGCAAAACAAATTCATCCTAGAACATTTGAACCATTGCTGTCAAAAAAAATACCCATGCAAATAAGAAGCTCATTTAATATTAATAATGAAGGGACATTGGTTACTTCGTCTCCATCACTTGATGCTAAAAATACTGTAAAGTGTGTGAGTTGTGTTTCTCAAACAGGACTGATTGATATTAGAGGGGGAAGTATGGTTGGAACACCTGGAACAGCAGCAAAGATTTTCTCAACATTGGCTAAGGCAGGAGTAAATGTAATGATGATTTCTCAAAATCCCTCTGAATCTAGCATTACTATTGTGGTTAAAAACACTGATCTTGATAAAGCCGTAAACACTTTGGAATTGGAATTATTAGGAAAAATTATCAAAAAACTTGAGGTAACTACCGATATGGCCATAATAGCCTTAATTGGCTCTGGAATGCGCGGAACAGTAGGGGTAGCCTCGAAGGTATTTGGTTCGATGGCAAAAAATAAGGTAAATGTATCAATGATTACTCAAGGTTCTTCAGAACTAAATCTTGCATTTGTGGTAAAAAGTCCTGACGCAAGTACTGCAGTTAGAGCTATCCACAGTGAATTTGAGCTTTCTAAAATAAACTAAAAATAAAATAATTTAAGGGAACAAAATTAAAGAAATTTTGTGAGAAAGTACCTTATTATTTTTATTTTAGGAATTTCCATTGCAGGTATATTTTCAATCTCTCTTTTACCAGACCAATTTGTTGACGCAAATTCTAGGAAAAAAATCCATTTTACGGAAACATTAACTTCCTTACAGGATCCAGGTCAAGGACATGAAAGTCATCAATTAGCAATAATTCTCTCTCCAAGTGAGGGAACAATCTATGATGGTTCATTAACTTATACAGCAAGTGAACCCGTTCAAGTTGTTGTTCTACATGAGATTAATAAAGAGGATTCAAAAGGACAACCCATTTGGACAATTGATGGAAAAAAAATTTATGGCTTATCCTTAATTGATAAGGAAAAAAATTCGGGCTCATTTGAATTCACAGGAGCAGCTTTAGCTTTACACTCTTCAAATTCTGATAAATTTACCGCTACAGTTAGTGTTGATGGTTGGATTAGAGGACAACCAACAGAAATTATTTTTCAACAAATAGAACCCAAGAAGGAAATTACTTCATTTAATTTATCGAAAACCAATGTTGCCGCCACGATACCTATGCATAAAGGAATTTTTAATTCAAGTGCTGTATTTTATATAATTACAGATTCAAGCGATAAAGAATTAGGAAAGAAAATAACTGAAAAACAAGGATGGACAGTAGAGACTGCTCCACCAATTGCAGATGCTCCAGAAACAGCACTTCAGAAAATTTTTGTTTTTACCAATGGTATTAGTGGTGAGGGAATTTATGGCTATCAATCCGAAGTCTTTTCAAAAACACCCTCTCAGGAATCAGAATACAGTGCACTAAACTCTGTGGTAGAGGTTTCGTGGAAACCAGGTCAGAACAAGAAAATTTTTGAATCAGCTGAAGAAATTTTAGAAGCTGGAGACGGGGGCAGAATAGAAATCAAAGAAACCAATCTAGTGATTAATGCACCTCAAATAATCTGGCCTGAAGGCCAAATGGTTGTTCGAGAAGATACCGAAATTACCGACCATTCATTGTATACTGGAGGTCAAATTACTGAAATCAATAAAGAAGACATGACTGTAACCTTCATTGCTCACAGGGGATGGGGACCAGATGGAAGAACCATCTACTATATTGTAACAGATGCTACTCCAAGCGATCCAGCTGAAATGATGGGTGTCACTTATGCTCCTGTTACTTCGGAATTACTTGCAAACCCCGCTGCTGTAGATTTATTTCAATTCAAAAATGGTATACAAGGTTCGGGTCCCATGGGTTTTCAACCTGGTATAGCCTCTGCAGCTCCTGGTGATGAAACCTATAGCCCAATTTGGAGAATTTACAATGTTGAATGGAATAACTCAGACGATGCAAAAATTCTTGAGACAAGATTTGATATCGATTCTTTTAGTGAAGAAGATTTGCTTACAGTAAGTATTGCAAGACCAATGAATAGTGATCATCTCGTAAATTGTCCCTTTATAGATCCCTTCCAATAGAAACTAATTTCTATAAACGGATAAATTACTTAAAAAAAGATTTATTGTGAATTTGACTGGAAAACTCTACATTGTCGGGGTTGGACCTGGCCATCATGATCATATGACATTTAGGGCCAAAGAAGCTATTGCTGAAAGTGATACGATAGTCGGGTATGAAACTTATGTTAATCTTGTTGCCGACCTAATCGAGGGTAAAGAAATTCATCGATATGCTATGACACAAGAAGTAGAAAGAGCTCACCAATGTATTGACTTAGCAAAATCAGGAAAAATAGTTTCACTGGTTTCGAGTGGTGACCCAGGAATTTATGGGATGGCTGGTTTAATTTATGAAACACTTGCAGAGTCTGATTGGAATCCTAAAGATGGATTGCCAGTTAATATCATACCAGGAGTATCTGCATTAAACTCCTGTGCATCAATAATTGGTTCACCTTTAATGACTGATTTTGCAGTTGTAAGCATGAGTGATTTGTTGGTGCCTTGGGAAATAATACAAAAAAGAGTTGAGGCAGCAGCAAAAGGTGATTTTGTAATTGTAATTTATAATCCGGCCAGCAAAAAACGTGTTCATCAACTACAGGATACTAGAAAAATTCTTCTAGAGCATAGAAAACCTACAACACCTGTAGCGATAATTAAGGGAGCCTTTAGAAATTCTCAAGAAATCGTAATGACTACCTTACAAGATTTGCCTAATTTTTCAGACAAGTTAGGAATGATAAGCACCGTCATTGTTGGAAATTCATCAACGTACAATTACAAAGACCTAATGATAAATCCAAGGGGTTACAAATCAAAGTATAATTTAGAAGAACAAACAAATCCAAATCTTAAGGTCTAGAAGCTTTTCTTTATTTCATCAAACAACTCATCATCCAAGGTTAAATTATCACGAATTGGGGACACCAATTTTACCAAGTAATTTCCCACGGTTTGTTTTAGATCCATAGGATGTAGCTTCTTTGCTGCAAAATCGGTTTCTAATTGATTATAGCTAGCGTAATTTACATTCCCTCCAAATTTTTCTGGCCTTTCTACTTTGATTTCATCAAATTCATGAAAAATTACATTTTTTGAAATTTCTAACAGAGGATTATTTTTAATGTTAGCCTCCTCACACCATGCCTTTTTGATTTTATTTCTAATTTCATCATCAGTATTATGAATAAAAATACCCGAATTAGGATCGGATTTACTCATTTTTCCTATTTCAGCAACAGTATCTCCTCCTTCATTCTCTATGGGATTTTTAAGTCCCGGTAACAATTTGTGATGTACAGCAACTGGCACCTTCCAGCTCATTTTCGGAAAAATTTCTCTAACTAACATGTGGATTTTTCTTTGGTCCATTCCAGCATGTACAATGTCCAAATCAAGTGAATGAATATCTACTGCTTGCATTGGTGGATAAAGTAATTTTGCAAGGTCAATTTTTGATTCATCTTCAGATCTTCCCATTATTGTTAGGGTTCTCATGGTTCTTTTGAGGGACATATGTTTTGTAAATTTCATAAAATCTTTCCAATACTCTTTTCTAGAATCATAAAGTTCAGTCCCAAGTACAATTTTTGCCTCAGGGCAAACTAGTTTGAATGCGGCAGAATAATATTTTGAAACTTTGTTGATAGTATCCCAATTTCCTTCCAATTTATCATTTATCATGGTGTGCCAATCTGCTAGAAAAATTGTACAGTTTACGCCAGCTTTTACAAAGTCATTAATTTTAAAACCTGTACTAATTAAACTCCCTAAATGTAAAAATCCTGAAATTTCTAGACCGATATAATGTTTGGGAGAAGAGTTAGTTTCGAATAAGGTCCTTAATTCCTCATCTGTAACTACTTCTTCTGTTGGTGGTCTTTTTACCAATTCAATTTTTTCTGAAATATCCAATTCAAAACATCCTCCAAATAGTAACCCTATAAAGATTCTGACTTTGAAATCAAACCCTATTGTCGCAGAATACTATTTTTTTAAAAAAGAGATGTAGAATTACTTGCAATTTTTCTTATGCTTTCTCAAATCTTCTGAATAATCAAATTCTTGTCCACAAACTCTGCATTTTTCTTTTTTCTTGTTATGTGCCTTTTCCTGATGTTTTTTAAGCCTCTGAGAATCTGATAAAACAGTTCCACATTTTTTACATTTTAATTCGTTTTTATTTGATCCAAATAATCCCATATTATCATAATTAGATAATGAAAAAGTAGTTTAACTTTTTGAATTTTGAAAAAATAAAATCTTATTCATCTAGACTTTTTCTAGGTTTTGTGCTAAGATAAAATGCATGGGCACTTATAATAAAAGCAGCCAAGAAAACCTTAGTTGCAAATACTAAATTCCATGGTCTATCTGGATCGGGATATGCAATTGACAACTTATCTATATCCGGTACTTGCCCTTCAACCACTCCAGCAGCAATTGTTGCGTTTAAAACGGTAAAATTATACAAAACCTCGTAAAACGTGATAATTGCAAATCCCAACAGCATTAATTGTAATAATGCCATTCTTGTGCCATTTATTTTATCTCCGGCTGTTCTTTTCCAACCTATTCTTGAAACACAGTACCAACCAATAATGGTTGAAAAAAATATCCAGGTTGAACCTCTTGCGAAATTTTCAAAGGGAAATACTGTATTGTGTATTGCCTCTCCCATGACATAGGTCCCTTTTTCCATCCATTCTATCATGGTAACATATACTCCAAAAATAAAAATAAATGCCATAATGAAGGCACAAATGTAAAATATATACAGAAAAACTTTGTAAGCCGAATCTGAATTTTGGAGATGATGTGTTTTCACTATGCGATTTGCCAAATTTTGAAATATAAAAATTCATAGTTATTCAACGAAATTTATAGACAACCTAGGCATATGCATATTATTGAAAATTCCAATTAACGTCCCAAATTTAGATAAAAAAGAGATTGCAGCCATTATTCCTATTTTAAAAGAAGGATCTTTAACGTCTTCAGCACGATATGGGGGAAAAAATGTCCGCGAATTTGAAAAACTAGCTGCCTCCTTTGTAAAATCAAAATATGCTGTTGCTGTTAATTCTGGAACAGCTGCCCTACAAGCTGCTCTTTATGCTTTAGACCTAGGAGCAGGAGATGAAGTTCTCGTTCCTTCATTTACCTTTATTGCAACAGCAAATGCCATAGTTTCTACAGGAGCTAAACCAGTATTCGTTGACATTTTTGCAGAAAATTATACCATGGATACAAAAGACCTTGAAAAAAAAATAACCAAAAAAACTAAAGCAATAATTCCTGTTCATATTTATGGAAATGTTTCTTTTATTGACAGAATTTTAGAGATTTCAAAAAAACATAATCTTAGAGTTATTGAAGATTCTGCTCAATCTTTAGGTTCAAAATTAAAGGGAAGACATACTGGAACATTTTCCGATTTGGGATGCTATAGCATGTATCCTGGAAAAGTAATGACATCAGGCGAAGGTGGTTTTATCGTTACAAATAACAAAAAATTACGTGAAAAGTTATTGATGATTAGAAATCATGGAATGGTTCAGGGATATGATTCAAAAATTTTTGGTTTGAATTTTAGACTACCGGAAATTAGTGCAGCAATAGCTAAAATACAAATAAAAAAACTTCCCAAGTTTTTAGAAATTAGAAGAAAAAATGCAACTCAATTAAGCCAACTAATTTCTGATTTCAAAGTAAAAATTCCCAAAGAGAGAAAAAATGAGAGAGTAAATTGGTATCTTTATACTATATCCACTTCAAAACGAAATAAAATTTTAAGCAAGTTACGTTCCAAAGGAATTGAAGCCTCCCCATATTATTCCCGTCCGGTTCATAAAACTCCTTATTACAAAAATAAAATAAAATTACCAATTACTGATTGGGCAGCATCTCATGTCCTTTCATTGCCCATTCATCCAAAAGTTTCTTCAAAAACCATTGAATTTATAGCAAAATCCTTACGTGAAATTCTAAATGAGTAATTTGGGAAATTTTCTAGGAGAAATATGCAAGGTAATATTGCCCATACATGAAGAATCCTATAAAGGAAACCAGGATTCTAAGATTGCTGTATGCACACTTTCAAGTTTAGATTTGCTTAAAAAAATAGCTAACTCTGAAATTCTTCAAAGTATTTCAATTGTTGGTAGATTACTATCAGAAAACAAGGGAATAGATGAAATAATTGAGTATGTAAATCAGAATAAAAAAATTAAGAAAATAATAGTTTGTGGAAAAGAAGTCTGGGGACATAAGGCAGGGCATTCTTTAATAGAATTACATAAAAATGGGATAGATAAAAATGGCAAAATAATTGGATCCACTAGCCCAGATCCCTATCTAAAAACCTCTCTTTCGAAAATAAATTATTTTAGAAATGAGGTAAAACTTGTGAATTTAATAAATGAAATTAATTTTAAAAAAATCAAACAAAAAATTAACTAGTAACCCGTTCTTTGTCGTTCCCTGTTAATTTCATTTTTTTTCTTATATTCTTCAACAATATCTTTAGGAGTTAGATTTAGCTCCAATGAGGCTTGGACAACAAAATGCCAAATATCAATCAATTCTTCTCTTGCTTCACTCTCATTAAATTGAGTAGGAGTTTTCCACCATTTCCAATTGGTAGTTCTTTGTAATTCTACTGCTTCATGCATGATTGCTGTACACAGAGCAGAAACTCTTCCCTCGGGATCCTTTGGATATCTATCTAAATTCATCATTCCAGATAATCCCTTCTGTAAATCAAATATTGTTTCTAGATTATCTTCATTTTTTTTCGAAGTTTCTTCAGATAACAAACACTCTCATAAAATAACTGATTTAAATTAAATCTTTTTAAAAACGAATCATTCTTTCATATAATTTCATCCTATTTTTTATATCTAATTTTTTTAATTGGGTTAAACCATCAATTCCATATTTTTCAACTACAAAAGAACCTAAAACATTTCCATATACAATGGCTTTTTTTATTGAAGAAAGACTTGTGGATTTTTTGCTTGCCAAATAACCAATCATTGCCCCTGCAAATGAGTCGCCAGCTCCCGTAGGATCAACCACATCTTCTAAAGAAAAACCAGCTGAAGGAAAAATAACGTCATCAAAGAACATAAGTGATCCGTGTTCACCTTTTTTAATAATTACATACTTTGCTCCCCACTTCATTATTTTTTTTGCACATTTTATTAGGTTGAATTCTTTGGTTAGAAGTTTTGCTTCTTCATCATTTATTACAACGGCGTCTACAGCTTTTATCATCCTAATTACTGATTCTCGTTTAGTAGAAATCCAAAAATCAATAGTATCACACATTGAAAATTTTACCTTATCAAACTCTTTTATGAGGTTTATGTTTTGATCTGGGTCGTTATTTGCTAAATAAACAAATTGAGATTTTTTATATTCCTCAGGTACTGATGGTTTGAAATCCTGGAGAACATTTAATTCTGTTTTTATTGTCTCTCGGGTACTGAGAGTATTATCAAATTTTCCATCATAATGAAAGGTTTTTCCTTGCTTTACTATCAATCCCTTAAGGTCCACATTTTCAGATAAAATTTTTTGATATTTTTTTGGAAAATCTGTTCCCACGACTGCAATTAAACCTGTATCTACAAAATTACTTGCAGATAAGGCAGCAAAGGTCGCTGCTCCTCCTAAGACATTTTTTAAAACTTTTCTGGGTGTCCTTATAGTGTCTAAAGCTGTAGATCCAAAAACAGTTAGCATTTTATAAAAAATTATTCTTTATGTATAAATTCTCTTGCCTGTTCTTCAGTTGGATAAAATTCAAAAGGAATGTCAATGGTAGAAAATAGAACATCATATTTTGTTATGCCATTAATTTTAACTACAGAGGTTTCTTTTTCTTTAATTTTAGATTCGGTTTGGAAAGTTCCAGTAGCTAAAGTGCTATCTAATGGTTGCAAATTAAAAGGCTCTAATTTTCCTTCACCGATTGTTTTTCCATCTGATATCACAAAAAAATCTGTTTCCCCTGCTGTTAGAATAAGCAAGGAAGGATTCTCAAATTTCAACTCAACATTATATGATGAGCCTTTTTCAGTTTCTTCAATTAGATCACTTTCGGTAATCATTACCCCTATTTGAGAGGCTGACGCGTACTGTGAATACCCGAATATACTTATGGCTAAAACAAACGAAATAATTATGATTTTTTTTGAATTGTTCATGCGTAAATTATGAAAAATTCCTTTTTAATACAGAAGAGAAAAATTTCCAATAACGTGTGTAAATAATTTGATCTAGTCTTTAACCTCATTAGAGCTAACAGGATAAATCGAAACTCCCTAACTAAAATTGGATGGCAAAAATAAAATTGAGATTTGGGGAAAATGAAATTGAAGTAGATTCTCGGGATTTTTATGTTGATAATCAGTCCTTAGGCGAGGTTATTGAAAATTTGTCAAAATTAATTGAAGAAAATAAAACTGCCCCAAGTTATGAAAACTCACAAACTGCCCCAAGTTATGAAAACTCACAAAAAATTAGTCCAACAAATTTCAATGGTCTAAACTCTTTAGAGGACATCGAAATCTTTGAACCAGAATTTAGCGAACCAAAACCAATCTCATTAAATGAAATTAAGGATAAGCTACAAATTTTGGAGAAAAACACTTTCTTCAATGTACCTCGAACAGTTACAGATACTGTTCAACAATTAAGAGAATATGGTTGGGTTGCCAGTCCCCTCGATGTCTCCAAAGCTCTAGTAAATATGGCTTTAAACCGAGAAATTTCCAAAAATTCAACAGAAAATAGAACTCAATATTTTGTGCCAGAACCTATACTAACTAACTAGAATCAAATTCGCAAATTTTACAGGAATCAAAAATTTCTCCCTCTAAATGGTCAAAATGGGTATTGCAACTTTTACATGTGTGATGCATGTCAAAATATCCATCATTTTCGATTTCCCCTATTCGATTTGAGTCTAAATCTGTACTTCCACATTTAATACAATGACATCCACATTCAATTTTCATGATGTAATTCTCAATAATCTATGTATAGTTCTTTCAAATAATATTAGTATTGGAGAAAGAAAAAAGAGAAATTCCAATCGAAATAGATGACCATTTTAAATTATTTGGGAAGGAACCTTGGGAGGTAGAATATGGAGAAAAATGTCCTTTTTGTAATATTAGGATTGACGAATATGGTTTTTGTTCTTGCGGTTCAGGGGGAGACTAATTCATTTTTTTCGTTTATAGAAAAATACTCCAGCAATAACTAATCCAACGATGATAATTCCGATTACGATTATTCCAGTTTGATCTAATGGTTCTTCTGGAATTATAATTTCTGGAACTAGAGTTCCAACTATTGATATATCTCCAGAACTTTGAGGTTTAAAATTTAACCAAACATGAGTTTCATTATTAAAATTTTTATGAAATTTGATATCTTCTTCATTTAAAAACACTTGATATGGTTCAGCCAAAAAATTTTTTGGAATTATTGTTGTCACAAAATTATTTTCCATATTTACTTTAAAATTAATCCTATCTATTGAATTAAAATTAAATTGGTTTATGTTATTCCAGGATAAAATTTCAATTAAAAATTCATCATCTTGAGTTTTTATTTTTTCAATATTTTTTGGTTCATTAAAAGTATACTCCAAAATCATTTGACATCCATGACACAAAATTCCATTTTTGTCCCCAAGATAAGCTGGATTATTATTAACAAAAATAAGATCTACCTCCTCAGGAAAAATGAATGATGTACTTTCAAGATATAGAAATTCTAGGGTCCAAATATTTCCTTTTTTAAATAATATGTCTGATAGATCATAATCAATAATTATTTCACTCCTTGATGGTGGAAGGATTATCGAGTTATCAATTAGTTCCGTAAATTCAACATTATTACCTTCTTCATCTTTGATTACAAGGTTTGAAATTGTTCCATCAATTAATTTAATTTCAATTGATTCATTCAAAGTTTGTATTACATGCGTAGCATGCATTTCTCCCATTGGACTTATTGTAACTTTAATTGATTTTTGGTTTGATCCTTCAGCTAAATTTTGCGCATTTGCATCAGGAAAAATGACTATTATTGAAAAAATTATTAAAAGAATTACAAAATAATTTTTCATTTATTCCACTGTTACATGAAGCATTTTTGCTTCTTCCAAAGGACAATCATTACCATCTCTTTGTAGGTTTACAATTTTATCAGCAACTTCCATTCCTTCTGTGACTTCGCCAAAAACAGTATATTGTCTATCCAAAAAAGGGCTGTCTGAAGTTACAATAAAAAATTGTGATCCTGCACTATCTGGATCTTGCGCTCTGGCCATTGAAACTATACCTCGTAAATGAGATCTTGAATTAAATTCCGCTTTTACGGAATATCCTGGACCGCCTGTTCCCCAAGATGCTTTATCTCCACCTTTTGTATTTGGATCTCCTCCTTGAATCATAAATCCTGGAATTACTCTATGGAAAAGAGTTCCATCATAAAACCCCTCCTTGGCTAATTTTTCAAAATTTCTAACTGTTTCAGGGGCCAATTCGGGAAGCAATTTAAAAGAAATTTTTCCAAAATTAGTATCGATAATAATATTGCTCAATAATCCGATTGTAGGGTTTCACCTTAAGAGTCTTTTTGTACAAAAAGTTTCGAAAAATATTAAAGTTCATAATTTATACATGAAAATTTTTCAAATGTTAATCCGTTATTCGCTAAGAAAATATAAGTAAAATTTTCCAAAAAACTACTTATTAAAATTTTAACTTCATTACTTATTAAATCACAATAAATTCAATCCCCAAGTTATAGTGTTATATAGAACGAATAAAATAAAAATTCGTTGAATCGTACAAATCAGAGCACGATCATTAAAGAAGCAATTAATTCTTATCTAGACAAAGGCGTAACAGACAAACAAGATATCTATACCAAGGTAGTTGATGACCTAGGCGTTCCAAGACCAACCGTTAGAAGAGTTGCTCGCGATCTTAGAACAGAATTATTACAAAAAATCCAGATCTTACAATCTGATATGCCTAAAGTTACAACGGAAGAAGACGAATAAATTCTGATTTTTTCTTTTTAATTAATATCGGATGCTGAATTCAAGCATTACTGTTATAAGCGATGAATTTTTCTGACTAACTAATGGGCTATTTAGGGAATCATTTAGCTACAATAACGGTTGGTGTTTTTGCCGCAGTTTTAACTGGATTATGGCCCATATTTGTGGACTTTGCACCCATACTAGACTTTGTATTTATCATGGCAGTTCCAATAACTTGGTTCCTAGTTCTAATGTGCTGGCTTTCTCAAAAGAGTACTGACTATGCACATAAACATCAATCCCAAATTTCTACTGAAAAAAAAAGCTTGAATAAATCAGTTCAAGTTACCCAACTCTATAATGCTGATGGGCAAAAGGCTAGCCAAAATGAAATTAAGGACGCAAAAGTGGAATTAACCGAAGAATTAGATTCACTGAAAAATACTGTGAAAATAAAAGATGAAGAAATTGAAAGGTTAAACCAAGAGATCGCCAATTTACAAACACTGGTCCAAATAGAATCCCTAAAAACTGAACTTGCTAATCTAAAGAC
>JANQNN010000012.1 GCA_028279545.1 Nitrosopumilaceae archaeon
AAAGTTAAAGCAACGACTGCTAAAACCAAAGTTAAAGCAACGACTGCTAAAACCAAAGTTAAAGCAACGACTGCTAAAACCAAAGTTAAAGCAAAGACTGCTAAAGTCCTAAAAACTGCTCAAGATCTACCAGAAACTGAATCAATAGCAATAAAAGCATAAGATTTGTTCAAAACTTATTGACCTCTCCAAAAGGGTTTTCTGAGAAAGCCGTTGATTTGGGGAGTCGTAGTTTTTCCATAAGGGTTTTAGAATATGAAAATGGATGTTTTATTTCAGTAACTGAGGGAACACCTAAACTTGGTTCAATGGTTGTTTCTTTATCCACTGGACAAAATTCTGTCACGACTACCGTAATTCCCTCAAAATCAGAATCACTTTTTTTAAAATTAATAGCTGAAAGAATTAGTAATAAAATGAGAGGAATCGCTATTGTATCAACCAACCTCCAAAAAGATTTAGATCCTGGAACTGCAAAAGGCTTAATGATAGAAATTACTGAGATAATTCAAAATTGACTGACTTACGTAACTATGTTTCATTAATAAAAAAAAGTGGAGAATTAAAGAATATCAAAACTCCTGTTTCCACAAAATATGAAATTGCCGGAGTCACAGCTAAACTAGATGGATCATTTGCAGTTTTATTTGAAAATATTAAAGGAAGTAATTTCAAATTGGTAACCAACCTTGTTGGTACAAGAAAAAGATTTTCTCAAGCTATTGGAAGTACTGAAGAAGGAATTCATGAAAAAATAATTTCTGCAATAAAAAAAGCAAAAAAACCACAAATTTCTTCTTCTGGTAAATTTATGGAAAATCAATCAAGAAAGATAAATTCATTACCAATTGTGACCCACTTTGAAAAAGAGTCTGGCCCATTTATCACCTCATCAATAGTATATGTTAAAAATCCTGAGACCGGCAAACAGAATTCTTCATTTCATAGAATGATGCCCATTGACGACAAGAATTTTTCGATTAGAATGGTTGAAGGAAGACATCTCCATAGATGTTTCTTGGATGCAAAAAACCATGGTGAAGATCTCAAAGTAGCAATAACTATCGGGGTACATCCAGCTATTTCTATTGCAGGTGCATATCAGGCTGAATGGGGATATGATGAAATTGATATTGCCAACTCTCTTCTTGGAGGAAAATTATCACTTTTTCAACTCCCTTTTACAAAATTAAAGGTTCCATCTAAAACAGAAATTGTAATGGA
Organism: Nitrosopumilaceae archaeon; assembly: GCA_028279545.1. Lineage (GTDB taxonomy): Archaea > Thermoproteota > Nitrososphaeria > Nitrososphaerales > Nitrosopumilaceae > Nitrosomaritimum. The sequence continues at coordinate 1,225 of JANQNN010000012.1, forward strand.
AGGAAAAATTTTACAAGATAAAACACATCCTGAATGGATGGTAGAAATGCTTCAAACCTATGATCATAAGCGTAATCAGCCAGTTTTTGAATTAGAAAAACTGTATTTTAGAAACAATCCTATTTTTCATGATGTTTTATCAGGTTTTTCAGAACATAGATTATTGATGGGAATGCCCATTGAATCTAAACTGAATGGGGAATTAAAGAAAGCATTTCCACAAACCAGAAGAGTGTCCATGAGTAATGGTGGGTGCAATTGGTTACACACAGTCGTACAAATAAAAAAGAATAAAGAAACAGACGCAAAAAAAATAATTAAAAAAACATTTCAACTACACCGTTCGCTAAAACAAGTTATTGTAGTGGATGAAGATATTGAACCTTCTAATGCTGATGCCGTGGAATATGCACTAGCTACAAGATTTCAGGCTGATAAAGATTTGATAATTTTTACCAAGGTACGTGGTTCAAGTCTTGATCCCTCAAGTGACCAAAAAAGATTACAGACAGCTAAAATGGGTCTTGATGCTACAAAACCATTGAATAAACGCCCGGAGGGATTTGAAATTGCTAAAATTCCCAAAATCAATAAAATTAACCTAGAAAATTATTTTAAGTAAAATAATTCATTCCGAAACAAATTAAATCCGATTAATATTATACCAAATGATTGCCACAAAAATCAGAAAGATTTTTCAAAGATTATCTAAAAAATATTTCCAATGAACAGTTAATCCAATTTTATAATGATGTTGAGTGGACACCTTTTCCGGTTTTGGTACTTAAAGAATATCAAAGTAGATTTAAAACCAAAAATAAAAAAGAAGTGATTAAAAAGTTACAGACTCATGCCCAAAATACCAAAGAAAAAACCAAAGAATTAAGATCCTATGCAAAAAAACGAAGTTCAAAGGTTGGCCAAAAAATACAGGATAAAGGAAAAAAAATTTCGAAATCCATTAGTGATATTAAACTAAGTTCTTCAGAAAAAAATATAAAAATTTTAGAAAAATTAGGCGAATTAAATAAAAAGAAAATTATTACAAAAAAAGAATTCTTGGAGAAGAAAAAGGAGATATTAAAAAGAATTTAAAATGTCCCTTGAAAAATCAAAAATTGAAAAGAGCCCAGCAGAATCTCAGGCTGAAGTAATTGTTAGAATGTTTCCCACCGATGCTAATCCAGCAGGAAATGTTTTTGGTGGAGAAATTCTAAAACACATTGATATGGTTGCTGGCATTGTGGCTCAGAGACATTCTCAATTAAATGCTGTAACAGTTAGTATGGATAGCGTGAATTTTATTAAACCAGTTTTTGTAGGCAATGTCTTAAAACTAACTGCAAGAATAAATTATGTACACAACTCTTCCATGGAAATAGAGGTAAGAGTAGAAGCTGAAGATATTGTAACAGGTATTAAAACCATAACTGGTACTGCCTTTGTAACTTTTGTGGCATTGGATAAAAATGGAAAACCCATTCACGTTCCACGTCTTTCCTTAAAAACAGATGAAGACAGAAAAAAATTTGCTGAAGGAAAAATTAGAATGGAAAAAAGATTAAAAAATCGTAAGAAGTCAGACTAGATTTTATGGAACAGTTTAAGAGTATGTGTGTAGTGTAGTTAGCATGTCTAAAGAATCAAAACCTAACGAATGGGATTCACTCTGGCAAGAATACACTAAATCTCTTGAAAATTGGAAAACACTTTTTGAGCAAGTTCAGAATGCTAGTAATGACATGCAGACAAAATTTAATGAAGTATGGGAAAAAGCAACCAAAGAATCTAGTTTTGAAACTATGAAATCATTTGGAGAAAACTGGCAAAGTGCATTGGGAAATACGGGAATGAATTCTTTTAAAGAATTTGGTGAAACTTGGCAAAAAGCTTTGAATCAAACAAGTACAGAAGCTTTCAAGAATTTTGCTGAAAATTGGCAAAAAAATCTTGTAGGAACTGGAATGGAACAAATGGAGGCTTATGGAGAAATGATGAAAAAATTTGCTGAAACTTGGAGTTCAATGTGGCCAAAAAAGTAGTGTGAAACGATAACCATTTCTTTACTCAATCCATATGCTTAAGTTTAAAATGATTAGTATTAACTTATGGATCTTTATTCAAACAAACTTCCAATAATCATCATTATCATCCTTGTTGGAATTTTAGCCTTTCAGGTATTAAGTAATGAAAAAAGTACCACCATTATTGATTCTGAAACTTGTGAATTGTATATTGAAGATTTTCAATTTGGTGGAAAAAAATATCTTGGTGAATTTGATTCAAAATGTTTAGATTTTAAAAATCTTAACCCCTAAAGATTGAAGAGTTCTCAATCTCTATTGTAACTAGTCAATAGACTTAAGTTCATAATAGATTAAGAAACTATATGGGAATAAGAAATACCCTGCGAAAATTTTGCGTAATGAAAAGTGTTAGAGAAAAAGCCACTAAACCTGAAGAAGAGTGAATATACCCAAAGAATCGAGCCTGAAATTTTAAGAGGAACATGAAGAATTACCTTAGAATTAATAACTACTAATTGAATATTAGCATCTAGGTGTTTTGAAATACAAAGTCAATGTTTTGTTGAGTTATCTAGTTTTAATGATTTTGCGAGATTTGTATGTGCATTTAGGGAATACCCTCTTCGAGTCTTTTCTCAAAATTTTAATGGGAACCGTATTTTTTCTAGCAACTTAACTTTGGCCAATACTTTGGTGTCATTTTATACTCCTATGAAAAAATTTGGAAGATACATTTCATACAACCCCAAAGGTGGAAAAGAATACTGTGAAATTGTAGAAAACACAAAAAATATTTCTACGTATGCTCCAATAATTCATTTTGAATCTGAAGTATCGTCATTACCTATAGAAACAGAACAAATTTCTGATAAATTTCATCCAATGCCCTTAAAAGATTTAGGAAGCTTGGCAAGATTAACTTATGATCCAGAATTTCCCGATGAAACAAACCTCACCCTCTATTCAGTTCCACATCAAAATTCTTGGATGGTAGGTTATTTAACTTCATTAGAATTTGATGATGTTTTTTATCAATTCAACTATGTTAAACTGGATTCTGAGCCCACAAAACCATTTTTAAAATACCAAGGCAGAGAGGGCAAAGAACCGGAGTTATCTGATACCCTTGATCATGGGTTTTCTTATCTTCCTATTATTAGAATAAAAAACGAACATTCTATTTTTGGTCTAAACTAAATAAATTACCATTGCAATTTTTTTATCAATATTTATTCAATTTTTTCAGAATTATTTTTTAAATATTTAGATCTTTTCTTTAGATTTAGAGCTAATTCCTTGAAGATTTCGTTTACACTAACGTTCACGAGATTTATCGTAGCATTATCGCTAACAATTTGATGTTCAAATTTTTCCTTTATTGCAAAGGAAACCGAAGACCAATGCAGAATTCCTTTTAATTGCTCTTCTATTGTTGCATTTGTGGTAGGGAAATTGGAAGGAGAAAAAACAATCCCATTTGTCCATTGCATTGTAGGAATTCCTCCTCCTGAGGATCTCGTGCTAAAGGCTATTTGTTTTACCCAATCCGAAAAATCATACTCAATAATTTCATGAATAATTAGTTTTTTCCAAGGTTCTATGGATATTTCCATGGTTCATTATTATTTTGGACCAATTATAATCTTATTTTTTTTAAATATTATTTTTTAAAATTTGGTTCAGATTTTTTTATAAAATCTTAAAATCCCATTTCAAATCCAGGATTCTCTAGTAAATGGTTAGTTCTTTTTACCTCGAATTTTTATCTGTCTTTTAGTAAACTACAACTAAATTGGTCCAAGAAACTCAAAAATCTAGTTCAAGCATATCAAAAACTTCTCCAAAAGTTGCAGTAATAATTCCTGCCTTTAATGAGGAAAAAACCATTGGTGATTCACTACTTTCATTAAAAAACCAAACCCTTACTCCCTATAGAATTATAGTCATTAATGATGGGTCCACCGATAAAACTGAACAAATTATCCGTTCTTTTAGCGAAGTTGAAATTGTAAATAAAGAATCTCATGAGAGCTATGTGGGAAAAAAGGAGTTAGCTTATACCTTTAATTCAGGTTTAGAAAAACTTTCTGATGATACCAATTGTGATTTTATTTTAATTCTTGGATCAGACATTATACTTCCTAAAAACTACATTTATGAAGTAACCAAAAGAATGATCGAAAAACCTAACGTGGTGATTTCTTCTGGGATAATAGAAGGAGAGTATTCTATCACTCCTAGAGGAGCAGGAAGAGTTGTTCGAATTGATTTTTGGAAAAATTTAGGACTTCATTATCCCGTAAATTATGGGTTTGAGGGATATCTCGTTCTGAAAGCAAAAAGCTTAGGATACGAAACCGAAACCTATAGCGATTTAATTATCACCACAAAAAGAAAAACTGGACAGAGATACGATCCTAATTTGTATTATTGTTATGGATTAGCAATAAAGGCACTTGGTTATACTTTCCCCTATGCCCTTGGTCGAATTATTATTTTTGGGAAAAGAAACCCCAAAGGAGCTTTTAAAATGCTCCAAGGTTTTTTATCAAAATACGATCAACTATACGAGTTGGAATTACGACAATATGTTAGAAAAACTCAAAGAGAAAATTTACTTCATATGGACCAAAACTTCATAAAAAAGATTTACAATTTATTGAAAAACTCCTAGAAAAAAAATTTGAAATTTATACCGTTAAAGTTAAGACATGGGTTTAAAAACACATTTCATGAAAGAAAAAAATATTGTTGCAGGCCTTGGTGAAATCGGAAAACCTCTTTTAAAATTATTCTCGTCTAAAGTGCTTACAATTGGATATGATATTAACTCTCAGTTATCTCAAGAAAAAAAATTAATTAAATTTAACGAAAACCCTACAAAGTTTTTACATATCTGTATTCCTTTTAATAAAAAATTCCAAAAAAATGTAGAAAGTCTTTCTTTGAAATTCAATCCAAAAGGAGTTATTATTCATAGTACTGTAAGTCCTTATACAACAAAAAATATCCAAAAGGCTTTGTCGATACCAGTGATTTATAGTGCAACAAGGGGAGTCCACAAAAGAATGATTTCTGACTTGAAAAAATATACAAAGTTTTTTGCTATTTCCAAAAGCGCTCCAAATGCAAAATGGGCTAATGCCAATTTTCGAAATTTAATGAAAAAATGTAACGTAAAAACAAAACAAATGTCTGATCCAATTACCTTAGAACTTGCCAAAATTGTTGTAGATACTTCATATTATGGATGGTTAATCAATTATGCTCAAATAAGCTATATGATTGCTAAAAAACATGGTGTAGATTATGATGAAATGTGGTCATTTTCTCACGAGATTCATAAATTTTTGGGTAACCGCCCAAAAATGTTTCCAGGTTTTATTGGCGGACATTGTGTAATCCCAAACTTGAATTTGATAAATGAAAGCGATCTTGATCAAATAAGAAAGATTAATTCAATTTATTTAGATAATGTTCCAGAAGCTAAAAAATTAACAAAGAAATATTCTAAAGGCAAATCATCCTATGATTTATAGAATTAATTAATTTTCTTTTCAAATTTTTGGAAATTTTTAATTTGTATCTTTTTCAAAAAATGTTTCATCGGATTTCTTTTCAATTTTTCGAAGAAATTCTCTAAATTCGTCAATATCCTCTTTTGATGCTCTTTCCTGAATAATATCAATTAACATTCTAAAATTTCTTGCCATGAAAGGATTATTCAATAAAGCTTGCTCATTTTCGATTTTTATTTGAGTTCTTCTATGCCATGCTCCAACACCAATAGCTATTGGAATGTAAGCAAAAACAAAAATCAGAACAAAAATCCATAACTCTGAAAAAATATTATCTAAGAATTCAACTCTTTCAATTAATAATCTATGAAAAATTAAAATGAAATTTGAGAATGACAATAAAAATATCAGGTAAACACTATGCCCTAATCGAAAATCAAACCAACGTCTTCTAAACCAAACAGTTTCCATTTTGGGATACCATTTTGATTCTGACCCTAAGATATATGATGATTATAGGTTCAATGTTTACGCTAATTACTTCAAAGATTTAGATTTAATAAACTCGTTTTATGGTATGTAGTTGTGACATTGGAAAATAACGAAAAACAATCCACCTTAAAAACTGTTGAGTGGCGAGACAATAAAGTTGTAATGATAGACCAGACAAAGCTACCAAACCAATTGGTCTTTGTCACATATGATGACTATAATCAGGTGGCTGAAGCAATTAAAACGCTTGTAGTAAGAGGCGCTCCTGCAATTGGAGTTTCCGGGGCGATGGGGTTAGCTTTGGCTGCATTACAAAGTAAAAGCAACACAAAAGAAGATTTTATTTCCGATTTAGAAAAGGCAAAAAAGATCCTTTTTGATACTAGACCTACTGCAGTAAATTTGGCCTGGGGACTTGACCAAATAATGGAAGTTGCTAATGAAGGTTCATCAATCAATCAAATAAAGGAATCAATAATTGAACAAGTAAAAAAAATGGCTGAAGACGACATAAGGATCAATAAAACCATGGGAAAAAATGGTTCTGAGTTATTTGATAACAATGACACTGTTATGACTCATTGTAATGCAGGTGGTCTAGCTACTGTAGGATATGGAACTGCCTTAGGAGTAATACGGGCAACAAGAGAAAGTGGAAAAAATGTTAAAGTAATTGCAACAGAAACAAGACCAATCCAACAGGGATCACGATTAACTGCTTTTGAGTTAAAACATGATGGATTTGATGTAAGTTTAATTCCCGATACGGCTGTTGGGTATACCATGGCAAACGGTTTAGTAAACAAAGTAGTAGTAGGAGCAGACAGGATTGTGAAAACTGGACATGTTTTTAACAAAATTGGCACCTACCAGGTTGCAACAATGGCCAAGCAACATGGAATTCCATTTTATGTAGCAGCACCATTGTCTACTTTTGATATGAAGACAAACGCTGAAGATGTCATAATAGAAATGAGAAAAGGATCTGAGGTAACAAGTTTAGGAGATAAAAAAACCGCACCTGATGATATTGAAATAATAAATCCAGCTTTTGATATGACCCCACCAGAATTAATTTCTGGCATCATAACAGAAAAAGGAATTGCGAAACCTCCATTTGAAGAATCCATAAAAAAGTTATTTGACAAAGATTTTTGACTGCTTAAGGATTATCTCATAAAAAGGCAGAAAAATAATTTTCAAATTTAATAAATAAAAAATCAAAATTTTTCGTAACTTTACCGCTCAATGGTGTTTGTAATTTACCTTAATAACGTGATGTTAAATCATGTTATATCTTTCTCAAAATGTGAAGTTTGATAGGAATCTTGGATATGAGGAAAAAAATCTGAATACTCTATTAACAAAAGAGGGCCTTGAGATTTTATGTAACAGACTTTGCTATGAACCAAAAATTAGATTTTGTGGAATTATAAATTCTATGGGAAAAGCCATAGCATGTGGTTTCAAAAATGGAATTCATCCACTAAACAAAGAAGAGCAAAGACAAATGCTATACATTGAATCGAGCCTTGAATTGTCTATGAAAAATGAATTTAATGATACTTTGGGTAACGTTAATTTCATTGCAACCTATAGGGATAATTTAGCTTTAATCACAATTCCTATAAAACAAAATTATCTCCTATTGATTTCAGCCGAAAGGAATGCCTCCATAGAAAATATAGTTAAAAATGCAATTAATTTTTTTGAAAGTAATAATTTACTAGATGAAACAAAAGAACCTATTTCGAAAAACAAAAATTTTTCAATTTTTTCAGAGTGTGCGTAAACCTGAAGAAAAATAGAAATTATAATTTAATTAAAAAGTTAATTTGAAAGTTTTATTCTTTCAAATATTTAGGGTCGAAAAAATCCATTTTAGATATCAAGTCGTGGGTAATTTTGTAAAGAAATTTTTGTTAATCGAAGCTAATTAATAGAAAGTTTTTATTGTTTTTTTAATAGCAATTTACATTATGAATGCTGTTTCACCATCTGCCATTGAAGAATCACTAAAATCATGCATGGATCCGGAAGTTCCATTGAATATAGTTGAAATGGGATTAATTTATGGAATTGATGTAACAGAAAACAATGATGTTAATATTAAAATGACCATGACTACTCAAGGTTGTCCCCTTCATGAAACCCTTGTACAAGATGCAACTAGATATGTAAAAAAAGTTCCAGGAGTTAATAATGTTAAAGTAGATATCGTTTGGGAACCTCCTTGGTCAATGGATAAAATGTCTGAGGAAGCTAAAATAAAAATAAAAAACATGGGATCTGGATTTAATACTCCTGCACCAATAAATTATGAAACCGCATTACCTCAAGGTGTAGGAAAGCTAGTTAAACAAGAAGACGGTTCAATGGTTTTGGCAAATGAGCATGACCAAGGATTTATGGTTAACCAAGCTATTGTGGATTTTTGGAAATCTTGTAATGGCCAACACAAAGTTACCGAACTAGTAGACATGTTTGCAAAACAAACTGGATTACAAAGAAAACAGGTAGAAAAAGAAGTAATGCAACTCCTTCAACAACTTAGAGATGGGGGATTAATTGCCATTGCAGGCCAACCTGATACTCCAAATGTTGAATTTAAAAAATAACTTTAAAAAATATAATTTGAATTTGCACCATCAAAATTGATTGTTACACCTGATAGATACTTTATATCATTTTCAATTATTGCTTTAACAAAATTTCCAATTTCTTGAGGTTCACCTAATCTCCCCATAGGCAGATTTTTTTTGTATTCATCTATGTCTTCTATCAATTCTTTAGTTCTATCTGTGTTAATAATTCCAGGTGCGATATTGATACAACTAATATTTTTTTTAGCATACTCCTTGCTTAGAATTTTTAGGACTTCACTAAATGCTGCACGATAAGCAGATGAAATGATTAATTTGGGATTTGGTTCTTTGATAACTCCTGAGCTAATTAGGAAAATATATCCTCCTTCTTTAATTTTCATTTTTTGTAAAATAAGGCAAAACCCCAGAAACAACTGTTTATGATACTTGTCCCAATCTTTTTCTGATACTTCAAAAAATTCTTTTGCTGGAGGACCTCCAGTATTTAGAATTAAAATATCCGTCTCATTTTGATCTTCTAAAAATTTTTTCACCATTTCTATATTTGATGTATCAAGATCTTGTTTTGAAACGGCCAAAACTTCACAATTTATGGAACTAAGAGAATTTGAAATTGCCTTTCCTATTCCTCTTGAACCTCCAAGAACAATTGCTTTTGTCATTGTTTTTGATATAATATTTTGATGATTAAATTTCTTTAGTAAAATTAGTTTTCAAAAACTCAATCATATTTCTTTGATTTCTGTAATTTTTGCTTGAACGGAATCCATTTTAATTATTGCCTTTTTTTCATCCCATCCCAAAGCCACGTACCAATCACCAGCATCTGTATGATATTTAGTTTCTAAAGTTTTAATATTCTCAATCTTTACAGGATATTTTTTTGCGATCCCAGAAACTGCAAGCGCAACTGCATCTTTTTCCTTTTCCAGTCTTCGCTTCATGAGACCTATTCCTGGAGTCATATATGGACTAAATTTTCTAGTTTAATATAGTTAATTCCAAAAAATTAGCCATAAAGTTCATTTTTTTTCAATTTAACAATTTACAATATTCCAAATACAATATACTATAGGAAAAGAAATGAGATTAATCCAAAGATTTTCAAATTCTGTTCTAACAAAACCAAATAGTCTTTTATCGATAACGTCTGTTTTAGCAGTTATTGGACCTGTAGTAATTTTAACTGGAGGTATATGGGATGCCATATCTCATCTTCAACGGGAACCAGAATTATTTTGGACAATTCAACATGTTTCAGTTTATACAGGTGTTTCAATGGTAACTGTTGCTGGGATAATTGGCATCAGTCTTTTATTTAGAAATTCAGTAAGGGGGATTTTAAAAAAAGGAATTCAACTAGTGTTCATAGGATCTATAATTCAACTCATTTCAGGTTTTGGAGATTCCATATCTCATGATATTTATGGAATTGACGGTTTAATTTCTTGGTCACATCAACCTTTAGAACTAGGTATAGTATTAGCTTCTCTTGGAGGTTTTTTTATTATTAAAAGTCGTCAACATACTAGGTTAAAGAATTTTTTACCTTTTTCTATAATTTCTCTATTACTTTTAGCTGGTTGGTTAGGATTCAATATTTTTCTCATATTTGGTCATGTGATTCAATGTGTACCCGTTTATGAGATATTTTCATCAGGTTGTGCTATTCTATAATCTCTTAGTTTAATGTAAGATGCAAAAACAACCATCAAGCCACCTATTAGGGTGACAATTCCAGGAATTACCATCTCTTTACCATTTGTGGTCCCAAATTCAACTTCCAAATCCATTTTGTCCTCTGAAAGGTTTGAAATTTTTAAAACGTGTAATCCTTCTTCAAAATCAAAATAACCAACCGATAATTTTGTTTCAACTATATTATCTGAAATTACATTCCTGTTTTGATCTAAAACCTGAATAAAGACCCCTTTTCCAGAAAAATTGGGCATAAAGACCTTGTAATATCCAATATCACTTCCTTTAAAATCCATTTGAATTTCAAAAGAATCTTTAGACGTTAGTGAAAATTCCTCCCAAATTTTATCTCCTTCATTGAAAATAAAAGACAACCAAACAATCCCAATTATGGTTAACCCAATGCCAATTTTGAGAAATGAGGGTCTCAAATTACTTTTTATGATAAATTATTTACTAATAAGATAATCGAAGGGCTCGGAGGGCTTCGATCCCTCGACCTAGCGGTCCGAAGCCGCTCGCACTATCCAGACTGTGCAACGAGTCCAAACAATTAAGAATTTAACAGGCCTAAATATCTGTCTAGACACTTTGAAAATTTCCAAAAAAGTAGCAGGGGTAGAATATGCCATTAGAGACATTGTGCTTACTGCAAGAAAAGTTGAGCAACGTGGGATAAAAGTAGATTATCTTAACATAGGTGATCCTGTTCAGTATGGTTTTCAACCTCCCAATAATGTAAAAGAGGCTTTTATCAATGCCATAAAAAAAGGAAATAATTTCTATTCTTCATCAGAGGGACTGGTCGAGCTAAGAGAAGAAATTGCAAAAAAAGAAAACGCCAAAGGACTTTCAATTTCCTCAGATGATATTCTAATTACAAATGGAGTTTCCGAAGGACTTGACATGGTTATATCATCAATTGTAGAAGAAGGAGATGAAGTTCTTTTACCCGGACCTTACTATCCACCTTATGCCTCGTATGTTAGACTACATGGGGGTACCCCTGTTGAATTTGCAGTAGACTTGAATAATTCCACTCCTGATATTGAAGATATTAAATCCAAAATTACTTCAAAAACCGTTGCCATATGTTTAATCAGTCCAAACAATCCAACTGGAGTAGTATTCAATGAATCATCACTAAAAGAATTAGTAAACATTGCAAATCAAAATGATCTCTACATAATTTGTGACGAGATTTATGACCAAATTGTTTTTGATGAAAAATTTGTCGGCATTGGAAAAGTAGCAGGAGATTCTCCTATAATCATTCTAAATGGATTTTCCAAAGTGCATCTAATGTCTGGTTGGAGAATAGGTTACATTGCTTTTAATCAATCTCCTAAACTTGAACCTCTGAGGGAAAATCTACCTAAACTTGCTAGAGTACGAATTGCAACAAATCTTCCTGTGCAATATGCTGCTTTGGAATCATTGCGAGGTCCTCAAGATTACATTTCTAACTTTGTTCTGGAATGTAAAAAGAGACGAGACCTTGTGGTAAAAAGATTAAATTCAATTTCTGGATTGTCATGCTCAAACCCTAAAGGATCATTTTATGCATTTCCAAAGATTGAAAATAACAAATATGGTTCTGACAAAGAGTTTGTAACTAAACTTCTGGAAACTCAAGGAGTATTAACTGTACATGGTTCTGGTTTTGGTGAAAAATACGGTAGTGGTTATTTTAGAATTGTTTATCTTCCAAGCATTGAAATTCTGGATTCTGCAATGAATAAAATTGAAAAATTTGTTTCTCAATAACTCCATTTTGAAAATTTTTCAGGAATTATTTCAATAACACAATCAGTATCATCTAGCAATTCTTTTGCTGACTTATTTTTAATATTTTTAAAGTATCTTAATAGAATTGCTGTTGCTAATTTGTTTACTTTGTTTTTTTCAAAAATAAGATTTGCTTTCCCTTTACCCATCACTCCAAAAATATTTGGAGCATTGATACCTGTATCAACGCAAAAAGCGACCCGATCATTTTTTTTCAAATTTTTTGCCTTCTTAGTACGAGAATTTGTTCCTATGTAGATTTTTTTTGATCTGTAAATATACCAAACAGGCACAATATGCGGCGTTTTATTTTTATCCATGGTTGCGATCCTCAAAATTTTTTGAGATCTTAAAAATTCATCTCGTTTGTTCATTCTTTCTGAATCCTAATACCACAATAAAAATACCAACACAAATTGTTATAATTGAAATTTTTTCGCTATTAATTTCAGCATTAAATAAAAATTCAAAAACAAAATCTGGACTCCAAATAAACAACTGTCTTGCTAAAGCAACACCACCAATAATTATAAACAAAATTCCAAACGCTGTGGTTGGATTTCTTCCTCTACGATAATAATTAGAACTCATTTAGATTGTCTTAAACTATCTTAATGCCGGGATTTTTTATTTTATTTCGAATCATTGCATTGAGTAACAATGGAGTTGAAATTTCAGCCATGTAGGATAATTCTCCTGGCCCTAAGTAAATAGCCCTTAGACCTTGAATTTCATTAATTAATTGATTTACAATTCCCACCGCATCTTTGTCATCTCCACAAACAAAAATATCATAATCCAGTTCTAAATTTGGATTAACAAGTTTTTTCTCCGATATTACATGGAATGCAGAAACCAATTTTGATTTATCTTTAAGATATTTTGAAACAAGTTGATATGAAAAAGGTTTATTTTCTTTAATTGGAATAAACTCAAAACCTACATCTGTTTTTACCATTGGAACAATTGGTGAAACTACAACACAACTATCTTTTATTTCAGGAAGAATTTCAGAGCAAAGTGAATCAATATTTTCATATGGAATTGATAATACCAAAACATCACTTTCTTTGGCGACCGATAAGTTATCATTTCCTGAAATAGAACCATTTATTTGACCAAAAGATTCCTTTGCTAGATTTGTATATTCTTCAGCAGAATTTGATGCTCTGGATGCATCTCTTGATCCTACTAGTACATCATTATTTTTGGACCATCTCAATGCGAAACCTTTTCCCATTCCACCAGTTCCACCGATAATCCCTACTTTCATGATTTCTTCTCGGACAATGTTATTATTATCTCTATTTGAAGTTCGATCTAATTGGGCTCTATCATTTTTCTAAGACATGGACAAGCAAAAAACAATACTGAAAGGATTTTGGCTGGACGAACTCCTGGAATACCTTTAACTGAAGTTGGCATTACACAAGCCGAAAAAGCTGCTAAATTCTTAGAAGAAATGAACATTTCTGCAATTTATTCAAGTCCAATTGAGAGAGCAAAAAATACTGCAGAAATTGTAGGTAAACACAATTCCGTTGATGTAACAATCGATGATCGGTTAATTGAATTAGATATGGGAAAATTTACGGGAGTACCATACGATGAGATTTTTTCAAATCATGGAAATGTGTTTATGAAGTTCTATAGAGGAGAGCTTGAAATTGCACATAATGGAGTTGAAACTTTTGCAGATGTTAAAAAGCGAGTAAACGGAATGGTCGATCATGTTCTTGAGAATCATCCAAATGAAAATGTTGTATTAGTGACCCATATGGATCCAATAAAAGCCATGCTTTCTACTGTAGTCTCTCTTTCTCCTGAAAATTTATTTGAGTTGATAATCGCAAATGCTTCCCTAAATATATTTAGAGAAAATAAAAACAAATTTTCAATTGGTGGAATTAATGTAATGCATCCAAGTCGTTTTCATCAAGACTTTTAGATAATAATCTTGAAAACCCTTAAATAGAAATTATAGGTCACGACATTCACCGATAATGAAGGATTTACTTGGTCTATTCTTAGTATTGGCAATTTTAGTTGTAATTCCCACAGCTGATTACGTATTTGCAGCAGGTGATGAACCAGGCGAATATATTGATCGCAGAGTTTTGATTTGGAATCTATTTTTTAAAATGATGGTAGTAGCTTTTACTGTAGGTGCTGTAGTTTCTGGCACAATAATTTGGATATGTTGGCGATTTAGGGAATCTCATCCAAATGCAACCCCCACTGAATATGAAAAAGCTGGAATAGAGGCAGGTCCTGCATAGATGGGACATCACTCTAATTGGCCTGAATGGATTTACGTTGGTGTTATTGTAGCTTTAATGTTATGGGTAGGAGCTGAGGCTTGGAATGTTGAAAGATTAGTAGAACATGTACCAGCTGATGCTGAAGTGATTAAAGTAGTAGGGCAACAATGGTTTTGGACATTTGAACATGAAGATGGAACTAAAGAAGTGGGAACTTTACATGTAGAGGCTGGAAAAGCCTACAAATTTGAAATCCATTCTACAGATGTAATTCATTCTTTTAATATTCACGATTATGTTGTTTTGATGGATGCAGTCCCAGGTAGAGTAAACACTGTTTGGTTTGCACCAGATAAGGCAGGAGAACACGATATTCAATGTAGGGAGTATTGTGGTTTGATTCATTACAATATGCGCGGTAAATTAATTGTGGAGGAACCTTCAGCATGAAGCCAAGGCTTTTAACCAAAAATCATTTAGACATTGAGGTAGATAACTAATGGTTCTAGAATTACAAAAACCAAGACCAGTTTGGCAAATAATGTTTTCAACTCACCATACAGATGTAGGACTACTTTATCTTATCATGTCAATAGGCTTCTTATTTTTAGGAGGAGCCTTAGCACTTCTAATTAGAGCTGAATTATTCTTACCAGGATCACAAATGATTGCAGATGCAATGACGTTTAACAGAATATTTACTGTTCACGGAACAACTTTGATCTTTTTGTTTATTCTGCCAGCAGCTTCTGCAGTTGGTAACTATTTCGTTCCAATTATGGTAAGATACAAAGATATGGCTTATCCAAAGCTCAATGCAATTGCATTTTGGATGATTCCTCCATCTGGAGCACTAATTTGGTTAGGGTTTGCAGATTTTACATGGTATGCAACACCACCTTATTCTATTATTAGCGCACCTGGACCTGCAGCAGACATGTGGATCTTTGGACTAAAGATTTTAGGAGTATCATCGGTTCTTGGTGCTATCAACTTTATTGTTACAATTTTAAAATGTAAACATCCTGACATGTCAATTGGTCAAGTTCCCTTGTTGGCATGGTCATTTTTGGCCTCATCCTTAATCATACTTGTAGCAATTCCAACTTTTGCTGCGGCTCTTTTGATGTTACTTACAGATAGACTTGGTGTAACTGGATTTTTCAATCCTGCAATGGGAGGAGATCCAATTGCATATGCACACCTGTTTTGGTTTACATTCCACCCTGAGGTTTACGTACTGGTAATTCCAGCCATTGGAATGATGTATGAAATAATTCCGAGATTCTCTAGAAAACCTATTTTTAGCAAGTCCTCAGGCATCTTTGCATTTGTCTTATTGTCAATTGTAGGATTTTCTTCTTGGGCACACCACATGTATGCCACAGGAATGTCATTTACTGAAAAAACTGTGTTTATGATAGGAACCTTGGCTGCAGTTCCTGCTTCAGGAATGCACGTTTTCAACTTTATAGCCACAATGTGGAATGGCAGAATTAAATTTAGCACACCAATGATGTGGTCCATCGGAGGTATTGCCTTATTCTTCTCCGCAGGAGCAGGAGGAGTTGCAAATGCTGCAATGCCATTAGACTTTACAACTCACGATACGTATTGGGTAGTTGGTCACTTCCACCTATTTGTGATGGGCACAATTGCCTTTGGAACTGTTGCCTTCATCTATTACATGTTCCCATATGTTACTGGTAGGATGTACCACGAAGGTATGGGTAAGGTGCATTTCTTCATGTCCTTTATAGGAACCATTTTGGTATTCTTTACTCAGCATGTTCTTGGTCTTTATGGCATGCCACGTAGAATCTTCGACTATCCTGCGATTCCTGAATGGGTTGCTATGAATCAAATAGCCACTATTGGAGCAATGATAATTGGTGTTAGCATGGCCATATTCTTGTTTAATATTATTTACAGTTCAGCAAAAGGAAAACCAGCAAATATACACGATCCATTTGGTCTTGGAGGAAAATACTACTATCCATTTGAAGCCAAGAACCCACATCATTAGGAGATAAAAGAAATGAGTGAAACTGAAGTTTATCGAACATCCCCTGCAAGGACCGGCAAAATGATGGTCATTATGCTCGGCATTTGTATTGTAGGAGGAGCTATTTTCTTTGGAATGTGGGATTATTGGCTATCACAACCACCCCCTGTAGTTGAAATGATGAGTGGAGCTGCAGATGACCATGGAGCACCAGCCGTTGCAACAGGAGAAACCATTACGGTGGATTTGCAATTTGTTCAAACTCCAGATGGATTTACGGATTTGGCTTTTAATGCACTGACAGGAGAACCTGGACACAATCCAACAATTAATGCAGCAGTTGGAGATAAAATAATTTTCAACGTGTTAAACCAAGATGGAGGTTTTCATGCATTTGGTGTAACTGCTGATGAAGAAGGATTTTCGGGAATTATACCTGGAAGTGAGGTAGCTTCTGCTTCTGCTCCATTACCAAAAGGAGAATCTGGATCATCTGAATTTGTTCCAGGTGAAGAAGGTACTTACTATTACATTTGTACTGTTCCAGGTCATAGAGAACTCGGAATGGTTGGAGAAATTATTGTAGGTGCAGCAGAGGGACCTGCAGAAGCAGCCGCTCCAACTGGTGTAAGTCATGACTTTTCAGTTGACTTTGTAGAGTCTGAAGATGGGTTTAGTGATCTGGCGTTTGATGCATTAACAGGTGAACCAGGACACAACCCAGACTTTGTTGTAAACTCAGGTGATGAGGTTACCTTTACTGCAACAAATGCTGGAAATGGATTCCATGCTTTTGGAGTTGTAGCTTCTCCTGATGATTTTAATAATTCACTTTGGGGCTCTGAAATTGCCTCACCAACTGCACCTCTAAAGGCTGGTGAGTCTGGAAGTACTACCTTTACTGCAGGTGCTCCTGGAACTTACTATTACATTTGTACGGTTCCAGGACATGCCGCACTTGGAATGCAAGGATCATTTATTGTAGAATAATTTTGGCTATTCAATATCTTGCTTTATCAACTCTGATAATTCTATATTCTCTAATGTTTGTTGGTGGATATGTTTCTGCTGCTGGACTTGGATTAACTTGCCCAGAATGGCCTCTATGTCCTAACGGTATTTTTCCAGATGAAGAATATTTTATTGAATGGGTTCATAGATTAATTGCTGCCACTACAGGTACACTAGTAATTGCAACTGCGGTGGCTAGCTGGATTAATAAAAATGCAGGAAGAAAAATAAAATTTACCAGCACATTTGCAGCTACACTTGTGGTTACACAAATTTCTTTAGGCGCCCTAGTTATTGATTTAAAACTTCATGCAGTTTTAGTTGCAATTCACTTAGGAGTTGGAGTTTTATTATTTGCAATGGTTCTGCTAACTACATTATTTGCATTTAAAATCACACGATCAACTATAGAAACTAAAAACTAAATTTGGACTTTAGTTTCTTTGGGAAATAAACATAGGCTATTACTACTGTCATTCCAACTGCGCCAACTGTTATTGCTATAAAAAAGATATAGCCAAACGGACTTTGGGTTCCCATGTTAAAGGTATAAGTAAGAATTTCTTTAGCATCTTTCATATCATACAAGTCTACTCTAACAATATGATTTCCTGAATTTTTCCAGACAAAGTCCATATCTACATGTCCTCCTTGGTATGATTTTGGAGGTATGGCTTCAATTTGTTGTCCATTAAAAAAAATCCTTACCCCAAGAGTAAAGTTGTCTACTTCTTCAAAGTCTGCATCAGTTACTCTAAACAAAATTTGCGAAGGTTCACCTATTTGGGGAAATTCAGGTAAAGTCGCCACCTGAACTCTATAACCACCTAGGGTAGATTCAGCAGAATTAAAGAAAGAGTGTCCATTTGCCTCAGAAAAAATTGGTATTATTAAAAGCAGTAAAAAACCCATCAAAATTCCTGATCGTAAATTTTTCATTCAAATTATTGAAATTAGTTCATGAATATAGTGTTAATCAATTTGAACTGGAAAATCTTCAAAACCTTTAAATCCTTATCGGCGAGACATTCATTCGTTGACTGTAGTTAGTAAATCAATCGATATTAAAACCCCAGTTGAAAATGTTTTCACCTATTTTGCAAGACCAGAACATGTCTCCGATCAAATCAAGAATGATTCTGTAGGAATGACAGTAGTTCCCATGGATATTAAAGAAGGAATGGGTGTTGGAACAACCTTTAGAGTAATTGGAGATTTTAATGGCAAACGCCTAGAGTGGGATTGTGAAACAACAGAATTTATCAGAAATGAAAAAATTTCAGCAAAACAAATTGAAGGTCCATTCAAAAAATGGCAAATTACTAATGAATTCAAATCTCTAGGTGAAAATCTTACTAGAGTTACCATGACAGTGGATTATCAGATGCCATTTGGTCCTTTAGGTTCAATTCTGGACAAAGCAAAGTTTGCAAGTTCTGCTGAAAAAGGTATGGAAACTGCATTATACAATGTTAGAGGTTTACTTGAAGGAAACGGTTCAATTCCTGTATACATAACATTAGATGCATACCAAAAACTGCTAGCTGAGAAGAAAAAGATGAATGATGTTCCAGTTTCAACTGTTCTTACAGCAATTCTAGAAAAATACAACGAAGTAGAAGCTACTGCACAAAAATAATTTTTTTCATTTTTAATCTTAAGATTAATAATAACACTAGGCTCAGCTAGATTTATGGGTCTATGGCGCAGCCAGGTAGCGCACCGGACTCTTAATCCGGTTGTCGAGGGTCCGAATCCCTCTAGACCCGCTTTTTAAAAACGATCATATTTTTTAAAAATTCATTCTTTGGAATTTCTCTTATCTGACAATATTTCTAAATCGAATTGTAATTCTTTTGGTAATCCTATCCACCACTCATTGTTTTTCATACTTTAATCGAAATAATTTTTTGGCTTATAGATCTTTCTAAATTAAATTTGTTTTATTTTTTAAATTTACTATTATTCTAATTTTTTAATTAAAGTAAATCTAATTTTTTCAGGTTCAATATCTTCATGCATATCTACATCGCTGATAATTTTTACTTTATAATTACTCCATCTTTCTAACATGTTTCTACCTTTAAAAATATCATCAATCTTTGATTCATTTTTTGAAAACGTTTCACAATTTGCAATATATTTTCGAGAAACCCGATACATTTCAGACACTCCTTTATTCAGATCCTCATCATTAAGACAATTCAAAAATTTATGTGTAAAAATAAAATCAATTGAAGAATCCTCAAATGGAAGGTCTGTGATAGAATGTTTTTTGAATGTAAATTTTGGGTTTTTCTTTTTTGCCATATCTAATGCTAAATCATTCAAGTCAACTCCATAAATCTCAACAGTGTCAGGAAAAAGTCTTAAATCAATTCCAGTACCACATCCAACCTCTAATACACTTGAACAGCGCAAGGAAATCGCCAAATCTCGAATGAATTTAGAAAATTCCTCATTATATCGGGACTCGTTTTCTTTGGCATAATTATCCCAAAATTCCTGATTATAACTCATGATATAATTCTCAAAACTCCTGTATTTGTTATTTGGTCAAATGGGCACAATTACAAGGAATCATTTTGGTATCAAAGGTACAATCATGGGGTCCATCTGAGTTGCTCTCTACTGGAATTTCTTTCATACAATCCTCGTGTCTTCCTTTCCTACAAAACCAACAAATTTTTTCTGTATTTCCAGGCGCACAAGTTTCCATGTTATTCGTTAAGAAATCTCCATAAAAAGACTTCAGGTCTAGATATAGGTTAACCAAGGGAGAAATCTTTCATCTCTTCCCATTACGACTTCTGTAAAGGATTTCTGTAAGGCTTTTGTAATTTTTCCCATTTTTCCGTTTCCTATCTTTACCTTATCGATTTGAGTCACTGATTTTACTTCAGCTGCAGTTCCTGTCATAAAAATCTCATCAGCTGCATACAAATCATCTCTATCCAAGTCTCTTTCAATTACAAATCCTCCATTTTCTTCAATTATCTGAATTACACTATCTCTGGTAATTCCTTCCAATCCGCCAGCAGATAAGGGAGGTGTCTGAATAACGTCATCCTTGATGATAAAAATATTTTCTGCACTTCCTTCAGCTATTTTTCCTTGGGAGTTTAACATGATTGCTTCATCATATCCATTTTCAAGTGCCTCCACTCTTGCAAGAGCTGCATTAGAATAATTTGATGCAGCTTTTGCTTGCATTGGTTGTGACCTAGAATCAATTTTAATCCAACTTGAAACTTTACATTTAGAACCTGAAAATTTTCCTGCTTTAGATTCTCCCATTGCCCACTCCCAACAAGCAATTGACACATCAACTTTATTTTCAGTTGGAGTTAGACCCATTGCTCCATATCCATAATATGCTAGCGGTCTTATGTAGCACTCTTTTAATCCACTTTCTTTTACTGTTTTTATAATTGCATCAAAAATCTCTTTTTTTGAAAACTGCATTTTCATGGAATATAATTTTGCAGAATTGAAAAATCTATCATTGTGCTCTTCTAGCCGAAATATGGCAGAGCCATTTGATGTATTATAACATCTAATCCCTTCAAAAATAGATGTGGAATAATGTAACGCATGGGTTAGAACATGTACCTTGGCATCTTTGAATGGTACCAATTTTCCATTCATCCAGATTTTACCGGTTTCCTTCATAGCAGAGAGAAAATAATATGCTAATTTAAAGAATTATCTTTTATTCTAACGCTTAAACTAGAAACTAAATAATAAGCACGGAAGCTAAACAGTGTATGAATTGGGTATTGGGTTTTACAGCAATTGCGCTACTCGTATTTGGCTTAATTGGCCAGGGCTTTGAAATGAGAAAAATTAGACTTTCATACCCAGATGAAGAAGGCTCACCAAAAATTTTTACAGATAAAAAAAATTTCAAATGGTATGCAATAATTGGCGTGGGAATGGTTTGTTGGTTTATAGCTGAGCGTACGTAAAGAAACTATATAGATCAACTCTAAATACTAGTGACAAGTAATAATATTATCGCGTGTTGTAGGTAACGCCGGACTAAATCTAGATAACGGTCCAAGAACAAACCTATGATGGCGCTACAGGGTGAGAACCCGTAGGGCCACTTATACTCAATTAAACAAAACTAATTTTTGATGTTTCAGTATGGATAGCCCTTATTGCCTTTTTGATATTATCCTCAGCGTCCTCAACTACAATAATTATTCTTGAAGTTTCTTCTTGTGCATCCATATTTAGAATATTTAGTCCCGCTTCTCCAATCTTTGCACTGGTTCGTGATGCTACTTGTTGAACTCTCCACATTTCATCTCCAATTAATGTAATGACGCCTCGGTTGTATGTTATTTTGGCAAGCGAATCAAAACCCAAAAAATATTTTTCATTACGTTTAACATAATCAGCATCTAAAAATAACATTCGTGAAAACTCAATACCATCTTTTGTGAATGGTGATAAAATAATAAATTCGCTATAGCGTTTGTCTTTCTCAAGTGATGTAAGCAGTTTTTGAATCCAGTTTGTTTCAATTCGAAATATTGCACAATTCTTTTTTCCCGTTACAATTTTAATTGGATGCCCGTTTTTTTTATCTGGGACTCGCTTTATTGTAGTTATTTTCGTTGGATTTGTCATGTTGGTGACAATTATTGGTATATCGACTCCATTTTCCAAGATTTCTTTTATTGCAATTGGATCTAAAATTTTCATTCCAAACATTCCCGCTAATCTTGCTTCATTGTAGGATAATTGATCAACTTCACTAAGATCTGTTTCAACTATTTTAGGATCAGCTGAAACTACGGCACTATCTTTTTCAAAATCAACTCTAGTTTCATATTTTTTATGAAATAGTATTCCAAGATCTGCAGCCGTTCTATCCGAACCTCCTCTTTCATATGTGGTGGTTATTCCATCTGGGGTTTTTCCAATAAATCCTCCAATTGTGACCACCTCATTTTGCTCTACAAGCTTTTCTGTGTGATCAAGCTGAGCTTTTGATTCTACTGGAAGAAAATTTGTAGATTCGATATTTTTATCAGTAATTATTGGCCAATTATCAAAATCTACAGAACCTGATTTAATTCCATTACTTTGTAAAATGTAATTCATTACATGAGACATTAAAATTTCTCCGGTAAAAGCAAGAGCATTAGACCGTATTTCATTTGCAAACTCTTTTTTTTCAGAAGCCTCACCTAATGCACTTTGAGATTTTTCTAAGAATGAATTGATTATTCTATTACAGTCTTCTTTTTTTTCTGAACTTACAAATTCCAAAATTTTCTGGTAAGAAGATTTTACTGCACCTAAAGAATAGGAATTTCCGTTTTCTGCATTTTTTCCCTGTTCTAAAACTACATCTGTCAAGGATCGTTTTTGACCTTCGGCAATAGTAAGGGGTGCTGAAAATACAGCTATAATTTTCGAGTCTGTTTTCAAATTTTTTATTCTTTCAACTATTGTTGGAACAAATTTCCCGTCTGGACCAATTGCGCTTCCACCAAACTTGGCTACAATCAATTTTTCCATGATTATCTACAAAACCAAATTGCCTTCTATTAATGGTTTGATTGGATTCTTAGTTTAACAATTCTTGGATAATTTTGGCAGCCTTTTGAGCACCACTGCTTTTTACAGGATTTCTCTTTTCTTCAATCTTTTGGTAAATTAATTCCTCTAACCGATTAATGTCTTCAAAGACAAAACCCTCTTCTTTGGCATTATCTTCTTGCTCAAAGTGTCCTCTTATTGGAATAAAAATTGATGGTGTTCCAAATTCTTTGGCTTCATCAATTGTTGATTTTCCTGCCAATGAAATTAGTAAATCAGCAGCATAGATTATCTCATGAAGATTATTTACAAAACCTAAATTTCTAAATTTTTTAAAATTTTTTTTAAGTGAAGGTCCTGCAACTAAAACAATTTCAAACTCATTTTCTTCTGGAAATATTTCTAAAACTTTTTCAATTAAAAATAATCCAGCATCTGTTCCACCAATAGCCACTACAATTGTTTTTTTATCAAAAGAAAATTTTTCTCTTAAATTAGATCTGGAAAAACTTGTTTGCCTTACAATTGGTCCCACTCTTATGATGTTTCCTTCATTATCCCCTACTTCGGGAATAATTACAGTATTGCATTTTTCAATTATTTTTTTCATTGATTTATTCATTTTTTTTTCTATAATTGATGAAAATCCATTTGTAAATCTAGTCTCTAAAATATCAGTAACTAAAACCGTAGGAATTTTTTTTTCTTGAGATATAGTAAGTGATGCAAAATCCTCATCACTTACCACAATTTTTGGATTATCTCTTTCTATAATTTTGTTTGATTTTTTTTACAATCCTTATAATATTGAAAATAACTCCAAAGCCATTTGGCAGAATTTTTTAGGCCACCATTTTCAACAATAAATTGTGGCGGCATGTAAACATTTTCTACATTAAAATTCAAATTTTGTAAAATTTTAGCAGCACCCTCTCCTGTAACAAAATTTGTAGAGATATCAGTGAGGTTATTTGCTATTGCAATATCTCGAGTTACATGTCCTAAACCTATGGGACTCGAAAAAAAATCCATGTCAATCATAATTTTGTTAAATCCTGAAGAAATTTCTAGATTTCTTATTGTCTCAAAGTTTAAATGGATTTTAACAAGGTAGGTTTCTGGGCTCATAGTCCAGATCGGTTATGACGTCGCCCTTACACGGCGAAGATCCGGGGTTCAAATCCCCGTGGGCCCATCCTACTTTAGTGACTGAAATAGTCCCACTTACTAATAATAGTATGAAGATAGGATTAGATAATATGGAAAACAATGCATATTCTAATTTTATTGATTCAATAAGAAATCCTGAAACCAAGCGTGGCTATGTCAGAAACCTGAAGCGATTCTTGAACCTGATACCAGATGATATATTTGTAAAATATTTGGGGATGGTTCCAAAATCAAGGGAGTTAGAAGATTTAACAAATGCCTTTATCGGCATTGCAAAAAAAGATATCAACGTCACAAAGTCATTAATCAGATCATATGTCAAACAGATAAAGCAAGAGGTTGAATCAGGTCAAATAAGCCCAAACACTGTTTCAAACAGACTAAAGCCGATTAAGGCCTTGTTTGCAGCAAATGAGATTGACATGTCTTGGACAATAATTAACAAAATGTTTCCAAGAGAGACAAAAAGTGAGGATAGAGCATACACTAGGGAAGAAATCTCAAAGATGATAAAACACTGCACTGACATTACAGACAAGGTTATCATTTTGATGTTCTCTTCTGGGGGGTTCAGATTGGAATCATGGGACTTTTTTTGTTGGAAAGATGTTGTATTTTTTAAGGATAAGGCAAACAAGTACAAGGGAGCTGCCTTGCGTGTTTACCGGGGAGATCCAGAAGAATACTGGACATTCGTCACTCCTGAAACTTGTGAGGCTTTGATGTTATACAGAGAAGAATGGAGATCCAGATTCTTGAGATATCCTGATGAAAATGATCCAGTTGTTGCATCTACAAGATTTGATAGACCCGTACGCCTCAGACAAAAAGGAATTCGCTCTAGAGTTGATAAAATCGTAACCAAGATTGGTCTGAGAGATCAATCAAAGAAAAAACAAAGAAGGTATGAGGTAAAACTTGACCATGGTTTTAGAAAGTATTTCAATACCATGATGAGACGTGCAAAGGTCAACTACCTAGACAAAGAAGATATGATGGGTCACAAGGTAGGGCTTGAGAAAAATTACGAGAGGTATCAAGAAGAAGATTTTGAACGATTTCCAGAATATCAAAAGGCAATTCCTTATCTCACTATATCAGATGAGGAGAGATTACGATTTGAAAATCAACAAAAACAAGATGAACTTGAAGAGGTTGAAAAGAAAAATCTAGAGCTTCAAGACCTTGCAAAAAGAATCGATGAGCTGGAAAACGGACCCAAGGCAAGATGGAATGATTTTTACAAAGATCTCTTCAAAGTACAGGAAAACCCAGAAAAAAAAATTACTCTTATGGTATTTCAGATGTGGTTTGAAATGAGGGCAACAGAAGAAGAAAAACGAGACATCTGGAAAAAGATTCAGGAAGCAAAAAGAAATGGAAAAACCTTTGATGTATCAGAATTTGGGGAATCAAAAGGACTGAGTTTCGATAATTTGTATTCAGAAAAATAGTTTGGAAATAGAAACATCAAGAGGAAAATTTCATTCTTAAGTTCAGGGTCCCTGTTGGTGATTTACCTTATCAAAATCAATATTGATTACGCTTAAATAATTATCAGTGATTAAACGTATGCGCTTAAAATTTCAAACTCAATGAAAAATCATTAATTTACTAAAAAAGGATTGAAATTCAATTACTCATTAGAAAAATTTTCAAGTCTTGGATCATCTGGTGGTACTTTTTTCCTCATGGCATTAAAGAATTCTTGATGGGATTTTCTTGCTGTCTCTAGTAATGTATCCCAGGTTTTGGTATAGATGCCGTCTCGATGCGCTCTATCCATTTCTCCCTTTGCATCTTCAGAATAATTAGTACCTATTAAATATCCAAAAAAAGTTTTTTTGTTCTCTAAATTTGAAATCTTTGAATTTTCTTGTCTTAGAAAATCGATATAGGTCGTAAGTTGCTGAATTTCCGCCCTGCCTATTTTTTCCTTGGGTCGTTTAACTTCAATTACAAATGCTCTTCCCAATTCGCCTAAACAGAAAAAATCAATTCTTTTGTTTTTTCCCTTTGCTTTGGTTTTTTTATGAAATTTTTCCTTCAGGATGGTCTCTAATCTTTTTTCATGAGAAAGGCCCATGTAAGTCGGATCTATTAACCACGGATAGTCTTTGAGATATTCTTGCATGTTCGGTTTTTCAGGTACTCCTTTGTCAATCATTTCTTCAAATTTTTCAATAATCTTAATGTGAGATTTGACTATTTGGGCTATGGATACAGATTCTAATATTTGGAATTCTTGTAAGATTTCGTATAGCTTAGATTGTGCATCTGGAGATAAAGCAGAAACTTCATCAATCATATGAGTAAGTTCTTTATTTTCATAAGCATTAATTAGAGATCGTACTAACTCTATTAAACGGTCATCCTCAATTGTTTCTATCGAGGCCATTTTTGTCATGACAGCAGTTAATTCTTTCCTTTGTCTTTTAGGAAATTTTTGAATACGTTCTAAGTATGGTGTTGCTCTTTGAATGTGTTCAATTTTGATTTTCCCACGTTCATCAGCCCATTTTGAAAGCACCGCAACAACCTTAGCTTTGCCCCATTCTTTTAGCAAAGCAGGAATTTTCATGGACCATAAAATAGTATTTCTTCCAGTGGTTACAAAATCAGTTTTATCATCTAAAAAATCTGCTTCAACTTCACCAGTCATGTATTGCATTCCATGTTGACCATATACACCACCAGTAACATCAAAAAACCAAGGCTCTTGAACTAATTTTCCTCTGGATAAAACAGCAATGCCTCTTGATTCTGCATCATGTATTGGTTTTTCAGTAAAACCAATCCAAAATGTAACTGTACCAGCTCCAGGAATTTGAAAAACACCTTTCTTTTTGATAATTTTCTCTTTATCAAATTTCATACGATTGTTAGGAAAATAAATTTGAAATGGTCCTTCGTCTTTTTTTAATATTTTATCATTTATTTGTACTTGAAATTTATCAGACAGTACTGAAAATCTCCTCGCCATACTTCGCATAAAAATATCTTCAACAATTGCGTTTCTGAGTTTTAAATTTCGAAGAATTACCTTAGTTCCATCATTATCTGATGTAGCAACATTATCCTCTTCTGGTAGGATTTCATAATCCTCTCCATGTTCTAATTTTTCTATAACTGAATAATCTAAAACAAATTTTGTTCTTTTTTTGTTTTTCACAGTAATAATTTCAACTGTGTTAGCAATTCCAAAACCAGCTAATTTACCTAATCCTTTATGTGCCATGCGTTTACGTTTAAATTTTCCTTGAGTATAGTTTCCATCTTCTTTTCTCGCATCTCTTCCTATAACCATATATTTTGAATCACAATCAGACCATTCCATTCCATGACCATTGTCTTCTACTTCAATCATACTTGTAGTTGAAATTTTTTTTCCAAACGTGATATTGATTTTTACCTTTTCTGCATTTGCGTCCCATGCATTTGATATTAATTCCGCAATGGCCGGAACAGGGCCAGCATACATTTGTAATCCTAAATGTCTTACCACTTCACCAGCAAACTTCATTTTAAGCGGTCTGGGTTTTGCCATAACAAAATCAATGGTTTGTATAGTATTATATTTTTATAAATTTCATGAGTGACATTTTTTCAAAACAAAAAAGATCTGAGGTTATGCGTAATATTAAGAGCAAAAACACAAAACTCGAATTATCTACAAAAAAATTACTAAGAAGAAAAAAGATCAAATTCAGATCGCATCCTAAAATTTTTGGGAAGCCAGATTTTATTATTGAAAATAAATTAATTTTGTTTTGTGATAGCTCTTTTTGGCATGGAAGAAATTGGGAAAAATTGAAGAAAAGATTGGAAAAGGGAAATAATTCAGAATATTGGATAACTCACATAGAAAATAATAGAAAAAGAGATAGAAAGGTAAACAGTATTTTGAAAAAAGAAGGTTGTAAGGTAATCAGACTTTGGGATTCGGATATTCATAAAAGACCAGATTGGTGTGCAAGACAAATCCAAAACCGAATAAATTTAAGGTAAAATTTGCATTAATTGTATACCTATCCGTTTTGCCAAATGAACAGGAACAGCGTCCCCAATCATTTCTTCTGCTCTTTGTCGATTTCCTCCCATTTGGAAGTTATCTGGAATTGTTTGAATTCTCATTGCTTCTCTGAGTGAGATTCCTCGATTTTGCGATGGATGAATAAAGCGTCCACATGCTGGTGTCGTACAGCGACATGTCATAGTAGGTGCTGGTTTATCCCACCACATTCTTCCATATACTGAATCTGCCCCATGTTTGATTTTTTTATGGCATTCTAACCAAAGGTTACGTGGCAATTGAGTACGGCTTCCACCATTTTTCGGAATTGCCTTAATAATTTTCAAAACTTTAGGATCGTGATTTCTAGAAAAGTGTAAATTATCTTCAATGTCTTTTTTTCCCACACTAATAGGTTTTAGATCTTTAATGGCATCTTTAACGGTTTTGTGATTTCGCTTTTTTGTATTAAGGAATTTCTGCAAAGATTTTTGAACTTTTTGAGTCATATGTTTTTTTTTAATTGATATTGCAATAACCCTATGTCTGTTTTGTGGTACGTTAAAATCTGCGGCGTTTACTGTGTTAAACACAGTACTATAACCAGCTTTTTCTAGTTTTTTCAAATAATATTCAAAAAATTTCTTTCCGGGTCCTTTTACCATCCATGCAACATTTTCAAAAACCACTGCAGTAGGTTTGGTTTCCTCAATTATCTTGGCAAATTTTTTTACATATTTGCTTCGGGGATCCGAAGAAGCGTTTACCGATGTTGTGTCTGAAAGCTTACTAAATGATTGGCAAGGGGGGCATCCAACAATACAAAATCTTTCGGTTTTACGGATTTTCCCTGCCTTGAGGATTTGCTTACCGTCTACATTCATAACGTCGCGGATGATAGGTTTTACCTTCAAATTACTTTCATAGACTTCACAACGAATCGGGTTAATTTCCAAAGCAGTAGCAATTTCAAATCCAGCTTGTCTGAATCCTAGAGAGGCGCATCCCATTCCCGAAAATATGTCAACAAGTTTGTATCGTTTTTGGGATTTCACAATTTTATGATTTTTTTGAGGGTTAATTAAGTGAACGTCTCGGAGACCAGAAATCCATAATCTACAGTAAATTTACGTGTTGTTTTTTTGTTCTGAAAATGGTTACTGACCGCCTTTAAGAGATTTTTTTTACCTGCTCATATAACTTCTTTATTACGTTTAATCTATCTTCAAATTTGAAAGATTGATTCAAGAAAGTTATTTCGCGCGTTGCAGGATTAAAATGTCTCATATACATACTGGAATCAGTGTTCAAAAATCCATCTTTGTCCCCCCAATTTGAATCTATAAATGGAATTCTTGAATCTTGCAACATATCTTCTGCATATTCGTCAAAATGTTCAAATTTATTTCTCAGTTGACGTGAACCACTATTGAATTCATGTCCCAAAGGGATCAATTCAAGTAACTCTTTCCCTCTTTGAGCATATTGAGGTTTGTTGGGATTAGGTGCAAAGATTTTTGAAATATTTGCGTCTGCAATTAGAAATGCCTGAAGGTAGAACCAACATTCCAAAAATGGTGGTTCTTTATTTTTCGAGAGGTTATGATTTTTTAAAATTTTTTGGAATTCGTCATATGCTATAAATGCAAATTCACATTGTTTTTTTATTTCGCAAACAAAAACATCTTTCGTTCTAGAATTCAATAGATTGAGATTACCGTTTTCTTTTAAAAATTTGTTTTTAATGATATGCATAATCTATAGTAGGATAATGAAAAAAAAGAAAACAATTGTTGGAATGTCAACAAGTGAAGTCACATAATGGACAGGTATTTGAATTGCCAGGTTCCAAAGGAACTGCTATTCCATGTTTTTGGCAGTTTGGACATTGGTTAAACCGACTCACAAGATTTTGATTTATTTTTTGTATTTAGTATAATGTCAGTTGGAATTCTTTCAGACTTGTAGCTTGAACATCATTTCTTACGGATAATTTTTGATCATGTGTTGGTACATTAAATCAAGGTCTCGAAACTCTGGACAATCCATCTCAACGTATTTCATGATTTGCTCATATTGGAGACTGGTTGCTTCACGCTCACTTGTTGCCATTTCAGGGCTATGATTTAGCTCCCAAATGTCCTTGTAAAGTAGCAGGCATTCTAATTCTTTAGATTCTGAATTAACAAGCGAAGAAGTGCCAAATACCCATCCAACGATGAAACTGACAATTACTAAAATTACAAAAGATAAAAAGATTATTTTCTTATTCATTTTCAAATAACATCCGATAAATTTCATCTAGTCTAGGTTCAAAATAAGGATCGTATTGTGATTTAATTACAATAAATGTCGCTCCAATAATTTCTTCTTTTAATAACAGACTAGAAGATTTACCGCCACTTCCAAACCTCATTGCTTTGCTAATATCCTCAATTTCGACCTTTGTCCCATTTGAGAATTTTAAATCAGGATGCAAAACGATTCTTACTGTTTCTTTACCTGCAATTTTATCACCATCATTGTGTTGACCTACCATTGAAGCGCCAAGGGGATAATTTGTGAAAATTGGTTTTCCAACAAACTCAGGTAATCTCAAAAAGGGGTGAGTGTAATTATCAAACCTAAACTGGGTAGAGTTTTCATTCACGTTTCCAGGAAAAATATAGACAGTAAGATTGTGTGGTTTTGTCCATCCCCGTTCAATTAGTTTAGGAATAGTTTCAGGTTTAACACAAGCTGGAAATCCATTATTTGATTTGAGAATTACTTCAAATTCATTATTGCAATGGACAAACTCAGGTTTTACTCCTCGTTCATATTGTACAAGTGGAGAAGGATTGTTTATGATTTCAAAGAAAGCAGTTTTTACAATTTCTCCTGTGGGATACGAAAGGCCATATGTTTTTTCAAAAGTAATGGTAAATTTTCCCGACTTTGTAATATTGTATAACCAATGATTGGTCAGAATTTCATATCTAGATTCATTGCTTGCACCCCACAAAGTAGCATCAATTCTATTGCCATCAGGATCAAACACTTCATGAAGATAATTCTCGATGTCTGGAATATCATAAGATGGCATTGAATAATGATACACTAAATTTTCTCCATACTTTATCTTGTCAGGAGTTACTTTGACGGTGATTTCCGGAGTATATTCATTTGAATCTCCAAATCTTTGACAGAGATCAAATATTGTATTGGCATCCTCTGAATCTAGAAATGAATTATCTTTGCATAATTTCTTCAAATCTTCTAATTTTTCTGGAATTTCTGCAAAGGCTTCAAAATTTACAAGATTGATTGACACTAAAGTTATAGAAAAAATTAGAAACAAAAATATCAAGAATCTCATAACTTCATTATGTAATTGCTGTTTTTACTTCTTTCCTAGAAATCATCAGTTCATAATCTCTACTAGGATTACGAACTCTTTTTCACTTCATAATTTGTTACCAATTTTTTGTAAGTTTTAGCTTTTCATGAAAATAGCTTCAAAGATTTATTGTTCACGCATGAAAAGCTTGTAAATAACTCATTAGTTCATGCGTGATTTGTGAGAAAAGCTGTTTCTCATAGATTTTACGAATGAACGATGAAAATTTTCACAAATTTTTCAGGTAATGAGAACTTGGAGAATTGGAAAACACCCTATTCTCTCACGCATGACCAAAGCTCTAATTATCTTCGTAATCCTAGGGGAGATTACGTGTTTTTGTGATGATTATAGCTTTAACAATATTCTGAATTTTCTCAACGATTTTGGTTTGGAATAATTTTTACATCAAAGGTTTTAACAATAAATGTGTCCTTGATATTATGTTAAACTTTGAAAGAGTAATTCTTTTTTCAATTTTATTTGTTTCAATTTTTGTGGTTAATACGGCTTTTGCGATTTGCTTATCTGATAAGGACTGGCCTGAAAATCCATGTTTTGACAATCTTCCTTATTCAAAATCCAGTCTTCAAAGTTCAATGGATCAATACTATTCAATGAAAGGTCAAGAATGGATGGAAATGAAAAAAGCTGAAATGGATTATGCAATTGAAAACAGAATATTAGAGTATTGGATTTCAAAGGGTGATGAATCTAAAGGTTTTGCAAATTCCAATGTCTATATGTATTATTTTGTATATGATGAAGCACCCTCTCTTGGAGGGTACTATAATCGACTCATAATTGAAGAAGACAGGGACCCCGATATGGAATTTTACCCTGGAGATATAGAAGAAAATATTCCACCAGCTAGAGCCATTAATCCATATCAAGGTCCAATCATTTGGTCCCTTTTGATTGCAGGGATTGTTGCAATAGGATTTATTTTTGTCAAAAAACTGATGAGAAAATAATTCATAATCCTAGTAGAGATTATGATAAAACGGAGCAGCTGGAAAGAGCTTAAAACAAAAACCTTCGTAATATTGGTATGAAATGGAAAATAATTCTGGCATTTATCATAATTTTAGTAATTGTTTCATCTATAATTGGTGCCTGGTTTCTTTCTTCACCTGCAAGATTTGCTGTAGAAAGACAAAATGAAAAATCGAATTTTTCATATATTCAAGTTTCTGATAGAACCTTAGAAAAATTTCCACACATAAAACAGTCTATGGAAAAAACTGAAAAACTTCTTGTTATAACCCATGATGACCTTGGGAATGAATATCGTCAATATTCTCCTATTCATAGAGCTGTAGATATTCCCAATTCTGTAGCTTGGCAATTGTTTGACGAACTGGGAATTGATAAGAGGTTTCCTGGTTCTAACTTATCTGATCTATTAGGTACTAGGACACCTTTTCATTTACAATATGAAGAAAAGTTCTATTATGCATTGATTGAATTCTGTCTCGAACCCTGTAGAGACTTTGCTTAAAAAATTACCAGTTAAATCTAAAAAATTGATAAGACAATAATGTATGCTAAGGTAATATGAATAAAAAAATAATTTTAGCTGTTTCTATTATTGCCGGGATTGGTATTTCAGTATGGTTATTTACCTATTGTTTCCCTGCTTGTGACAAGGCTCTGGCAGGTGAAAGATTCTATAATTTAGAAATTGACGGATTAAAAGAAGAATACTACCTAGATGAAACAATTCAAGCCAAGCTTCGATTTCATTATTTTGGAAAACCTTGTGGTCCAGCATCTTTACAAATTCTTCAAAATGGTGAAACCATTTGGGGAATTAATGCCACACCAGGTTGTGATTCTAATCAACCGCCAATTTATGGAAATTCTACCTCCTCACATCTTCGTGTAAATGCTGACCCAATTAAGGATCTAAACGGAGCAGGAAATTATGTGATAAAAGGAGTTCATGAGACAATGGAGGATGGTTCATTTTCTGTTGAAAAACAGTTTACCATAAAGGAAATCCCTAAAAATGAAGAAAATGAAAACATTCCTCTTGAGCGTGGAGCCCCCCTGAATCTTAGAGTGGTAGACAAAAATAACAACTATTTGAGTACCATCACATCAAATGAAGAAGTAACTTTTCAATACGATCTGATGAATAAAGAAAATTCTGATAAAAAAATTGAGATTGAGTTTTTCGTAAGGATTGATGAGGACACAACAGATGATGAAAAAATCATCCTTTATGAAAAATTAGTAGTTGAACTAGAACCTAATGAATCCAAGTTACTAACCTGGAATCACACCTTTGATAAATCTGGATACTATGCAGCAACCATTATTCCAAAAGGGCAACCATCACAAGAAGTAAGTTTTTTTGTTTTGTCTTAATCCTACTATAGATTACGAATTGGATTCTTGTTTAGCATTACTTGGAGCTTCAACAGATTTTTTCATGAAGCCTGCAATTATTAGTACAATTCCAATAATAAAAAAAACCCCAAGAGTACCATCAGAATAATTAGTTGAATCGCAATCAACTGCTATATAAACCGGGAATCGAAAACCTCCCAAACTAGCAAGATTACATTGGGCTAAGTTGTTTAAAGAAAGAAAGATGCCAAAAATTCCAAAAATGGTTGAAGCTATTCCTACTAAAATTAGTTTTATTCTCACATTAAATTTTGAATTTAGTTTTATTTATCACTGATTTGTAAAAATTAGTTGCGTAATCTTACTATGGATTACGAAGAATAGAACTACTTATGAATACCATTTCAATAAACTATTGAGAATGAAGGTAATTTCCATTATTTTATCGGTAATTTTATTTTCGGGAATTTTTGGAATAGGGGATTCTTTTGCAAAAGAATGCAAACAAGAACATGTTTTAATTTTCAAAGTATCAAAAAATACTCCTGCTTGTGTACAGCCCACAACAGCAGAGCGATTAATGGAAAGGGGTTGGGGAATGATGCCTGAAGAACCTTTTTCAAATTATCAAGACTCTTGTGAGGCAGAACCTGATCCTGGACTTTGTAGAGCCGCATTTATGAAATATTTTTTCAACCCCGAAACTTCTTCTTGTGAGGAATTCATTTGGGGGGGATGCGGAGGTGTAGTTCCCTTTGACTCATTGTCTAGCTGTCAAGTTCAATGTGAAACTGCAAACACCTCTGAACCAATTACTCAACTTAATGAAAATAGTGTAATTGATGCAAATAATCAATTTGCTTTAGATTTCTATTCTCAAGTTTCAAAAGATAATAATGAAAATATTTTCTTCTCACCTTGGAGCATCTCTACTGCTTTTGCCATAGCGTTTGAAGGGGCAAAGGAAAAAACGACTGAAGAAATTCAACAAGTTTTTGGCTTTCCAATCGATTATGACACAAGAACTTCAGAATTTCAAACTGCGATTAAAGACCTAAACCCTGATGATGTTCCATACCAATTAACAGTCGCAAATGCCTTATGGTTGGCAGAAAGATTTGAACCATTTCAAGATTATGTAGATACTGCTACTACCTATTATGATAGTGAAGTATCAACCGTGGATTTTGTTTCAGATGAAGGAGTTGATAAAATTAATGCGTGGGTAGAGAACAAAACTAATGAGAAAATAAAAGATATTCTAGCGCCTGGTTCTACGGATGCATTAACACGTCTTGCAATAACAAATGCAATTTATTTCAAAGGAAACTGGGTTACACAATTTGATAAAAATGATACTCGTGAAGATCCATTTTGGATAACTCCAGATGAAAATGTTACAGTTCCCTTGATGCGCTTAATTCCAAATGTCTTCAACTACACCGAAACAGAAACTATGCAAATTCTCAAAATGCCATATGAAGGTGACAGACTATCGATGTTAGTATTATTACCTAAAGAAAAAGATAACCTGCCACAATTAGAAGAATCACTTTCTGTTGAGAACCTAAATCAATGGAATAACCAATTAAGGCCAACTGAAATTCAGATATTTATTCCAAAATTCAAACTAGAAACAATGTATAATCTTGT
This sequence comes from Nitrosopumilaceae archaeon, assembly GCA_028279545.1. Taxonomy (GTDB): domain Archaea; phylum Thermoproteota; class Nitrososphaeria; order Nitrososphaerales; family Nitrosopumilaceae; genus Nitrosomaritimum. The sequence goes on from JANQNN010000012.1 coordinate 36,756, forward strand.
AGATCCGCTATCTGAAATGGGAATGCCAACTCCATTTATTGCCGGGTCGGCTAATTTTGAAGGAATTGCCCCAATTTCATTATATATTTCACAAGCAGTTCACAAGGCCTTTGTTGATGTTAATGAAGAAGGAACTGAAGCTGCTGCTGCAACTGCTATAGTGATTACAGCGGAATCATCCAAGCCACCTGTTCCAGTCTTTAAAGCAGATCATCCTTTTGTCTTTTTGATTCAAGATGATTCTACTGAAAATATCTTATTTATTGGAAAAGTAGTAAACCCAACAAAATAAGATTCTCCTTGGAATGTTAATTCATAATCCTATACAAGATTACGAAGATTCTTTGGTTAGAATAAAAAATACTCAGAATTTTTCATTTTTTCTAAATTTTGGGACCAAAATAGTCACCAAAAACCTTCAAATCCCCGTGGGCCCATCTACCATCATGGGTATTAAATAGGACACCCATCATGGCATCATGCGATGGTAATTAGCATAGAAAAAATAAACATTCGGGATGATCCCTATCAACTATTTCTAGATTCTATTAGAAATGAGTCAACAAAAAGGAATTACAGAAAACGACTTTACCAGTTTCTTAAAGAAATTCCAAATGAAATTTACTCCGAACATCTAAGGAAAATTCCCCAAGATTATGAACCCAACACTTTGGCAAGCTTTTTTGTTTATCTTGCAAAGAAAGACTCCGATCTTGCATCTGATGTTATTGCTGCTTACATTAAAGAGGACCGAAAACGAGTAGAAACAGGAGAGATTAGCTCTCAAACTTTGCCTAATCATATCAAACCAATCAAAGTATTACTGGATGCAAATCGTATTCACATTCACTGGAAGTCCCTTCACAAGTTAATGCCTCGACGCGAATCCAAATCCAAGGATCGAGCATACACCAGAGAAGAGATACAAAAGATGCTGGAGGTAACAAATGACCTTACAGATAGGGTAATAATTCTAATGTTTTCATCTGCTGGATTTAGATTAGAGGCCTGGGACTATTTTACTTGGAAAGATGTAATATTTTTTAAAAATGATGATGGTTCCTTCAAAGGAGCATCTTTGCTAATCTACAGGGGAGATCCTGAAAGTTATTTCACCTTTATCACTCCAGAAGCGTGTGAAGCATTGATTCTCTATCGGGAAAACTGGAACGCTGAAATTAGAAGTTATCCTAAACCCGATGATCCTTTAATCAAATCCAAACAATCACCGATTGTACGTCGATTAAATCAAAAAGGAGTAAGAAAAAGAATGGATAAGGTTGTTCATGCAATTGGTCTTAGACCTCCTCTACCTTATGGAAAAAGACGCCATGCTGTGCAATTAGATCACGGATTTAGAAAATACTTTAACACCATGCTAAGGAGAGCCAAAGTGGATTATCTTGACAAAGAGGACATGATGGGGCATAAAGTAGGTTTGGAAAAGCACTATGAAAGGTATAATGAGGAAGATTTTGAGCGATTCCCAGAATATCAAAAGGCAATCCCATTTCTTACAATTTCAGATACTGAACGAGTCAAATTTGAAAATCAACAACTAAAAGAAGAAAAAACCTCGTTGGAAAAAAAATTACCCGAAATGATTGAGGAAGCAATAAAGAGAATTAAGGTAGATTTGCAAAAAGAAGGTTGGAAATCTAAATAATTTTTCCAATTTTATGATTATGATTTACACTAATTAGTACTAAATGGAGATAATTGTATGACAAACTGTTTCTCACCAAATGGCGAAAGGGTATCCATTTGATCCACGCCATTTGGTGAAAGGGTATTATGATAATTTACTCATTTTGTGATATGGCTTAATGATCTCCTCTCTTAATAGGTCATTTGGAAGAAGACTAGTTATTTTTTAGAAATTTTGTGAATCATCATACTTAAGAGATAGTACTCGATGCCATCAGATGCTTGAGTTTCGTATTAGAAATGATCTGTAGTGCCTGTTCAGGAGGGGAATGCAAGTATCATCAACAAAAAATTTTGGCTAAAGACCAAGTTACTGGACTCGAAATTGAAGCAAGATGTGTTTGTCAGAACTGTACTGGAATGAAAAAATTTGAAAATTAACATTAACGGATTAATAACAGATTATGGTAACGGACGACATTATACACAGAGACAGAAAAAATTCTTAGAAAAATGCTTAGAATTTCATTATGACTATGGATTAGCTTTCTCTCACTTAGATTTTCCAAACATGTCTAAGGGAAATTTCAGACAAACTATACACAAAGTAAAACCAATGATTGAAATTGTACAAAAAAGTAAACCTTGTCTTTACAAGATTAAAAGAGCTCCGATCCGCAAAGATTTACCAAAAATAACGGATCACCCAACGGGGGACATAATGATCAGAATTTTAAAAAAACTTAGGGAGAAAAAACCATACATTCATGACATTAAAGGTAAGTTTTATTCAACAATGCATAAAGTCCTTTGTAATCAAGGTAAAATTCCTCATAAGAAGAATAAAGGATTCCAACTTCTATATAGACTTGATTATAATATTTCTTGTAAAATTCAGATATATCCTCAAACAGTTCAGTTTGATCTAGGATGTACTAATGGTCCTCTTGCTTATGATATTTCAGGAATAATTCAACTTATTTCTGTACTTTCTCAACTCAAATCCCGTCTCTTTTGGTATTCTAAATTTCGCGCAGGCTTTCCACCCATTGATGAATGGATAATAACTCATTATCATTTTGGTAAAGATCTCCCTGAAGATTACTCTGGTCAGGCCTATCATATGACATTTGCAGAAGTTGCAACTGGTTTTGTTAGATTTTATTCAAAATCTCAAAGTACGAAGAGTGTAATTCATAGATTTGAACAAGTTAAAACTCCGAATTCTACTCTAAATCAAGAAATTGATAAAATGATTTTATGCCAAACCCAATAGGAAAATAAATTTTAAGGAATTTTATTAGAAAAAAATTGGATATCAAAAAATGAAGTCAATTTTCCATAGGGTGAAACAGATAATCGCATAATTTATCGAGGTTTTTTCCAAGATTTCTATTTGTGCTTTAAACGTGGATTATCGTGGATGTAATTTCAAAAAAGATGGGTGACTAGTAAGAAAAAACCTGATCGAATAATGTATCAAATTAAGAATACTAGAAACACCAGACGTGACTAAAGCTAGGACATACGTGGACAATATTTTTAGAAAAACCCAAAAATTATGGAACAGAACTAGATCGGAAAATTGAACAGGTTTTTTCTGCACAAAAAAATCGATGGGTCATAGGACGAATAATCACCATGTAAATCAAAAAAAAACTTCAGATCGATAGTTTTTGGTAGATGAACTCTTCAACCTAGTAACTCAGATTAAAAAAGGGTGGCAAATTGCCACTATTTCGAAAAGGGGTTCAATTTGAACCCCTTTCCTAGAGATTTCTATAGTAAAACTCCGACAATTTGTCGGCATTTTCCAAGAAATTTTCTAATTTAAACCCGTAAAATTTACGGATTTAAAATAATTTCAAGCGATCCCAAGAAATGTTCAAGCCTTAACAGATTGATTCCTTAAAAAGTAGGGATTTGATAGAAGTTCAAATTTTCAAGGAATATAATGAGATTAACCTTTGATAAATGTCATATTTATATTTCATAAAATAACCAATGTGATAATTATATGGCTTCAAAGGGATTATCAATAAAAAATTCTGCTCAAGGCTATTCCAAAAAGGCCGAAATAATTGATTATCTAACAAACACACCATTGTCCTCTACTCCACAAGAACGAATAAGGCAAATTGTGGTGAAGCGGTTAGTTGAGGAATATGGTTATAATGAGAATCAAATTCAAACGATACCAGAATTTTCTGTAACTAAAGGTTCCTCTAAGATGGGACCATTTGATATTGTTGTTTTCAATAATTCTAATAAAACCGATGATAATGTTTACATTATTTTTGAAACAAAATTTGATGAAAATCGAATTGGAGTAGAGCAAATTAAAAATTATCTAAAAAATACAACTGCAAAATATAGTGTTTTGTATAATGGACAAGATTTTGTTTTCTTGGAAAAACTGGAGGAGTCTCCCTATTTTCACGAAATTCCTGACATTCCAAAGGCAGGAAAAACCTTAGCAGAGGTTGGGATTTATAAGAAATCTGATCTGGTTCCAGCTACCGAACTAAAAACAATTTTTGAAACTTGTCATAATTACATTTATGCAAACGAAGGTTTTCTTAAAGAAAAAGTATTCAATGAAGTTTTAAAACTTATTTTTATCAAAATGGTGGACGAAAAAAATGCCGATCTTGAATGTAAATTCAGTGTAACAGAAGAAGAGATTGAAAGCATTGAGCAAGAACAAAACAATGAATTTATGTTAAGACTAAATTCATTGTTTGATCAAGTTAAAAATGCATATCCTGATGTATTCCCTGATAAATCTGAACGAATTAATCTAAAGCCCTTAACTACTGCAGTCGTTGTTAGTAGACTCCAAAAATATAGTCTAATGAATACTATAGCTGACATTAAAGGTACAGCATTCCAAACATTTGTTCATGCACATGAAAGAGGAGAAAGAGGAGAGTTTTTTACACCTTATGTAATAATTGAATTAGCTACAAGAATGTTATCTCCTAAAGAGGGAGAAAATATTCTAGATCCAGCATGTGGTTCGGGAGGATTTCTTGTAAGCTCAATGAAATATGTTTTTAATCAAATGGATAAAAAATATTCTACTTTTTCCCAACCTAAATTATCTAAATTAAAAGAAAAAAACGCACAAGAATGCATACGTGGAATTGATATTAATCCTGATCTTGCGCGTGTAGCAAAAATGCATATGATACTTTATGATGATGGTCATACTGGAATTTTCTCTATAAACTCTTTAGATTGGTTTGCCAAAATTAGTGAAAAAGCTTTAGCTTCAAATGCAGGGGATTTTAAACCGAATATGTTCCAACTAATTCTAACAAATCCACCATTTGGAACAAAAGGAAAAATTACCGATAAGAAAATTTTATCTCAATTTTCTCTTGCTCATAAATGGAAAAAAAATTCTAAAACAGGAAAACTTGTAAAAACTGAAAAACTTCAAGACGGTCAAGTTCCTGATATTTTATTCTTAGAAAGATGTATTGATCTTCTAGCAGACAAAGGAAGAATGGGAGTTGTGGTTCCAGATGGAATTTTAACAAACGTTACTTTGGAATATGTACGAGAGTTTTTGCGGAATAATTGTCGAATATTAGGAGTTGTATCTTTACCAGTCGAAACTTTTATTCCACATGGAACAGATAGTAAAACATCCATCCTTTTCTTACAAAAATTATCCAAAGAAGCAATTCATAAATTAAAGCAAAAAAATTATCCCATTTTTATGGCAATCTGTCAAAAAATAGGATATGATATAAGAGGAAGAACAATCTATAAACGAAATTCATCTGGACATTTGGTTAATGCCAAAAACAAAGAAGTGACAAATGAAGATGATGCAATTATTGATACGGATATTGAAGAAATAATTTCAGAGTTTAAAAAATTTAAGAAAACGGCAAAACTAGATTTCTAAATTGGCATTAATTTCAACTACTACCTACATTGATTTGGAAGGCAGATTAGACGCTCCTTTTTACAAATCAGAATACGTTGAATTAGAAAACACTTTAAACAAAATTGAAAAATCTAAAAAATTTAAAATTCTTCCTTTAGGATCAATTTCAAACAAAATAAACAAAGGAATTTTTTATATTTTAAAGAATGAATATCGATCAGAGGGAATTCCCTTTATCCGAGTAGCCGATATAAAACCAATTTTTCTTGAACCCTCAAACATGCAATTCATTTCAAAGGAAAAAAATGATTTGGAAAAAATTACATCGTTAAAACCTGGAGATTTAGTTATATCTAAAAGCGGAACTGTTGGAAGAGTTTCCTTGCTTTTTGATGATTATCCTACCTATAATATTAGCCAAGATGTAATTGGTATTTCAATAAAAAAATCCAGAATCTTACCAGAATATCTTGTTGCGTTTTTAAACACAAAATTTGGGCAATTTCAATTACAGCGTGGTAAATCGATTGTAGTTCAAGCTCACTTGGAATTAGGAGCAATTAGAAATTTAAGAATCATTATTCCTGATAACAAGAAACAACGACAGATTGCTAATAAAATAAAAAAAATACGATCTCTAAAAAACAAAACCGAAGAACTTTACAGAGAAGCACTAACTACCTTAGATAAATTATTAAAATTAAAAAAATCTGAAAATGATTCAATGCACTTTTCTATTCCCTACCGAGAAATTTCAAATTCTATTGGTTGGAGTGTAGAGCAACATTTACCTAAATATGCCGAAATCTTGGAATCGCTAGAGAACTCATCGTTTCCAATAAAAAACGTTTCACAATTGGTGGAAATTTCTCACGAGAAATTGGACCCAAGAAATTTTCCTGAAAAGATTTTTAATTATATACCATTTTCAAATATATCTGCCTCTTTTGGATTCATTGAAAGTTCAAATAAATTTAAGGGTCATGAGGCAAAGAAAAGAGCTAGAAACTTCTTAAGAACTAACGACATTTTGATTCCAAATCTTGAAGGGTCTTTTAATAAAGTTGGAATTGTTACAAAGGAGTTCAACGAATCCATTGGAACCACAGGATTTTTTGTTTTGCGAACTAAACGTATGAATCCTTGGTTTGCCTTTGCATTATTTAGAAGTGAAATTGGTCAACTCCAACTACCTCAAAAGATTTCAGGAACCATTTTACAGTCAATTTCTGAAGATGTATTAAAAGAAATTAAATTACCACTAATTCCCAAAAAGTCTCAAGACCTTATTGGAAATCTAATGTTACAATCGTATAATACGTATATCCAATACCATAAATTAAAAAAAAATTGTTTAACAGATTTAGAAAATTACTTAAGAATTTAGGAGAAATTTGTTCTTTGAACTTTAATGAAATACTATCACGTCTTGAAATCATTAAACGAATAGAACATGACACACAATCAAAAATTATAACGTTTTATAAAAATTCCAAAAATCGTGAAACAACCGGAATGATTGATGAAGAATCATTTAATAATATACAGCTAGCGCTTGACCAAATTGGAGATTACGATCCTGTAACTTTAGTTTTACATAGTACTGGAGGACAAACTATTGCTGGTTTTAAAATTGCTGATCTTTTAAAAAAGAGGCAAGGACCCGTCCAAGCAATTATTCCTGAAGAAGCTCTTAGTGCAGCTACTCTAATAGCCTTATCAACTCAAAAAATAATTATGCTAAATAAATCAAAAGTTGGCCCAGTAGAACCACAATTGTTTTATGGTAATGAATACGTTTCAAGTTTAGATCTTTTAGAGAGTGTTGATCCTGTTATACAAAGCAAGGGACAAAGAGCAATAAATCAAGCAAAGGAGCATTTAAAAATCTTATGCGGTGATTTAATGCCCAAAACAAAATTAAAAAAATTAACAGATCGGGTTTTACTTACCGATAGTAAACATCCCTCTCATGCTTCACCGATTTATCAAGGGGAATTAGCGCAACTTGGAATTCCCGTTATTTCGGACCATGATCTTAATGTTAGTGCTCTTCATAGCTTGTACAAAAAACATTCCTTCACCGAATTAGATCCTAGTATTATTATTGAATATACTAAAGATCCAATTCAAAATATTGAAACAACTGAAAATGCCGAAAACAAATTAGAAAATTGCCCTTCATGTGGATTTTTTCTCATTGAAAATGATGAAGGTAAAACATGTCCGTCATGTGGATTGAGTTACTAGACTATTGATTTTTAATTATCAATTTTGTTCTGTATTAGGGAAAAGTACAACAATCTTGAAAATAACATAGAACGACTTTGAAATTCCGAATAGGGACTGAATCGTTTAATATGTGAACCTTGGACAACTTTTTTCTTATTGTGCTTAGTGTCAGGCATGATGACAATCAAAAAAGCCCTGAAATTACTAGACTTTCTAATTGAATATGAAACTAGAATGTATACCAGGATGATTGATCCCACAAAATCCTGGAATATTGGAGATGACAGTTTCAGTAAACTTACAAAAACCCTTTCAAATTGCCACAAAGACAACATACGAATTTTGAATATTATCAAAAAAGAACTAGTTCAAAACTGTAAATATCCAAAGAAAATAAGAGACAAGACTCCTGATGGAAAGTGGTATTGCATGAATTATAATTTGGATCTTTAAGCAATTTTCTTTTCCTTTTTGTATCTTATGTGATCCATAGGATCAAGATCATTAACAAGGAATGTATAAATGATAAAAATAGGTAAGAAGGATATTGAAACTATCATTATTATTTTCTGAATTTGATTTGGTTAAGAAAATGGAACAGCTAAATAAAATTACACGAGACAGATGGGCAAAAAAACTAAAGATCAAGCTACCTCAAAAAATAGAAAATGTGGAAAAATTAGAAAAGTTAATAAGTTCTAGTCCAAAAAAAATAAAAAATTTCAATAAGGTCTTACGAAGTTTACGTAATTGTTATGGATTTCATAAAAAAAGCCAAAAAGAAATTAAAGAAGAAACTATTAAATTTATAAAAAAAGGTCAACGAATTGATACAGTAATTTACTCTAAAAAATCAATCAAAGTAATTGAATTTAATGTTGATTCTTCAAAAGAAGATATTGAAACCACCAGTAATGTTGATGTTTTGGATATTTTGAAAAAAATCCTTGCAATTCTTGCCTCACTTGGAACATTGATATCACTCACATTTCCTGATAAAACAAAAAAGTCTCTTTCAGAATTTTGCCTAAAAAGAATATTGGCTTGCCTAGTTTAAAAAAATGATTTGTGTCTAATTATGTCCGAATTTAAACCAATTTGGAGCGGCAAAGATTGGGAGTTACTAGTTAATGACAAAGATGAGTTTATGATTTATGATATTCAAGCAGAGAATAATATCATAATCACGTTTAACGACAAACAAGAAATCCAGCAATTAATTGCAAGATTATCAAATGAACTTTGGCAAGAATCTACAGATTTTAGAAAAAATAAGTAATATTTTTCACATCTACATGTGTCCATTTTTATCCCCAAAATGGTAGCTGAGTCGTTTAAGATTTGAATCCAGATTATTTTTTGTAATTTTGAATGATAAAAATAACGATAATCATAAATCTATTCAAGATATAACAAATTAGTGAATCCTTACGATGACCTGGTTGAACTAATCAATAAACTTCATCAGCATGGGGGACATAAGCATGAAAAACTTCGACTTTTGAAAATTGTACTCAGCAGATCTACATATCTGCCAACTCTTACAAGAACTCTAAGAAATACTACAGAAATCAAACAACAATTCAAGCAAGATCCTCATAACACCAGTTCGTATGCTACGGTTGCAGGAGAATTTGTCCTACATTACATGAATGATGAGTATGAAAATTCCTTATACTCCTTAAGTCAGGAACAAAAACAAGAATTGATTCAAAAAATCAATATTATTCTAGAAGAATAGAAAAATTCCAGTCCTTTCTTAGTCTATTTTCCTTCAATTTAGTGACTAAACTATCATAATTTCAAATCATTGAACATATTTTCAAAATTTTAAAAGATAGTTTTACGTAATAAAAACATGGGATTTAATGATCCACATCGAGAAAGGAGAGAAATTGTTGAGAATTTAATGAGCTCTAACAGTCCTATAGAGAGAGCAAAATGGAAAAAAGAATTAGAACTTCATGATCTTATAGATGAAGAAATAAGATACGGTAAATATGGTGACCGCTTTGATCCTGAATTAAATAATTCCATTCTTTCAGCCGTAGAAGAAAAACAAAAAATTGATGAAATTCGGGAATTAAAAAATGGTTCAAATTTTCAATCCCCAAATTGCGATATTGGCCAAAAACAATATCGAAACATCGATCAAGTTCATAAAGATATGGAAAAGGTATTCAAAGAGATTAGAAAAGCACAGTTCAGAGGAGACTACGATAAGGTCAAGGAATATTATGGATGTATTAAAAATCTTGAAAACAAAGTAACCGATATTATCGATAGTTAATTTTGTATATACTACATCTTTTTTATCCCCATAAAAGGTTCAAGCCTCTTTAGATTTGAATCAAGAATATTTTTCTAAATTTAGGAAAAAACGAAGAATTTGATTCAAGAAGCCTGAATTTTTTTATGGATTGTTTTTTAATATATTGTCATTCTTTCTACTTTGTTGGCTAGTAAAAACATCAAAAGTCATCCTCTATATTCTGAATACGCTACCATGAGAGTTAGAGGGAAAGAATTGCTTCTTGAACAGGAGGAAATAAGAGAAGAATGTAAGAATTTTGAGGATTTTAAAGAGGCATGTAAAACATTCAAAATTGCCAGAGAAAAATTAGACAATGTAGAGAAATTCTTGAGAAATGAAAAATTCTAAATTTATATCTATTATGAGATTGAGTCTAACAAGATTTGAATCAAGGGCAATTATTTGCAAAAAATTCACAACTGGAAGAAAAGCTCATTGATTTATTGCAGTACTTGAGAACAAACAGTATTGAAGTTCCAAATTTATAAGATAATCTTTTTAGTTTTTTTTACTTCTCTATTTTCAATTTATTCTGTGGAAAGTTACGGATCAACTCAAAATGAAAATTTATGCAGACAACATGGTGGTGAGATAAAAAATTTTGGTGAGGCTTACAATTATGAATACTTGGATAACTGTCTAAATCTTAACTCTGACCTTTGCAATGAAATAAACGGAAGTTGGAAAGAATGTATTCCACCTGATTGTAGCGATTTATCAAAACCATGTCCTACGGTTACATGCCTAGGATATGATGTTTGTCTTCTTAAAGATGAAAAAATATTTCAGCAAGAAAAAGAAATACAAGAATTTCAAAAAAAAATTGCTATTGTAGTAATAATAGGATTGATAGTAATTGGAATTATTTTAATTTACAAATTATGGAAAAATAAAAAGAATAGTGTTTTGGAAAAATGAGTAAAAAATTAATTTTTGGAATCATATCTGCTGTTTTTCTTTTGGTTTTCTTACTTAGTTTTCAAAATTTTGAATCAAAACCTCCAGAAGATTATTCTTCAATTGGAACAAAACACTCAGTACAAAAATTACTTTCAAATCCAAATCTAATTGGAATAAAGGACATTGAAGATGAAAAATATATCCAACTGTTCTCGGATGGTGAAGGAAGAGAATATAGTTGTGCCACTTTGACCATCGAGAAAAAATCCAAAAGATATCAAGAGTTATCCAAAAAAATAACAACAGTTTTAGATTTCTGGATTTGACTGACGAAGATTTATCCCAAGTTCCACAATTTCGAGAACTAATTGCTGCAACTCACCAAGTTGATTCTTCCATAAATGATAATATTTATGCCTTCAAATCTGTTCCTGAACATGAATGGAATTATTATAGAAATTGGTACCAAGAAAAAATAACAAGTCAATTTAATTCTAATCAAACTTTTGTTAAAATTTCAGGTTTTGTTTATCAAAATGAGTACTATTTGGCAGGTTTTTCTATTTGTTAATTTCAATTTAGACGGATATTAATGGAAAGGTAGAGTTTCAAGATTATTGGTAACAGCACTTAAGAATCTTTAATGAGAATAGGAAATATTGAAAATTCCTTTAATTTTAACCTCAATTTTGATTTTTGGAACCCAATCGCAACAAGCCTTCGCCCATGGAGTTTCATGTGGCTTGGCTGGATGTGTAGTAGCAGGAAGGGGATTTAATGACTTTCATTTTGTAAAAACTGCCTCAGATACAATGTTCCAATTATCGTTAATTCTTTATGGGGTAATTTGCATTTTGGTTTGGTATTATTTGTACAAGAGAAAAAAAATAATTCAAAATATTGAAAGAAATTGTACAGAATAGAACATTTTATGAGTCTCTTTTAAGGAAATGAAACATTGAAATTTCTCCTAATTATTGCCTTAATCTTGGTTTTTTGCAGGAATATTGTTTGAAAATGTACAAGCAACGCAATGCATCGGAAGGGATTTTCGAATAGAAGATGAAACCTTTTCGAAACAAAATGTCTCAGTTGGAGAATCTCTAGAAATAATGGGAAGCATAGTCAGCATTAGTCAGGATCAATTAGAATTAGATCCTTGGGCTGTAATTAGATTTTCAGACCAATCTTCCTTTGCAAATAGCTTTTCAAGTATTTTTTCTGAGACTCCAGTACTTTGTAAAGGGGGAACGTCTGATGGAAATCTAAATTGGTATTTCAAGATATCATCTGAACCTTTAGAACCATTTACTTTGGAGCCGGGAGATGAAGTTCCTTATTCAATAACTTTGGTTCCACAAAAATCTGGCACCTATAATATTAGGTCAGCAATGTTATTTGATGATGTTTATCGAGCCGGACCAGGACAAACCATTACCGTTGAAGGATATGAAGGATTAACAGATGGAGAACTGTTTGGATTCTACTTGCCATTTTTTACAAGTATTTTTTTAATTGCTTTTGGAATAATTACGGGGATTATTTTGATTCGAAGAAAATTTAGTAATAAACCTAAATCTTGGGAGAAATTATCTTGAAAATATTTTTTCTACTATTCTCAATTTTGATTTTTTCCTCTGTATTTGGACTTCAAGAATCTTTTGCTGAAGAATTTAATCAATTTAAATGGAATTATGATGGAGCGATTTCTTCTTCAGGGTGTAAGGTAATTAATGGCAATATTGTTGATGACAATAATTTACAAAAGTGCGTCTATCGTGACAAATTATTCAAAATTGTGGACATCGATAAAGCTTGTGGAGAGGCAATGACTAGTTGGACTGATCCAGAAACACAAAAAACTTTTAGCTATACTGATACTTGTGACCACCCCTTATTCTGTGATAAGAACGGTGGTGCCGATGCCCCTTATGGTATGTCCACAGCATCTGAATACCTAGAAAGAAATTCTGTAAATGACTTGTTTTTTGGTGAAAATGTTTGGTTCATTTCTAAATTTACTGGTGATGTTTGTTATGGAACTTTGGATTTAAAATACTCTCAACTTGACAATAGGATAGATGTTGAAATAGATGGACAATGGAATAACACAGTAGTGGAAATATCAATTCCACCCCAATTGCATACACCAGCGCTAGAAGTACAAATCGATGAGTCTCCTGTTGATTTTTCTATCACAAAAAATTTCAAGGACAACACTCTAGTTAGGGAAAATTCAATTCTTCAAGTAATTCCTCCAAAGTCAAATTACCCTCAAAAAATCACAATACTTCCACATGGTATAATCAACCCTTACGAGACTAATGTTCCCGATAAAAATTTCCTAAAAAACAAAACTAATTCAATTAATTCCGAAGCACCTAACTCATCACATTCTAACATTTTACCTCCACTCAAGCAGGTTCAAAATGGAGTTGCGCCAAACGATGTTGCCTGTAAAGAAAATTTTAATTTAATTTTCAAATCTTCTGACCACTCTCCAGCATGTGTAAAATCATCAACTGCTGAGAAATTAATTAAGCGTAATTCATGGGTTTCCTCTTGGATGGGAGGAATAGTCAGTACTTCCTCAAGTACAGATACAACCTCTATGACAAAAAAATATGCAAGTTTAGTAGATTCAAACAACCAGTTTGCTTTTGATTTCTACTCTGAAATAACAAACCAAAATGAAAATATCTTTTTTTCACCCTACAGTATAATGAATGCTTTTGCCATTGTAAATGAGGGAGCAAAAGAAGATACCAAGAAAGAAATTAACAATGTCTTTGGATTTCCTGAGGATTCTAAAATATTACGAGATGATTTTTCAAAAATTTCTGAAAGTCTAAACCAGGAAAATTCTGCATATGAACTTCAAGTTGCAAATGCGCTTTGGGTTACAGAACTATACAACCTAAAACCTGAATTTGTTGAGGCTACAAAGGTACATTATGATAGCCAAGTCGAAAGTGTTGATTTTGTATCAGATGATGGAGTAAACAAGATGAATTCATGGGTTTCAAACGAGACCAACCAAAAAATAAAACAAATTCTAAAACCTGGCTCTACTAACGCAGAGACGGTATTTTTTGTCACAAATGCGATTTATTTCAAAGGGACTTGGGTAACCCAGTTTGAAGAAAAATCTACGATAGATGATGATTTTTGGCTAAATTCCGAGGATAAAGTACCAGTAAAAATGATGAATCTTTATCCAAAATATCTATCGCACGGAGAATTTGAGGAATTGGAAATTCTAAAACTCCCCTATGAAGGAGACCGACTATCTTTGATGGTTTTACTTCCCAACCAGATAGATGGACTAGGATCAGTTGAAGAATCTATTTCAAATGAAAAACTAAGGAATTGGATTGCTGAATTGGATTCAAATTTTGTTGCAGTCTCAATTCCGAAATTTAAACTCGAGACAGATTATGACCTAAAGGAATTGCTTGAAGAAATGGGACTGGAGTTAATTTTTGATGACAAGAAAGCAGATTTGTCTGGAATTGCAGAATTATCCGGACCCTTTGGAGTCCTTCACGTAAATAAAGCCATTCACAAGGCCTTTGTTGATGTAAATGAAGAAGGAACAGAGGCTGCTGCCGTTACTGCCATTGGAGGAATGTATGAATCGAGTATGCCACCAAAACCACATATATTCAAGACAGATCATCCTTTCATGTTTTTAATTTGGGATGATGAAACGCAATCAATTTTATTTTTAGGCAAAATTTCAAATCCTGAAGGATTGGGATAATACGGTTTTGAACTTATTTCTAATTTTAACCTCAATTTTGATTGTTGCCTCAGTTTTGATTATTTCTTCCGTATTTGAACTTCAAGATGCTCTTGCAGAGGAATCAACTACTTCCAATTCAAATGCCGAACCTCAAGTTCTCATATCTCCTTGTGAGAAAAAACATGAACCATACGATCCAAATGTTCCACTAGAAAGAGGAGAACCTTTGGGAATCCGAATAGTTGATGTTGAAGGAAATACTCGTAGTAGTGTAAACCTAAATGAAAAAACCTTTCTAACCTACGGTATTTCCAATGAAGATTCTTCAAGGTGTTTAATGGAAATTGAAATATTTGTATATCATTATGAAAATGATGGAAAAGAAAAACTAGTTTCATACGAAAAAATTAAAGAAAAGTTTCTCCCACATCAAGGAAAGCAGATTCCAGGAACTTTTACGCCTTCCTTGGAAGGAGAATATTTAGTAATATTTGATCCAAAAGGATTTCCCCCAAGTGAGATTTCATTTTTCGTTTTTGAGTCTCCCTCTGCTAAAATAAATTACATAAAAAAATTACCTCCACTTAAACAAATTCAAAAAGGAATTTTACCAATTGATGTTAGTTGTAAACAAAATTTTGAATTAATTTTAAAATCACCAGACCATTCTTCTGCTTGTGTAAAACCATCTACTGCTGAAATCCTTGTAAAGCGAGGATGGATTCAACCTGAATTATTTTTTCTGGTCCCCAATCCTAATGAAAAGGAGTATGAAGTAAAACCTAGGGAATGGCAAACCTCAGGTCCATTTCAAATAGACAGAAGGGAATATGCCTTAGGTGAGAAAATTTTCCTAAAAATTGACGGGTTAAGTCTAGAAGAGAAAGGTCAAATTACTGTTATGAGACCCCTAAACATTACACATTATTCTGTATATGTTACAATTCCCTTTGATGGGGCAAATAAGGATGCCTTCAATTACTATATTGATCCTCAATTATCCAAAACACGTGGATTGTGTTCAGTTGATGATGTTCTTGGAAAATGGGCTTTGGTTTTTAGAGGTACGAACTATTCGAATCTAAATTTTGAAATTATCGAATCTATTGTTCCTGGAACAGACTGGAACCCAGTATGCTGAAATTGATAGTAATCAATTATTTCCAAATAAAGCATTCACAGGAATAATAAATCAATACCACAACAATTTGTAATGGAAAATTAAGACAAAACCAAACTCAAACCATCAAACATTTAATCTAAAACCTTAAGTGGGTTTTTTGAAAAGATAAGATGGTGGTAAGGCTGCATTTTAATAAATTTATAATTTTTACAGTTTTTTTATTTTCTTTAATCTTGGTTTTAAACATTAATTCAGTTTACGCAAATCAAGTTGATTTTTTAGATGTCCCTGAATTTGCAAAAGGATCTGTTTTACAAAGTTCTACAACATCTCCCAACAATTCAATCCATCTAAATGTCATAAAAGGAATTTTCCAAGAAAATGACACTTTACAAATTTCAGGAAAGGCAAACTATCTTGAAAATTCTACAATTAATTTTAAATTTTTTGCCCCTAATGGCAATGTAGTTGCGGTTGCTGATCTGCCTGTTTCTAGCGATAATACTTTTGAATATTCTTTAAATCTTAAAAGTCCATTGAGGACACAGACTGGAATCTATACCATTTTAGTATCCAATGGCAACTCATATGCGGATAGGTACATTTGGTATGATCCTGGAAACAATTTACGAGTTTCTACTGATGTTTTAATGGTAAATAATTGGAAGAAGATAGTAGAACACTGTGAAAACGAGAATTGTAAAGAAGTTCCAAGATTGTGGGGTCCACCAGGTACAAGCTTTACCTGGTTAGATGTGGAAAATGAAGTTGTAAAGGTAATAATTCAGGAAAAAATCGGAGATTCTCTTGTCGCTATTTATGAAGAACCATCAAAATCAGATATTTTTTCATACAAATTTGATAGACCAGGAGAATATGTTTTCTATCTAGAGACTGATCATATTCTAAGTTATCTTAGAATTTACATGGCAGGAATTGTTAACATTGATGAGAACTTGGGTTTTGCATCTGCAACGTTAGCTTATTCCTCATCAACGTCAATTTTGGATTCTTCATCGGCAATTTATGATCCAGGAAGAAGTGCCAGTGTTTCCATTCAACCAGGATCTCTCATTCCTGGATGCGAAATAATCTTTGATTGCTTTAAGCCCACCTCGTTAGTAGTGGATAGGGGTGCAACCGTTTCTTGGTCAAACAATGACTCTGCATCAAACACGGTTACTTCTGGAAGTCCCAAAAAGGGACCAAACGGGCTGTTTGATAGCAGCTTATTTTTACCAGGAGAATCTTTTGAAAACACTTTTGATACTACCGGACACTTTGAATATTTCTCAATGATTCATCCTTGGATGGTAGGAAGTGTAACTGTGTTAAATCCATTATTTTCAATAGAATATGACTCAGATGGAGATAGTGACTCTTCTGATCAAACTGATGAACCTGCTGATCCTGAACCAACTCTAGAAGAAGAAGGAGAACCAACTGAGCCAACCATTGACAAAGGAGAATATGCGTATGTATCAGTACCCCAAGGAACGTCTGTACCTGGATGCGAGAAATCATTTGATTGTTATTCTCCTTCAGATTTAGTAATTTCACAAGGAACAAAGGTAATTTGGTCCAATGATGACAATGCTGCACACACCGTAACTGCAGGAAGTGCAATAGATGGTCCAACGGGTCACTTTGATAGTAGTCTGTTTATGTCAGGCACCACCTTTTCTCATTCCTTTGGTTCTGTTGGAGAATTTGAGTACTTTTGCATGGTCCATCCATGGATGAACGGAAAAATTACCGTAGTACAGAATTTGCCTAACGATTCTTCAGGGGGAAATGAATGGGATACTAGACCAACATTTGGAAAAAGTCATGAAACCCAAAATGAATTAATTGTAGAAAACGCCTTTACATTTAACGATAATCAGTTCACCATTACAGATAATCATCACACTGATTTTGAACAACAATCGATAATTATTGGGGCCACAAATTCATTTTCAGCTAAAGTCTATGCTGATAAAAAATTAAAGGTTCAAGAATTTTTATTTGGAATTCCAAATGTTGGTGAATCACACTTGGCTGAACTTGGAGTGGAGATATGGTATGGATTTGATGGTGAGATTGAGGATGTCAAAATAATTCAAAATTCACCAGTAATTGATGAGACATCTCTTGTTGTAACTCATGATAAGACCAAGTGTATCTCTTCAGATAAAAAACCAAAATGTGACACAACCAAAGTCTCTATGACCTTTTTAGAACCACTAAAAGATAATGTAATGGCAATAAAGGCAATTGATTTTAAAAACCGCGACCAACGGACATATCTCAATGACGGATTTGATATTTCAGGTGAATCATTAAACCCAATGAAGACAAAGATGATTCCTTCTTCAGTAAAAAATGAAGGATTACTCAATGTAACTCAATTAGAAAAGTATAGTCCATTTTGGGTTACTGAAGATGGGAGAACATTTGAGATGAACAACTTTGGTTCATTCAAGCAAGTGGATCAATTGTTTAAACGATTTCAAGATTCAGGAGAACCCAAAAATAGGCTACATTCTGGATTTGGAGAGATTATTCACCATGAGCAAGATAGAGCAATTGAAATTTTTGACTCTACTAAATTAATCTCAGAGTTACCTGATAGTTTTGGATATCATTTTGAAATCAGTGAGAGAGTTGACAAAGAGATGAAGAAAGAAATGTTGCTGCAAGAAGATATCGCAAAAGAGATACTAGACGATTATAATGTACAGGCTAGATATTCAAAACATAGTAAATAGAAATTTTTCAATTCATCGAATCATGGATTTCAAAACCTTTTCTATTGTTTTGCTTTTTCTTTTGTTTTTTTATTCTACTAACTTTTCTGTTTTTGCAAATCATAATGAACAATTGGTTGCAAGTACAGGAGACATAATTGAGGGTAACGTATTGACAGAATTTAGGGATCCCTCAATTAATGACAGTGGAGATATAGTTTTTGAAGGGTTTCTTTTTGAGGGTGATGGAATTTTTTCACCTAATAATTTGGTAGCAGGCCCAGGTGATATAATCGATGGTAAGGAACTGACTGGTTTTAGTAGCAATCCGGCAATTAACGACAACGGTGATGTTGTTTTTGTTGGGTTTTTTTCTGGAGGTCGGGGAATTTTCACTCTTGACAGTTTAATTGTTAGTACAGGGGAAATAATTGATGGAAAAACATTGACTGGTTTTAGTAGCACCCCAGCAATTAACAACAATGGGGATATTGTCTTTCAAGGATTTTTCTCGGGCGTTGATGGAATTTTTACACCTAATAGTTTAGTTGCCGGAACTGGTGACACAATTGATGGCAAGATAATGACGCAATTCGGTTTTTCTCCTGCAATTAATGACAATGGAGATATTGTTTTTGCTGGAGCTTATACTGGTGGTAATGGAATTTTTCTTAACGATAGTTTGGTAGCAGGGACTGGCGACATCATAGAGGGAAAAACATTGATTGACGTAGGTAACCCCAGAGTTAACAACAATGGTGATATTGTATTTAGAGGAATTTTTTCTGGAGGTGAGGGAATTTTCACACCTGATAGTTTAATTGTCGAAGCAGGTGACATGATTGATGGCAAGACATTGACTATTTTTGATACTCCATCGATTAATGAGAGTGGCGATATTGCATTTTTTGGATTTTTTTCTGGAGGTGAGGGAATTTTTACTCTTGATAGTTTGGTAGCAGGTTCAGGTGACATTATTGATGGCAAGACATTAACGGGTTTGAGTAGTTATCCCTCCATAAACAACAATGGTGATATTACATTTAGAGGGTTTTTTTCTGGAGGTGAGGGAATTTTTACTCATACCCAAGGTGCAACGTGTGGTCTGGGAACAATTTTGGAAGGAGACGAATGTGTAGTAGACCCTTCTCTTACGGTTATTTCTACGGATACTGTTTTAGAATCTGACACACTAGTCACTGGAAGCATGGTTGTTCAGGGTAATTCAATGCTTACAATTCCTAGTGGAGTTACCTTAGATATTGATTTTGAAAACCACTATTTGCTTGTAAAAATCGGATCTGGAGTTTTAATTAAACAAGGCGGCGCAATCACTTAATGCTTTTTAAAAAATTTTCAATAATGTGAAAGAAGTAGAATTTACAAACTAAATTTATTTTTATATAATATAGATTAAAAAAATTCCAAATAATCTAAATTTACATTTTTTCACGCCTTCTGCGTCTCATTTTATCCCCAATTTGATAGGTGAGTCCCCGTGATGTATAACTTGGAACTTTACATTCCCCAAATATGGTTCAAGCCCAACAAGATTTGAACCCATGACAACTTTTTTCTAATTGTGCCTAGTCACAGGCATGATGACCATCAAAAGAGCAATTGCATTGATTGATTATTTTATAAAATATGAAACAAAGATGCAAAAAAGTTTGGCAGATTCTACAAAAGCC
The DNA here is from genome assembly GCA_028279545.1 of Nitrosopumilaceae archaeon. GTDB lineage: Archaea > Thermoproteota > Nitrososphaeria > Nitrososphaerales > Nitrosopumilaceae > Nitrosomaritimum. The sequence continues at coordinate 57,038 of JANQNN010000012.1, forward strand.
TGGAACAGTGGATCTGGTTGTATGAAGGTTCTTTCAGAGACCCTTTCAAAATGTCATGAAGATAATGCTCAGGTTCTGAATTTAATCAAAAAGGAACTAGTTCCCAACTGTAAACACCCAAAGAAGATGAGAGATAAGGATCCTAATGGAAAGTGGTATTGCATGAAATGTAATTCTGAATTATAAAAAAATCCTAGGGATGAAGATTTGAATTTATTGGGGTGTTAAATAATTTTGCAAATCCCTTTAAAGGACTCGAATTTTTCTGTTTATGAAATCAAATCTAATTTATGTTGTTAAGTTTTCATTTTCTTTTTTTGCTATTTTGGGAATTCACAACCGATAGGACTTCGGAATTCACATGGTGCAGGTTTTTCTAATTCCTGATACTCGGCCATAATTGAATCCCTGCACGAAAGTGACTCTACCACCTTCCCTCCCATACCCTTACACAGATCTTGTCCTGTTTGACATTCGTCGTTTGTAAAAAAATCAAAACTTTCATCACAAACAATTGAGGGCATCACACATCCTTCATATTCTGGATGATTTGGATTACCTCCAATTTGTTCACAGAGATTTTCATCTGAACCTTCCACATATTCACTAATTTCATAAGCCGTGAGAGAACCTATAGTCCAAAACAACATTATTGAAAATATCACTCCAATTATTGCTACAGCAAAAATAATTCTAGTTTTCATTTTCTCTCTCCCAATTGGACTTTCATAAATTATTCTATTTTGAAACAAGTATTGGTAGATCCGTTTCTTAAAAAACCACCCTTCAAAAGAATGATTTTATTTTAATTCCCTCAAGTGGAATTGACTAAAACCATAAATTCAAAGTTATTGGGTGTTAAACTAATTCCGCAAACCCCTTTGACTGATTTGGAGAATTACCATCAGTTTTACACGCAAAGGCTAGCCAATTTGATTTCTCTGAGATTTGAACCATGGTTTTTGCACAAATACATCAAAGGGGGTAGTGTGTGGCAAAAAGAAAATACACAACGCAAAACAAGCAGTCCTGATGGCAGATATTTTCACAAAGGAAAAAAGGTCCTGGGTAATGTCCAGGATCAGGGGAACCAACACAAAGATCGACCTTAGGATGAAGGAGCTCCTCTCAGAGAACAAGTACAAATTTGAAATGTATCCAAGGATGTTTGGAAACCCTGACTTTGTACTGCGAAGAAAGAAGATAGCAATATTCTGTGACGGCGACTTTTGGCACGGATATAATTTCAGGAATGGCAAGACACCCTCAAAAAAATTCTGGATTGAAAAAATTCAGAGGAACATGGAGCGAGACCAGAGATATTCCCGGAAATTACGGAGTGATGGGTGGTCAGTCCTGCGGTTCTGGGAGCATGACATAGAAAGAAACCCCGAAAAATGCATGAGAAAGATAAGTAGAAAGTTCAACGAAAGAAGAAGGCCGTAGCTGGTTTCTCCTGAAGCATCCTGCCGGATGATCATTTTCTGTTCTACGTCGGTTTTTTTCATAAACACAAAACAGGTTTTTGGTTTTGTTATGGCCTTAGTGGAGGCAAATCCACACAAATCACAAACGCAGCAGGGTTTATTGTAAGCAAATCGGGGTTGTAAAACTGTGCAGAGTACCCTGTTGTAACAGTCCCTGCCACGTTTGGGATGGGGGACAGGGTTGTTATTGCAATCTGTTCTGAACCAACCGGGCCACCTTTGCTTGCTCCGCCCCCTGTTGCAAAGTCGCCCGAGTCACAGAACGCCTGGACAAAAGGCGAGGCAGTACTGGTTCCAATAATGGCCTCAGATACCAAGTATGTGGAAAGAGCGCTTCCTGCTGAATCTATGCATGCCCATGCCTCTCCATCAAACTGTGCAATTTGGTTGGCAGTACATCCAAGCAGCGCTAATGTGTCAGTGCCCGGAGCTGAATCAACGTATGCCTTTGTTACGGCGTCAGTTGACAGGGTTGGGGTCCCGACATTTGTAATCCTGTTTCCCGCCATGTCTAAAACCCCATTCACAATGACAGGATCACCCCCAAGTGTTATTGTTATGGCATATGCTGCTGGAACTCCTACTGCAAGAATGATCATTGATACTATGAGATAGTTGTTGGTTGAGATTTTGCCACCATTCCCAAGTTTAACAATGAATGAACCTACTTAAATTGATGAAATGTAAAGTAATTCACACTTTTTTTAATAATTTTTCCTTGATTCGAAATGGTTGCAAACTTGAAGAAATTTCAAAATTATTTTGCCTCTGGTTTTTCATTTACCTGGTTATCACAATAAATTTTGCTGTTGTGTCTTTTAATTGCAAGATAAACTATCAGGCCAAAACCGACTGCAAATAGAATTGAAATGAACGTTTGTACATAAAACGAAGTCAGGCATTCTGGATTTGAAAGAATGGCCATTGGCTCAAAACCTAAATGAAAAAAGACAAACCACCCCATGCCAACAAATCCCTTACATTCGGGAATAGAAGAATCCAAAAGTAAGAATCCGTCAAGGCTGAAGATAATTAAAAAAATTGCAATAGTTATCAAAGGTCTGGCTTTCACTGTCTAAAGATCCTAGTTGGAACTAGTATTTCTACTAATTTACGATGATGGTAAAATTGTTATTAACTCCCTTTCCAATCACAATTCTTTCCATTTTTTTGTCAAATTTTCATTAACTTGCGTGATGGAATCGACAATCAAAAAATGATTATAGTGATATTGATTAAAAAGAGATGATTTGTCAGCAAGGTTACCCTCCAATCCTAAACTCTTTTTTGACAAAGGCACCATTCACATAGAAGACAGCAAGTTAATACAAATTCCAGGCACAAAATATGATGATAGGACAAAAAATCTCAGATCCTACGGCCTTTACTATTCAGAAATTATTGAATACCTGGAAAAAAGTGATTTGGACTTTGTTGATAATGTGCCTGATTTCATACCCTCCCCTACATTTCAGACAAGGGGTCTGGAGCTACGGGATTACCAACAGCATGCCATACAGAATTGGGAAAAGTCTTCCAGACGCGGGTGTGTCATTTTACCTACCGGTGCTGGGAAAACTGCCGTAGGAATTCAGGCAATTCAAAAAGTAAACGCGTCTACAATAATAGTTGTCCCAACAATTGATCTAATGGAACAATGGTCTGCCAATCTTTCCAAGTATCTCTCAACAAACAACCAAAACCAACAAGGCATACCTATTGGGAAATTAGGTGGCGGGGAAGATAATCTCCAAGCAATCACTGTGGCAACATACGATTCTGCTTATCTTAGGGCACCCTCAATAGGCAACCAGTTCAAGCTGATAGTCTTTGATGAGGTACATCATCTTCCTGCACCAGGATACCGCTCCATTGGAGAGCAGTTTATTGCACCATACAGGCTGGGTCTGACTGCAACAATAGAAAGAGAAGACGAATTACATGAATTAATCCCGTATCTTGCTGGCGGAGTTGTCTTTCGTCTTGGATCACAGGAACTCTCTGATCAAAAGCATCTTGCAGAATATACTATTGACAGAATCCAAGTTGCACTTACCGCAGAAGAGCAAAAGGAATATGATACTAACAATACAAAATTCTTGACAAACCTGCGAAGATTAGGATTCAGTGCTCCATCAATGCATAACCTTAAACGGTTAATCATGATGTCAAACAGAAACAATATTGCAAGGGAGGCATTGCTTGCACGAAACAAGGCAAACGAGATTGCACTAAACAGCAGTGCAAAGATAGACGAGTTGCAAAAAATCCTAAGACAAAACAAAGACACAAAAACAATTATCTTTACACAAAACAACAAGATGGTATATGATCTTTCGGGCCGATTCTTGATTCCGCACATTACTTACAAGACAATAAAAGAAGAAAGACAAGATGTCTTGGAGGGATTCAAGTCTGGCAGATACAATGTAGTTGTAACCTCTAAAGTATTAGACGAGGGAGTAGATGTACCTGATGCAGAACTGGGCATAATAATGAGTGGAACAGGCAGTGGACGAGAACTAATTCAGAGGTTAGGAAGGATTCTAAGACCAAAGCAAGATGGCAGAAAGGCTAGGCTGGTTGAACTGATCTCCAAACATACCAGAGAAACAAACATCAGCGCAAAAAGGATAACATCTCTCAAAAGAAACTCTTCTGCAAATGTAGGTTCAAAATAGATGGAAACTGATATGCTGTCTCACGAAATAACCAAGAAACTGAGGTAAGGGTCAATGCTTTCATCTGAACTTTTACGTACCAGAATCACCCAAGGCAAAATAATTCCGTTGTTTTGCATTACTGACTTTGGTGCTGGTACTGACTATGAACTTGCCAACAAGTTGATTGTATTTTTTACAAATGCGCAAAAGGATAAAAAATGCAAAGGCGATCTGCTGCAAAAGATTAGGCTGCTTGAATCCGAACATGATTACAAGTTAGTAAGAGGGTTTGTTGCATTACTGGAGAGACGATCCGTTTTTGAGCGGATCAATCCGTCTTCTTCCTTTGTTGCAACTCCGATGCTAATAAGACAGAAATTGTTTGAAGAGTCTTCAAAACAAGGTTTGGCTTTGTCTGATTCCCAAAGGAAAGACATCATCAAACAGGTTGCAAATCAGATGCATATTTCACCTGATAATGTTGAAACCATGATGTGGAGTGACAAAGATGAGAACCTCGCACTAACACACTTTGATTCAATTGACCCTAAAAACCTAATCTTGCGGTACAATCTTTCATTGTTACAAACACTTCTCTTCAAATGTATTAGACTAGAATTTTTTATAAAAGGTGGACTATACTGGAAACAAGTTTTACGCAATGTCAAAAGATACGGTCTGATGTATAACTTGGAATACAATTCATCAGATAACAAAGAGGGGGATGACTCCATAAAGTGTGTTTTGGAAGGGCCGCTCAGTCTCTTTAAAATGACTGAAAGGTATGGCACATCTATAGCCAAGCTATTGCCCTTGATTGTAGGTACGCCAACTTGGAAACTCAATGCATCCATCATAAGAAATACCGATGATGGGAAAAAAATCTATCCCTTTGAATTATCTAGTGATAATGCCCAAGGACTTCTTAGTTCAACAATAGGTACAACCTATCAAAATATTGGTAATGCGGTAAATGACGATTATGTTTATGATAGTTCTACAGAAGCCGCATTTGCAAAGAGATTCTCCCAATACTTTGACCAAAATGACAAATTTGGGTGGAAAATTTCCCGCGAACCAGACCCCTTGATTGCAGATGGCAAAGCCATGATTCCTGATTTTTTATTTGAGCGATTTGGAAGAAAAGTATACTTTGAAATTGTTGGCTTTTGGACAAAAGAATACCTGGAACGAAAAGCAGCTAAACTCAAAGCACTGTTTGATTCTAATGAGAAAAATACACACAACAAAAACATTGATTTGTTGGTGGCAGTAAATTCTGAATTATCCTGTTCGCAAATAGAGGCAATTTCTAAAGATCGAATTTTTACTTTTAAAAAAGAAGTTCCTATCAAACCTATCTTAGAACATTTGAAGAAAATCGACGCCCAAATTACTAAGGAAAAAATCAATGAAACAAGAATTAAACTAGACAAAAATAACTTGGATTTGATTTCTGTAGAGGAAGTTGCTCAAAAATATGCCATTCCAAAAGAAGCAGCTTTGAAAATTATCAATGATGCTTATCCTGATGCTTATGTGCTGATTGGTTCCTATTTAATTTCAAAAGAAAAAACCAATGCTGTAGATGTTTCTCTTGATGGGATTTCTAAATTTGTTCCGGCATGTACGGTTTTAAATTCCCACAAAATCCCAGATTCATGTCATGCTGATTTGTTAGCCATGTTGGGATATGATGTAATCTGGAATGATTTGGATCCTAGCAATGCCACAATAGTTAAAAAATAATTATTACTCTGAGTAGAACGTTTCATTTTATTGAGTTAGAGTTTCAACCTAAATTTGTAAACATATTAAAGATTAAAAAGTAATAATCACTCCAGAACAAGTCCAGAATCTAAAAGAACTCGTAAAGGCAGCAGATGAATATCGTCGCATGTCAGAAGGTGAAGATGTTCTAGGACTTGCAGTTTCTGTAGGGCGTCCATAAATGCCAAAGCATACCCCACACATGGCAATGACAAGTGGAATAATGCATGCCAACTGTGCAGGAGCACCCTCGATTGAAAAATGGCCTTTCTTTACACTTTTTTGGGAAAAAATGTTGACGTTTTTTTTAAAGAATAACTTGTTTGACAAATAAGCATTGGTGTGCCGCTGCAAAGGTAATCAAACATGCATGTATCATTATCAAAAAAACAACCCAGATTCAGTAAAGAAGGCAGATTATAGTTTACAAGATTAACAACTGAACAAAAAACCCACGAATTCTTTTATAGCCTAACGTGACCCTGTTGAATTTCTTGCACTTGGAAAATTATGTGTGTCTAGGTTTTCTAATGGTTTATAGAAATGAGCAGAATTAGCCATTTTTTTTAAAAAATTTATGCCTGAATTCTAGAAAAATTTTCCAAAGTGTCTATAATGAAATAAACTGACACAACTCTATATGAGATAAAATCAACCCTAAAGTATGAAAGTTCTCATAATTGATGATAATGAGAATATTACCAGTCTACTTTCAACATTTCTTCAATCAAAAGGGTTTGATAATGTAATCACAAATGATTCAAAAGATGGGTTGGAACTAATTCAAGAAGAAAAGTACGACGTGGTTTTGTTAGACCTACAAATGCCTGAACTCAGTGGGTTGGATATTATCAAAAAACTTGAAGAACAAAAAATTTTAAAGGATCAAAAAATTGTTATTCTTTCTGCCTCAGCATATTCTACAAAAAAAATTGATGGTTTATTGAAAAAAGACGGAGTTCAACAATACTTGAAAAAACCTGTCAAATTAAACCAACTTTTGACAGCTATGGCAAGCTAAAATAATTTTTCATCCTATTACTTTTATCAAATCAGGAATTTTCTAAACTAAGCATTTAACAACAATCCAAAAAAATTATTTTTTAGCGGGTATGTCGACCAAAGGATCAAAAAAATCTTCCTTCATTTCAATAATCTCTTTCAATATTACTTCATGAAAACATTTTGGTTCCAAGGTAATCAATATGATTCCATTTTCCTCCAGAGGTATTGTAATGCGTTTTAGTTTTTCGTATTCAGCCATTGCATAGATTGGTTTTCCCAGCTTGTCTGTAAATTTTTTTCTAGACTCCCACCTGGTTAGCGAGTCATTTAGGGATTCAATTGTTTCTAAGGGACCTAAAATAGAAACAAATCCAGGGGCTTTTTTGGTTACAGATTTTTCTTTTGTTACGATTTGCACAAACCGAACATTTCTATCAAGGCTCAATATTTTTTCTGCTAATGGCTCAAGCTTTTTTGAAATCAATTTAATTCCTCGAATTCTCCAGAAAATTCAAAAATTCTATTTTAGTAATCATGCTACAACCATTCATCAAAAACAAACAAGGGGTCATTTTCTTCCATTCCCCAAATTCGAATACCTCTTTTGGACTTGAGTTCTTAGTTTGTTGTTTATTTCAATTGAAATCTGAATTTTTTCCATTACCTGCGGGATATTTTTTTCGGCAATAGGTTGGCTAATCACAGTGCAGATTCTCAAATCCTCCAAAAAGTTTTCCTGGGTATTGGAGGTGTTTGCCATCATCATAATTATGCTAGTCATGGGAGAAATTTTTTTTATTTTTCCAATGGCCTCTATTCCTTTGAATCTAGGCATGTTCTCACCTAAAAAAGCTAAATTTGGTCGATTTTCCTTAATTAACCGAATTACATCATTCTGGGTATGACACAACCCAACAACCTTAATTTTCATATTGTCTAGAATTTGAATCAGGGGATCTAAATTTTCAGGTTTATCATCAACAAGAACTGCTGTACCAATTGTCATTTCCAAATATGGAAATAAGGAAATCTTATTTAACTTTAATTACAAAAAAATAACATAAGGTAATAAAAGATGAAAAAAATATTTTTTGAAAATTTTTGATTTTCTATAGAAATTTTTTGAATTTTTTTCCCTTTTACCCGATCAATGTTTTAAAAAGATGATTTTGTCGGATTATGGAATTACATTTTCCCCTTCCAATCAAACCGTTAATCAATTTTTTATTTTTTAATTCTTGCAAACTCTATTGTCTTTTATTTTTTATAATAAAGGCTGAAAATGCTATTTAAAAAAGTCGTTCTAATTGAAAAAAGATAGTGAATTAAATCTTATCATCAGAATTTTTTTTTAACCAATTCAAAATTACCAAAGGATGTTTATCAGGAGGAAAAACCGGATAAAATATTTTTACAATTTTTGAATCCTCTAGAACCAACGTAAGTCTTTTGTAAAAAGTTTTGTTATCCAACTTAAAGATTGGAATCTGTAATTTTCTATGGAATTTCAAACCAGTATCTGATAGAAGATCTTGAGAAAACCCTCTGACTAAAGATAGTTTTATTAACTCATCAACAGGTTGAGTGGAAACGCCAACTGGCATGGCATTATATTTTTGAAAGCTCTTTTTTTGTTCGTTAATTTGTAGATTTTGAGGAGTACAGCCACGAGCGCCTGGGATTTGATCCCATCTATTTGGAAGTTTTTTTCCCGGAATAGCCATCATTGGAAAAAAATAAAGAATCACATAGCGAGTGTTAATTAAATTTACGTCAAATAATCTGTTTTTTGTTGACTCTAAAGGTATTTTTGGTATGGTTATTCCTAAAAGATGATCACATGCACCGTCATTTAGCGGCTTAACCAAGTCTTCTGGGAGCTTTGCAAAATCCTCATCCATTAGGTGGTTTGATATCCCTCCTTTATCTATAGAATTGCATTTTCTTCAAAACACTACATAACTTTCCAAATACCTGCCTTAACAGCTACACAAAAATCCTAGATTGTTTGCCAAACCACTTTGTGGATCTGAGGTTAAAAACCAGCCAAAAAACATGGTCTTTTTGGCAAAAACGGGTAGTTTCTGACCATTTTTGAAGACGTAAAAATTGTATCTTTTATTTAATACCCAATGGATAATAGTCTCTGAGTGAAGTTGTAATCCATTTACCTCTACATGGGTTATGTTCCCAAAAAAATCCTGTTTTACACAAGTAATTTCGTATTCTTCCATCTGAAATTAGGATGAAAATTAGTTATAAAAGCCCTCGTAACATAATTTTTGAAAAAATAATTACATAAACTGTTTACAACTATGTTTGAAAATCCTGTAAAATTTTTCTTTACGTTCGTTTTCTTTTCTTCCAAATTATTATTCTTATTGTTACTCTAGATCCTGCAAACCTGTTTTGGAATTCTAGTGCTTCTGGTGTTATGTCTTGTTGCACTTTTGCAACAGGGACACCTGACAAAACATTTTTTGAAATAATACTCGCAGTTCCTGCAAAAGCAGCCCTTTTCTGCATAGATTTTTGCTTTGTTACCTTGCTCAAACTTTTGACAAGTATTCTTGCAATGATTCATATGAAAATGTACAAAATTCATGGGTACATAAGTGATGCTATTTAAAACAAGTTAGAAAATTTAAAAAATATTTTTTAAAATTGATCTTCAAAAAAATTTCGAGAACTAATTCACATCAGGAAAGAAAAAGAATTCTGAATAATATTTTTCCAATATTGCTTCATCATTGTCACAAAAACCGCCTGGCCATGTTTGCTTTTCACTTGTAAAAGTTGATGTATTGTTACTAATATCTATATTTTTTAACGTGATGAGTGTAATTTCGCTTGAACCGTCAAAATTCAAACAATTTGAAATTAATTTCTCTCCTATTTCCATATGGCTTACAAGCTTTTTGTCTTGCTTTGAATGCAAAAGAATTGAATTTTTATTGTTTATCTCAAAAAATGAGAAATACTGCGTTGAAAAATCCCCTCCATGTCCTGAAGTAAAGGCATCAGCAGGGTTTTCCAGTACCAGATTCCTTACAGGCATCCAACCTTTCTGCGCAAAAATCACCATGCTTTTGGAGTTAAAAAGACAAGCAGGTTTGTTGTTCTCAGGATTAATCATCAAGAACCGACCATCCCTGCAGTCAATTTTAATTGGTTCTAGTCCATTTTTCCATTGTTTAATAGGAGACATCCAAGGCATTTCAATTACTGGTCCCCCTATTCCAGTTGAATTTTCTTCTGCATTGTTTTCGTGACCTACACAAAGTCCATCTTGCAACATTGCTCCTTTGTGGCAATTTTGATAGGGCAAATTATCTTGCTCAGGTTCTGGAACTAGAGATTCTGCAACAAGTACGGATTCGGCAACGATTTCCAAATTATCAGTAATTCTGAAGGGTTTTGGAAGGGTATAATCGTCATATTTCGCGTAAATACTATCTCCAGAAACTGCAAATAATCTATTTCCGCTAGAAGCCTGTTTTTGCGTAAACGAGACTGCTGTTTCAAAAACTCCCGATTTTTCATCTGATTCTATTGCATCAACCATAATTCCCGCGCTATCTGAATCAGAGAAAACATGGATTGTTGTCTTATCCAGGGATTCAGGATTCAAATTCATGTCTGCATCTATAACCTGAATTTTTGCCGATTCACCTGGAAGATATTTGGATTTATCCAAAACAATGCCCCCTTCATTCCAAAATATTTTGAAAGATTTGCTAATAATTCCTCCATCTCCAAACTCAACCCTTATTGTAACCGAATCATCTCGACTTGCCTCTAAGAAACCATTGTTAGAACCACTTCCTTTGGTTCTGGGATTGGTATCTGGCTTTCCATCTCCCGTTACGTCATGTAAAAAACCTGTAAGAATTATCTCACCTGTATACAAACCATTTCCGGCTTTGGATAATTTGTAATTGCTTAATTCATGATAATCAGTAAAAATATTTACAGATGATTTATCCGAATCAAGCCCATGTTCAGTGATTCTAATGTTAATCTTGTCAGTCCATGTGTATGTCGCTTTATCAAGATATATGGAACCATATGCATTACTTACCCATATTCCTGAAAACAACACGGCAAATACAATAATCAAAATGGTCGTTTTCAATTATTCAAGTTGGTATGGTGATATTCTTAAACAATTCTAATCTGCTTATTTTACTTTGATCCCATTGATCATGTTTGAGCGTGATTTTTTTTACCGTAGTTAGAATTGTAACACAAAACGCTACAATGATTAGACTTTGGATATTATACATTGCTGCAATTGCATTTCTTCCTTTGTCCAAAACGGTAGAATCCCCTGATTAGAAAATGAGATTTAGATACAAAATTATTATCCCAATTGCAGCTGCAATTTTCTTTTTTGTTGTCTGGACAATAACTGACACGGTTTGTAAACCATGTATAGTTCCTCAAGATGCACCTGACAATTATTATTGTCCAAGTGTTTGTAAATTGGAACATTGGTGGATATCATGGTTTAGAGATTTTACAACTTTTTTTGAATTTTCATAAATTTGTATGAATTGCAAAGAAAAATGTGAATATGGAAACCAATTTTTTAAAATGCGATTTAAAAAATAAAAAGTGGAAGGATTTTTATCCTCTTCCCATCGCAGCATATTTTCCCTTTCTACCCTTTACAAAAAATGCTGCAGCAACTCCCCCAAATATTCCAGTAGACAGTAAAATTGCCCCAAGGGTTCCTTCTGCTGCAAATATTGGAGTGCCTGAGCCTTTGCCTGGGTTTTCCCTTACCAAATCAATTCTGTCTTCATAAAGATCGATTATTTCTCCTAGACCTGTCTCACCTTCCAGAGGCATATACTGTGCAAATGCCAGGCTGCTTGCAGAGGGTAATATCAAAAAACTCAATATTACTCCTGCAATTGAAATTTTTTTTCTACTCATTGAATAAATTACGTAAATTTTGCATAAAGGCTTTGATGAAATTTTCATTTTACTAATCTTTACATACTTTGTTGCCGTATAGATATCATTATGAATGATAAAATTTCTTGCATTGATGATAATCTAGATATTTTTTCAATAGATGATGAAAAATTAAAAATTTTAGCAAAAATCATTTCAAACAAATCAAGCATAGAGATTTTAAATTTATTATTCCACAATGAGTTGACTGCAAATGAGATTGCACAAAAAAACAAAATGTCATTGCAGCTTGTAAAATATTATCTAGAAAAAATGCAAGAAATTGATTTGATACATGTCTCAAGAATCGGAAAAAACTCAAAAGCGCGAGACATGAATTATTACAAGACCTCCAAACTTGCAATTGTAATCACACCTACAAAAATTACTGAAAAGGCAAAGCAAAGCAAAATGTTATCGCGTTCTTTTAATTCACTTTACAGATTTTTTGGAATGGGAGCAGTCGCATCATTGTCTGCCCTATCCTTGATCTTTGTAACGGCTGAGAGCAGCGTTCTTACCCCTATCAAAAATTGGTATTCGGAGTTTAGTTTGCCAATAGAAATTCCTGGAACGGGCATTGCAAATTCAATGGATGAATCGTTTTATTTGGCAAAAACCAAAGTCGAATCTGTAGCATCAAATCCCGGTGAGGGCTCAGGAACCCCCTTATTTGATCCTTATGCCAATGTTTTGGGTTTTACCGAATTTGATTTCATAGTTGCAATGGTTTTGATTGGAGCTATGGGTGCAGCTATGTCGTTGCCATTTTATTTATTGTCGTATCGACATTCAAAAAAAATTTCCAAAAAAGAACTAATTCAGTACATAAAAAAGAATTTCAAAAACTAGCTCGATGTTTGGCAAAAAATTCCTAGTACTTTTTGGAGTTTTCGCACTTTGTTTAATCCCAGTAATTGCAATTGACGTTTTTGGCCATGGGAATCCCGGGGTAGATAGAGCACCTGCAATTGACTTTGAGAATAGAAATGTAACAGTAGAGGCAAGGATGAGTCCTTCTGATATGACTGTTGGGGATTTTTCAAACGCATTTTTGAGTCTAAAGTTCATTGACGATGATACCGAAGAGATTTTCAAACAAGTTACATATGCAGTTGAAATTTACAAAAAAGGAGAATTATTAGCTAGGAAAAACTTCTATGCTGAAGAAGGGCATTTAACAGTAGATATTAGGCCAAACAGTTCATGTGGAGAAATCCAATTATGGAAATGTGTAAAATACTATGGTTCGGTTCATCCTATTGCAGGAGCATTATACACCTTGGGAGAAAATAATCCTGTAATAGAGGGGCCTATTTTTTCTAGTGGTGGTTTGTATAACATTAAAGCTTCAGTAATTGGTGCTGATAGTGTCCGTTCAAACCTCTTGGATCCATTAGAATTTGATTTGTATGTTACAATAGCTCAAGAGTATGTCTTCTACATTACCGTGCCCGATAGTTTGATAATCAAAGGTGATGTTTCAGAAAACCAATATTGATAGGATTAAAAAGATGATTATGTCTTTTGGAAAATTAAATCACCTAATGGTTGCAATCCATTTTTGAATTGTTAAGGAATATAATTTTAAAACAAAACGAGTAGATTTTACCGCATATCTGATCACAAATCTATTTTTAGCCTTTAATATTTTTCTTGATGTTTTATATTTTAATGAAGTATTAAGATGTGCAACATCCGATTCATTCAAATCATGAGAAAAGATATCCTGCAAATGTTTAATTTCAGATTTTGCGTTTGATAAGGGTTGGTCCATGGCAAATAAGACGTTATCACATGCCCAAAAGTTTGCCTTTACTGCATGTTGCATCGCAAATCGTGAATCAATTGGCATGACGAGAAAACTAATCATTAAAAGAATTATTGCATTAAGTGGTGCTTTTATTTTTTCAATAAATGGGATTCTGGTTGGAAATTCTTTTGTTACGTCCTTGCCGTAAAGTATTTTTCCGGTACATTTTATTCTATGAAGAAACAAATCTGTTGATGCAATAACATGAGTTCCTACAAAAGTTTTAAAATCATCTTTTAACTTTGCGTTTTTTAAATCGATTTGGTCTTCTGATAACACATAAAATGGCCTACCAAACATTCCAAAGCTTTCAATTTTTAAAACAAGGTTTAGTGCATGGTTTTGTGTCTTTTTGTATGTGCTACAAGTATCAGAAAGTTTTAGGTCATATTTTGAATCCAATTCCAATAAGGTTTGGTTTAAAAACAATTCTACTTGTTTCCGCATTTTTTTGTCTTTAATTAGGATTATACAATCAATATCCGATTTGCCCCTAACCCATTCACCTGTAGTGGCTGAACCAAATAAAACAATTGACACAACCTGATTAGGGAACCTGGTTGTAACTTGGCTTACAAGATCTTTCAAAAATAACTCTAACAGAAGGTTCCAGCCCATATCTCTAGTGATATCTCTAGCGATATTTAATTTTTTTATTACATTGACTTTTGATGCCTGTAAAGTCCGTAAACAATCAACAGGGGGGCCAAAATCCACAAAACATTTGAAATGTCTGCATAGCTGTAAAGCCCAAAAGTGTGGGTGTACCGATGAAAAACCGAGCCGATAGTATCTGAGAAAATTCCAAGCAATATAAAAAACCAAGCAGAAAGCAAAATGGTATATCGAAATATAGAAAATCCCACAATGGCCAATGCCAACATTACTGATGAAAAAACAACATACACCAGATTTGAGTAAAATATTGGAATAATTTCAGATGAAGTATTTATAACAATAATTGAAAAACTCAAGGTTATTCCGACTGGAACCACTACAAGAATTGTTTTTTGAAAGTTTTCAAGTTTTTCAGAAAAATATCTGATATTAATAAAAAGATGTGCAATTATTGCAGGATAAGAAACTAGGAAGAACCCATCAGCAACATATGAAAAGTCATAGTTTTGAATAGAGTCAAAATAAAAATACAAAAGTTCGGCAAAAAATACAGCAAAGTAACTTACTCCCAAAGCAAGAAAAGATTTTCCAAAAACTTTTGATCCACCATACTTTTTAGATACGACAAAGCTTGCAATTGAAGCTCCAAAGGGAAAAACTACTATTGCAACTCGTGTCACTAGATAGGATTCAAATACTTCTAAAGGGATTTGTGAGCTCAACTGGATTGAAATTGCACCTGCAATGATTAATAGGATTATTTTGTAAGATTCTTTTATCTGGGTTGTAATCGTTTGAATAGAGTAGACCAATTATTTTTTCCTCCTCTCACTTATCGAATTAAAGGTAAAACTATCTTTTACAAACTTGTTGTAAACATTAACATTTACAAGCAATCCTCCGTCTTGAATTTCAAAAACTGCCTTATTGAAGGTAGGTGAATATTGGATTACTTTTCGGCCATCGCTTGCCTTTGTATGACCTACAATTGTTAATAATCCGTCCTGGATCAGCTCTTTTATCCTGTTGTACGTTGAGGCTTTTGGTAATTTTGATTTGGTGATAGCTTCTGGAATTGATTTTGGCTCTTTTTGCAATAAATCAAGTATTGCTTTTTTTGCAGGATCCCCATATGATTCAAAGACCGCTTTTGCAACATCAGGATCCTTTATGGTAATAACAGAATCGGTTTTTGTGGTGTTTTCAACTGACAAAATTTTCTTGAAAATCTTGGATTCAATATTTGTTGTATGCTTTCCAAAAAACTTTCGAAGAACCAAATCAAATTTTGAAAAATCAGATACTGCCTCTAGAATTGATATTTCATATACATCGTGCACCTCTTTTTCAATTTTCTTAAAGGTAGATTTGCCCAAATCTTCTTCTAACACTGACCTTACCCCTCTAGCGACAATTCTGTCCAGTGGATTCATCTACTATATTATGGAGGAAACAAGATATAAAATCTCTTATTTATAGAATTATTATATTATTTCCAAATTTTTAGAAATAATAAATACTATGCCTGACTATAATAAGTAATGATTAGTAAATCAATCTTGGTTCTTGGATTGGCGGGAGTTCTTTTTGTGGGCCTGACTATTGGTGCTAGTTCCTTCATAATTGACGCATCAGGCCAAACTCCAATCAAGGACAAGCCAACAGTCCCAAGAAATTCAGAAACCTGCGCACATGGTCATAATGGATTTGATTGCAAGCCATCTTCACTACGTTCAGATATTAACGAACTACAAAAGCGTGTAACGGAATTAGAACGACGAAGTTAATGACCAAATCCTATTTTTTTAAAAAATGCCTAGCTTTAAAGGATCCTGGCAAACTTGGGGTTGAATTACTCAGAAAACAAAATACATCCTAGAAAAAATTCAAAAATAAAACATGACCCAAATTAATTTTTACATTGTATACATTGTAAACGAATTGGTTAAATTCAAAAAAAATAAAAAAATAAAAAATGATGAAATTTTTTGGTTCCTTAACCAAAGACAATTTCAAAATGAATTAAGAAAAACTGGGAGGAAAGAAAACCCAATGAAACCTGTTGATCTTGAAGAATTTTGCGGAAAAATATTAAATTTAGATAAAAAAATTCGTTTTGTAGGGATAGTAATTAGGTCAAACTCAATCTCGAAAACGAGAGACGGCCTTGAAAGCTTGCTTTCTCCTTCTGAGACAGAAGAATCCATAGATGATTCACTTGCAAGATGGGAAACACGGAAGAGGTTTTCACAGAAGCTTGGAAAACCTCTTTATGCACTATCAGAATATGAGAAAGTAAAACGTCTTACAATACCAATACCAGATGATGGGTTAATTCTAGTTAGTATGGACACTGAGGGTTTTCACGAAGTAATACTCAAAGAAATTTGTGCATTTACAGATACAATAGATTGGACTGTGTCAAAATGATATCAGTGATCTAAAATAAAATGTCTGATTTGTGAAATATTCGGAGATTGGTTTTTGGTACTGGTGTTTTTTATTGCAAGAATTTCTACATAGATATTGAAAAAAAAGATGTAAAAAAACTTATAAAATATATTTCTTTTATTTTTTTAAAATTGGAAATTGAAGAGTGTTTTAAATAAAAATTTATGGCTTGCTAAATAATGAAAACTAAAAACCTGAATGAAAAAAATATAATTATAAGTTCCCGAATTTCTCAATCAACGAATAAAAAATTAGAAGAAATTTCTAAAAGAAAAAAAATTCCTATTAGCACAACTGTAAACCAAATTTTAGAACGATACACGAAATTTGTAGATAAGAGATTAGATAGGGGGGACATTTTAATTCCCAAATTAATTTTTAATGAATTATTAACAAATTCATCTGATGAAGAACTGTTAAAAATCGCTTCAAAATACATCCCTCAGCAAATTTCTTTTTTTAAAACACAGCATGAAGAATTGGATTTCAAAATTATGGACGAAGAATACAGAAATTTCCATGAATATAATTTCTTGAATCTAACGGTTTTTGAGCATGAAAATTACAATATCTATAAATCACATCATAATTTTGGCAAAGGTTTTTCAAAACTGTTCTCGGTAATTGACAAGGGATTATTTGAAAGCCAAAATTGTTCTGTTCTTGATTTAGAAATTAATGAACATTATTATAGTTTTAAAGTAAAACATGGCCAGCACCCAAAACCATAGTGAATATGGGATAGGTGCTTATTGCCAGACTCTTTTTTAGCCTTTTTGATTTAGTTTTTTAGAGGTTTTTTTAATTTGAGACTGTCTTGGTATTCTAATGAATAGTGAAATTCTAGAAAGACATTTCAAATTTTGTTAAGGTGTTAAAGAAATTTCATAAATCTCTTTGAAGACTCTGGAATTAAAAATAAACTCTTTTTATAACGGATCTTGATAAATCCAAATCTTAAACACTAAATTATTTTCTTGTATTGTAGATTGCAAAAATTGTTCTAACCCAACTGGTTTTAATTTCCTTTGAGTTTTTACCCATAATTCCATCAACTAGTATTCCTCTGTAAAGTGCAAGATAACCTCGTGAAATATCAAGTAACTCTTCATCCGTATACCCATGAAGTAGATTCGAATGGTCTCGAATTTTTTTTAACCATTCAGCTCCCAGCTGTGTTTGTTGTCTTTCTATCTTTGACATCATTTTTTTTAACCTAGAATTTTTAGGTGATTCCAGCATTCCTTCCAACCAAACTCGTTCAAAGCTGTTAATTTTTAAAATAATTTTATCGTAATATTCCACCAAGTTTTCATAAAGGTCACCCTTACCGCCAGTAAAAGCACCTTTTTCTTCCAAGAACTTTTTTGTCTTCATCATCGTCAAGTCCTTGCTGTGCGAGCAAACTGCAAGAAAGAGATCCTCCTTGGTGGGAAAGTGATGGTACAGGCCTCCTTTACTTACTTGGGCATCTGATGCTATGTCTCTTAATGAGGTATCAGAATACCCATTTTTGGAAAAATTCCTCAAAGCTGAATCAAGGATTTTTTTTCTTACGTTAACATGCCTTGAAACTCCTTTTACCATCTCTTCTTTTGTAAATTTATGGTATATCTAAATTCTGTAGGCTCTTTATAATGAGATAAAACAAAGGAATTTTTTATGCGCAAAAATGATAATTTTACGCCTATTTTTACAGGGCGGTCAGCCGGTTTGTTTATATGAATCTAAAGCCATTATAAATTGAAGAAAATTGCCAAAGGATCTTCTTGTTCCACAAAACTCCAAGGTATATTTTGTAAAATTGGGTGATATTTTAGAAAAATCAGCAGGTAAATCCTCAGGATATGTAATTAATTGGGAGAAGAAAAAATTGTTTGAACCAGAATCAATCAATAAAAAACATGTAAACCAATGTCTAACTTCTAAAGTTGTTTTCTATATAGATGCAGGGGAAAAATAATGGATAAAAAAAATAGAAAGGTGATAATTGTAGGAGGTGGAATTGCTGGATGTGTACTTGCTTTGGCATTGGATAAAATTGGAATGAAATCTGAAATTTTTGAAGCGCGGCAAATCCCAAAAGATGATGTTGGGCTGTTTCATTATCTATCATCAAATGCAATGAATGTGTACAAGGTTTTAGGAATAGATGACAAGCTTAAAGATTTAGGACATGAATGTAATGGTGTCATTCATTATAATGAAAAAGGGAATCAAATGGCAAGGATCGACGAAAAAAATTCCCTAAAAGATTATGGTATAAAGAGTATCATGATCAAACGTGAATTTTTGACTAGAGTTTTAAGAGAAGAAGTGCAATCAAAACAAATCCCAATTCATTTTGGAAAAAAAATCCAAGACATCATCAATATCGGCAAGTCAAATGTAACTGCTTATTTTGAAGATGGGAAAAGTGCTGAAGGAAATTTACTTGTAGGATGTGATGGCGTTTATTCTAAAACTCGAAGAATAATCTTGCCAAATTCCCCAAAACCCTTCTATACCAAAATGGTATTTACTGGAGGATATACCCAAACAAAAATCACTGATAAAGAATTAAACATAATTCACAGCAACTATGGAAAAAAAGGATTCCTGGCATATTTTGTTATTCCAAATAGTAATGAAGTCTGGTGGTGGAACGGAGTCTCATATCCCAAAGAAGAAACTAGGGAAGAAATGGAGAAACTATCAAATGAAAAATGGCAACAGGCAATGATTGAAATGTATTCTGAAGATCCCCCATTAATTCAAAATATCATAAGGTCAAACGAAATTAATTTTATCAAGTACCCAATATCAGACATGCCTTCAGTTGACAAATGGTATAAACAAAATGTATGTTTAATTGGAGATGCAGTACATGCAACTGTTCCTGCAAATGGACAGGGGGCAGCCATGGCAAGCGAAGATGGGCTGATGCTTGCAAAATGTCTTAGAGATATTGAAGATATTGAAGAGGCCTTTTCAAAATTTCAAAAATTACGCCAAAAACGAGTTGAAAAAATTGTAAAAATTGGACGAACTGCAGGGGAAGGATACCTAATCACAAATCCTATCAAAAAGTGGTTTAGGAATACTATGCTGATTCTAATGCTCAAATCCCCTTTTTTTGGCAGAATGAAGGATTTCTTTTTTGGTTATTCAGTAGAATGGGATAAAAATACAAATGAAATACAATAAAATTAATTTAATTTCTTTTTTTAAAATACTCTTTTTGTCTGTAAGGGATAGTTACCCAAGGGTATCTATTGTTTTTATCTATTGCAGTTATCTCAAACAGTTTGGAGTGAAAATAAAAAATCAGAATCAAAACATGACGCCTATGATTCATCTGAAATTTACTGAAAGAATAGAAAACAATGATAACAAGTGTTCCCAATTCCAAATTAATTAAAAACAACAGATGAGTTTGGGAAAAAATGGATTATAGAATCACAGTAGCAAAAAAGATGCTATTAAGTAAAAAAGGAAGTTTGCTAGGGGCAGTCCTGGCAATTGGTGTTGGGATTTTAGTGATTAGCATAATTACTGTAATATTTCTTGGATTACAAAATGCAATTATCAGAGATTTGAAAATTTACCAATTTGGAGATTTGATGGTCACTGATGAAACAGGACTAATAGACAAATCTGATCAATTGATAATAGGATGGTTTGAAAGCAATTCCCGCGTTATTGGGGCTACCCCAAGATTAACATCATCTACAGACATTGAGATTAGAAAAGATGGTGAACTGATAGAACTGTTTGGAGTGCCAATAATTGGAGTTGACCCATTACGTGACCCAACAGTTTCAGAGTTGCACAAAACTGTAGCAGAAGGAGAGTTTGTAAACTCTAGAAATTCAATTGTTGTCGGGTCTGTTGTTGCTGAAGACCTTGGCGGAATTCAAGTGGGTGAGACATTAAAATTAATAATTACAAACCGGGTGGATGAAGAGCAGACCGAATTTTTCGTAGTTAACGGAATTTCAAAAACACCAGGGGGAACAGGTCTTGATTCAAATCTTATTATGCCAATTGATACTCTTAGAGACTTGATAGATAGACCAGAAGAAACTGGGAATTTTATTGTAAAATTAACAGACCCAGACTATTCTCAAGAAATTAAGGAATTATTTTTGCTTTCTTTTTCAAATGATGATTTTGAAGTTAAAACTACCCAGGAAGCTGGACGCGACATTATCCGAAATTTTAGTTCAGCATTAGGAATGTTCACGCTTATTGGTTATGTTGGACTAATGTCGTCTGCTTTTGCAATAATTACAATTCAAATGATGTTAATCTCCAGCAAAACAAGGGATATTGGAATTTTAAGATCAATAGGTACCAGAAGAAAAGATGTTTTGATTATTTTTATTATTCAGGGCCTGATAATTGGATTAATTGGCGCATCGGTAGGTACCGCGTTTGGTCTTGCCTTTACCACATATGCCAAAGTTACAAATATGTCATTTGCCGGAAGTCTGGAACTTGAAGTAGAGTATGATTTTGCCTCTACCTTTTCTACAGCCCTTACTGCTTTTACCTTGGCAGTATTTGCATCGATATATCCTGCGTACAAGGCAACAAAATTACAACCTTTGGAGGCGATGAGAGGTGTCTAAGGTTTTAGAAATAAAAAATCTCTATAAAGAATTTGGTGAAGGCGACACCAAAGTAGAGGCTCTAAAAGATGTCTCAATAGAAATTAAAAAAGGAGAATTTATTTTGATTGTTGGAAGTTCTGGTTCTGGCAAATCAACATTGCTAAACATGATTGGCCTTTTAGATAGACCAACTAGAGGCCAACTAGTAATAGATGGAATTGAAACATCTGACCTTGATGATAATCAAGTTTCTTTATTCCGAAATAAAAAACTTGGATTTATTTTCCAGTTCTCAAATCTTCTCTCTGATCTTAGCATACTCGAAAATACAATGTTGCCAAGAAAAATTGCAAAAAAAACTGAAAACTTGGTTTCAGAAGCAAAAGAATTGTTAAAAATAATGGGATTGGAAGAACAACTTGACAAACTTCCAACTAAAATCTCAGGTGGACAGCTACAAAGAGCAGCTATTGCTAGGGGTTTGATCAACAACCCCTCAATTGTTCTTGCAGATGAACCGACAGGTAATTTAGATTCTGAAACTGCAAAAACAATTGTTCAATTAATGAAAACCATGGCAAAAAAATTTGATCAGACCTTTATTGTAGTGACTCACGATAGAGACCAGTTTGGAGAAGTTGATAGAATTATTACAATTTCAGATGGCAGAGCCTTTGAGGCCGATAATACAGAAATGGAGGTAATGGTAAAATAAATTCAAAAGTTGTTTTCGTCTTTTTGGGTTTTGTTTTGTGTGCAATAATTCCTAATGATTCATTTGGACAAACCTTTGAACTGGGGGAATCCCCTTATGGCAGAGAATTTATTGGAATTAAGGTTTTAGATGCCTACTTTGGTACCCAGGATGAAAAAATTGAAGTGAATTCCGGAGACCAAAATGTCCCATTGACTGTAGTTATGACAAACGTTGGTTCCAATGATATTATTGGAATTCAGGGCCAACTTTCGCTACCATTTGGATTTTCTGACATCCACAACAGGGGACTGCTGGTTGATGCTGACAGTGAGACTAATGCTAAAACTGGAGATGTTTTTTCATTAACATTTTTTGTAAATGTAGATGAAAACACTAAACCGGGAGTGTTTCCTGCATCATTACAAGTCGATTATTCTAGATTAAGAGAATCTGGTGGGAGAACCGATTTCTTTGAAGTTAAATTTCATTTGACTGGAGATAGCGTGATAAACGTTCGCGCAGTTGAACCATTTTTAAAATCCCTAAAAGAGAACCAGGTCCAAATTGAAATTGTAAATGATGGAACAGCACCAATTTCAGCAGTTGATATTGAACTGATAAATACACAAAGTGAGATTGCATCCACCACTACTTCAATAACTAATGTAGAAAACGTTGTAATATTAAGCACAAATTGGGATGTTGGTCAGATTAACCCAGGAGAAAAAAAAATTCTTGAGGCCTTGGTTTATGTCCCAGAATCACTAAAAGGTGAAACTCTACGGGCACCAATACAAATTACCTATTACAATGTTCAAGGGGATAAGCACGTTATTTCCAGAATAGTTGATTTTTATGTAAACGGATTGGTGGATATTTCCATAAATCAAGTAAAGGTAAAGACCATTTCAGAAAAAAGCTATATTGTAGGAAATGTCGTAAATGAAGGAAATGCAGATGGTCTGTTTGGATATGTTTCTTTCATTCCACAAGAGGGCTCCAATCTTACATCCATTACAACCTTTATTGACGAAATAGAGACAGACTCGCCAGTCCCATTTAATATGCCAGTAGAGTTTGAGGGAGACCCCACCTATGGCGACAATGAATTGGAAATTTCAGTACGATACAAAGATGCCCTGCGGGATGAATACTTTGTTAACAAGACATTTACTCTGTTCCTAGAAGAACCCAAGGAAAATGAAGAATCTGATTTCTCCATAGGGGTTTTAGTTGCTCTTGTCGGAATTATCGGTGTTGGGATATTTCTAGGCAAGAAAGGAAACTTGCCATTTACAAAGTCTAGAAAAAAATAAAAAATTAATTGTTCAAAAATTGCAGAATCATTTTTTGGTAACTCATTTTGAAAAATCATTTTAGCAATTTTAGTATCTCTTTGCTAAACAAGTCTTCAATTTTTTTTGGTTTTTCATCAACTAGAACTTCCCTACTATAATTCTCCATCGCAAAATTGATAATATGCATGTATACCTGAAGCAGTGCCTTTCCTTTTTTTGTAATAAAGTATTTTGTAACCCGGGGAGTTTTTTGATAGATTTTTTTTCTAATCAACCCATTTTTCGTCATGTTCCTTAAGGTTAACGTAAGGGTTTTGGAGTTCATTGTTTTGATTGTAATCAGTTCGCCAAACTTGTGTTGTTTTAAAAACCAAATGTGAATAAGGATGGTAAGTGTAAATTTTTTATTTATCATCTTTTTTACAAAACCCACAGGACTTTGTTTGAAACATTTTCCGATTTCCTCTAAATCCTTTGTTGTAATCATGCTTGATTTTTGAAATTTTGGTATAAAATTACATCTATTTTGGATACCTACTTTGAGGTAGCTACCATCAAGTATCTATCCTCCTTAAATTACTAGGATACTTAATCTAATTATGACTGGAAAGATTACAAAATCTGTAAAGTTATCTGCTATAGTAGCTCTTTTTGTCTTTATGGCAATAGGAATGGAAGAGTTTTATGGAGATAACCAAGCATATGCAGATCTTAACGAGTTCGAAAGACTTCTAGATGAAATAGGTGCAGAAGTAGAATCAGCCAACAATGCTCCAGAAACCGTCGAAGCTCACCCACAAACAATTCCAGTTGAAAATATTGATGCACAAATTGCATATCTAGAAGCTTTTGATGAAGTAATTCGAGCACAAATTCATTGAATTACTAGAACTCTTCCCTAGTGGAAACTAATTGAGTTGCTGAGAATTTTTTTTCTTTGATATTAATCAACTTCTCAGCACTCTGCCCTTCTTTTTTTTTGAATAATTTAAAAAAATAAATGAATACTTTTCCCTCAATTGGCTAGGTGAAAAGATAATCATTTTTGGAGATGTCGTTATAATTGAAACTTGAGCATTGAATACAATCAATTATTAAAAAACAGAATAATTAATAGGAGACATTAGCATATAGTAAGACATGTCAGAGCAAGGCTCTGTCAAAAAGAGCTCCTTGTCAAGGCGTGACTTTCTAAGGCTCATGGCCGCAGGCGGTGTTGCAATTGCTTTTGCACCGATGATTCCTTTTGGAAATTACATGCCAAACCCAAAAAACGAAAATTTGGGAAGAGAAAAGGTGATTTTACCTGATGGCACTCATGCAAACATCAATTCTTTTCCAGTAAATCATGCAGAAGTTATTACCTATCCTAGGACAGGTGATCCTGCCTTTGATGCTGAGGCATTTAGAAAATGGCAGCTCATTAGGTTGCCAACAGAACTTGGAGGGGAGAAACTCTCTACAAGCGCATTTAGAGTTTACAGTAACATTTGTGTTCATTTGTGGTGTTTGTGGGAATACAAAACGATATCGGCTACCAGAACAAAAAATCAGATAGAGTGCCCATGTCATGGGAGTGCATACGATCCATTAACAGGAATTTCAACCAAGGGTCCCGCATCAGTACAGGCTGCACCTTCAAATGCATTGCCCAAGTTGGATTTAGAAGCTGATTCCGATGGATACTTGTTTATCCTTCCTCCCAAGTGGGGCGTAAATGAAAATGGAGTTGTGGGATATGGCCGATTCCTTTAGACAAACAATTTGAAGTTCCAAATTTTTAATTTTTGATCTCTCTTTATTGCTACAATTTATTTTAAATCATTCACATATCGTCATAACCTTTTCTTCAATTTCTCCTAAATTCAGGTCTGAAAGTATTTTCTTTAAACTAGGTCTGTCTTCTGAACCTGAAAAACTCCAACTTCCACCTATCCTTATAGTAATTGCGTTACTGTCCTTTTGTAATACAGTTACTTGTCTCTCTTGAAAATCATAATTTGTACCCAATTTTCCAATCTCTTCTCTAACATATTCCTCAATTTGATTGGGCTCCATTGAAACTTGGTTTATACGAAAAGTAACTGAACAGAGCTTATCATTTTCAGGTAGACAAACATCACCATAACAATGCTTACTAGGAGAATTTTCAGGTTCTTGCCAAACTAAATAGAGAGTGATTACTGCCAAACTAATTACTGCAATAGCGATGATTATTGCAAATTTTCCATTAACCATATCAAATCTTTATTCAAATAATGCCATTAAGATTTTCAATTATAACCTACATTAAATGGTTATATTTACCTAGAAAAAACAAATTTGTTTTAAATAATTTTTTAGGTCCATATTTGATACTAGCCTTTCCATTTTCATGTATAATTGCAAATGAGCTAAATGGAGAAGTGTATTTTACAATTTTTTTATTGTTATCTGAAAAAATAAAACCATCTTCAACTAACAGTCCTGCCTGTTTCATCCTTTCAATTTTTCTGTAGGCCGTTGTTTGTGGTACGTTGGCTTTATCTATAATGTCTTTGATGATTTTTGATTTTCTTAAAACTTGGTCAAGCATTTTTCCTACTTCAGGGTCTCCAATTATTTTGATAATTTCATTTTTTTTATTTTTTGGTTCAAAAGGGGTTTGACCATATTTCCAGTCTGTAGCTGTAATTTTAGCAAGAAATTTACTATTTATTTTGATATAACCATCGCCAAAATTTTCTTTTAGAATATCTTCTACTAGTTCCCATTTGTGAAAACTTTGCCTAATGGTTGTTCCATATTTTTCAAAAAGTCTATTTTTAACAACTTTTACTGCAGAGATTCCAAGTTCTTTTTTTATAACAGAAATTAAGGCATTTTCCCAAATTTCTGGATCATTTGAATTCAATTTAATCATGTTCAAATGTTTTAATTTAATAATCTATCTGTAGTTTTTTTAATCACTTTTATATTTCCATAATTGGGATTATTAAAAATAATAACCTAAGAACTTATGATATTTAAAATTACAAAATAAAAGATTTAAAACCAATTAGATAAATGAGGTGCAATGACTGTTCGGTTGTTTACTTGTAATTCATGCAAGAAAATTTTCCCTATCAACAAAGTGGAAGAACATGTTATCGAGGGTCATAAATGGGATTAAACATGGTTTGATTCTCCCTAGGGAAATTCCATTTAGCAGTTTGAGAAATTTCTAAAAATATGCGATAATTGAATTTAAATATGATACGATCTTTATATGTTCATTAATTATGGGATTCCTATTTAAATGAAATTTCCAATTTTGGAAATAATGATAAAGTTTGTGTAGATTCTAGATCTAAAACAATCTAATAAACGACAAAATTAGGTTCAAAATACAAAAAAACTTGTTGAAAAAGTGGAATTT
This sequence comes from Nitrosopumilaceae archaeon, assembly GCA_028279545.1. Taxonomy (GTDB): domain Archaea; phylum Thermoproteota; class Nitrososphaeria; order Nitrososphaerales; family Nitrosopumilaceae; genus Nitrosomaritimum. The sequence goes on from JANQNN010000012.1 coordinate 83,794, forward strand.
AGTTCTAATGGGTTTAATTGCAATGGGAGGAATTACAGTAGGAACTGCAATTGCGCAAGTTTATAATGAAAACGTAACAATAAATGGAAAGTTAACTGTTAATGATGCAGGATTACAATTTGAAAGAACTGACAATGTTCAAACTACGATGCGATTAATTAATGATGACAAACAAACCGTATTTCAATTTGAAGATCCTACCGAACTCCAGAAATATCTTATAAGAAGTACTGTAGGTACTTCAGGCGCCTTGGAATTTCTTGACTTCTCAGGTGCATCTCCAACTCCAAGAATCGATATGTCAATTGAAAGGTCTGACGGTAAAGTTGGAATTGGTACCGCTAATCCTACACAAGAATTAGATTTAGTTGGAAACTTTAAGCTTTCGGGTGATCTTATTGGGGTCTCGGGTTTGAAAATAACGCCAAACGGTGATTTGTGTTTGGGTGCAAACTGTTAATGAAACAGAATAAAAGGATGACAAATGAAACGATAAATAACATGGATGAAAACGGGAAAAAAGTTTCTTACACGGTTTTAATTTTGGGATTATTCTTTGCTACTTCTCAAAACTTTACAGATGATTTGTTTTTCCCAACTGTTCAGGCATCAGATAAAAATGAGAATTTATGCCAACAAAATAATGGGACGATTAATAATTCTTTTTTTCCATTGGAAAATTATAGGGATTACTGTCAAGGACTTGATTCTTCTACTTGTGAACAAATTAATGGTACTTGGAAGTCTTGTTTAACGGAACAATATACTGGACAACCAAGCTACTCAGGAGTTTGTGTTTTATCAAATACATGTATCCTTTTTGATCAAGAGGTATATCAGAAGGAAATTGATCAGGAAAATCAAATTTTAATTCTTACTGTGATTATTACTTTGGGTTTACTTATCGCATTGTCAGTTTTTGTACTCAAGAAAATACGATCTCGTGGAGACATAATCAAATGAAAAAAAATTTTCTGTTAACGAGTTCCGGTTTAATTTTTCTTTTCTTTATTTCTATAGTTCCCTTTTCTTATTCTGAAGAAATAAAAGAATTTATAAAATCTGACATTCACCACTCCTCAAACACGGCAATAGAGGCTCTATTTGAAAAGAAAGAAAATTTTATGAATGAGTATAATCAAAAATATTCTAATTCTAGTTTTGAAAATTTAAATTTCAAAGAAATTCCAAACGATAGCCACGTAGACGTTTCTATTTTAAATCTTAAAGAAATTTATCGGGATACTCCTTTATTGTGGCATGTTTATTTGAATGGAAATTATTCAAATAATTTACAATTTGGATCTGTAGACCTAAAGTTAAAATCAGAAAATTCTAATTATTTGTTAGCCGCAGGAACAATTGATGAAATTGAAGAATATTTTTTGAATAATTCCAAAGTAAAAACAATTTTTCTTCCGCATTTAAAAACTTCCAAAGTTTCCTCTAACTCTATTTACGATCCATATGCCCTACATAATTCTAGGTATTCTGTAGTGCCTGAAATCCCATTTAAATCAGAAACTTCAGTCTTTGAAACCAACTCCCAAAAAACCAAAAGGGAAATGTTAGTTCCTTCAATGAAAATTAATCCGTCCATACCAAAATTGTTTAATTCAAACAACCAATCAGAAATATTTTTTTCAGATACTGATTCAAAGAATCGACTTCAATTATCAGTTTATGCCAAACCAGAATTTTTAAGTCAGATTCCAAGCTGGCTAAATGTTTCTTCAATTCACAATTACGAAAATTCAGAATTCCCTCATGTAAAAATTAATAGTTGGTTATCTATTTCGGATGTAAATCTACTTGAGCGTGTTGAATCCGTAATTTTAATTGACTCAATACTTCGCCCAATTTCAAATAATCATGAATCCGGCCACACTACGGGCGATGGAATTACAATAACACATGCAGATGACTTACATTTACAAGGAATAACAGGTGACAGCGTACGAGTTGCAGTTATTGATACGGGGTTCGATATGTTAGATCCTGTTTTAAACGTCCCAAACGTTGTTGACACGAATTTCTTTGGATGTGCTGGGATAAATTGTTTCGGTGCGCCAGGTTATCATGGAAATTTAGTAGCGGAAATAGTTCTTGATATGGCACCTGATTCTGAATTGCTTTTATATGCAGCATTTGGAAATGATGATTTTGTTGATGCAGTAGATGAAGCAAGAAATAACAACGCAGACATTATCATTAGTTCTATTGGTTGGTTTACTGATGGGGGAAAAACTAAACAGTATTTGGATGGAACCAGCAAAACCGCAGATGCTTATACTAGAGCTTCAAATGAGGATGGAATTTTAACTATTAATGCAGCCGCAAATCAAGGTAATCTACACACTTTTAGAACATATACGGAAGTTCCAATTGGGTTGATTCCTGATTTACCTCTTGGATTTCATCATGGAGCATTGGAATTTGACCCAACAGAAACTGGTGCAATGCGAGCCTGTTTGCCACTTACTGCCACTGAAGGCACCAATACATTATTTGTTACATGGGATGATTGGTCTTGGGATCCAAATGGTCGTTTTGATGATTATAACGTTTTTGTATATGATGATACAATGAGCAATCGACTTTTTAGTACAGGAGGAACAGACTCTCAGATAATTAATTATCCAAAAGAGTTAGTATTATTTGGTGTGGCACAAGGAGTCGAATCTGTATGTATTGTAATTACCAAGGGTGGGGCTTTCCCAACAGAAACGATTTATGATTTTCATATTCATAGCAGACAAAATTTTGAATTTCCTACAAACCATATTGTTTCTGCAGGGAGCCTCTTTACTCCAGCCGATGGTCCAGAAACAATAGCTGTTGGAGCAATTGATTCCGTTTCGTTAACTTGGTGGGATGACTCCTCGCAAGGTCCAACTGATGATGGTAGAATAAAACCAGAAATATGTGCTCCAACAAATGTTGAACTTGACAGTAGCAAAGCCTTAGGACCTTTTGGAGGAACTTCAGCGGCAACTCCCCATGTTGCAGGTGCTGCAGCTTTATTACTTGAACAAGACCCTACTTTGTCAGTGAATGATTTACGTCAAATATTAATAGACAAGGCAACTTTTGATTCAAGTTATTCTATAAACAACATTTGTGGAGCTGATTCAGGATTACTTTCCCTTGCTTGTTCTCCACCACAGTCAGGAGATTGGATTATCAATTTTGATTGTATCCTGCCAGAAAACACTGTAGCTCCTGGAAACGTAATTGTTGAAAATAATGCTGTACTTACAATCCCAAATGGACTTGTTTTAGATATAGATTTCCTTACTAGTCATCTTGAAATCAAAACGGGCAGCCAGGTTATGATTAAACAAGGTGGGCAAATTACATAGAATCTAGTTGTTCTTGTGACTAGAAAATTATTACAAAAATGAACCCAAACCCCTAAACATTCAGTCTAAAACCTTAAGTGGGTTTTTGTAGATTTAGAGGATATTAACTATGCATATTGATAAGGTCTTGCTTTTGGGAATTCTTTCAATTTTCATAGCCGAATCTGCGTACGCCCAATCAGAAAATATTCCAGATTTTTTCAACTCTTATCCCGTTATACTTTCTTCTGATGGAGATTTAGAGGAAAATCCTGAATTTTTTAATAATAATACATCTGAAGACTTTGCTCAGGATCATTTTGCTCAAAACCAAGAGCCTTTTGATTTTGATTCTGCCTTTGTTTCTTCTCATTCTGGTACTGGCTCTGTTGTTTTGGAAGGAATAATTCGTGACAGTGATTCAAATCCAGTATCTGATCTAAACATTAACCTATTTGGAACTATGAACCCTTCAAGAACCTTTTCAAACTCTGAGGGATATTACTCTCTAAAAAATGAACCCGAAACATATGGCCTATTTTTGCAATCCCTTTCACACAATAATTTTCCAAATTTCCCCAACCATTTTAACTTGCTTTCATCAAGTTTGCACCTTACAAGCAACACTGTCCAAGATTTAACAATTCCAAACATTTCACTTGATGTAACCGTAATAGATCAAAAAGGAAATCCAATTAACGACTCGACAATCACAGCAGTTGGAAAAGAATATAGTTCCAAGGAGGTAGCTGAAAATTTGGATTTTTATTATTATTTTAGAGAAACTGCTCAAACAGACCAATTTGGAAAAACTTCTCTCAATCTTTTTCCATCATCAGAAGTTAAATTTGTGATAATGCCACCTGATAGTAGCAAATTATCCCCATTCCTTGTTTTCTTACCTGTTTACAATGACTCAGAAATTATCATTAAATACCCAACTCCTGTAAAGTTTGAAGGAACTATAGATAATAAACAAGGTTCAAAAATTTCCGATCTTTTAGTTTTTCTTTATAGCGATTTGAACAAATTCTATGACTTAACAGATTCAAATGGGAACTATTTTGTCGATGTTGTCCCTGGAAATCATAACTTGTATTTGCTTGGATACCCTGATTATGATTATCCAAATTTGCCAGCGGTATTTGGGTTTCATTCCACTGACTTCGTAAAATTTTCAAAAGATAAAATTCTGGATTTAACTTTGCCAACAGTTTCACTAGATGTGACTGTTTTAGATTTTGAAGGAAACCCAGTAATCGGTTCATCAATTACTGCAAGTGGGGAGGAATTAAAATCAAAAAATTTATCACCAGAAATTGAATTTAATTATCATTTCAGTGATAGTTCCCTAACAAATGATTCTGGAAAAACCTCGCTTGATTTACTTCAGTCCGGGGAAATAACCGTAACGATAATTCCTCCTAACGGAAGCAATCTAAAACCTTTACATCAAAATGGATTGTCTCTTTTTGAAAACGATGAAAGAGCCTTTGTTTTAGAATCAAATAGCATCGAAAATATTTCCAACAACCCAATTGTTAGAATACCATTGGGATCTGGAATTCCTGGATGTGAGACTCTTTCTATATGCTTTATTCCCTATGATTTACAGGTTTATAGAGGTTCCACTGTAATTTGGTCCAATGACGATACATCAACTCATACCGTAACTGCTGGAACCGCATCAGGTGGCCCTTCGGGAAAGTTTGATAGTAGTTTGTTTTTGACAGGAACAACTTTTTCACATACTTTTGAAAATATTGGTGTGTTTGAGTATTTCTGCATGATTCATCCCTGGATGAATGGCAAAGTAACAGTCTCTGAAAAACCTTTCAAAGAATCTTCAGGCGGAAACGAATGGGATACAAGGCCTACCTTTGGAGAAAGCCACGAGACAGAAAACCAACTAATTGTTGAAAACGGTTTTACCTTTAATTCAAATCAGTTTACACTTACTGATAACCACCATACTGACTTTGACCAACAATCCATTCTTGTTGGTACTACAAACTCGTTTTCTGCAAAAGTCTATGCTGATAAGAAATTAAAAGTCCAAGAGTTTCTGTTTGGGATTCCAAATGTAGGTGAATCTCACTTGGCAGAATTAGGAGTAGAGGTATGGTATGACAATGATGGAAATATTGAGGACATTAGGGTAAATCAAAAATCAAATGTAATCGATGAAACTTCATTAATAGTAAGTCATGACAAGACCAAATGTGCATCATCTGACATAGAATCAAAATGTGACACAACCAAGGTATCTATGACCTTTTTGGAACCGCTAAAGGATAATGTTATGGCAATAAAGGCAATTGATTTCAAGAATCGTGACCAGCGAACATATCTTAATGACGGGTTTGATGTTTCTGGTGAATCACTAAATCCAATGAAGATAAAGATGATTCCATCTACAATTAAAAATGAAGGACTGCTCAAGGTAACCCAAGTTGAAAAATACAGTACATATTGGATTACTGAAGATGGACGAATATTTGAGATGAACAGCTTTGGTTCATTCAAGCAAGTAAATCCAAAGTTTGAACGTTTCTCAGATTCTGGAAATGCCTTTACAAGAATGCATTCTGATTTTGATAAAATAGTTGATTATGAAAAAGAAAGAGCACAAGATGTATTTGACTCTACCAAAATAATCTCAGAATTGCCGGATAGCTTTGATTATCATTTTGAAATTACTGAGAGAATGAATGATGAGATAAAACGAGAAATGACTAAACAAGAAAATATTGCAAAAAAGATTCTGGATAGGATGGATATGCAGACACGGCATCATTAGGAAATTTAATATGAATTTTTATTCATAAATTTACCATGGATTACTAAGATTCTTTGGATACAATGAAAAATACTCTGAATTTTTCATTGTATCTAAATTTTGGAATTAAAATAATCACCAAAAAACTTCAAATCCTGTGGATTCACGCCTAGTCTTTTGAGGGTGTTAAACTAATTTCACAAATCCCGCCGAGGAGGGCCAATCAAAATAGATAAAAAATTTCAAGCGTAAAGACTCCAATGAAAGAATTAATTTCATTTTTAGAAGAGATTGGAAATTCTGGAAATCATTGGATGGATTATCATATCATAATGGGAAAAATTAATTCTTACCAGAAAAAGTATAAAATCAAAATTAGTCTTTTTGTAGAATGATTTTTCAGCTTTGATAAATTAGATAAATTCAAAAATAATAATAAAAATTGGTTTTTCAGGCTTATCTGCGTCTCATTTTATCCCCAATTTAGTGGGTGAATCCCCGTGGGCCCATTTTTATCTTTGAATGTTTTTTCTAAGCTATGAGAATCCCATTTTTTTTATTTTTTAGCGTATTGTTTTTTGGCACTTTTGGTATTTCAGATGCTTTTGCTGCTGAAAATGACAAGATCTGTGTTGATAAAGTGTTTATGGAAAGTAAAAATGGTAGACTTGCCTGTGTAACTCCATCAACTGCTGAAAAACTTGTAGAACGTGGATGGGGAATTATGTTAGATAAACCCATGAAAAATAATGACAAATCAGTTGTAGTGATGGTTGCACCATCAATTAATGAAGAATATTATAAAGACGTATTTTCAGAAATTATCGAATATGATATCAATACCGTCAATACTATCTATGGAAAAGATAATGTTGTCTTACTTGTAGATGAGGCAACAAAGCATTTGTTTGAAGGACAAATTCCAGATGATGTTATTCGTGTATCTAATGTTGCTGATATTTGGATTCGTGATTTTGGAACAGTATCTACTATAACTGAGGTAAAGTTTGATTACAAACCTCAATATCTAGAAAATGATGATTCTGTCTGGATTGATACTAGCTATAGAGATTGGTTTGTTGCAAAGAATCTTTCTAGTAAAAAATCTAATTTAATTTTGGATGGTGGTAATCTTGTCTTTAATGGAGAAGATAAAGCAATTACAACTGTTAGAGTTTTTGAAGATAATCCGCGATATTCTGAATCAGAAATTGATTCAATGCTAAAAGAACTTCTAGAGGTAACTGAAATTGCATATCTTCCTGAAGAAGAAGGTGACATCACGGGACATTCAGATGGAATGGCTATGTGGACAGAATCTGATAAATTGCTAGTTAATGAATATCAAGAACCATTTAGAAGTCAAGTTTTATTGGAACTTGAAAATTCTTTTTCTGATATTGAGATAGTTGAGATTCCCTATGATCTTCAGACCGAATTTTGGAGAGAATGGCCTTCTGCATGTGGTTATTATCTCAATTCACTAGTAACTGAGGATTACATCTATGTTCCAGTTTATGGTTTGGATAAAGATCAACAAATCTTAGAGTTGATACAGTCACATGCTAGCAAACAAGTTGTTAGTATTGATGCCTCTAATGTTTGTTTTATGGGTGGAAGTGTTAGATGTCTAACCTGGACTACAGATGGAATCAATGCTGAAAAAATTCTTGAAAAATAATTTTCAAACCTACCTGCGTCCATTATTTTCCCCAATTTGATAGGTAAGTCCCGTGGGCCCATTTTTGTACCCAATTTGGTGGGTGAATCCCCATGAAGTTGAATTATGCACATTTTTGTTAAATGAATTAAGACTCAAAATTTGTTTTAATCACTGTTTTCTTCGTTTTTCTTTTTATTGAATTTGTTGTATCCTTCTTGGTTGTATCCATCTTTGTCGTAACCTAGGTGATTATATCCTAGTCTATCATACCCCCTACTATCAAATCCATCTTCGTCAAATCCGTCTAAATCATACCCATTTTCATCGTATCCATTTTCATCATACCCTTTCCTATCATACCCATTTTCATCAAATCCGTCTTTGTTATAACCGCCTTTGTCGTATCCTTTTTTGTCATACCCGTCTATGTCATAACCGTCTTTGTTAAACCCGTTTTTGTTATAACCGTCTTTGTTAAACCCGTTTTTGTTAAAACCATCTATGTTAAAACCATCTTTGTCGTATCCTTTTTTGTTAAACCCATCTTTATCAAAAGCAATCTTTGTATCGATGTGAATTCCATCTAGAGAAAAACCTCGGATATCATACCCATTTCTGTCGTATCCTTTTTTGTCGTATCCTTTTTTGTTAAAACCATCTTTGTTGTAACCCTTGATATCAAATCCATCTTCGTCATACCCTTCTTTGTACCCGTTTTTGTCGTATCCTTTTTTATCAAATCCTTTTTTGTTAAACCCTTTTTTGTTAAACCCTTTTCTGTCGTATCCTTTTTTGTTGTATCCATTCCTATCGTATCCATCTTTATCATAGCCCTCTCTGTCGAACCCTTTTTTGTCATACCCATCTAGGTCATATCCATGCTCATCAAACGTATGAGTAAATCTATCAAACAACCCCATGACAGAATTTTATAAATTCAAATCAGATAAGCATTTTCACGCCTAACTACATCTCATTTCATTCCTATAACAGTAGCTGAATCCCCGTGAGCCCATATTTCTTCAACTTTGATTTTTTTCAGGAGTTTTCAAAGTTTATAGATAAAAAAATCATTTATGAGCCAAAAAATTCTAGTTGTTTAAAGGGTAAGAATTAGAATGAAGGCAACAAATTTTGATGGAGAAAAACTCCAATACATTACTGATTATCCAAAACCAAAATCCGAAGAAACATTAGTGAAGGTTAGTTTGGCAGGAATTTGTGGAACGGATCTTGAAATTCTACAAGGATATATGAATTACGACGGAATTTTGGGACATGAATTTGTCGGAGTAGTTGAAGATTCACAGAATAAAGAATTAATCGGCAAGAGAGTAGTTGGTGAAATTAATGTTGGATGCGGTAAATGTTCTTCATGCAAAACCGGCTTAGAAAGGCATTGTCCAGACCGCACAGTTCTTGGAATTCTGAATAGAAATGGTGCATTTGCTGAATACTTGTCATTACCTGAAAAAAATTTACATGTGATTCCTGATTCAATTTCTGATGAACAAGCAGTTTTTATCGAGCCCTTAGCTGCTGCCTTTGAAATCAAAGAACAAGTAAAAATCAAATCTGATTGGAATATAGCAATAATTGGCGATGGTCGTCTTGCTCAGCTCATAGCTGCAGTGTTATCGCTTTCTTCAAAAAAAATTATTTGTTTTGGAAAGCATCAAAACAAGCTTTCAAAATTACAAAAGCTTGGCTTGCAGACAAAAATTGGAATAGATGAAATTGATGAAAAAAAATTTGATCTAGTTATAGAGGCAACTGGAAGCAATTCAGGATTTGATGATGCAATGAGACTGATAAGACCCCGTGGAACGGTGGTTTTAAAATCCACCATTGCTTCAAAAAAGAATCTAGACCTAACTTTAACTATTATTAATGAAATAACTTTGGTCGGTTCTAGATGTGGTCTATTTTCGCCAGCAATCAATGCATTAGCAACAGGAGTAATCTCAGTAGAAAATCTAATTGATTCGACATTTGCTTTGGAACAATATGAGAAAGCATTTGAAAAGGCCAAAAAATCAGATAGTCTTAAGGTATTACTAAAACCTTGAATATTAGTTTAAAATCTATTTGGTGTGGGTTTAAAGGAAAAATTTTCCATTAAAGAAAAACAAGAATCAATTACAAAGGCAGTCAAAAAAGAAGCAAAATCTGAATACCGTGAAGACAAAAAACAAGTCCTAGGACAGGCAAAACGAATCAAAAAATTATGGCAAAGTAAAGAAGTCGTTCAACTAAAAACAGATGCAATTGCTGTTCTATACAAGAAAAGAGGATATGAGGACAAATTTTTTGAAGAATTTGAAAAAATTACAAAAGAAGGATATCAATTAGTCCTAATGGAACCAGTAAAAGCTCTAAATGCTGGATCTATTGATATTCAAATTGGTATCTATTATTACTTCCAACACAGTAAATTCATCAATTGATATTCAGAGTTTTAATTGGAAGACTATTTGACTAAAATAAATTATTCTGGATCATCCTGTTCTCTATCTTTTCCACAATGAGGACAAATTCTCTGACTTTGCCATAATTCCTTTCCACAATTTCTACATGATTGGGGTTTCATGAATTGGTTACGGCAAATTTGGATTTAAGACGTTTTATCCCATAGTAATTCAAAAATTTTTTCAAGATATTCTTTTATTTTATTAATATCTGAACTGATTTGATGAAATTCACCAAAGTTGAGCCTGCATATACCACAAAAGATGGCTGCAGGTTGGTTTGGGAAGGTGAAAATGAAGATGATACTGATACTGTAATTCTCAATAAAAACGAGCTCGAATCGCTTGTTGAGATTCTAAAAAAAGATGTTTCAGGAAAAATTCACTTGGAAGATTTGGCTAGCTCTATTATGGTAAATTCTGATGTTACTCAATTTGATTTACAAGGACATAGGCCTCTGGAGGCAGATACTTTTGATTTACAAAAAAAAGTTTTAGAATTTGCTAAAATTCCACATCAGCCAAAATATGTGCATATTAGTTCTAAGGAATTTTATCCCTCAGTCTGGATTAGAAAGGAACAAAAAGACGAACGCTCTGATTTTTCTCCAAAAAGAACTCCACAAAAACCATCACTTTTACAAGCTATTTTATCATCAAAACCTGAAAAGACTTCCAAGACCCAATCTGAAACTGATATTTTTAGAATATTCTCAACAAGGCGCTCCACTAGAAAATTTAAGAAAAGTAAGGTAGAGGATTGGAAGATAGATAAAATTCTAGCAGCTGCAGATACTGCTCCTACTGCGGGAAACTTTCAAGGCTTGAAGATTTTTTATGTAAAAAATTCTTCCACCAAAGAAGCACTCGTTGAGGCTGCAAACAAGCAACCTTATGTAAATGCCCCGTTGGTTTTGGTTTTTTGTATGGATCCTGAACGAGTCAAGCTAAAATTCCCTCAAGATATTTTGGACAAGTTTTCCCTTCAAGATGCTACTTTAGCAGCAGCCTATGCACAAATCGCAGCAGCTGGGTTGGGATTAAGTTCAATATGGATTGGAATGCTTGATGAAAAAAAGGTTCAAACAATTTTAGGAACAGAATTGAAACCTTCATCCATTCTTTGCATAGGATATCCTGAAAAGAAAAGACCTCCTAAATCAAGAAGAAAACTCAAAGAGCTAATTGAGGTAATTGAATAACAATTTTGGATTAACAGATTGTACCTTGCAAAAAATGGAATTTTAATTTAAAATTATTTTATTTATCCCATCTATCCATTTTTGACTTTCTTCAGATTCTAAAACTATTCTATCAAACTCATGATTCTTTAATTCTATGGTAATAATTCCATTTTCTCCATTTTTTGTAAACCAGAATTCCTTGTTTTCACCCTCTGTATGATAAGTTCCAGCCTTTATGGTATTAGGAACAAATGTTCCAGGATTTCTAATGTCAGATGCGGATTGTTTTGGAAGTTGATCATTAACGCCATTGATATTTTCTAGAGGAATAGAAATTGGATCCCATCTAAAGGCTAAAAAATTAGCAGAATCATTTAGATTAATTTCTAAAGAATCTTCTATAATTTCCAGGTTAATCTGGCTTTGATTTGTAGGATTTGTAAAAATATTTTCAGGATTCGAAAATGATTCCATTAAGGCAAATCCAACGATTAGATTGATTCCAAACAAAATCCCGCCTAAAATTAAACATCTTTTTGCTTTTTGGGGGTCGTCTTTTCTAATTGCAAAAAAGGCTATGGCCCCACCAATTAGATGCAAAAATATTGGAAGAAGATACCATGTTTTGCTGCGTGTTTTTAGGTTTTGAGATGACAATTACGTGTAATTTTTAATTTCTCAAGTAAAAAACTTACGAACAAAAGAGAAGCTTCTAGAAAGAAATTATTTTTAATTCGTTAACTCGAAGATTTTCTTAAAATCACGTAAATTGAATCGTCTTTTTCCATTTCAGTATAGTGATTAATTTTCAAGATATCAAAACTGTTTCCAATAATTTTTTTTAAACCATCAATCTGATATTTAGTAAATAACATTCCTTCAATGTTTTCATCTTTATCTCCTCTCCAAAAAGAATGAAAAGCTATTCCATTAGAGTTTAGGATTTCATTTTGCCTCTGAAAGGATTTTTTTAATTCTTGGCCTGTTATGTGGTGTAATACTTTGTTTGAATAAACACAATCAAATTTCCTATCAGTTTGAAGAGTTACTGCATCTAATTTTAATAAATCAGCATCAGGATTTTGCTTTTCGTATCTGTCTAGAAATATCTGTGAAGAATCTGAACCTGTAACTAAGTACTTTTTTCTTAAAATATCTAAATCCTTTCCAGGACCCATTCCTAACTCAAAAACTGAGGATTTTTCAGGTAAGAAATCTTGTAAAATTTTGATTAATTCTTTTCCATCATAGCCTTCAGCAATTTTGATGTACTGGTCAACTCCTTTTTCAGAATCATAAAACTCCATATTGAACCTGTATTCTTTTCTAATTTATTTTCATTGAGAGGGTCTTGTATTTTTTAATAAATCTCAGTTTTCTATATAGTGATTAATGCCGCAGCATCACAACTTGCTGACCCAACTAAACTACCAAATTTTGCACTAAGCCAGACATATGCATTAGCTACAGTAGATGAGTCTATTACCCCACTTTGTTTCCAACACAAAACTTGCGTGAACCATTCAAACATTTCACAAATAATTAAAAAAAATAGTATAATTGACCTTGTGTGTAATAAATGAGCAAACAATTTAATTTTTTAAACAAATATCAGTAGATTTTTTTAATTTCGAACTCAATTATTCCCAAAATTTTCAATTTCTTAAAATAAAGAATAAATGTAAAAAACCCAACTTTGAGAAATTAGTAGATTTACTAAATCTCCGTAAAGCACCATAATTTACCGATTCTAAGGTCGACTTGTTTTAGTATTCAAATTGTAAAGTGTGACTATGCAAACCTACAATCTTGAACGAACTTCGGGGATTTCACTTCTTTGTGATAATATTTTGGGTGTAAATGAGGATATTTTTTTGGTATCATCTTTGAACAAAAATGGAAAAGCAAGAGAGTTTAAAATTTCTAACGATAGAATAATTTCAAAAATGACAAAACAAGAAACTGAAATGCTTTTCATGCAAAGATCCTTACAAACCTCTCTAGGTATGGAATTTGATGATCTAATTGGACCCCTTAATTTTATTACTGTACAAAGAGAAACATTACTGGAATTTATTTTTCCTTATTCACACGGAACAATTCTTGTTATGTGTAATTTGGGAGTTGTGCCTAATTTTCTTGCAAAAAAAATTTCATATTTGATTAGGGATTTTGAATGGCAAGTAACTAATTCCATTTGTGATTAATGCCTGATGAAAACTGTCGTCATTGTGGTAAGCATCTAAAAAAATACTTGAAATGTGCAAATTGTAATATTTTATTCCAAGAAATTTGTTCTGGTTGTGGAAGAACAACTTTGCCAAAGTATCACAAATGTATTAATTCACTAGTGGTTTGATTCTATTTAGTTTTAGTAATCTTTTAGCAAATTACTTAGGGTTGGTAAACTATCAAGGATATTTTTTTAGATCAAATTTTAATCTCCATACTAATGCAGAAAGTAAAATGTCCAAAATGTGGAAACTCTAAGACTGAAATTTTACGACAAGGGAAATTTTCAAATGATGTTTTGTTTTGTCCTTCTTGTGATGATATTTGTAAAAGAGGTGAATAATTTTATTCTATATAGATTACAAAAATTTTGGTTATTACAGGAAATAACTACGATTATGTTTTAAGTGGTTATGCATCAAATGATTTAATGACTGCTCCACACTTCCCTGAGCAAGAAGATTACTCATTTTCGCAAATTCTAAGGTCAAAAGAGATAGCAGCCATTCTCAAGCAGGTTGTCAAAGAGTCAAGAGTCGATTATTCATCAAAAGTGCGATGATGGGAAGAACAAAAAATTTTAAAAAAATTTTAATTTTTTAACAAAATTAATGGGAATATTCTAGGTGAATTTTAAGAATTTTGGCTAATTGGCCTCAAGATATAATCATCTTAAAAGCATCAAAAAAATTTCTAATTAAAATTTGAATTTCAATATCATTTGGTTTACAAATAATTTTTGGTGCGATCTTGTCTATTACAGAAAAAAAGATTCTCTAATGATTAATAGATCTTTAATCTATAAACTATATAGATAATAGATCAACCAAGTATTTCCGTAATCTATTATTGTTATCTGTAAATATGATACTAAGAGCATTTTTTCAATGAAAGCAATAACGACATCAATACTGATGATTGCAGTTTTAGTTGCAATTGCCACACCATTTGCCGCAAATGCCGAATCAAAACCAGCCATACCAGATCCAAATTTACAATTTAATCTGGATGGTGCAGGTGCTACATTTCCGTTTCCTCTAATTGATTTATGGAGAGTAGAATATGGTAAAGACTTTCCAAATGTAAATCTAAACTATCAATCAATTGGAAGTGGTGGCGGAGTTAAACAACACATTGAAAAAACTGTTAACTTTGCAGCCTCAGATAAACCAATGAGTGATGCCGAAAGAGAACTAGCACCAGGTACACTTCATATTCCTGAAGCTATTGGAGGAGTAGTAGTTGTATACAATATTCCAGAGGTTCCTGACAAAGGATTAAAATTAACTGGAGATGAAGTAGCTGATATCTTTTTGGGCAAGATTACAAAGTGGAATGATCCCAGAATTGCATCACACAATCCAGGTGTAAATCTTCCAGATAGGGAAATTGTTACAGCACATCGTTCTGATGGATCTGGAACTACTTTCGTATTCACTGAATACTTAACTAGAATTAGTCCAGAGTGGGACGAGCAAGTAGGGAAAGGAAAATCTGTTCCATGGCCTACAGGTTTAGCAGCTGCAGGTAATGAAGGGGTAGCAGGAATTGTAAAATCAACTCCTTATTCGGTGGGTTACATTGAATTAGCATATGCATTCCAAACAGGAATTGCTTACGCCTCAATTCAAAACCATGATGGTACAGCATTTATCGAACCAACATTAAAGAGCCTTGCTGCTGCCTCAAGTGGAGTTGCAGATAGCCTTCCAAAAGCAGAGGAGAGTTGGGTTCCAGTATCTTTAACAGATGCACCAGGACCAGATTCATATCCAATTGCAACATTCACATATCTTCTAGTATATGATGACCTAAAGCCAGTAACTAAAAACAAACAACAAGCTCAAGCAGTGATTCACATGATTCATTGGATGATAACAGAAGGACAGGAGTTCTCACCTGATCTACTTTATGTTCCTTTAGCTGACAAAGTTGTAGAAATTGGCAAACGAGGCTTATCTCAGGTAACCTATGGAGGTGAACCTCTTTGGGAATATTCAGGGGATGCTATGGACACCTCAGAGTATGAAATACCAAAATGGATTAGAGATAACGCCAAATGGTGGGCAGAAGGATTGATCACAGATCAAGACTACATAAATGGACTACAATACCTAATTTCACAGGGTATTCTTAAAGTCTAACCTTTTTCCTTTTTTAACTCGATCAATTTTTTCCAATCTTTAAAGTCTTAACAAACTTACAATCATGTTTTATTTTTTCAATTCATCTTAAAAAATAATTTTTGATTTAATCTACAAATAGAATATTTTTAATTTTGAAAATTTTCTATATAGTATTACGAGAACTATCTACCATTATGTTCTATCCGCATAGAATATGTGTAGATCTTATAATCAAAAAGAGAAACTTTCAATCAATGATTACACATAACGCAAAAATGACGACAACACTTGGTTTAATTGCAGTAATTGCAGTTGCATCCATGACAGGACTTTCCCAGGCATTTGCTGAGGGGGAAACCAAATACAAAATGGCAGACGATGTTCAAGCAATTTTTACCTTCGAGTTTAGAGACGGGGTAGAAGTTATTGAATTTCCTGTGTTTAAAATGGCTGAAGGTTATGTAAACAAGAATATTTCACCATCATTTTCCGTGGAAGGAGTAGTTGGACCATCATCACCTCATTTGCATAAAGCTTTAGATGATGCCTTCAAGTACAAACAGAATCCGGGTTTTGAGTGGAACTATAAGCTGTTTAAAGTAAATGTTGATTTTGTAAAAAATGGAACAAGTGTAAAGACATTACCATACCATGATTGCTATGTTGTTGATTACAAAGTAAAAACCCTTACTGATGACTATGAATCATATATGTCATCTAAGACTGGTTTTTCAATCATCGATGATATAGACTTTACATGTGGAGGACTAAAAACAGTGGCTAACCTTAAAGACCTTCGACAAATAAGTACAAACGCAGCATATGTTGAAACTCCTTTCGATTTTGCTGGGGATGTACGAGCATTTGTTACATTTGAGTTTGATGAAGGAATTGAAGTAATTGAATTCCCATACTTTCAAACAAATGATGGATTTGAAGAATCAACAGGTAATGTAGTACCTGGATTTTCAGTAGAATCAACCATCAAAGAACATCCTCTTTTAGACAAAGCAATTCAAAAAGCTAGAAGCAATGGTGGCCTAAAATTTGGTGCCAATACAGACTTTGAAGCTACGGTAGACTTTAAAAAAGGTGATCAGGTTTTAAGAACTCTTGAATACCGAGACTGTCGCGTTGCTGATGGTAAAATTACTACTTTAGTTGACAAAGAAGAAGGCTTTACCGGAAAAAGTGGATTCGCTATAGTAGAAGAGGTTGAATTCTTATGTATAGGTCTACATACTGTAAACCATTCCTTCTATGACTTTCCTCGCATAACCAAAACTTCATTGATAGAAACAACATTTCCATCTCATGAGTACCCATTAGGTAAAGATGGTCCAAGAGCCGTTGCTACTTTTACATATGATCATGGGGTTGAAGTGATTGATTTTCCAATCTTTGATCAAGGTGATGTATTGGTAAAGTCAGGTCCAACCTTTGAATTGGAAGGAGTTGTTGGTGATTATCCAATGCTTTATGAGCATGTTGAAGATAATTTGACTCTAGTAAATACCACTGGTGCGAACAACTTCCTAAATCTATTCCAAGTGGATATAGAATTAATCAATGATGGTAAGGTCGTTAGAGGTTTCAACTATGTGGATTGTAGAGTGACAGATTATGATGTAAAAACCCAAAGAGACAAAGAAGAAAGTTACTTCAAAGGTTTTGCACATTCCAATACATTTGACTTTACATGTCAGGGATACCACCCAAACAGTCCAATATATGATGCATTGTTTACAGGATTTGAAAAAGCCCAAACAATCAACACAACAGACCTCAGAGATACCCATGATTGGGATATAGGTTTCTACGTACAGTAGAACTATTTTCTTTTTATTTTTTATTTTTTAAAATTATTCTTGAGAAATAATACTCTGAATATTTTCATCAATTGCTACTTCCGATATATCAATTGAATATTCTGCAATTCTTCTTAAATCCTCAAGAACAAATCGTATGATAGTAGAGTTTTTTTCGGATTCTTTAAGATTGCTCATGATTTTTTTCTCTTCTTCAATAACAAGATTAACTTTTTCAGCAACCCTTTCTCCTTTTTCAAAATCATGAGTTTGGACTGCTGTAATTGATTCCTCAAAAACTTCTACTGATTTCTCAGAGATGTTTTTTATTTTATTCATTATTTTTGGCTCAATCTTTCCATCAATGAATTTAATTCTTTTTGCAATAAGACTTGCATGATCAGCTATTCTTTCTATTCTACTTACAATTGTATTATATCCAAGACAGTCTGATGGTTTACGTAATCCCATGTCTTGCAAAATACTTGCATTGGAAACAGCTAAAACTAAGTTACGTCTCATATAGAGTCCAAATCTATCTACCTCATCATCCATATCTATTACTCCATTTCCATGTTCAATGTCTACTTCAGATAATGATTCGATTGCTTCTTGAACCATATTGTTTGCCATTAAGTACATTCTCTTTAATGCAGTGTCAAAGGAAAGTTCAGGAAGTCTTGTTAGAACTTGGATTGTAATTAATTCTGAACTAGATTCAACTATTTCTGTTCCAATCATTGATACACGAACTAACTCTCGTATAATGTTAAATTGTTCAATTGGAATTCTTATTCCTTTTGTTTTTATTTTTATTATTTTATAACCTGCAAGATAAGCTGCAATTATTTTTCTTTTGATAGAATCCCCTGAATCTTTTTGACTTGATGTAATTATTGCAGTATGTTTTTTTCCTTGTTCTTGTTTTTCTTGTGGATATAAAGTAAGAGAGTGATTTAGATTTTTTACGATAGTAACATTTTCTCCAGATTTAATTTTAAATTCATCAATCCAATTTTTGGGAATTGAAATAATATATGTAGAACCTCCACTTAATTGCATTTTTCTTGTTTGGATATTGTTTTCAAATCGTTCCATTATGTCAAATATAGATAAAATCTCTTAATTACCCTATTGTGTACGATCTATATAGTTCTATGATCATCAAATAAAATATGGGAGGATCCTAGATATGCTAACCAATATTGTGAAAGTTTGTGGTAAAAGTAGAATTGCCTTCCCCCAAGTTTGGGCGTGGGCCACTATCTGATAAAATTTTTAAAATAGCTGCCACCGTGGCGGGGGTTTATGTATTAGCCATGATTCTAATTATTTTCTTACAATTAACTACTGAATCCCTTCCTGTTTGGGAAGAAGAAGGTCTTGGTTTTATTACTGGGACTGATTGGAACGCAGTTGAAGGAAGGGAATCTTTTGGAGTCTTACCATACATAATCGGTACTTTATTGACCTCTGCAATAGCCATGATAATTGGGGTTCCATTGGCTATTGGAATAGCAATGTTCGTAATCATAGCCCCTAAAAAAATTGGTAACCCATTAGGATATCTTGTGGAGTTAATTGAGGCAGTTCCAAGTGTAGTTTTTGGTTTATGGGGACTTTTTATTTTTAGACCAATTTTTGTGGATTGGTTTGAACGACCACTTTATGAGACCTTTGGGGATTCCATTTTCTTATTTGGCTCTGCCCCCTTTGGATTAGATGTTCTTTCTGCTAGCATTATTCTTGCAATTATGATTATTCCTACAATCTCTGCTATTTCAAGAGAAGTAATGATGGCAGTTCCCCAACAACAAAAAGAGGCAGCCTATATGCTAGGTTCTACAACTTGGGAAATGTTTAGGATAGCAGTATTTCCTTACTCGAAGGCTGGTTTAATGGGAGCTTCAATTCTTGGATTAGGTAGGGCTGTAGGAGAAACTATGGCAGTTACTATGCTTATTGGAAATGCTACGGGAATAGGGGCAATTCCCGAAACTTTGTTTGATCCTGCTCAAACTATGGCAAGCATAATGGCAAATGAATTCATTGAAGCTTCTCCTGCATCAATACATTTACCTGCTCTAATAGGAGTTGGTCTTGTCCTTCTAGGAATATCTAT
The DNA here is from genome assembly GCA_028279545.1 of Nitrosopumilaceae archaeon. GTDB lineage: Archaea > Thermoproteota > Nitrososphaeria > Nitrososphaerales > Nitrosopumilaceae > Nitrosomaritimum. The sequence goes on from JANQNN010000012.1 coordinate 103,517, forward strand.
TGCTATCAATATGACTGCTCATTTCCTTGTTAGACGAATGATAAGGGTTAGAGAGGGGGCAATTAACAATTGAGCATTACTGTTGATAACCGCAGAGACAAGCGGGCTGAATATAGAGCAATGTTCAAGGCAAATGTTAGAGGAAGATTGTGGGTTGACAAAATAATGGTTGGTGTAATTTTAACTTGTGCTTTAATTGCAATTACTCCTTTGATGTGGATTTTATTTGAATTATTTGTTCAAGGTGGTCAGGCTTTGAGTTGGGAATTTTTAACTCAAGAACCAGGAGCCATTGGACAAGGTACCATTGCAATTGGACCTGCCATTCAAGGAACACTGATAATAATTGGATTATCATGCATAATTGGACTACCCATTGGTATAATGTCAGGAGTTTACCTGTCTGAATTTGGAGGAAATTGGCTAGCAACGCAGATTAGATTTTTCTTGGATGTTTTCATGCAATTTCCCTCCATAGTTTTGGGGGTATTTGCTTTTCTTGCTATTGTTTTAGTGTTAGGCCATTTTTCATTGTGGGCGGGGGCTGTTGCACTGTCATTGATTATGTTCCCAATTGTAGCAAGATCTACTGAGGAGGCGTTAAAAATGGTTCCTTGGTCAATAAGAGAGGCAGGAGCCGCACTAGGGTTAAGAAAGTGGATTGTTACTCTAAGAATAATTATTCCCGGAGCAAAAAAAGGGATTCTAACTGGCGCCCTACTTTCAATTTCAAGAGTAGGGGGAGAAACTGCTCCACTAATTATGACAGTCTTGGGAAGTAGTGTATTCTTCCAAGGTCTTGACTCACCTATGGACGCATTACCGCTGAGAATATGGAGAATGTCTCTTCTTCCATATGATGATGCCAGATTAGCAGGTTGGGGAGCTGCACTTGTTTTAGTTTTAGTTATTTTAGCAATACATGTTGGTGTTAGATACTTCTTCTTAAATCGAGATAACGGAAAAGGTATTATTGCCAAATTACTAAATGGAGGTAAGAGAAATTGACAGCGGTTTCCGTAAAAGGCGAAGTTAGTTCAAGCCCACTGGGTGCTCCTCCAAGTTTTGCAGGTAAAAAATACAAGATGATTACCGAAAATGTGAATATTTTTTATGGAAAAATATGTGCTGCTAAAAACATATCAATGAAATTTCCAGAAAAATCAGTAACAGCTTTGATTGGTCCTTCTGGTTGTGGAAAAACAACTTTCCTTCGTTGTTTAAATCGAATGCATGATATGACTGCGCAAGCGCGTGTTGAAGGAAAGGTAATGATTGATGATATTGATTTGTATGATAAAAGCATAGATCCAATTTACCATCGAAGAAAAGTAGGAATGGTTTTTCAAAAACCGAATCCATTTCCAACAATGTCAATTTATGATAATGTCACAGCAGGTGTTCGACTAAATGGTATAAGGGATAGAAAAATTCTTGATGAGATTGTAGAAGATTCTTTGAAGATGTCATATTTGTGGGATGAGGTAAAAAATGACTTGAAAAAACCAGCTATTGAATTATCTGGTGGTCAACAACAAAGACTTTGTATTGCAAGAGCACTTGCGATACAACCTGAAGTTCTTTTAATGGATGAACCCGCATCAGCCCTAGATCCAATTGCAACTCAAAAAATTGAAGAAACAATAACTGAACTCAAAAAGGATTATTGCATAATAATTGTCACCCATAACATGCAACAAGCCATACGTTGTTCTGATTATACTGGATTTATGTATCTAGGGAAACTAATTGAGTTTGGTGACACAAAACAAATTTTCACACAACCAAAAAATGAATTGACCTCAAAATATGTTCAAGGCCAATTTGGTTAAATGACACGTCTTATCGATCCCTCTATCAAAAATCTTTCAAATTTGATGTCTGATATGGGTCATAAAGCAATTCAATGTACAACCTTTGCAATCGATTCTTACCTTGAGGGAAAAAATACTGCCAATGAAGTAAAAAAAATGTCTGATGAAATAAGACAAGGATACTTCGATTTAGAAGATTTGATTTTTGAGATGATTTTAAAATATCAGCCAGCTGCAGAAGAATTTAGATTAATTCGAGCCTCTACTGAGATTGCATTTTCTTTTTCTAGGTTTGGTCGATACTCATTTGATATTGCCCTTGTTAGGGATAAGTTTGGAGACCTTTCAAGTTGTGATAAACAGTGGTTATATGAAATTGCAAATGAGGTAAAAAGTATGATTTCAGATGCTGTCTACTCTTTTGCAGAACTTGATATTAGCCGCTCAGAAAAAATTAAAGAAAAAGAAGATTTTGTTGATAAAGTATTTCGAGAAAGAATACCTCTATTGCTTGAGGTAAATAATACCAAATGTGCACTTGCAGAGGCATTAGTTTTAAGATATTTGGAAAGAATTGGTGATCATGCGGTGTTTATGAGTAATTCTGTGAATTATATTGTAACTGGAAAGCATGGCAATCGGCAAAGTAATACTAGATAAAAAATTAGCGAACTATCAATCTGAAAATTACTTTGTTAATTCAAAAAAAATTTAAACAGAATAAAAATCAAATTAATGGATGACTCGTTTAATTGATCCTTCTTTGGAAAAACTTTCTTCTTCTTTAACTGAAATGGGTGATATGGCATTGCAAAGTATTAGCTTAGCAATTGAATCTTATCTAAAAGGAAAAAACACAATAAATGAAGTTCACCAATTATCTGATGAAATAAAAAAGAAATATTTTGAATTGGCTGATTTAACTTTCGAAATGATGTTAAAATACCAACCTGTTGCTGATGATTTTAGATTAATTCGTTCTTCTATTGAGGTATCTTATGCATACTCTAGATTTGGACGGTATGCTTATGATATTACACTTGTTAGAGACAAGTTTGGAGATATTTCAGAATGTAAAACTGATGCTCTTTATGAAATTTCTGATAAGGTAAAGACTATGATTAAAGATGCAATATTATCATTTACTAATTTAGATATTAGAAAGGCCATTAATATTCAAGAAAATGAAGAATATGTAGATAAAATTTATCGTGAAAGAATTCCTGACATTATAAAATCATCTAATACCAAATGTGCACTTGCAGAGGCTTTACTTTTAAGATATTTAGAGCGAATTGGCGATCATGCAGTCTTTATGAGTGATGCCATAAACTATATTGTTACAGGAAAGCATCGACCAAGTAAAAAACGAATAGAATCTCACACCGAAAATTAGAGAATTGATTTTTCTATTGATTACCTTTTTCAACTATTAATGTAGTTAAATTATTTCTTAGATATTTTCATTATTTAAAATTAATTTGTAAAACAGACTAATACTAGAACAACTTTAGAAATTGTATGAATGATTTCCTAAAAGCTACTTCAATGGATCATGTAAACTTGAGTGTTAAAAATTTAGAGAAGAGTATTTCTTTTTACAAAAATCTTTTTGGCTTTGAAGTAAGAAAAGAAGATAATTCACCAAACAAATTTGATGTTCCATCAAAAATTATTGGAAATGACTCAATTAAACTCTGTATGTATGAAGACCCTAACATGTCTCCAGAGGGTGGAATAGCTCATTTTGGTTTTCATATTTCAAATTTTGATCAAATCATTAACAAGTGCAAAGAATTGAATGTTGAAGTTCTTTATGGAGGCCCTGTAGAATTTGAAAAATCAAAATCTGTTTACATTAAAGATCCAAATGGTTATGATATAGAATTAAGTGAAATTCCTGGAGGGGGATTGTAGATTTTTTATTTTAAAAAAATGAATTTCTAAAAAATCAAACTAGATAGATTAACTTTCTTTGAATCTTGCAGCCTCATCAGAACCGCCAGTTGCATTTCCTTTGCTGTAAGAATGTGCACCGGTCCCTGCCAAGCTTCCACCTTTGACAATAAGATACTCATCCCGGATTGGTTTTTCATCTAACCAACATTCTAAAATCTCTCGTACACCTGAGGCATATCTTGTTTGTGCAGAAAGCGAAGTCCCCGATGTATGGGGTGTCATTCCGTGATTAGGCATGGATCTCCATGGATGATCCTTTGGAGGAGGTTGTGGGAACCAAACATCTCCCGCATATCCTGCAAGTTGTCCCGTTTCAAGTGCTTTTGCTACTGCATTTCTATCACAAATCTTTCCTCTTGCAGTATTTACTAAATAAGCTCCACGTTTCATCTTGCTGATTAGTTCTGTATCAAACAGGTTTTCAGTTTCAGGATGGAGGGGGGCATTAATTGTAATAACATCGCACACCTTTACCATTTCTTCTACGCTTTCATGAAAAGTCAATCCAAGCTCCTCTTCAGTCTCTTTTGGTAGTCTATGTTTATCATAATAGTGAAGTTTTACATCAAAGGGTTTCATTCTTCTTAAAACTGCCAATCCAATTCTTCCAGCCGCTACTGTTCCAACATTCATTCCCTCTACATCATAGGATCTTGAAACACAGTCGGCAATATTCCATCCATTTTTAATCACCCAATCATATGATGGAATATAGTTTCTAACTAAACTTAGAATCATCATTACAACATGCTCGGATACACTAATGCTATTGGAATATGTTACCTCAGCTATGGTAATGTCACGTTCCATTGCTGCTTGCAAATCAACATGGTCTGAACCAATACCTGCGGTAATTGCTAGTTTTAGCTTTGGTGCTTTTGCAATTCGCTCAGATGTTAGATACGCAGGCCAGAATGGCTGAGAAATTACAACATCAGAATCTACTAACTCTTTTTCAAAAACTGAATCTGGCCCATCTTTATCAGAAGTTACAATAAATGTATGTCCTCTTTCTTCTAAAAATTTTCTTAAACCAAGTTCACCTGAAACGCATCCAAGAAGTTCTCCTGGATTAAAATCAATTTTTTCAGGAGTAGGTGCACTTTGTCCTCCGGGATAATTAGAAATTTTTGGAACCTCATCTCTTGCATATTTAGGTGGAAATCCATCAACAGGATCATCGTACAAAACACATAAGATCTTTAGATTTTCTTTGGACATTTTCTTTCGGAATTTATTTTGTAAAACTTGTAATTAAGACTGTTGGATTTTTTTAAATTAATTTAGTAAACTTAAAGAATTTTCAAGCGAGAACGTCTTGGTCGGACATTATGAACCTAGGAAGGCAGAGCATAAAGGTCAACGTCCCCACTTGTATTGTTTATAATACGTTTTATGACTAAAAAAAGAACTTATTATTATCATTCTTGATTTTAACAATTCATTTTCAGAAATTCTCAGTATATCCTTCCCCAAACGTAGAATAATTTAAAATGTTTAATTTTTAGAGTTAGAGCATGAAGGCAATAACCCCTGCAAATGGGCCAGTTAACGTGAAAAGATTTACGATTTATGCTATGATTCCTGGGCTGGATACCTATGCAGTATCAAAACTTGACAAGAAAAAACCTGCCACAATAATTACAATAGTTTCAATTATTGGAATTTTGATAGTTACGGGAATTATTATGTACCAAATGTCGACTGATCCAGAAATAGCCCTTGATTTAGAAGAGGAAGTCAGAAAAGAAATGATTTTTGCAAAATACATGCCTCAAATTATCTGGGTAATTCTGGGATTTTCGGCAATATATCTTCCCTTTATTGCTTTTCTTGTAAATAAGTGGGCTAAAGAATGGAATTCAAAGTTTGAAATATGAAAAGTAGCATTCCAGCTATAATTTTTGGGATTGTAATTTTCTTTGCCTTTCAAATGGTACTTCCGTTCCCATATGGGATTTTTCTAGGTATTTTATTTGGAGGATTGGTAATCTGGTACGGAAAAAAAAATGCATCAAAACAAAAAGACTCGTTACTAAACTATAGACGGAAAGACCCCATTAACGAAAAAGAAAGAGCTCAAAACGATGAGGCTTTGCGAATTTTAGAAAAAAAGTACATTGAAGAAAAAATATCTAAACAAGAATATCAGAAAAGAAAAAAAGAATTTGAAGATACCGAATATAATCCAAGAAAATGCAAGGTATGCGGTTCAGAGGATTTTGAGTTTATTGTGGATAAACGAATCGAGAAACTAGGAGAGCCTTTGTCTGATGAAGGATATTACAAATGCAAAAAATGTGGTGCAAAATAACAATTGTGTTTTAGATTTATGATTAACTTTATCTAGTGCCTTTGCAGAGCCACCATATTGAATTTTAAATTATTATTTTTTCTTGGAATAATTTTATCTCTAACTTTACCAGTTTCTCAAATACCTGCACATGCTCAGCAGAGTTTTTCTGAAACCTCCGGACCGTTAGAATGTAGGGAAGACATTTCAGGTCTTAAATTTGAAAGTGCAACATATCAGCAATCAGGAGGATTTATCGATGTTATTTCATGTGTTTATGAACAAGGAATAGCAGCAGTTTACTATGCTCCAACTGGCTCTGGAATACCATGTGATAATATTCAACAAACCATAGATGCTCAGGTAAATGCTGCAGGAAATGAGGCGTGGTTTGAACATAGCAGTGAAACACATTTTGCTTTTTCAATTTTCACACCAGTAGAATTGTCTGGTGTAGCGGAGAATTTAGTTTGGCAATTGGAGAATAAAAACTTGGCAGAAAAATGCTCTCAGGAAAATATTGAAGATGAACCAGTCCAAGAAGAATTTGAAGAACTGGAAATTCCTTACCCCGTAATTTTCCTTCCTGGAGTAGCAGGTTCTGAACTTTCAACTCCTGATGCATGGGTTGATGGCAATGTCTGGCCAATAAATTCGGGATTTAATGGAGAACCTATGCTTTTACAGAATACAGAGGGTGTTCCATTGACGGAACTTGTACCAAATGACATTATTCGAGAGTTGGTAGGACTTGGGCAAGTATTTGATTCAGCCGATATTTATGGAAGTTTTATTATTTTTCTAAAAAATGAAATTCATTATCTTGATGATGATCTAGAACCTGTAAACTATAAAGAAGGAACAACCCTTTTCACTTTTCCTTATGATTGGAGAATGCCACTAGTGGCAACGACTAGAAATCTAGATTCATTAGTTGAAAATGTACTTTTAACTTCAGGTTCTGATAAGGTTATTTTAATTGGACATAGTATGGGAGGATTGATTGCAAGAAATTATGCCGTAGGGATTGGCAATGAAAAAGTTGATACTATAATTTCTATTGGAAGTCCCTTTAAGGGTGCCGGGAAACCGTTCTTTGCTCTAACAAATGGATATAATTTTGAAGCTAAAACTTTTGATTCTGATGAGATGAAACCGGTTTCTCAAAATACTCCTACAGTATATCATTTACTTCCACAATATCCGTTTATTTATGAAGAGATAGGAGAATCGGAAAAATTTAAAGAAAATAATTGGGTCTATGATAACTTGTACTATTCTGCTGCTGATGATTTGGATGATGTTAATGATGTGGATACAGTACCCGAAGCTTTTGGTTATTACTGGACCCCAAATAAACACATGGTAAATCTATCCTCCCAATTTTACGATGGATTGGGAAATGTAGATAGCAAATCTCCATTAAAAGGAGTAAAACATTATGCAATTATTGGAACAGGTTTATCCACTATAAGTCATTATAGAATTATTACTTCGGATGCAATTCAAAAAGGAGAAACATTAGTTGAACTACCGTTAGGTGACAAAGTATTCTTAATCCCCAAGGCAATAAATGGCGATAGTACTGTACCTATGATCTCTTCGGATATTGAAGGTGTTACCAAGAAATATTATATTCAAGAAGGAAATGGTGGAACTTCTTCTCACGGATCTTTAACTAAAAATAGCGAAGTGCAAAAAATAGTTTCTTATCTAATAAAAGACCGGCCAGAAGAAATTAATGACTCGAAGTATAGATATATCGAAAACATTACTGATTTGAAAAAATTAGATAAATTGATTGATGATTTTAGTATCCCTACTGCTTTGTCTGAAGAGTTAGAGAACTCTTTAGCTCCAAGGCCTGAAATTCCTTCAGAACCTGCTGAGCCTCCTGAAGCAACTGGTACCTCTGAAAGTATTGATGATAGATTAGATGAACTTGAAGGAAAGGTGGGTGAGCTTGGAAGTCAAATTGGTGAAGACATCGGTCAAGGAATCGAAGGATTATCTGATGCAGTTGATGATATTCCATTAGGAGAAATGGAAGATAAAGCAAAAGAGGTAATCGAGCAGATTCCTGATGGTGGAGGTTGTCTTATTGCTACTGCCACATATGGCTCAGAACTAGCACCACAAGTTCAACAACTGCGAGAACTTCGTGATAACCAACTACTTCAAACACAATCAGGACAGTCTTTTATGACCTCGTTCAACGAATTTTACTACTCCTTTAGCCCTGAAATAGCAGATTTTGAGCGTAAAAACCCCCTATTCAAAGAAACTGTAAAGATTGCCATCACACCAATGATTTCAAGCTTATCGCTATTGAACCATGTAGATTTGGAGACTGAATCTCAGGTTTTAGGTTATGGAATTAGTTTGATTCTTCTAAATCTTGGAATGTATGTTGGAATACCTGCCATGGCAATTGTTGCAATAAGACGTAAAATCTGAACCTAAAATTTTTGATCGGGGTATTCTGTTCTAACCTGCCCTATTAAGCCAGATTCACGCATAAAATAAAGTGAAAAAAGCACTACAGTATTATTGTGGACATTGCAATAACGATCTTAAAAAACTAGATTCTGAGGTTCATCTAGTTCATAGTATTGAGCCATGTCCATTTTGTGGCACACTTTTGAGTGATTCATTACAACACAGGCAAGTACGATACAAATCACACTCTCCTACAGTTGTATTTCAAAAAGCATCACAGTTACCAAAGATTACATTTGATATTGACAAGATTGATTCAGTTTTACATTTTCTTACACCTGATCAAAAAATCTGTCTTGCTGGAATCCACACTCAAAAACTAGTAGAACGGTTATGCGTTAGAGCACAACTTCCATGCAGATATGGTGGTCTTGATTCCAAAGTATTGTTAATTGATGGTGCTAATAGTTCTGACTTGTATCAATGTGTTGATTTTGCACAACAATATGGACTAGATATAAAAAAAATTCTGTCTGGAATAATTTCATGTAGAATATTTACCGTATATCAGCTTGCAAATCTAATTGTAAATGAATTACATAATGCAATAAAACAATACAACACAAAAATTGTTATAATAACGCATCTACTTCACTTTTTTACAAACGATCCTTATCTTAATCCAAATGAAATGCAACAAATACTAAAAACAGTAATACATTCTCTAAAAAAAATTCAGAATTGTCTAGTTGTTGTATCATTAGGAATGCCAACTGCATTTGATCAAATATTATTACAGCTATTTTCAAAGACTATTACAATAAAGCAAAGCTACGATGCATTATCTGCTCATATTGATAACTCAGGACAAACCCAATCAATATTGCTAGATAATGATACACTTGAAACTATTCCACAACACTAGGTGATATTATGGGAAGGACGTGACATTGCACCAGAACAAAAAATTCGTTATGTGATAAATGATTACTCTAGAAAAATCTCAAAACGTGTTGTACCAATAGAGTTTGCAGCAAAATATGATGCAAAAAAATATTCTCAACTACTTGATGAGTGTTGCAAGTCTATACTAGAACCATTTGAGAATTAAAATTCCAGTTTTGTTTGTTTTTCTTCTTCCCAAATCAATTGACTTAATCCAAGTTTCATCCTTAGGGTGTTTGCAGTAGATGGGGCAAATCCTTCAAAGTGATTATTTGTCATGATCGTCGCAGATTTTACTTTAAGGTCTAATTTTTGAATTTTTTGTGCCCATTTTTCAATAATTTGGGTTTTATTGATGCTAACTTTTCCAAACTCTGAGTCCGGAATTGATCTGTCTCCAATTAACCGTAAATAGACATAATCTGAGGTGATTTTGGCTGGATTTTGTATGCCCTGAATTTCGTTCCATACTAGACAATGGTTGTTATCTTTTAGATACTCCAAGGCCTCATCTGTAAACCATGAGGTATGGCGTCCTTCGATTGGATATTTGAAATCAGGAGGTAAATATGAAAACAGTTCTTCGAGTCTAGGTTTTGCTTCTTGAAATGTAAGTGATGGAGGAAGTTGTAAAACAAGGGCAAGAACTTTTTCAACTAGAGGAGAAAAAGCCGATAAAAAGTGAAAAACATGCTCTTTTACATTTTTTAATTTGTTTTCATGTGTTATTACTGCGGGAAATTTTGCAGTAAATTTAAAAGAATCAGGAGTATCAGAGTCCCATTTTTTGGTAGTGCTTTGGTTCGGTATTTTGTAATAGGTAGAATTAATCTCAGTTATGGGAAAAATCTCTGAATAGTACTGCAACCATTGGGATTTTGGTAGCTTTTTTGGGTAAAAGGTACCTGACCAGCCATCATAACTCCATCCAGTACAACCAATCTTTTGGTCCACATTTCAGAAAACATTTGCATACAAATTAAGGTCGCTAACTATATTATTCCAGATTTAGTCTTGCATCAAAAAAATGACCAAAACGGAAATGAACTTTACAAATCAGAAAAAATTCATTGGAAAAATTGGTTGATGACCCTAAATGCCAATAGCAATTCTTCCATGGTCAGGGATGAATACCTATTAGAGATTCCAATTTTTCCAATGACTGAGGCCTTGAAAGACTTGTAATTATGACAGATACCAAAGCAAGACCAAAAACCAAAAGACATTCTTTGTAATTAAGACTGACTAATTTTTTACAATGTTATTCTATGATTTTAAAACATGTAGATTATCGGTTTTTGTTTTAAATTTTTGTAACAAGAAAATAAAATTAACCTTATGTTTAAAATCAAAATTGTGAATGCTCTATCATGAGCCAACAAGAAACAAATCCTTGGGTACTTGTAACTAACACTAAAGAAAATACAAATCCTCAAGACCTAGAACAAATTATTCCTAGCGTATCAGCTCTTGTAGATGAATGGCAATCTAAAGGAAAAATAATGTGGTCTGGTCCATTGGATAACGAGACTGGTGCTATGACTGTATTTGAAGCAACTGAGAATGAAGCAAAAGAGTTTTTTGAAAAATACAACAACGTATGCACCAAAGTACTAACTAGTTATTTGTATCGGTGGGATGCAATGCCACTTCTTTCAGTTATTTCAAAATAACTGATTTTTTATTTTTTAAAAACGAAATGAAAGACGAACTTTGTCGTATTTGCGGCTGTGAAAAAACAGAATACAAAAAATGTCCCGATTGTAGTTTGATAGTATCTACAATCTGTAAATGTTGTAAAAATATTGAAAATTCACAAACTCATAATCATTTGAAATGCAATGACTTGTAAAGAACTATGTGAACAGCACAAGGCTAAAAAGAATGGACCGTCATCCCGTTATGGAAATGGTCAGAAGAGATGTCAGATTTGTGATATTTTTTTGAATTGGACTGGCATATTTTGTCCTTGTTGTGGAAACAAATTGCGAACAAGACCTAGAAAACAAGATTACAAAATTAAACTTGACCTAAAAAAATCAAGAAATTTTGGAAAATTTGAAAATCATACTGATTAATACTATTAGCTTGAAAAAATCATAAATTCATAAACATATTCTAGAGAATTATTCTAAAACAATAGAATTTGGATCCCAATTAAGTAAGGACCCATCACCGATATTTTCAATGACAAACTCAAAAACCAACCTGGTTGTATTTTTGACTGCGATATTATTCACAGGTGCATTTAGCTTTTCAGCTACAATACCAAATGCTGAAGCTTCCACTGATATCTGTGGCTTAATGTTTTGTTCTGAATACCCAGGTGGTAAAGAAGCTTATGAGGCAAATTGGGTTTCATCTTTCCTATCACAAGTTGGTGGATCATCAAGTGAAGAACATCATGAAAAACATGAAGTAAAATCTGTTTACGTTTCTTCCCATAATGTTGATGAAGAATTTCCAGCACAGCTAGATGTTTTTATTCACAAGTATGAGTTAGGTAAAATCTCTGCAGAAGAAGCACTAGATGAAATTGTTGAAATTCATAAGGCATACGAAATGGCAAGGATTTCTTCAGAATTAGTTTCTGGTGTTGGTGAAAAAATCAGTTTGTACAATTCAGGAATGCTAAATGTAGAAGAAGCAGTTGAGGCAGTTCACTTGACTGCTGAGCCACAAAATGTTAATCCTGAATACCAAGCAGCATTAGATGAGGTCATCCACAAGTTCGAGTTGGATAAGATTTCAGCTGATGAAGCAATTGATGGAATCAAGGAAACACACATGGGTTTTGTTGACCTCTACATTACCTCTGATCTAATCGAGGCAGTAGATGAGACAATCAGCTTAATCAACGCTGGTAAACTATCAGGAGCAGATGCAGTTGAAGCAGTTCACTTGACTGCTGAGCCACAAAATGTTAATCCTGAATTTATTAGTGCTGTGGAAGAATACACATACCAGTTTGAACTGAATGATATCTCTTCTGATGAAACAATTAATGGAATCACAGGGGTACATGATGGCTTTGTTGACCTCTACGTTTCCTCTGATCTAATTGAAGATGTTGGTGTACAGCTAATCATATATGAAACTGGAAATGTCTCAGCAGAACATGCAATTCATGAAATTCAAGAAGTTGTTGAAGAAGCAGAACTTGCAGCCCTAGCCGAAATGTCTGACAATGGTGGTGTTCCCGTAATGAAAGATCTACCACCAAACACTATTGACATGCCAAAAGGTACGGCAGTTCCTGGATGTGAAGTAGAAGATTGGTGCTACATGCCAGGTGATATCACAGTAGGTGCTGGAACAACGGTAACTTGGTTGAATTCTGATACTTTGCCTCATACTGTAACTTCTGGAAGTGCAGACGCTGATGCAATTGGAGTAGATGCTCCAAATGGATTTGACAGCGGCTTCATGTCGGGTGGTGATGAATATGAGCATACATTTGATGTTGCAGGAGTGTATGACTACTATTGTCAGTTGCATCCATGGATGGAAGGAACAATAACAGTAGAATAATCTCTACTTATTTCTTATTTTTTTAATCAAGGACACAAACTGAATTATTGTGTCCTGTAATTCTCATTGTTTCTTGTTCTCCTGCCTTGCCTTCTCCTGTATAGACATCAATATGTTTTCCTTTAATGGCTCCACCAACATCCTCTGCCTGTAGTACAATCTCATTCCAAGGCTCAACAAGTGATGGAATAACAACTTTGCTTTCAAACTCTATGATTCTTGGATCAACAGCAATTTTTCCAACTACTAGTTCTTTTCCAAAAGCATCTAATGGAATTTCACTTAAATGAAAACTTTGAGAATGCCATCCTAAATAATCTCCATCATTAGTTCTACCCCATCCTTCTATTCTTACATCATTCACAAATTCCAAGGAATATTGTTTGGTTTGTCCCTCTACATGAATCATTATTTCCCTATCGTTATAATCTGATTCTACTGGTAGGAAATATCCAGTAATGTACCAATTATCTTCACAATAATCCTCTTTGGCCTGAAGATAATCTTGATTTAATAAAGTTAAGATGAAATTGGATTTAAAGTCATAATCTCCATGTAATGACAAGTGGATAACATCTTTTTCAATTAGATAATTAAGTGCATCAATTAGTTCAGTATCTGATATTTCCTTATCATACCAGAATTCATACACAACAAAAACCCAATTTGGTAATTTTGTTTCTGCTGCAAAGGAACTGTTAGTTGGAATAAATATTATTGATAAAAGTATTAATCCAAAAAAAACTCGAGTAAACATTGGAAATTTTATTTTTATCATTTTTTTCTTACCTTTTTGAATTCTTAGCGTAAAACAAAATGAATTTTATAGAATTTATGCATTAGAGAGTGTCATAAACCAATATGACAGTTGGAACGAATCATTTCTTTGGATAGAATAATTTAATGATAAAAATTTGGGTTTTAGGGTGATTCTTTTGTTATTGATTCAACATTTATCACTGCTTTAAGGACTCCAACAAAATTACCGTCCTCATCTAATATTCTAATTGCAATATCACTTGCATAAACACCAGCACTTTCATCAAATCCTCCTTCAGATAAAAATAAACCATTTTGCATTGCTTTTTGCCACCATAGCTCATCGTCTTGTCGATAATCAGAAGTTTTGTGTGATTGAGCTACATTTGCTCCAAATTGATTTGTAACAAAAATTTCAGCATACTTGAATTGACTTTCTGATTTTTGGTCAGCATCCATTATTGAACGAAGCAAATTTGCTGCTGAGTTGTGAATTAAATTATATGCAATTGAATTTGGCACCTCAGGATCACTTGATTGCCATCTCTTATCGACTTGTTGGATTATCTCTTCTGGAAAATCAGTGTTTGAAAAGGCAGCGTTTGATTCAGCAAGTGTTTCTTGGATTTGAGGAAGGTTAACTACCTCACGAGATTGTTCAATTTTCATATTAATCTCGGATTGCAGTGTTTGTAAGTTTTCAATTAAGACCTTATCATCTGAGTTTTGAGAAGGAACCTTTATCATTTCATTTTCAACAAAATATTGGATAGCATCAAGGAATTCTTTATCAGAAATTTGATCGTTTACCCAAAAACCTACGGCAGTTTTTATCCAGGCTGGAATTTGAGATTCTTCTTGAGCCGAAACATAGGTTGCCAAAGCCAGCCCTGATACTATTAAAATTAAAAAGGAAAAAAATACCGTTTGTTTGCTTTTTGCCAACCCTCTAAAAGTTGATTTGCAGGTAATTAAATTATTATTTTCAAATCTTCCCTTTTTACAATAATATAATTATGGCATTTGCAAATAAAAAGTAAAATGTCCAGATTTAGAAGCCAACAGAGAAATGTTAATCTAAATGTTGGTAAAGGCATTGTTCTTGGAATTATAGTGCTAATTGTTATAGGAGTTTTAGTTGCAGCATCTGTCCAAATAGTAGATGCTGGATTTAGAGGAGTATTACGTCATTGGAATGCAGTTGATACTAATGTTCCACCATTAGAAGAGGGACTCCATTTTGTGGTTCCATTTCAGGATTCTGTAGTAAGTATGGAAGTTAGAACTTTGAAATATGTAAAAGAGACATCATCTGCATCAAAAGACCTTCAAACTGTTTCAACAGAAGTAACGGTAAACTATAGACCATCACCCAATTCAGTTCACACACTTTTCAAAGAAGTTGGATTAGAATATGAAAGTAGAATTATTCAACCCGCCGTAGAAGAAGTTGTAAAACAAGTTACGGCAAGGTATAATGCTGAAGAATTAATCACCAAAAGGTCTCAGGTAAAATCAGACATTGAACAAGAAATAACATCACGACTTGCAGAGTATAACATCAATACTGATGTTGTTTCAATTACTAATTTTCAGTTCTCTCAACTATTCGATAGAGCAATTGAAGCAAAAGTAGAAGCAGAACAAAAAGCCAAAAAAGCAGAGAATGATCTCTTAAGAATTGAAGTTGAAGCAAAACAGCTTGAAGCAAGAGCTGAAGGTCTTGCTGCAGCAAACATTGCCGAAGCTTCCGGTGAAGCTGAAGCAATAAACATTATCAACCAAGCCTTGTCAGAAAATCCATTTTATTTAGAGTGGCTTAAAACACAAGCTTGGAATGGAAAACTACCAGTTGTTGTAGGAGAAGGCGGAACACCATTTATCCAAATTCCTACAGAACCTTAAATTTTGTAAATCTAAAACTGGTTGAAAATAAAAAAATTATTGCTTTGCCATATTAGCAAAGGCTTCTTCACCTGCTTTTCTCATTTCTTCTGGTGATACATCTTTTTGATGTGTTGCTATTGCCCATGAATGACCAAAAGGATCAATTATGGAACCAAATCTATCACCCCAAAAAGCATCCATTATTGGCATAGCCACTGTAGCTCCTGCTTCAACTGCTTGGTTGAAAATCTTGTCTGCATCATCTACATACAGATGAAGTGTAACAGCTGTCCCACCTAATGTTGAAGGTGATTTAGAGCCCATGTTTGGGAATTCATCAGACATCATAACAAAAGAATCTCCAATCTGCACCATTGCATGCATGGTTTTTCCATCTGGAGCAGGCATCTGGTAAATTTCATGTGCATTAAAGGCTTTTTTGTAAAATTCTATCGCTTCTTTTGAATTACTTACCACTAACGAAGGTGTAGTAGTATGAAATCCATCTGGAATTGGTTTTGTCATTAAGAGTCTCACTTTTTTCAAGTAGATAAATCATTTTACAAATTTGTATGGATACCTCTAAAAGAAGGAAGAAAAAATTTTCAAAATTAAAAAATTATTTTTTAAGACTATTTCGTAATACTTTGTTAAGCGTGCCTGAATAGCTGACTGAACTAGAGGTATTTTGAATTTCTTTTGCCTGGATTAATCTCAACTTTTTGTCCAAGTCATCATCGATCATTATGGTAATTCTTTTTGCCATTAAATGATATTGTATGATTTTCATATTTAAAGAATTCGACTTTGTCTTATGCTTTACATTACAATTGAAATTTTTTGACCAAATTTACTTCAGGTAGACATTTCAACTGGAAAAATCTAGAAGTTATATGGATTTACAAGAATTATCTTCATTTCAAAAAATATGTATTGCAATTAGCGAGCTAAAGCAACAACTTGTTGAAGAATTACCTCATTATGGTAACCAGTCACTCTATTTTAAAAATGACGAAATTACAACTGGTCTAATAAACAACAAAACGGAAATAAAAATTCATTTGTTAACGGGACAGCTTCTGTACTTTCATGACGAGAAAGGTTACTTTATTGATCTTTTTAACGAGAATATTGAGGAAAAATTTGAAAAAATTGTAAAAAATTTTGGTCTAAAAATACCACAGACAAACCTTGAAAACACAACTGCAGAATTTCTTTCTTCGTATAGAGATTTTGCAAAAATTTCAATAGAAATTTTGGAATTGTTTAGAATGACTCTGCGAGAGGATTTTACACAAATTCATCTTTGGCCACATCATTTTGATTTTTCACTAGAGTGGTTTACGGGAAATGCTGATGAACAAATTGGCACTGGAATTTCTCCAGGTGACAAGGACAATTTAGAACCTTATGTTTACATGAATCCGTATCCTTTCAATGAAAAAATTTTAGAAGAAAACCTACCAATAGGAAGATGGAATACTTTGGGTTGGAAAGGAGTTAAAATTCAATGGAATGATTTATTGAAATTTTCTCCCCAGGAGGCATCTGAAAAACTAAAACAAATTTTTGATATTTCAAAAAAAAATTTTTCATAACCCAAAGGATTTTAGAATAGTTTTTTCCCCTTATTTTATGCCTGAATCAAAAATTAATTCAGTATTAGAAAGAATAGAAAAACAAGAAAAATTTGAACAAGAAAACCCACGAGAAATTTTAAATTCTGAAAAAGTTTTAGCTATTGGAAGAAACACAGGTATTTTTTATAATATACTCTTGCAAAATATGAAAGCAAAAAAAATCCTTGAGATTGGCATGTCTGTTGGGTATTCAGGTATTTGGTTTGCCGATGCAATATCCAATCAAAAAGATGGAAAAATAATTACTATTGATCAAGATATAAAAAAAATTGAAAGGGCTAAACGGAATTTTGAGGATGCAGGTGTTTATAATTTAGTTGAAATAAGACATGGAGATGCTTTACAAATTTTATCAGAAATGGCAGATAATTCTAGTTTTGAAGAATTCTTTGATTTTGTTTTTATTGATGCAGACAAAGAAAGGTATATCCAGTATTTTGATACGGTTCTTCCTATGCTAAGGCCTGGAGGAATTATTGGAGCCGATAATATTTTATTTCCAGAAAGATTTCAAAAATTTAGCACTCCTTATCTGGAACACGTAAGAAAAAACCCAAACATTAGATCAGTTACAATTCCCATCGACAATGGGGAGGAATTAAGCCTAAAACTATCATAATTCGAAGTTACAATAAACTATTTTTCTTATTTTTTCATCTTTGGAATTAAACGAATGGTCAGATTAAATATTTGAAGAAATCATTCAACATGTGTCAAGTACAATTGAAGTGAAAAAGACCCTTGTTTTTGTAATTTTTATTTTATTTTCATTAATTTTTGTTGGAGGAATATTGGGAGTTACTTTTGATGTAGCAGTTGGTGCTGGACAGGAATTGTCATATCCATCTTGGTTAGTTATTTCCTATCTTGCTGGACTTTCAATGATAGTTTTGCCTTGTACGCTTCCCCTTGTTTTCATTATTGTTCCCTTGAGCATGGGTAAAGGTGGAAAAAAAGGACTTTCTATGGCCGCTTTGTTTGGTGCAGGTCTTACCATAACAATAATGTTTTATGGATTAGGAATTGGGGTTTTAGGCCAAACTACAGAACTTGATCAAATCTCCATGTACATGTTTTTGGTTGCAGGAATAGCAGCATTTCTTTTTGGACTATCACAAATTAAATTATTGGATTTAAAACTTCCATCATACTCTGGAACGCCAAAATTTATTCAAGAAAGAGGTGATTATTCAAAATCCTTCTTCATGGGTCTTTTATTAGGAAATGCCGGAGTTGGTTGCCCAAACCCGATGTTTTACTGGCTTTTAATTTATGTTGCAGGTACTGGAAGTGCTGAGGTAGGTGCAAGTCTTGGTTTGGTCCATGGGGTTGGAAGAGCCATTCCGTTAATTTTGTTATCAGTCCTTGCCATTGTGGGAATAAATTCAACAAAAAGTCTGACCTCAAAACGAGAGAATATTGAAAAAATAACTGGATGGATGTTAATTGTAATTGGATCATTTTTAATAATTCAAGGAATTCCTGGGGGCCATGAATGGTATGAATCAACCATCATCCATCTGGCATGGAATAATTTAGTTTCAATTTCGCCAATCCCACCTGAATTCCATATGGGTGAGCATCTTCATGATTATGATACAATAATTCCACAAGAAATAGTTCCCATTTTTCTAGCAGGTTTGATAATATTTCCCATCATATGGTATTTTACCAAGAAAAGAGAACAGCTATTATGAAAGATCCTGTTTGTGGGATGGAAATAGACAAAGGTGATACACTTTTCCACAAAGGAAAGCAATATCATTTTTGTTGTGCAACATGCAAATGGGCTTTTGAAAAAAATCCAGAACAGTTCATAGAATCATGAAAATAGAAATTCTTACTACTCTTGGTTGTTTAAATTGCAACAAGCTTGAAAAAATGTTGGATAAACTTGGGGTATCTTACGATTTGATAGACGTTTCCATAAAACCTGATTATTTAAAAAAATATCCAATATTTACCGCACCAGGATTGGTGATAAATGATAAATTGGAATTTTCAGGAATTCCAAATTTTAAAGATTTAAAGAAGATTTTCAATTAATCTGGTAATGTTTTTTATAATGAAAGGATTGGAAATTAAACATGACAGATTATTCAATGGATGAAAAGATGATACTTGTTCAATATGCCATAAAAAAATATGAAAAAGAAGAAGTTCTTTTTGAAAAATTAAAATCAATTTTATCAGAAAAAGATATTCAAAGAAATATTGACACATTAATTGGAACGCAAAAAGTCCGCAGGATTGGACCAGAAATCCTCCAAAACAATGAAAGTCATACTGAATTACCAGACTTGCCAGAAAATCTAAAACAAGTTATCAACCAACTTTAGTAGTAATTATTAAATCACTTCAAAAATTTAATTAAAATATGACATACTCCAAATTTTATGCAATAATTTTTCTTAGTCTAATTGTAGTTTTTTCCACAACAGCTATAAGTTTTGCACACCCTCATCTTGGCCAAGTTCTAATAAATGATCACCTCCATAACTCAGAAACCGAATATACTCCAATAAACGGAATAATGGGTTTGGAGAAAACTACGCTCTTATTCCATGCACCTGAGGACAATTCCTTGCCTTGGGGTTTTGTAGAGGGTAAAATAGGAAATTTTGTTCCAGGATATCCTGTAATTATTCAAATTTATAAAAATGATGAGGCAGTACACTTTGCCCAGACAGATGTAAAAGATGACGGAAGTTACACTTACAAATTTAGAGTTTTGAATGTAGAAAACAATCAAAAAACAAAAATTTTTGACGGAGATTATTTTGTGACTATTTTCAAGGTAGTATATCTAAATCAAAATAATTTAATTTAAAATCCTCTTAA
Organism: Nitrosopumilaceae archaeon; assembly: GCA_028279545.1. Taxonomy (GTDB): domain Archaea; phylum Thermoproteota; class Nitrososphaeria; order Nitrososphaerales; family Nitrosopumilaceae; genus Nitrosomaritimum. Next base: position 123,625 of record JANQNN010000012.1, read on the forward strand.
ACCCTGAGGCCTTGCAACTTCTGGATGTTCTTTAATCCATCTAATTTGATTAAGCATTTGTTCTTTATCTTGTGGGAAAGTACCCTTTATTGTATAAGCATTTGAACCATGGTTTGCTCTAAAAACAATTTCTTCTTTTGTTTCTATATTAGTTAGTAGGTCTTCCAACTCCTTTAATGCCTCATCATCATTTAATCTTATAAATTCACCATTATATTTTTGCAAAAATTCGTCTTTTATTCCATTTTCAAGATACAAAGTTAGTGCTCCCACGTACTGAGGTGAGCATGCATTAATTACTTCAGCAGTTCCTTGAATGTGTTCTTTTGAATATTTCTTTCCACCAAGTCCTAAGATAATCATACAAGACATAGTGTATCCTGCTTCTTTTGCCTTGTTTACAGCTTTGATTATGGTTTTCGATGTTGCACCTTTGGTTACTTTTTTTAATACAATATCTGAGCCAGTTTCAATTCCTAGATACAGCATTGTTAATCCTGCCTTGTACATTTTTTCCAACTCTTCTGGAGTTTTCTTTAGAAGGTTCATTGGCATTGCATAACAAGAAATTCTCTCAAGGTTTGGAAATTTTTCATAGATATATTTCACGATTTTTACCATATAGTCTGCATCAAGATTTATTGCATCTCCATCTGCTAAAAATACTCTAGTAGTGTCTGGGAGCTGTTTTGCCATCATATCAATTTCTAATTTAATTTCTTCCCAAGGTCTCTCAGAGTATTCTTTTGACCTATACATATCACAAAATGAGCATTCATTAAATGAACATCCTAAAGTTACTTGAAAAATTAGAGACCTAGCTTCTGAAGGAGGCCTATATAATGGAGCATCATAGTTTAACATCAAAGGTCTTTACCACATAAAATTACTCAATTATCTATTTTATACTTTCTAGGAGATTTTTGTATTTATCAAACAATACATTTTAGTCTAAAATTACAGGGTAAGGTAACGAATGGCAAATGATCCAGACGCAAAAAGGCTTCTTTGGTTTGTTTTTGCAGGTTCACGAGGTGGATTAAATCGATTGAAAATCATTTTTTCCTTAAGGGAAAACCCCTTAAACATAAATCAGTTAGCCAAAGAACTAGATTTAGATTATAAAGCAATTCAGCATCACATAAAGATTTTAGAGAAAAATAATTTGATTACAAAGTTTGGAGAAAAATATGGAGTTACTTACTTCATTTCTACGTTTTTAGAAGTTAACATGGAGACATTTAATGAAATTGCAACAAAATTGGACAAAAGTAAATAAACACTCAGGAGGTTTCTCTCTCTAAATGGAATCTACCTCCCTAGTGTTATCTATTGTATCAATTGCAAATATGGCAGTCCTTGGAGTTTTAATTTTCATTTTTGGAAAAATGTACGGAAAAACAAAGGCACAGCTTCCACTTGGAATGATAGTAGTAACAAGTATGTTGTTTTTGCATAACATTATTGGAGGATTAGCTTATTTCTCACATGACCAGCTCTTCTCACACGAAATATTTCCATACATGTTAGGAGTAGGAATTGCCGAGTTGGTAGGGTTATTAATTTTCCTAAAAATTACTTTGGATTAATCTTAGTTTAATTGTAGTAATACTTTAGACAACTAGTGGTATCAGAATTTTTAAAATTAAATAAAAATATTCTAATCGCATTTGCAGTATCAATTACTTTTTCAGCAGTCATAGCTCAAATTTTAGAGGAACAAGAAGATTACCTAAACACCACTTATACTTTGATTGGTGATTATGCATTTTATTTTTCGACTTTTGGAATTTTATTTTATTTAGATAATAGAAAGAAATACTATCTTGAATCTGGAAAGTTAGATAAGGAAAAGCTCAGACATGATTTAATTAAAATAGTTACCTCCCTTGGAATTGCTGAAGTTGTATATACTATCGCTCGATGGATTTTACAATATTACTTTTTGACCATAAATTATGATCCTTATTTGGCTTCTATAGTATCACAAGTTATATCTACAATTATCTATATGATAGTAGTAAATTTGAGTGTGAAATTGACAAGAGTGTATAGAAATGACAATTAATGTATATGTTGATGGATCGGGAGGAGAAAATAGCGGGTATGGCTATTTTGTAAATGAAACAGGTGAATCTTCTTATGAGAAAAAACCAAATCTTACAAATAATCAAGCTGAATACCTGGCAATAATTAGCGTTCTAAAAAAATTTGAAAATTCTCAAGAAGAAATTGTTATTTTTAGTGATTCAAAAAATACTGTATCTCAATTAAATCATGAATTTGCTATAAACAACGAACAACTTCGAACTCTTGCCCAAGAGGCTTGGCTTCTTATAGGAAAATTTTCAAATCTAACTCTTACTTGGGTTCCAAGAAAAGAAAACCTTGCAGGTAAAATGTTGGGAAGCTAGAAAAAATAACAGATCACAAATTTCTATGAATAACTTTATTATAGAAAATCTATTACCTCTAAAAAGTGGCCGAGTCTGTTTTCCTTTCTCCAAAATCAATAGCGATAATTGGTGCATCTGATAAGAGAGGTAGCGTTGGAAGCACAATAACATCAAATATTATGAATGGTTTTACAGGCTCTGTTTATCCTGTAAGTCCTACACGGGAGACCGTATTTTACAAAAAAGCATACAAAAGTGTGATGGATATTCCTAAACCAGTTGACCTTGCAGTTATTGTAATAAAAAATACATTGGTTGCTACTGTTTTAGAAGAATGTGGAAAGAAAAAGATTAAGGGAGTTATTATCATTACTGCAGGATTCAAAGAAGTTGATGAAGAAGGTGCAAAGAGAGAACAAGAACTAAAAGATATTGCAAAAAAATACAAAATTCAAATAATCGGACCAAACTGTCTTGGGGTCATGAATTTAGATCCAAAAACAATGATGAACTCTACATTTTTAAAAATTACACCAAAATCTGGAAAAATTGCATTAGTTTCTCAAAGTGGTGCAATTTGTGCAGCTCTTGTAGAAGATGCAAGTGCCCAAGGTATTGGTTTTTCTGCTGTAATTAGTATGGGAAACAAAGCAGTAATGAGTGAAGTAGATGTTTTAAGGATGTTAGCTTCTCACAAACAAACCAAGGTAATTGTAATGTATCTTGAAGACATGGGAAATGGTCAAGAGTTCCTAAAAGAATGTAAAAATATTACTCGAAAACTCAAAAAGCCAGTTTTAGTTTTAAAATCAGGCCGTAGCCCTGAAGGTGCAAAAGCTGCAATGTCTCACACAGGAGCTCTAATGGGTTCTGATGAGATTTATGATGCTTTGCTAAAACAATCAGGTGCTATCAGGGTTGATACTATGGAAGAACTATTTGATTATGCAACTGCATTTTCAAAACAACCACTTCCCTCTGGAGGAGAATTAGTTATTGTTTCCAATGCAGGAGGACCTGCCATCATTTCCACGGATGCTTGTTCTAAATTAGGTGTTAAAATGGCAAAAATTGATAGTATCCGACCAAAAATTGATTCTGTAATTCCACCTTGGGGAAGCTCCAGAAATCCCGTAGATATTGTAGGGGATGCAGATTTCAATAGATTTCATAATGTTTTAGATAGAGTACTAAAGCATCCCAAAGTTGGCTCCGTAATTTCCATGTGTACTCCTTCTGGAACTTTGAATTACGATAAGCTTGCAGAAGTTATTGTTGCAATGTCAAAAAAATACAAAAAAACAATGCTTGCAAGTTTGATGGGATTAGATGAAGGAATTACAAATAGAGAAATTTTAGCTAAAGGCGATGTTCCATACTATACGTATGCTGAAGGTGCGATAAGAACACTAGCTGCGATGATAAAATTTTCAAACTGGATTAATAAATCACAAGGAACAGTTACAAAATTTAAAGTAAACAAAGCAAAAGCAAAAAAAATTTTTGACAAGGTCAAAAAAGAAAAACGACCAAATCTCTTGGAAGAAGAAGGTCTTGAAGTTCTCAAGGCATACGGGATGCCGCTACCTTCAAGTGCTCTTGCCAAAAATGAAAAAGAAGCAATTAAGATTGCAAACAAAATTGGTTATCCTGTTGTTATGAAAATCGCCTCTCCTCAAATAATTCACAAATCAGATGCAGGCGGAGTAAAAGTTAATCTTACAAATGACAAAGAAATCAAAGACGCTTTTAAAACAATAATAAAAAATGCTAAAAAATACAACAAAAAAGCCGAGATCAAAGGAGTCCTAATTGTAGAAATGGTTAAGGGCGGTAAAGAGATGATAATAGGATCAAAATTAGAACCTGGGTTTGGGCCAGTCATTATGCTTGGAATGGGTGGAATCTATGTTGAAGTTCTTAAAGATGTTACATTCAAGTTGGCTCCTGTAACCAATAAAGAAGCAGATGATATGATATCGGAAATTAAAACCCAAAAACTTCTACAAGGTGTTAGAGGTGAAAAACCATCAGATATTGCAAAATTGTCTGAATGCATCCAAAGATTGTCTCAATTGGTTACTGACTTTAAAGAAATCAAAGAATTGGACATGAATCCTGTTCTTGTACTTGATAAAGGAAAAGGTTGTAGAATACTTGATGTTAGAATCGGTCTTTGATCGCCTAAAGTTTACTAGGTTTTTTACTTTTTGATCTAGAATTTTTATACAAGTTCAAGGAAGCCGTATTATGGCAAACGTTGAGCGCCTAAGCACCATTAGAACAGGAAATGACTACATTGAAAGTCTTAGGGGCCGAGATCTCAAGATTTACCTCTTTGGTGAATTAGTAAAAGAACCAGTTGACCATCCAATGATTAGACCTTCAATAAACGCAGTAGCAGAAACCTATGACCTTGCAGTAAGAGAAGAAGAATTAGCATCTGCCGATTCTTCAATTACAGGATTAAAAATTAACAGATTTTTACATATTGCTGAAAGCGCCCATGACTTGGTAATGCAAAATAAAATGCAAAGAACGTTGGGCCAAAACACAGGAACTTGTTTTCAGAGATGTGTTGGAATGGATGCACTAAATTCCTTACACTCAACTACATATGAAATAGATGAAAAACATGGAACAGATTATCATCAACGATTTTTAGAATTTGTTAAAATGGTTCAAAAGGATAATCTCGTAATCGGTGGAGCTATGACTGATCCAAAAGGTGACAGAAGTAAAGGACCTGCCGAACAAACTGATCCAGATCTGTTTACAAGGATTGTAGATAAGGATGAAAAGGGCATTTATGTTTCTGGAGCTAAAGCCCATCAAACTGGTTGTATTAACTCACATTGGATAATTTTAATGCCAACAATTAGGTTGACTGAAAATGACAAAGATTGGGCAGTAGTTGGTGCAATACCCGCAGATGCAAAAGGAGTAACTTACATCTATGGTAGACAGTCCTGTGACACAAGAAGTATGGAGGAAGGTGAAATTGATGATGGAAATACAAAGTTTGGTGGACAAGAAGCACTAATAATTTTAGATCGAGTATTCATTCCTTGGGATAAGGTCTTCATGCATGGAGAATACGAATTTGCAGCAATGCTTGTTGAACGATTTACTTGTTATCACCGACGAAGTTATGTTTGCAAAACAGGACTTGGTGACGTACTAATTGGAGCTGCCGCAACAATTGCTGATTATAATGGTGTACCAAAAGTATCTCATATCAAAGACAAAATTATTGAAATGACTCACCTAAATGAAACAATATTTGCTGCAGGAATAGCCTCTTCTTACATGGGACATAAAATGAAATCTGGCGTTTATCTAAATGAAGACATGCTTGCACAGGTTTGTAAGCACAACGTAACACGTTTCCCTTATGAAATTAGCAGACTTGCTCAAGACATCGCTGGAGGACTAGTTGTAACGCTTCCATCTGAGAAAGACTTTAGACATCCAGTGGCAGGTCCATTACTCAAAAAATTCTTGGCAGGAAGAGAAGGTGTAGATGTGGAAAATAGAATGAGGATATTAAGATTAATTGAAAACATGACTCTAGGTAGAAATGCAGTAGGATACCTTACCGAATCCATGCATGGAGCTGGTTCACCACAAGCACAAAGAATTCAAATTCAAAGACAAATGCAAATGGGTTTTAAAAAAAATCTTGCCAAGAATTTAGCTGGAATTACAAACGATGTTGAGGAACCAGCAGAATCATCAGAATATTTTAATAGAATTTTCAAAACCAAAGATTCTCTAATCTAGATACGGCCTGATACTTTCGCGGTAATTTTATAACTAATTTTTGGTATCGTCTGACTTTTTCTTGTCTGATTTTTTTTCATCCTTTTTAACTTCATCATTTTCCTCTTCAGGAACTGATGAATCAGAATGTTCAGAATATTCCGAATCCTTTTTTAATTTATCGAGATCTGAAAAATCTGCTGATTTGTCAGGTTCCTTTTTATCAAGAGGATCACTTAAAGAGAGTTCCTTTACATTTTTCCTCTTGATAATTTCTTTTACTATCATTACCCCAATTACTAAAACAATCAGAATATAGTTAATTGGTGGTTTTAAAATCTGGGTAACATATCCAATTTGGGGAATAATGTATTCAACTTTTCCAATATATTCTTCCTTTGTAATTGGAAAGTCTGTTCCTGGAATTGAGGCCACATTATTGTCTCCTTTTGTTCTAATTGTTTTGGGATCCTCATTTGTAATTGAAACAACTCTGTGTACTATTACCCTGTCATGTCCTGACGGTCTATCAAACACAATAATATCTCCAATTTGAACATCCTCAAAGTCAACGTGACCTTGCACAATTAAAACATCATAAACTTGTAATGCAGGAATCATACTCCCACTTGCTACAACATAAAATGGATTTTCAGTTCCAAAAACAACTTGTAACCCAATCCAAATTATAATTACACCAACAGCTACAATTACTAGGTCCTTGATTACGTTTTTTGAGATTAATCGCTTAGCCAATAATTTTCACGTCTTTTCACACTTGATTATTTTAACTTAAAAATTACTGTAGTTTTGCCCCGCACTCTTCGCAAAATTTTGAACCTTCACTATTTTCAAAACCACAAATAGGACATTTTCCCGGTTGATTTCCTTGTGGAATAGGTAATTTTCCAAGGAGGATTATATCTCCAATCTTTCCTATTTCACTCCAAGGAATGCTTCCTTCTGTACCATCATCTTTAGTAATAAGCAATACCATAGTTTGATTTGAATCAATTCCTACCTGTCTTGCTATTCCAATTTTCTTTGCGTTTTCATCATAAACTTGTAATCCTTGTATGGAATTAATTGATCTAACCGCTGTTGGCTCTAATGAATCTACATTAGATGAAATTTGTGGTTGTTCTTGATTTTGAACATTAGGTGTTGTTTGAACTTGTTCTACTGGTGTTGATTCGGGTTCCATTAGTGGAACACTTTCTATTGGTTTTGCAGCACCAACCTCTTGAATTTCATCTTGCTTTTTAAAATCTCTATATTCAGCAAGTGTTGCATTACATGTTTCACAAATGTACTGTCCTTTCTCCACAAGAATTAAGTTTTCTGCAACCTCTTCGTTGGGGTTTTCATATTCAATTTTTGGAGGACCTTCAATCTCTTTTTCACATGTATTGCAAAAATGTTTTAAAATAATTTCTGGATTTAATCTTCCTATTGGTGCTAAAAATAAATCCGGACCTCCGAGATTTCCCTTTACCTGTTGCTCATCACTTACTTTGGCCATAACATATCCTCCAGAGCCTCTTAATTTTTTTAATCTTAGTTCTGAACTCATGTCTCAGATTCCCTAAAACGTCATTTAAATATATATAAAAATGGATTAATTTTCAATTTTTTTCATGTACACATGGTAGAAATTTTGGTGAACGTTTTTAGGTGCCATTGATGCAATAACATTAGAATGGGAGTAACACAAGTATCTGATGCAAAATCTTGGGAAATCGATGTTGTAAATTCTGATATCCCTGTTTTTGTTGACTTTTGGGCTGAATGGTGTGGTCCATGTAGAATGGTGGGTCCTGTAGTTGAAGAATTAGCCAGCGATTATGAAGGCAAAGTGAAATTTGTTAAGGTAAATGTAGATGAGGCTAACGAATTGGCATCAAAATACAATGTCTTTAGCATTCCAACTTTAATTCTTCTAAATAAGGGCGAGATAGTCAGCCAGCAAGTTGGCGCCGCATCAAAAGAATCCTATAAAAATATGATTGATAGAGCACTTCAAGCTTAATCAAACGCTTTTTCTCTTTTTGTTTTTTTGAATTGTATTGATTTTAACCTGACATTGATTAGCCTTATTAGTAATTCTCTTTGGTATTACCTATTGGGCGATATGAAAAGTATTACACACAATCTCAAATTAGCCGGATTTAGCATAGCAATATGGGTAAACGTTTCGTTGGCTATGATGTTGGTAAAACTCATTGGATTCTGATTTTAATTTTCTCAAATTTTTAATCATTTTCGAACAAAAGGCTTCAAAGGGATCCTAAAGTAATTAATATTCCATAGGAAGAGTTTGGGTATGTCATTTGGTGAAGTAGATACACTTAACATGCTCTTTGACAAACTGGATAGCCTCTTTAATGAATCTCAAGGTTACTATGAGAGTTTTCTTGATACAAATAATATGTATAAACAAGGAAAAATAGGTGACAAAGAATTTTTTCAAAGGTTAGGCGATTATGTGGTTGCATATTCTGCATTAGAATTTTTAGCTATCAAAGTATTATTTGAAGTTAGAAAATCACTTCAAACTGGATCTGGAAATACTCAATCACCTGGACTAATGCCAGGAATGGGACAACCAGGAATGGGGCAACCAGGAATGACACCACCAAGACCAGGTACTGCAGATAATCCTGTGGGAGGGCCACCCGGAATTGTTTCTGTAAAAGAAGGATTTGGAGAACCAGGTACTTTACCAACACCTGACCCAGCACTCATGCCAAGACAAACAGTTAGTACAAATGAATGTCCATCTTGTGGTTTCCCACTAAGACCAAACGCAAAGTTTTGTACAAAATGTGGATATAAAATTTAAAATAATTTTTCTTTATTCTTGTGTTGCTCCGCATTCGGGACAAAATTTTGCAGTAGAAGAAAGTTTTTTTCCACACTCAGAACAAAATTTTCCTTCAGAAACAATTTCTTGTTGTGGATTCCCATAAATTTTTGATGTATTCTTTACAGCTCCTGATGGAACGTACGTGTCATCATCAATGAGAACGGGTTCAAAATCCTGTTCTGTCATAAAGGTTAGCATTCTTGGAACTGACTTTTCCTTGTTTTTAGGATCGGGTACTGAATCTCCCAACCAAAATGCAAATCGCATTAAAGTTAATTCGGGTGTTGAAAATGCCAGAGTATGTTTTGACATGTATTCTTGTGCAGCTTTTTTACCATCAAATACTTCCATAAATTCAATACTTTTACTCTGTGTATAATAGTTTCTGGAATGGTGGACCGGGGGAGAATCGAACCCCCGACATTCGCGTTGCGAACGCGACATTATACCCCTAAATCACCGGCCCTAACTTTCCTTTCTTTCCTGACCTTTAATTTATTATCTTGAAGGATTTTTTCAAATTTTCAGAAGCGCAAATGTGTAATGAATTTAATTCAAAATTTTTTGTATAAAATGAACATACATTTTCCTATAAAGGACATCATAATATTTTACGGTATGAAAGTACTCATCGTTGACGATAATAAGGATATTACAGGTTTACTTTCCAAATTCCTAAAGGCAAAAGGATTTGAAAATGTAGTTACAAATGATCCACGAGATGGTTTAGAGAAAATAAAAGGAGAACAATATGATGTGGTTCTTTTAGATATTTCTATGCCAGAATTTAGTGGAATTGATATTATTCAAACATTAGAAAATGAAGAAATTCTAAAAGATCAAAGAATTGTAATATTTTCTGCTACTTCATTTACTACTAACCAAATTAACGATTTGCTAAAAAAGGATGGCATTCAGAGTTGCTTGAAAAAACCAATACAACTTAATGAGCTCTTAACTGCAATTACAAGTTAATCTTTCTTGGTTTTTAGAATTTAATTGAAAAGCAAATCAGAACATCCCGGAAAATCAAAAAGTTACGGTCGCCATGAAATACAAGGAAAATTGAAATGATAAAAAATTCCAACGAACAAAAATATCTGTCCTATTTTAAAGAAGCATTAGATAATTCTGCTAATGTCTTAATTACAGACAGTAAAGGTTCTATTGTTTATGTAAACGATGATTTTTGTCGTGTATCAAAATTCTCAAGAGAGGAACTTATTGGTCAAAACCCAAATGTTGTTAATTCTTGCTATCATGATAAGATTTTTTTTAAAAATTTATGGGATACAATTCTTCAAGGAAAAACATGGAAAGGCGACATAAAAAATAAAGCAAAGGATGGAACCTTTTATTGGTCTAAAACTACCATATCTCCACTTTTAGGAGATGACGGAACTCCAGAAAAATTTTTTGCGATTCTTACGGACATTACAAACCAAAAAATTTTAGAAGAAAAACTTTCTGAGGCCTTAAAAAACGTTCAGGAATCAGAACTGCAAAAAGAAGAATTTTCTTCAATGATGACTCATGAGCTTACCACTCCTTTATTTCCAATTAAAGGATATTGTGAAATGCTAAAGGACACATCCACATTTGGAGAACTAAACGAAGATCAAATTGATTTTATTAGCAAGATTGAATCAAATGCTGCTTTACTTGAACGATTGATTAGTGATCTTTTAGACGTCCAGAAATTAGATATGAAAAAAATGAACTTTTTAATTTCAGAGTTCCAAATTGATAATTTTATGAACGATCTTAAAGAAAATAATAAACATCTAATGAAAAGTAAAGAAATTCAATTTACAGTAAAATATCCAAATAACTTAATTTTAAATTCTGATAAAGAACGATTAAGACAAATTTTAGATAATTTAATTCGAAATTCAGTAGATTTTGTTCCTCAAAAAGTTGGAAAGATATCAGTCGAAGCAAAATTAGATGAAAATGATTTAATAATTTCTGTAACAGATAATGGACCAGGAATCCCCAAAGAAAAGCAATCAAACATCTTCAAAAAATTCTATCAAATAGATACTTCTGCTACTAGGAAACATGGAGGTACAGGCTTGGGTCTTGTAATCTGTAAAGGAATAGCCGAAGGGCTAAACGGAAGAATTTGGCTTGAGAGCGAACATGGAAAAGGCACTTCATTTTTTATCTACCTTCCATCACCTGAAAAGAAAGTAACAGTTTCAAAACTAGGATAATTCCAAAATATACTCTAAGGAGCGTTTAAAAATAAATTCTAAAACGATTAAAAATTTGATTTTTTAATTTTTTTGGTTTTCTCAACGAATAATAATCTGCAAAAATAAAAAAAATAGATGACTTTTGACACGGTAATAACCGATTCTCATGTTATTTTGCCACAAGGCATAATTGATAAAAACATTGTAATTAATGATGGAAAAATAGTAGGCCTCGTCAATGATTTACCAGCATGCGACCAAAAAATTAATGGTAATGGGCTTATTTCAATTCCAGGACCAATCGACACCCATGTTCATTATGGGGTATATTCTTCTATTGACAAGGCAGCAAAAACTGAATCTCATGCAGCAGCTATAGGAGGAGTAACAACTATGATGAGAATGCTTCGTTTAGAAGATTCTTTTAAATCGTCTTTGCAAGGTCAATTAGAAGCTTCATCAAAAAACCACTATGTAGATTACACTATTCATGCATCAATATTTTCTGAACAACAAATTAATGAAATGAAGTATTGTGTTGAGAAGGGAATAAAATCATTTAAAATTTACATGAATCTTGGAGGAGAGGTAGGACATGTCTATATGGATATGCCTCCTTATTCATCAAAACTAAGTCCTGCAACCGTAAATGTTGATAATAAAATTGTAGAAGAAACGGTAAAAAAAGCTGCAGAGCTCAAATGTCCTGTTTTAGTTCATGCTGAGGATTATGAATCCTGTGCATGTGGAATTAAAACTGCACAAGAAAAAAATCAAGATGGTTTATCTGCCTGGTCTGAAAGTAGATCCCCCGAATTTGAGGCCAAAGCAATTCAAACAGTTTGCAAATATGGTCGAGAATATGGTTGTACTATCTATTTTGTTCACATTGGATCTGAACGGGCTTTACAACAAATTAGGAAAGAAAAAGAACTCGGAACAAAAATTTTTGTCGAAACCTGTCCTCATTATCTTATCTTATCTTATCAAAACCAAAATGGGTATCTTGCTAAAGTAATGCCTCCAATAAGAACAAAAAATGATAACCAAGCAATATGGGATGCATTGTCTAATGGTAAAATCGATACTTTAGGAACTGATCATGTGGCTAACCAAATTAAACTAAAACTTGATGGAAACAATGTATGGGATGCATTAGCAGGTTTCCCAGGAATTGGAACAATAGTTCCAATTTTACTTAGTGAGGGTGTAAACAAAAACAGAATCTCTCTTGAGCAATTTGTGCAATTTACAAGCCAAAATGCAGCAAAAATTTTCGGAATGTTTCCTAAAAAAGGAACCTTGAGTAAAGATTCTGATGCAGATATTACTATGATAGATTTAAAAAAAGAAAACAAGGTAACATCTGAACTGTTTGGGAGTTTTTCAGATTATATTGTATATGAGGGAATGAATTTGAAAGGATGGCCTGTTAAAACAATTGTAAGAGGCACATTAGTTGCTGAAAACTTTGAGGTAGTTGGCAAACCGGGATTTGGAAAACTAGTTGAGCGTTTAGTCTAAAGTAAATTAAATTAAAAACTAACTAAAAATTATTTCAAAATTTTTTCAAATTTTCCGGAATTTTTTGCCTTATAGATAATATCAGGTTTTCTTAGAAATATGCCTGATTCCATTACTCCCGGAATTTGTTTAATTTTTTGTGTTAAGACCTTTGGATTTTTTATTATTCCAAAATCACAATCAAAAATAATGTTCCCGTTTTCTGTAAAAAATGGATACCCTCTTTCCAAAGAACGTAACCTTGCTTTTCCTCCAAATTTATTGATACTTTTTGAAACAGAATTTCTTGCAAGTGGATGAATTTCAACTGGTACAGTTCTTGAAAAGTTTTTGACAAATTTTGTTTTATCTGCCATTACAATAATTTTTTTTGCCATACTAAACAAAATGTTCTCGCGCAGTAAAGCTCCTCCTCCTCCCTTAATTACAAATCTTTGCGAATCAATCTGATCGGCTCCATCAAAAACTATATCAATTTGATTTACTTGATCCGGTTCTATAATTGGAATTCCTTGCTCTTGTGCGATTAATTTTATCTGTAATGAGGTTGGAATACCAACAACATTGTAGTTCTTTTTTTTAATTAAAAAGGCCAAGGACTTTACCAAGGTAGTTGCTGCTCTTCCACTACCAAGACCTAAAACAAAATTATTTTTTACAAATTTTAAAGCATCATTTGATAATGCCGCCATGGCACTATCATAGGACAATTATTCTACCTCTGCTTGGTCAAGCTTTGAAAGAACGTTTATGATTTCCCCTTTAATCTTGTCTATATCATCTGTGTCATCATCGAATTCATCTTCTTCAACATTAATCGTAGGACTTTCTTTTTCTTTTTGAGGTTGAGGAAGGGCTTTGAATTGATTTATCTTCGCTACTTCTTTTGTAATGTCTGGTTTAGTTTCTAATTTTACACTTGGCTTTTCCGTTGAAATGGTTTGGATAATTTCCATTTTTTCAGGGGTTTTAGATTTTGGTTGAATTACTTTTTTTACGATTTCCTCTTTTTCTTTAATTTGTTTATCAAATAATGAAAATTTGGGTTCTTTATTTGAGAATTTAGTTAAGGTTGTTAATTCAAAGGATGGTCCTGATTCAATTGGTGGTTTTTCTAATGGTTCAGCTCTTTTTGTAATAGGTTTGGAAACATCCAAACTACTTTTCTTTGGTTTAATTTCATTTTGGGTTTCTGGCTTTACCTTTACTGATTCACTTTTAGTGACATCCTTTTTAGATTCAGGTATAGAAATATTTGCGGTTTTAATTTTTGATGACAATTCATACAATCTATCATCTAGTTTGGATAGTTTTTGATCCATCAAAGTTATTAAACCATCACCAAGTGGACCTAAATCGGGATGTTTACTTGCGTCTTCAAGTTTTTCCAACTTTGCCAAAATAATTCCTAATTGATGTTGATATTTTACCAATAATTTATCTCGCTGAATTTTTGATAGATCTGAATCTGTTTGATATAATCTAGAAATTGTCTTGGTTAGAATATCTTTTTCAATTTTTAATGAACTAATTTGACTTTTGATATGTGAGCTTGCGCCCATGCTTAAAATTTGAGATTTATTTCTTGGTGCTCTGCGTACAGCTGCGGCAGTTGCAACACCAGCTAGTGAACTAAGAATAATAGCGATTTCTTGCATCTATGTATACCATTTAATCCAAGAATATTTTCTGCGTTTAGCCTCGGGAAAACCACAACTTGCGCATTTATGATGGCGCTTGTGGAGGGAATTTTTACCACATCGTCTACATCTAATGTGAACTTTTTTCTTTGTAAAACCTCCCATTGAAGTTGTGCCTTTTACCATCTCAAATCACCTAGCTTGCTGGAGGGGGAGAAATCATAACTACATTATCTCCTCTCACAACGATGGTTCCAAGGTTCTTAGAATCGCCTTCGGTTGGAATTTCCTCCGAAGCATCGAGTAGCAGGTTCATGTGTTGGTCAAAACCTAGTAAATTACCTCTAAGGGTTTTACCTCCTTTGAGCTTTATCAATACAACTTGATTGATACTCTCATCCAATACTTTTACTGCCATGTCAACGGACATCTATTTCACTTATTGGCTTTGATATTAGAGGATTATATTAAAATTTCATTGGTAAAACTTTCAACCATGCCCAGTAAGGCAAGTTTGACACTTTTGTTCTAGATTTTCTAAAATTTCCGCAAAAAGTTTTTTTCCATCTTTTTTTGAAGCCTTTCTCGGATCACCCCATATTCCATTTTTGGTAACTTTTGGAAATGACTTTGAAGCCATTTTTCCTATTTTATTAATTTCTTGTTTTGTCATTTTATCAGTTATGAGACCTTTCCTAGCAAGGTTCATCTTTACTTTTTTTGAGATTGCAAGCATAAGTGAGGTTTCTACAAATCCGGCATGGTCAAAATCTCTCTCCATATAATGCCAGTAAGATAAAGTAAAAACTTTAATCTTGTTTTTCAATTTTTTTTTTAGTTTTTTATCGATATTTTTTATTGCTTTGAGGTTTCCATGATGGCCATTAATTATAAAAATTGTTTTAATATTGTTTTCAAAAAGTGACTCAGACAAATCTAAAATCAATTTCTCTAAAGTAGATTCATTTAAACTTAAATTAAAAAATGGAGCATGCTCCCTCGATACTCCAAAATTAATTGTTGGAACTAACAAGTAATTTTTTTTTTCAGATATCTTGCGAGCAATTTCTGTAACAATTTCGGAATCAGTTGATACAGGAAGATGTGGACCATGTTGTTCTATTGAACCAACTGGGATAACTGCAACCTGTTTTTTTCTTTTTATGATTTTTCTTAGTTGAGGATCATATTGTGATTTTATATCAACCATTTACTTCACTTGGATTTTACGTGTACTTTTCTCCATCGTACCTCGAGCTTATTTTCCAAGTGCATTTTGGCAGCTTTTAAAAGAGTGGTGGCCTCAAGTTTTTGCCCTTTCATTTTAATCTGTTCTAAGGAATCATTGGGATTCACATTAAATGAATCTTGAAAAATAATAGGACCTTGGTCCAGGTTTTCAGTTACATAATGGGAAGTAACACCAATTATTTTTGTCCCTCTTTCATAGGCTTGTGCGTAAGCCATTGCTCCAGCAAATGCCGGGAGTAGAGAAGGATGAATATTGATAATTCTATTTGGATATCTCCAAACAAAATTAGGAGTAAGTATTCTCATGTATCTTGCTAGAACAATTAAATCTATATTGTATTTTTTACAAATTTCAATGATTTTGGATTCAGCTTTTTCTTGATTTTTTTCTTCAATAGCTACAAACGGAATTTTTGATTTTTTTGCTAGAGGCTTAAGAGTTTTTTCAGTACCGATGATAACCGAAATATTTCCTTTTAGCGAATTCTTTTTTGAAGCAGATAAGATTGTTTCAAGACAATGAGGTTCCTTAGTTACAAATATTGCAATATTTTTTTGTGTGTTGGTTTCATGATGGGTATTGACATCCATCTTTTCTTTCTTTGCAAGTTTTTGAATTTTAGAATCAAAAATATCTACATCAATACTTTTTGAAAAGGATGCCTCTAGATACATTCCAAAAAGACCTTTTATTACATTTTGATTTACAGTTTCAATATTTCCTTGCTGCGAGAACACAAAATTAGTAAATGTAGCAACTATTCCCCCTCTGTCCTTTCCAACCACAGTAATCCCAATTACAGTTTTTTTCAAGACTTTTTTCTGTAAATGTTATCTTACTATTAATCATTCACCAGAAAAAAGAGTTGAAGTGCGGGAGGTGGGATTTGAACCCACGAACTCCTAAGAGATAGGGTCCTAAGCCCTACGCCTTTGGCCAGGCTGGGCGACTCCCGCAACGAAATTGCCGTTAGACACAAATTTATCTATTATTGAACAAAAGAATGGCAAAATTTTTTGGAACAAATGGTATTCGTGGAATTTTCAAAGAGGACTTTAATTTGGAATTTATTCATGAGATGACATTATCTATTGCAACGTATTTCAAAGAAGGGCCAATTCTGGTAGGATATGATGGAAGAGATTCAAGTCCAATCATTGCAAAGATAGTTTGTTCGGCAATAAACTACTGTGGAATTGATTGTAACAACGCAGGACTTGTTCCGACACCTTGTCTTGAATATTGTGTAAAAAAATTAGGTTACAAAGGAGGAATGATGATTACTGCATCTCACAATCCTCCCAAATACAATGGAATTAAACCTGCAGCAGGCGATGGTGTGGAAATTTCTCGAGAAGATGAAATCAAAATTGAAGATATTTACTTTAAAAAAAATTGGATGAAAAAACCTGCTAAATGGGGAAAAACAGGAACAGAAAAAAGAGCAATTGAAGCTTATTTTCAGGGGATTTGTTCACATATTGACACTGAGAGAATAGAAGCTAGAAAATTCAAGGTTGCGTTGGACTTGGGCAATGGAGCCCAAGCAGTAACTGCACCTAAATTTTGTGAAAATCTAGGCTGTGAAATTTTTTTATTAAATGAAAAAATTGATGGTTCTTTTCCAGGAAGAGGCTCAGAACCAACACCACAAAATTTACAATCTCTTTCTAAAACTGTAATTGAAAACCAGGCTGATTTGGGAATAGCCTTCGATGGGGATGGTGATAGAAGTATCTTTTGTAATAACAAGGGTGAAATTCTCACAGGAGATAAATCTGCTTTGGTTTTAGCAAAATACATCTTAAACAAAATCCCAAAATCATTAGTTGTAACCTGCTTGAATTCAGGATCCAGTATTGAAAGTATTGCAGACCAATTCCAATCAAAAGTAATTCGTACTAAAGTGGGAAGTGTGGAAGTATCCCGAAAAATGGTCCCTACAAATGCTCTGATAGGTTTTGAAGAAAATGGAGGCTTCATGTTTGGTCCCCACAATCAAGTAAGAGATGGATTAATGACTTTGGGCCTTATGATGGATATGCTGTCCTCATCCCAAGAATCGCTCTCTCAGAAAATCGATGATCTACCTCCATCCTATACTACCAAGGATAAAGTCCATTGTGCCCCCGATGAGGCAAAAAAGTTAATTCAAGCTCTGAGTGCTGAATTTGCAAAGTCAGACACCAAAGACGGAATAAAAATAACAAATAATTCAAAAAATTGGGTAATGATTAGACCTAGCGGGACAGAACCAATAATTAGGATTTATGGAGAAGCTGAAACTCAAGAAAATTTAGACTCTTTGATGTCTGAATATATCCAAAAAGTAAATTCAATCATTTCCAGATAACACTTTTAAAACCAATTACTAGCATGATGGGAATGGAGAATAATATCTGAGGGATTTGTATGGGTAAAGCTTATTATGTAAAATTTGAGACTCCGGAAGATCTGGTTAATCCTATTTTAGAGGCAGTGAGAGTTGCTTCTTCTAGTGGAAAGGTCAAAAGGGGAACCAATGAAGCCACAAAGGCAATAGAACGTGGCACAAGTAAACTAATTGTTATAGCAGAAGATGTAGAACCACCTGAGGTAGTAGCACATCTTCCAATCCTATGTGAAGAACAGGGAGCAGCATATGCTTTTGTTCCAAACAAACAAGAGTTAGGAAAATCTTTAGGAATTGACATTACATCTGCCGCTGCAGCAATTTTGGATGCTGGTGATGCACAACACATTGTAGATCAAGTTGTATCATCAATTGCTAAAATTAAAGGTGGTAAGACCGACCAATGAGTACAACAACAGACGAAATTACTCAATCTGAAATTATTCAAATTGTTGGCCGAACCGGAATAGCTGGCGAAGTAATCCAAGTTAGAGTTAAAGTTCTTGATGGCAAAGACCGTGGAAGAATTCTTACAAGAAATGTTAAAGGTTCTGTACGGGTAGGAGAAATCCTTATGCTTAGGGAAACAGAACGAGAAGCAAAGAAAATCAAATAGGTGAAATAAATGAGTCTTTTAGTTAAACCCTGTAATTTTTGTGACCGTACGGTTGCAAAGGGATCTGGTACAATGTTTGCAAAAAATGATGGAACAGTTTTATGGTTTTGTTCTGCAAAGTGCAAAAAAAATGCTCTTGAACTAAAACGTGATCCAAGAAAGTTAAAGTGGACAAAAAAATACGTCAAAGGCGGAATTAAACAAAAGAAACGTTGACCGAGCAAACTCTTTTCATTGTAAAACCCGATGCAGTAGCAAGAAATCTTACTGGAGAAATTATTGCTAGATTTGAAAGAAAAGGTTTCAAACTTGTAAAACTAAAACTATTTTCATTTTCGAAAGAACAAGCAGAAAAATTTTATGGCGTACACAAAGATAAACCCTTTTTTGGAGAATTAACATCATTTATCACATCTGGTCCAGTTGTTGTCGCAATAATTGAAGGAAATAATGCAATTGCAACTACAAGAATTATGATTGGTGCAACAAAATCATTTGAAGCTGCACCAGGATCAATTCGAGGTGATTTTGGATTAGGATTTACTGACAATATTATTCACGCATCTGATTCCCAAGAAAGCTTTGATCATGAATCGAGGGTAGCATTTGAGTGATTTGAATTGCAAATTCGTCAGCCCATTGTGGCAGTTCTAGGTCATGTAGACTCTGGGAAAACATCTCTTCTTGATAGAATAAGGGGAACTGGTGTTCAAGGCAGAGAAGCTGGAGGAATAACACAACACATTGGCGCTAGCTTTTTACCAACAGAAACCATTCAGGAAACCTGTGGACCATTATACGAAAAACTAGATAAGTCCGAAAGCAAAGTACCAGGCCTTTTGGTAATTGACACTCCAGGACACGAAGTTTTTACCAATCTAAGAGCTAGAGGGGGTTCTGCTGCAGATATTGCAATCTTGGTGATTGATGTTAACAGAGGTTTCCAGCCTCAAACAAATGAAAGTTTAAAGATTTTACAAAGCAGAAAAGTTCCTTTTGTTATAGCATTAAACAAATGTGATCAGCTCTCTGGCTGGAGGAAATCAGAAACACCCTTTATCTCAAAGGCAATTAAAGAGCAGGATCAATCTATTCAAAATGATCTGGATCAAAAGATCTATGATGTTGTAGGCACCCTTTCAATTTTGGGATATCAATCTGAAGCATTTTATCGAGTAAAGGACTTTAAATCAGAAATTGCCATTGTCCCAATATCTGCAAAATCAGGAGTTGGAATTCCTGAACTACTTGCTGTACTTATCGGTTTGACTCAACAGTATTTACAGAAAAAACTAGATCAAGAAGAAAAGGAACCAAGAGGAATCGTTCTTGAAGTAAATGATGAAGTAGGATTGGGTCAATCAGCCAATATTATTCTAATTGATGGAAGCATAAAAAAAAGTGATTTCATAGTTGTCGCAAAAAGAGATTCAGTAGTAATAACAAAACCAAAAGCAATTCTTCTACCAAAACCCCTTGATGAGATGCGAGATCCTAGAGACAAGTTCAAACCTGTAGACGTTGTAAATGCTGCAGCAGGACTAAAAATTGCATCACCTGAACTTGAAGACGTTTTACCTGGCAGTACCCTTTATGTTGCTTCTAACGAGGATGAAGCAAAAAAATATGCTAAATTAATTGAATCAGAAATGAAATCAGTCTTTGTAGATACAGAGACAAATGGAATTATTCTTAAATGTGATACAATTGGATCTCTTGAGGCAATTGTTGAGATGCTCCGGCGCTCTCAGGTCCCAGTTTCTAAAGCAGACATTGGCCCTGTTAATCGTAGAGATGTAATGGAATCAAAGGCCATAAAAGACAATAACCGACATCTTGGAGTAATTCTTGCATTTAATGTTAAAACACTTCCAGATGCAAAAGAAGAGTCTGAGAATAGCCATATTCGTATCTTTGAAGATAAAATAATCTACAGCTTAATTGATAATTACAATGCTTGGGTTGTAGATGATACAGCACATGAAGAGGATGCAATTTTTGCAGAATTTACTCCAATCTCTAAATTTACATTTCTAAAGGGATTTGTATTTAGAAATAACAATCCAGCAGTTTTTGGAATTAGAGTTGATGTAGGTACACTTAGACATAAAATTTCATTTATGAATAAAGAAGGAAAAAACATTGGAAGGATTCACCAATTACAACACGAGGGAAAGACTGTACCTTCTGCAAAAGCAGGACAAGAAGTTGCCTGCTCTGTTCAGGATGTCACAATTGGCAGACAAATTTTTGAAGAAGATGTTTTTTACACATTTCCTCCATCTCATGAGGCTAAGCAACTTTTGGGAAAATATGCACATAAACTCAGCCCCGAGGAAACTGAAGTGTTAAACGAAATTGTAGAAATTCAAAGAAAACGCGATGCTGCTTATGCATACTAGGTTTTGAATTCCCTAATTGGAATATTTTTTACAAATCATATGGATTCCAGGAGCTCCCACTGCACCCATCATTTTATCTACAACTTGTCCTGATTTGAACATGATAAAAGTTGGAATAGATTGAACTCCATATCTCATTGAGATATTTTGATTAAGATCAACATTTACTCTTGCAAATTTTATTTTTGGATATTTTTTGTGAAGACTTTCAAAAATAGGGTGCATCATTTTACAGGGACCACACCATTCGGCCCAAAAATCAACTAAAGTAGGATTTTCTGCAGAAACAACTTGGTCAAAGTTAGATGCATCAAGGTCTACAATTCCTGGTTCCACTCTTGGTTGATTTTGTTGCCTTAACAACTCTTCCATCTTTTTTTGATTTATTCTTGCAATTTCAGGGTCTTCTTCCAATATCCTAAATAAAATTATTCTACTAAAAAATCTATTTCCCTTTCTAGAATCTTAATTTTCTTGTTAGTTTTTTCCAGAATCTATGAAAAGTTCTTCATATCTTTTGGAGTGACAAAATGGACATTCATCAATATATTTTTCAAAACTAACTGAAGTATAGACAATACCACATTGTCCACAAATTCTAAGATTCCTTGCTAATTTACCCATATTTTGTGTCATTTTTTTATCGAGATTAAAACCTAGCTAGCTTTAATTTTTTTATTCTATAAGCAACAAGTGCAGGTGCAACAAAATACATTCCAATATTTGCCATGATAATTGCAATACCATAACCTAACATTTCTTCTTCTGAATTCACATCAGCAATTGACAGAATTGAAAGTGAGGACAACATTGGAGTAATACCAATCTTTACTAATTCTTTAAACAATGGATTCTCTCTTTCATAATCTGCAATGGTTGGGGAAAATGAATAGTATATCTGATTAAATCCTTCCATAAAAGAAGAACCACTCTCAGTACTCATTACTTTATTATCACGAATTTCTCTCAAAAATTGAACTTGGGGTGCAAGCTCAGACCCATATGCTGCAGTAGCAATAAGACATCCACCTCCTCTTGGTTCGTCAACCAACGTGCAAACACCATTAACTAATTCTGTTCCTGCTCCACAATTTCCAACTGTGGGTTCTTCTACTTTGGGTTCTTCTAATCCTACTGCTTGGTAAATAGAGTCATACTCTGGGAAATTATCATCAAACCACTCCTTGTAGGCTGGTTCGTTGTTGTACCTGTCAACATAATGTTGTGGATCTTTGTTTGGATCAACAAATGACGCAAGACCCTTTGGTTCTTCTAATCCTACTGCTTGGTAAATAGAGTCATACTCTGGGAAATTATCATCAAACCATTTTTTGTAGGCTGGTTCATTGTTATACCTGTCAACATAGTGTAGAGGATCCTTTGTTTGATCTACAAATGAGGCTATTCCTAATTCCTTAGGACTTGTGGGTTCAGTTGGTGGCTCTGGTTCAGTTGGTGGCTCTGGTTGTTTATCTGCTATGTTATTTACGGTAATTGTGATAGATTCAGTATCTTGCATGGAGCCTGATTTTGCTATAATATCAAATGTATAGGTTCCACTTTGTGTATTATTTGGTGTCCAGGAAAAGGATCCAGATGTTCTTCCTATAGATGCTCCAATAGGAGCATTACTTCCAAGACTATAACTTACATTATCAATTGATTCAGTGGTTCCAACAATGAAGGTTAGTCTTTTTTCTTCATTTGTTGCAAAAGATCCTAGAGGTTTGATTTCAAGTACTTCAGTTGGAGCATCAGTAGGAACTCCAGAAGCTTCATTTGATGAACTACCAACTCCTACTCCATTAATTGCAGAAACTTTGTAAGTGTATTTTTTATCAGGTGTAAGATCAGTATGTGAATATGTAGTTGCAGTTCCACTATTATCATCTATTTCTTCATAGGAATCATCACCTTCCTTGAATTCTATTTTGTATCCTGAAATAGAAGAACCACCATCTGATGGTTTATTCCATGATAAATCTATTTGAGTTCCAGAAATTACTTTAACTGTAAGTCGTGGTTCACCAGGAAGAGATATTGATGAAGATGTTGGTTCATAAGAATCATCTTTAGGAGTTGCAGTTGCTGTGTCTGATCTTGGGGTTGAGCCTATTGTGAGAGTTGCACTTACGACATATGAATAAGATTTGTCAGTTTGCAAATTGCTAACTGTGTATGTAGTACTCCCAGTGGTATCTATTTGATCATAAACTCCATCAGTGATTACTCTTTCAACTACATAACCAGAAACTGATTGGCCAAAAGTGGAAGTAGGTGGAAACCATGAAAGCTTGATTTTTGAAGGTGAAATTGCAGTAGCAGTCAGTGCAGTGGGGGCTGGAGAATCTTCAGGTTTTTCAGAAACTGTTGTTGAAAAACTGCTTGTACCTTGGGAATTAATAGCAGAAATTCTGTATCTATACTGTTCATCACTTAATCCCCCATGAACAAATGTATTTCCATTACTGCCAGTGTTTGCTACTATAGTTTGCCAAGTCCCCGCACCTTCTCTTGATTCAATCTTGTAGCCAGTTACCTTATCATCAGAATCAGATACATCCCAAGAAAGGAATATTGATGTCTTTGATATTGGAGATGCCTTTAGACCAGATGGTTTACTTGGAGCTCCACTTGAACTTCCTCCTGAAGAACCTGAAAGCTCAATTATTTGAATTCTATTGTTTTCAGTATCTGCAATAAAGAGTAAATCGTCACCTGTGTCTAATACCGCATCTAAAGGACCTTTAAATTCTAAATCATCGTTTCCATCATCTCCAAACTCATCAACAAAGCAAATTTCATTTTCTTCATTTGCAAGCTCTGCGCTTCCAGAACAGCTACCATCAACATCAATTATCTGAATTCTTTCATTATCTGTATCTACTACATACAAGATATCATTTGAAGAATCTATTGTTAATCCTGAAGGAGACTTGAAATCTCCATCACCTACACCGTTTTTTCCAAACTCATCAACAAAGCAAATTTCATTTTCTTCATTTGCAAGCTCTGCGCTTCCAGAACAGCTACCATCAACATCAATTATCTGAATTTGATCATTACCTGAATCTGCAATGTACAAAAAGTCACTATTAGTATCCAATGCTAATCCTAATGGAGTATCAAATTTTCCTTCTCCATTACCACTTCCTCCAAAATCATCTACAAAACATATGTTATCTGCAAGATATTCGTCATCAGTAGGATCACAATTTCCATCTACGTTAATTATCTGAATTCGATTGTTATCAGTATCTGCAATGTACAAGAAATCTGTACTGCTATCAAATGCTAATCCTGAAGGAAAATCAAATGCACCATCACCATTCCCACTTACCCCAAACTTATCTACAAAGCAAATATCATTTTCTTCATTAGCAAGTTCAGTACTTCCCGAACAATTTCCATCAACATCAATTATCTGAATTCTATCATTACCTGAATCTGCAACGTATAACAAATTGCTTGATGTATCTAGCGCTAAAGCATTAGGTGAATCAAACTTTCCATCTCCTGTCCCTTGCCCTCCAAACTCATCTACAAAACAAATGTCCTTTGCAAGCTCATCACTTCCAGAACAATCACCATCAACATCAATTATCTGAATTCTATCGTTGTCCTTATCGGCAACGTATAACCAGTTATCTCCTGTATCTAATACCATACTAGAAGGTGCTTTAAAATCTCCTTCACCTGTACCAAAAGAACCAAAATCAAGAGAAAACGTAGGAGCTGCTAATACATTTTGAGACGAGGCAACTCCGCTCAAAAATAACATTGCACCAAATAATAAACAAGTACCTAGTTTAATTCTCATCTAGTCATCTCCTAAGGTACTATTTTAATAAATGAGTTTATCAATACTACTACTAATTTGATCAATTCAGGTTAACCTCAAAAAAACCAAAAAATTTGGATTTTTTTGCTAGATTTTTACAAACTTTCTTGCTTGATAAATTATCACAGCAGGGGCAGCAACATACAATCCCGCATTCAAAATAATAAGACTAATTCCATATGCTAATACTTCTG
This sequence comes from Nitrosopumilaceae archaeon, assembly GCA_028279545.1. Lineage (GTDB taxonomy): Archaea > Thermoproteota > Nitrososphaeria > Nitrososphaerales > Nitrosopumilaceae > Nitrosomaritimum. The sequence goes on from JANQNN010000012.1 coordinate 148,708, forward strand.
CTTCAGATTCAGCATAATCTAAAACAACTAAACTAGAAAGCAAAGGAGTAATACCAATCTTTACTGCTTCTTTAAACAATGGATTCTCTCTTTCATAATCTGCAATGGTTGGGGAAAATGAATAGTATATTTGATTAAATCCTTCCATAAACGAAGAACCGCTCTCAGTACTCATTACTTTATTATCACGAATTTCTCTCAAAAATTGAACTTGGGGTGCAAGCTCAGACCCATAGGTTGCAGTAGCAATAAGACAACCTCCTCCATTGGATTTGTCTATTGCTTCACAATTTCCATTAACAAGTTGGGTTCCAGGTCCGCATTCTCCAATTTGGGGTTCTTCTACTTTGGGTTCTTCTAATCCAACTGCCTCATAAATTGAATCATACTCTGGGAAATTATCATCAAACCACTCCTTGTAGGTTGGTTCATTGTTGTATCTTTCAACGTAGTACTGAGGGTCCTCATTTGGATCAACAAAAGCTGCAATTGGTTTAACTTCTTCTAATCCAACTGCCTCATAAATTGAATCATACTCTGGGAAATTATCATCAAACCACTCCTTGTAGGTTGGTTCGTTGTTGTACCTGTCAACATAATGTTGAGGATCCTTGTTAGGATCTACAAATGACGCAATTGGTTTAACTGTCTTTAATCCAACTGCTTGATGAATTGAATCATACTCTGGGAAATTATCATCAAACCACTCCTTGTAGGTTGGTTCATTGTTGTACCTGTCAACATAATGTTGTGGATCTTTGTTAGGATCTACAAATGAGGCAATCCCTAGTTCCTTTGGACTTGTTGGTTCCTTTGGTTCAACTGGAGGTTCTTGAGTTGGAGTAGTTACTCCTGGATCCTTCACAGTGATGGTAATAGATTCAGTATCTTTTTGTGCTCCTTTTTCAACTACAATATCAAAATTATACTGAACACCGTTTGCATTTCCCTGGGTTGCAGTTGGTGTCCAAACAAATTGGCCTGTTTTACTATTTATTGAGGCACCCTCAGGAGGATTTTTTTCTAAACTAAAAAACAGATCATCTAGTGAACTATCAGTTACATCAACAGTAAAGGAAAGGGTTTTTCCCTCTGTTATGGTTTGATCTGATATGGTTTTTAGTGAAAGGACAAAGTCAGCCTTTTCAAAGACTTTGTTTCCATCATATTGTAATAGAATAGATATACCCTCGTCTTGGTTTTGATCACCAGTAAAGGCAGTAGCATTGTAGGTTCCACTAAATTTGAAAAATTTACTTACTTCTCTTGGAATTGTAGAAAAGGTCCCATCCGCATCTGAGGAGGGATCTGATACCATGTCAATATAATTTCCCCCCGGTCCACGAATTACCACAAAAACTGATTTTTTTCCTGCATCTTCTACGCCAGTAAAAACAATGGACTCTTCATCTGTGTAAAAGGCCTTTTCTAATCCAACTGAGTTTACTGCTGCATGGGCTGGAAAAATCATCAAGGTAACAAGCGAAAAAACAGAAAATACTAACAAATTCTTACGCATGATAATGTGTAGAAATTTTCGTTTTTAAAAAACGCGTATAACTTCTTCTATTGAATTAGTAAGAAAAATTCACAAAATTAGAGGTCTAAAAGAAATCTCATAAAAACACCATTATTTTGCTCAATCTTCATTTCATGAAATGTTGGGGCTTTAATTTCCACCTTGAAGTTGTGTTTTTTAAATTCAAGTGGCTCCCCAAATGCCTTGGCCTGAATTTTATATCCGTCGTTTTGTGTAATATTAAATTCAATTCTTCTAATTGCAAATCCTTCAGTAATTAAAATAAAACTAATCTCCTCAAGCCAGCTGAAAAGTAAATAATCAAGATTCTTTCCTTGAGCTGAAAATTCTTTTTGTTCTTTTTCTTCTACCTTATCTTGGTCTAGTGTGATGTTTATTACAGCATCTGCTGTAACTGAAAATGCCTCTTTGAGATCCTTTGCTTTAACTTCAATGAAAGCGTCAGTTGTATGATCCAAAAATTTGAAACTCAATTATTATTTTTTAATCTACTGATTATTAATTTAGATGCTCAAAATACCTGTAAACAAATTTTTTATTCGAATCTTTTAAAACAATAAACCTGGTTGGTATGTAAGGAAATAATGTTTTATTCAATAAAAGCACAATTTATCGAAGAAAAAATGAAGGAGTTTTATCAAAAACTAACCGACGGGACCATAGAAAATCAAAAACCTGATGGAAATGAAATCCTCAGCTCAATGAAACGAGCAAAAATAATGTCACCTGGAACAATTCAATGGTCAGAAATGTGTTTTTGTCCTACGCCATTAAAGCATGAACGCCAAACTGTATATGACAAATTTTTTTCAAACATGGAAATTTTAACCATTGATGGGTACAAAGAGTTTGAGGGGGCGTCTTTTTTTGAATATTTGTCTAAACTTGAATGAAAATATTGCTTCTCAAATATGTAAAGTAATTAATCGGTACCCTTTTTGAGATTTTATTGGAACCTTTTGATTCTTTTTTAATATGGATTAGTGAATTTCTTGCCGATCACCTCTATGAGGGAGTTTTTTTAGCAGCATTGCTTGAAACAATTGTACCTCCGATTCCCACCTTAGCTGTTTTTCCAACTGCGGGATTTTTAGCATCCCAACAAGGCTTGTCACTTTTTGGATTAATTCCATTGATAATTTTAGGGGCAATTGGCGCTACTATTGGTACTACTGCAATTTACTTAATTGCTCTAAAACTTGGGAGAACAATTCTGTTAAGATATCTTAAATTTTTAAAAATTTCAGAAAAAAAACTTGAACGAGTTGAAGTCTGGTTTGAAAAATATGGTGACAAGGCAGTATTTTTAGGCCGAATGGTTCCTGTTATGAGAGAAATGATTTCAGTTCCTGCAGGCTTGCTTAAAATGAAAATTCCCAAGTTTGTTTTGTTTACATTCTCAGGCTCACTAATCTGGTCAACTGGAACTATTCTGGCAGGGTATTATTTTGGCGCAGGTTTGGAATTTATTATTTAGAATCTAAATCGATTATTTTTTGTTGAATTAGATACTTTAGTGCATTGAGCAACTCGTCTTCAGAAACTTTGTCTTGGGAATACCACACAAAAATTTCTTTTATCCATTGAGGAATTTTTTGCTCTGGAATGTCGATTTCTTCAACAAATGTTTCTCCACTCTTTGTTTCACATTGTCGTGGTTGTGATTTCAAAATGGGATTTCCAGCTGCAACACAATCTTCAAAACTTTTAATTTCATTTAAGGGAACGATACGAAGTATTCTATCATCATTTTCATCTGAAGAACCTCTTCCATCTTGATTGCTTGTTAAAACATAGAGGTATCCATCAGGACCAGTTGAAACATCTCGTAGTCTTCCAAAATCACCTGTAAACAATTTTTCGTGTGATATTACTTTGTTGTTCTCTAAATCAAAATCAAACATGTGCAAATGAGTTCCGCGAAGTGTTGCCGCAAAATATTTTCCAGTCCACTGTGGAATTTTATCACCATAATAAAATCCAGCACCAGATGGAGCCCATGTATCATCTCCTGAATGCAATAGCGGAGTAACAAGACCTTCCATTGTTTCAGAACCTATAATTTCAGGCCATCCATAATTTGCTCCAGGAACAATCACATTAATTTCATCATGGGCTCTAACACCTCCACCACCAGAAGGTCCATGTTCAGTAGCTACAAGATTTCCTACACTATCCCAATCTAGACCTTGAGGGTTTCTATGTCCATATGAATAGATTGGAGAATTAGAAAAAGGATTATCATCAGGAATAGTTCCATCTGAGTTTATACGAAGAATTTTTCCTGCAACGTTACTCAATTCTTGAGCAAGTCGTCCATTGCCAGCATCTCCGGTTGTGATGTATAGTTTTCCATCAGGACCAAACTTTATTCTTCCACCATCATGAGTAGGTCCACCCGGAATGTCATCGATAATCACTTTATCTTGTTTTAAAATAAGATCAGAGACTACATAGCGAATAACTTTGTTTTTAATTTCTGAATTTTCATGATATGTAAAATAAAGATAGAGATAATGATTTTCGGAATATTTTGGGTCCAAAGTCATACCTAAAAGGCCTCCTTCATTTCTGCCAACTTCAAGTGACAATACTGGTTGCTCTAGGACCTTTCCATCTTGTATTGCCCTAAGTTGTCCTGTTCGTTCGGTAAAAAATATCGTCCCCTCAGGAGTCCATACTATAGACCAAGGTATGTCCAAGTATTCAGCAACTGTCTCAACCTTTACGCCCAAATCTGGATATTCTTGAGCATAAGCTAATGGAATAAATGAAAAAATTGCAATTATAAAGATAATTTCTTTCATCGATTAATCTAAAAATTGTTTTACAATAAAGGTTTCCTACTTTGTTAATCTTTTTGCCCTCGAAAACACTGCAGACCACTCTTTCCACGTTAGTCTACCAGTTTGAGTATTTTGCTTTGATGGATGGTAAGATGTTAAAATTTTGATTGTACCATATTCAAATAGCTTATTGTGACCAAATTTTCCTGGTTTTTGATTTACTAATTTACACGTTGCATCATATGCAATTTTTCCAAGACACAAAATTACTGTAATATTTTTTAAAATTTCAAATTCTTGCTGTAAATAACCAAAACAAGTCTCTAGCTCTTCTTTTGTTGGTTTGTTTTGCGGAGGGGCACATCTTACCGCAGCTGTAATGTAAGCATTAGAGAGAACAAGTCCGTCGTCTTTACTTAAACTAGAGGAAATGGATGAGAATCCTTTTTTGTACATTATCTTTGCCAGCCAGTCTCCAGAGGAATCACCTGTAAACATTCTTCCTGTTCTGTTTCCCCCATGAGCAGCTGGTGCAAGACCAACTATCAATAATTTTGCTTTAATATCTCCAAATCCTGAAAGGGGTCTACCGTAATAATTCTCATTTGCAAATCGTCTAACTTTATTTTTTGCCACATCTCTGATATATTGAGATAATCTTGGGCATTTGGTACAATTTTTTATTTTTTTATTTAGAGCCAAAATTTTGGTCAATGAAAAAATTTGTTTAATTGTAAATAATAAAGATCCTTCCCTGTCCTTTAATTTCAAATTTTAAGGTCAACTAGAATTTTAAATTGAACTCAAAAATGCATTTTTTCAAATAATTCTGTATTAAAAAAAAATTACAGTTAGCCAGCTTTATTAAAAATATTCTCAAAAATTTACTTGGGCGTAAGAGAGTGCAAAAGGAATATTGTTCATTTTACTTTAGGATTTGTATTAATTTTCAATTTACACCACTGGAGAGCAAAAAATGATAAGTAAATTGGACATTAAGCGAATGCCTTTTACATTTATTTTTGGTCCTATCTTTTTGGTCTTTCTAATAGGTGTAGTAGCAATTACCTATGGGGAATTTCTGGAAGAAAAGGAATTCATTTTAGGACTCTCATGTACTGAATTGGAAACCTATGCACAAAACCAAGAGTTTGAATCTAAACTTTATTTTGGAAATGAAGCATACCTTAGCCTTGCCCAAGAGCGATATTCCAGTGTTTGCTAATTATTTTTAGTCAAAAAAATTCTCTTGAAAATAATTCAAGGGAGTGGATTTGTTATCCACGTCCCGCTGCAGCATATTTTCCTTGGCGGCTTTTTATAAAAAACGTTGCAGAGATTCCGCCAAAAATTCCGGTGGATAAAATTAGTGCGCCTAAAACACCATCAGCTGCAAACAATGGAGTTCCAGATCCCGATTTTGGATTTTCATTTGCAATTACAACCTTGTCTTTAGCTAATTGTAAAAAATCATCTAGTCCAGTTTGTTTCTCAGCTGTAATATATTGTGCAAATGCAACATTGCCAACAGAAGGAAATATCAATAGACTAAACATTACTCCTGCTACAATGATTATTTTTTTTCCAGTCATTAATTTAATTACGTAATTTTCGAATAAAGGCTTTGATGAAATTTGATTTTTACTAAAAATTTTTAAATTATTTGTTTTTGTTTTGACTGTTTTATTGATTTAATAAAAAAGAAAGCAGCCAACCCTCCAAAAATAATTGCAATAATAACTAATGAAATAGCTATATCTCCTACATCAAAAACAGGAGTTCCAGATCCTGAAGCTGGATTTGCTTGTGTTTCTAAAACTCTATCTTGAAGTTCTAAGGCCTCTTCTAATCTGTATTCTGATTCTGGGTCAGCCGATGGTATAGTAGCTGGAGATACTTCTTCTGATTTTGCTGAAACATCTTGAGCAGATTCTTCCATTGCTGCTTGAAAACCTTCATCTATTTCTTGGGAACTTGTTAGCTGAGTTTCGCTACCTGATCCTGGTTGAATTGAAATTTGATTTTTTTGTTGAAATAAAGACAAAGACATAAGACCTGAAATTCCTGCAGCAATTCCAAAGCCAGCAATTTTGTAGATATTTTTAAAAGAACGAACTAAAAGCTTGCTTTCTTTAGTTTTTTCAGAATACTTTGGAGGAACAATTACCATGCTAAATTTAGATGCAGAATAAAATTTCATATCTTGGGATTTTGAATTTTTTTCAACCTTTGTGACCCTAACTACACCTAAATCTTGTAATTTTATAATATGATATTTTACTAATTGCAATGAAATACCTGTTCTTTCAGAAATTTGAAGTGCTGTCAATTCCTCATTGAATAATAGTTGTAAAATTGACCTGCTTGAATCATTTGTTAAAAGTTCTCCAAATGATTTAATCTTGTCATCATCAGTTGCCATTATTTTGATCTTTTCTGTAATTTCGTCTTTATTTTCCTCAGACATTTGGATTTTATTTATCAGAAGTATGTGATAATTGTTTGGTAAAATTGCAATTTCACTTAACCTTTTATTCTCATAGGACAAACAGTAGTAACTGTCAAAAGATAGTTCTGATAAAAAGAGATGAAAAATATGAGTTTGAAAATAATCCTTCCAATTGCTGTGATTGTATCTGTGCTAGCAACTGCAGGAATAATGTATTCCATAGGATTTGATAATCAACCTGAAGTTACCACTACACCTCCATCTCCTGAAGTTACGTCTACTCCACCAAGCCCTGAAGTAGTTTATGTTGAAAAAACATATTCTGAATTTTTTGAAGGGACACAAGATATTAGAAAAATTTCATCTGAATCTGAACTAAGAGATATTTTAACAGCATATAGTATCTTGGAGGGAGGGTATAGTGATCCCCGAATTTTCCGCGATGGTGGTTTTATGGGACTTGAAGAAACAATGGAACTTGCAATCGAACCCATGGCAGAACCTTCAATTGCATTAGATAGTGACTTTGCTAAAGCCGAATCAGGATCCAGTGGGCCAGACTATTCGACAACAAATGTTCAAGTAAAAAACGTAGATGAGCCAGACTATTTGAAAAATGATTCAAAATATGTATACATTGTTTCTGAAAACACACTTTCAATAATAGACGCATATCCTGCTGAATCTGCAAAACTTGTTCTCAAAATTGCACTTGATATTGAATCAAGGTATATTCAAAATATGTTCTTAAACGAAGATCGTTTAGTTATTTTTTACAATGGGCAAAGCCAAGATGAGATAATTCCACAATTTGACTTTATTCCAAGACCCTCCTACAATCCTGTAACACATGCATTGATAGTAGATGTAACTGACAAGGAAAACCCCGAAATTCTCAAAGACTATACTATTGATGGCCACTTTAGCGATGCAAGAATGATTGAAAATTATGTTTACTTTGTAACAAACAATCACATCGACTATCAATACCCCAGACTTCCAATCATTATGGAAGGATCAGAAACCATTATGGTTCCTGAGGCATTTTACTTTGATAATATGGAGAGATTTTCAAATTTCAATACTCTAACAGCAATTGATATTTTTGGTGATAAAATAAACTCTGAAACTTTCCTAATGGGGTATAGTGGAACAATTTATGTATCTGAGAACAATTTTTACATAACTTACCAGCAAAATTATCACTATGGATATGACGAAGACTCTGCTAGAGAAAGATTCTTTGATGTCGTAGTTCCTCTACTTCCAAAAGATGTTAGAGATAAAATAACTGAAATTCAAAGCGATACTTCGCTTAATCCTTCAAGCGAATGGAGAGCAATTTCTGATGTCATACAAGAGTCTTATAACAACATGGATAAGAACCAAAAAGAAGAATTATTTGATAAAATCCGTGAGGCCTTATCAGAATATGATGCTAAAATTCAAGAAGATACCCGCAAGACAATCATTCATAAGATTTCAATAGATGAGGATAATTTAGAATATATCGCAAAGGGTTCAGTTCCTGGAAGACTACTCAATCAATTTTCAATGGATGAACACAATGGAAAATTTAGAATTGCCACAACTTTAGAATACTATATACAATATGAAGGAACGATTCGCTCAAATGCAGTTTATGTTCTAGATGAAAATCTTGAAATTCTTGGTGGCTTAAATGAGATTGCACCTGATGAGAGTATCTTTTCTGCGAGATTCATGGGTGATAGACTTTATCTTGTAACCTTCCAGCAAATCGATCCCTTCTTTGTAATTGACTTGTCATCAGATAAACCAAAAATTTTGGGAGAACTAAAAATCCCAGGATTTTCAAATTATTTACATCCATATGATGATGAATATGTAATTGGTGTGGGCAGAGATACTAAAGAAATTGGCAACGACAGAGTACAGCAACTTGGGGTTAAAGTTGCACTTTTTGATGTATCAAATGTAAGTGATCCTAGAGTTGTTGATGACTTTATTATTGGTGATTCTTCTACTCATTCAGAAGCCCTTCATAATCACAAAGCTTTCTTCTTTGACAAGAAGAAAAATATCCTATCTATTCCAATAAGCAGTGATGTTGATTCCTTGGATAACATTTCAGGTGCAAAAATAATAGCACCTGACTGGAATCGTTGGAATGGATTTTACATATTGGGAATGAACCCTGAAGATGGTATTAATCTCAAAGGAACCATAACTCATAGTGAGAATGATACCAATTACTATGGTATGGGAAATTCTAGGACTTTTTACATTGAAGAAGTCTTGTACACAACATCAGATAGATACCTAAAGATGAATTTTATCAATAATTTAGAAGAAATTAATTCCATTAAACTAGAAAATACAGGTAAATTCATCGATTACCTTGAAGGATAGTTTTCTATTTTAGAGATTTAGAGTCTGATGTACAAAATGGACAGCTAGAAGTCTGGGTTTTCCTGCCACAAGTTTTACACCTTGATGGTTCTCCAAAGTAGCTTGTTTTACCAGTCCTTTGGTATAGTTTTATCATTACAAAGGCCAAAATTGCAATAACTACTATTGCTATGTAGATCCCTATTGCCATACTTATGATTAAACTTAATACTATTGAAACCTTTGTTATTTTATCAAAAGTGGTAAAAAAAACTCGGGTCTAACAAAACCATCGGGGGGGATAGTATGCAAGACCGAGTTAATCTTTGTTATACAAATATTTGATATAAGGACATTGTTGTGTAACATAACTTTGTTACAGGAGTTTTGGAATTTTGTTTGTTTAGATAAACAGCATACATGTAATTATACTAGCAATTGTAAAACAAACCAATGCATAGCTGTAATTGTAATTTTTGCAAGTCTATAAATAAACAAATTTTTGTGCGTAATTTTAGGAAAGATGAATACTAATGTCTGAAGAAGAAGAACGACCAGAATGGAAATGGATAAAACGAAAAAAATAAAATTCCTAATTAGTTTTAAAATTAAATAGTATCAACTTGGTGTCACAATCTCATGTTACACTGAGATGTCTTTAAATGTACTTTTTGAAAATTGAACGTGGTATTGTAGATGCAGTGTAATGGAAATTGTGCTAAATTTGCCGTTAAAAAACCGGCTCCAAAATTTGGTGGATTATATGAATCAGGACATAAACGTTGTTCCTGCTGTGAAATTTATATTATTTATGATGGAGGACGTTGTCCTTGTTGTGGTACTGCTCTAAGAGCAAAACCCCGAAATGGAAAAGCAAGAGCTAAATTAATTGAATTTGTAAAAGGCAAAAAAGTATAATTTAATTTTCTTTTTTTTATTTCATTTTTAATTTTTTTTCTAAACCAAAATCAAAACTAAATTGAAATTATTTTTGTTTTTCGATGGATTTTTTTTATGATGAGCATTTGATAAAAAAAATTGAAAAGAGGAATAAATCCTACTTTTTCAATTTTAATGCCAATTTAACAGCTAGAGCCCAAGAACCAATAGTGAACAGAACTGGAAATACCCCACTAGTTAGTGTTTGAGGTATTTGTTCTAAGGAGGTAGTTCCTTGGTGGACCATTGCTGCAACAATAGGTATGGCAAGCAAACCTATTACTCCAAGTTTTCTTTTGTTCTCGGAGATTTGTTGTTGAACATTTATGGTGCTCATTTTTATCTAGCACCTTGAGGGTATAGATCTATTTAGAATAGCGCGAACTTTTTGAGAAAAATTTGTTCAGATTATGAACTCATTTGTTTAACTAACAGTTCAGCTTTTGAACTTTAGAGCCTACAAATTCTAATAAATAATTTTTCAGGAAATTTCCAAAGAGCACTTGTCTGAGCATATTCGCCTATTGAAAACATCTTCATACTCTTTTCCACAATGTACGCATGTCCTAAATACCATGCCTATATTTCACATTCTTTGTATTTAACATTCAGCTAAATCGAAGAATTTCATTTAGATTTTGCCAAATTCAGGCTTGATTTTGTGCCTTCTTTCTTACATGTGGTTTGAATAAAGCGATCAAAGTCATTTTCATCAAATAACTGCCAACCCATCTTATGAATATCAAGGTCAAACGATCTATAATCTTCCATGATATCGCCAAACCAGGTGCGATAGAGATCTTCTTCTTGTTGTGCTTGCTCATGGTTGTTGAAAAATTTTAGTTCAATCCAGTCAATGTTTCCATTGGTTCTTGCTGAAAAATCACAATAAGGTGCATCAGATAGATATTTTTTCATCTCCTCAAGTCTACTAACAAAATCTTTTGGAGAAGTAAACTTTACTGTGATTAGTCGTAAAATTGGCATGTTGACAAGGTTCAGATCTACCATTGTTGTATAGCCATGGATAATTCCAAGTCTTTCTAATCTTTCAATTCTTTTTCCAACTCCACGTTCAGACATTTCAGTTCCCATGCCTTGTAATTTTTTAACTATAGTTCTAGTCGATTCACGAGCATTTGCAATTAGTAAATTTAGAATCTGTCTATCAATTTTATCAATTTTAATTTCTTTTTTATGCTCAATTATTGGTTCTACCATAGTCATTTTAGAGTCAACTAGTATCAAATGAGGCTATGATAGCCCTTAATGTTCAAAAATTGAACATAAAGGGTAAAAAAAATTCAGAAATTGAACATGAGGAGACAAAAAAGTAAGGGAGATTCTAAATATCTCTATCCCTTGGTTCTTGCTGTAAAAAATGACTGATGAAATAAATCAAAAAGAGATACTACGAGAATACTATTCATTTCTTTATGATCTTGCTTCAAAGAAAAATTATCTTCATGCATCTCAACTAACTGATGAGGAGAAAAAATACTGTGACATGCTTTTAGCTGGCGTTAAACCAAATACTCAATTAAATGATAATGATATACCGTTGTTGAAAAATATTTTACTTCGACATTATAGTTTGACTAGTGGATAAGAAAAAAATTATCTGGAACTTAAGACCAAACCCTCTTTGAGGCTTTTTGGTGACAGTTCCAACAAATTTTAGAATGATAATTTAGTATTTAGAGCGTACTAAGAATTAGTATGAACGAATTCTTCGAGCCTCTTTTATTTTTATTATTAATAATTCGGTTAATAGATGGATATGGTGTAGCCCTCAAACCCTATGCACTATATACCATCTATTAGAAATGTAAAAAATTTAATTTTTTGTCTGTAAGAAGAAATTATCAGAACAACCTAAATACTATAAAATTTCGAATCGATCGTTGAGACGTGTAGTCATTCCCCTAGTCTTGATTTTCTCAATAAGTGTAGCCTTGGGCTCTTTTTTTGAAACAGGCCATTCACAAACTGCAGATGAGCAAAATGAACAAACTACCTTATCAGGTGATTTACTAAACAGCCCTCTTGCTCAAGATATTTTGGAAAAAATTGAACAAACAAGACAATGGATTGCAGATTTGGAGCAAAGAGAATATGAAAAAACCAAAGCCCAAGAAGAACTAGAGGAACGACGTGCAGTAGCCCTTGAAAGACTAAATCAAGATCTTCTTGAATGGGAAAATCTCTGGTCAAACTATACCTCACGTGCGGCTTTTGAAAGATTTGTTGAAGATAAACCTCCTGCAATCCAAGGAGTATTCTGGGATCAGTTTGAGTTTAAAGAAATGAAAGTAAACGCAGGACGAGCTGCACTAAAAGAAGTAATTGCTAATGGTGGAAGTTTATCAGAAGCAAGAGAAGCATACCATACTGCAGCAGAAACAAAAAGAATAGAATTAATTGAAATGAACGCCCAGTTTAATGTAAATCATAATCTAGCATACTATAAACAACAATTACTTTTCAATTCTACTGGACAAATAACGCTTAATCCCTTTACACAATCAAAGCTTGATGAATATACTGTAGATTATCGTTCAGATCCTCAATACCTTTTAGCAAACCCTCAAGATAAATTTGCATCAGAATCCATGGAAACTAGTCCGGATACCAAGTGTCGTGAGGGATACATTGTAGTCCACAGATTACCTTCAGATGATTACACTTGTGTTACAGAGGCAACAGCTGAAATGTGGGAGAGATTTGGAATTGGAGAAATTGTTGACAAATCTGCAATTTTTGATGAATACTCACTTACGCCAAAGGTAAAAACAAACCCTGGAACACAATGTATTGATGGATACATTGTAGTATATCATCTTGAGGCAAGACAATATGGCTGTGTTTTACAAGCTACCGCAGATGATTGGATTCAAGACAATAAAGCTGAAATTCACGAGTTGACTCAATTTATTTTAGATAAGGATGATCAAAAGGAAGTTGACAACCAGGTTTTTGAGATAAACCAAGAAATTGGCATACTATATGATGAGCATGCCATTGATCAAAACCAATTAAAGAAAAAGTATGATCAAATCTACAAAGACCAAGAAACTTTAGCCAAAGAAGATGAAAAAAATCTTTCTTTAGAATTTATTTCTGATGGCAATATGACAAAGAAAGAATTTAGTGATAGGATTAAAGAAATTCGAAAGAAACACGAAATAAAACGAGACCAAATATTAGAGGATAAATTCCAAGCAATTGAAAATCTCAATACTGAATTTCATAAAAAAATGCAAGAAATGGCAAGCCAATATAACGCAAATCCAAAAATCAAGATAACTTGGATTTCAGAAAAATCGATATTCCAGGCAGCAAGCAGATAATTTTTTTAAAAAAATAAATCAACCAAATTATTTCTAGCTAAAATTTTTTTTTACATCAACCGATAAATGATTGAATATCTATTCCCTATTAGTGGAGAAAAAATGAAGATACACTCTGAACAGCTGTTTAATTATTTAGAGTCTAGGGGATTCAAATTGACTGCAGAAGACAGAGCAAATATTGTTGAAATTATTCTCTTTGGCAAAAACGACAAGGGAAAATATTCTCAACAAAGAGAGAAGAGTTTTGGTGGATAAAAATTCAAGTTTAATGGATTTAAACCCAAAAAACTGGTTAAAACCATTTCATAACACCAGCGTGTGGCATCTATTCAAAATGGGTCTTTTTTACCACTTTTTAGGCCTCATTTTGATGTTTTTAGGCTCAAATTTAGCTACTTCAGTCATTTTTGATTATTCTACACCCCAAATCCCAGTATCAATTTCTCTTGCAATTAGTGCTGGATTTTTTGAAGAAGCTGTATTTTTTGGAATCCCCACTTATCTTTCCGGACATCCCTTGGTAATTTTAGGTTCAGGAATTATTTGGTCAGTTGCACATTTGTTTAATTCAGGGATAATCTCAATTGAAACTTTAGCGTATGGTGGATTTTTGTTTTCGGTTCCACACATATTTTTTAGTTTAAGGACATGGACAAGCGGCAAAGGCTGGTTTGCAATTGCATTTCATTCAGGATGGAATTTTTCTTTTTTGATGATGTATTGTGGAATGGGTCTTCGAGAATGTAGTATTATTAATGATGGAAAATTTGATGTACTAAATATAATCATGGCAATAGCAACTGTCTTTATGGTATATCTTGCCTACATTAGCAAAGTAAAGAAGAAAATTATTAATCGATATTTCTACTTGATCCCAGTTGCAATTCTTATAATTGGATTATTTTTCTTACTAGAAGAACAAATTTTATTCTAGTTATATTTTCTTTTAAAGCTCTTGTATGAACTAATCATGTTTTTCATGTATTCATCTAAACTTTTTCTCATTCCAGGAAGATTTTGGTAAAGCTCTTGCCATAACTTTTGATATTGAGGTTCCGAAGATAATAAGGCTGAAGAAATTAGAATCAAAATATCTCTAGAAATTACACTGTCTCCATGTTTTATTTTTTCTAATTGATCTTCTACTGCACTAAAATATTTCATATATTTTTGAAAAATAGTTTTTGATTTTTTTAAATCACCTTTAACATCAAAACCTTCTTTTTCTAATTCTTTTTGAAATTCTTTGTGTTCAATCCATAATAGAAAATAATTTTGAATTAACGATTCTATTTTTTTATCTTGTTTGTAATAATAAATTAAACCATAAAGGGTAGGGCCGTACTGAATTTTTTTTCTACCCTTTATTTTGGATTCATAAACTTTGATCATTCCCTTTTTTTGTAACTGTTTTATGTGTCGATGAATTGTACCAATGGGGAATTTAGTCTTTGAATTTGCAGAATACAAACTCAATGGGCCTAAATCCAAAATAGTTCTGAATATATCCAAAGAAGTCTTCTCAGAGGTGGACATATCCATCATACATCATATATTTGATAATAATGGATATATCTATTTCTGTGGATATATTAGTATGAAGCGTCTAATGTTGACTTGCTTGGTAATTTTAGGAGGAATACCCACAGTATGGGCCGCTCAATTAGATGCTGAGATCTTAATTGAAGATGATTCAATTTTACCCTCCTTTTCCTTTTTGAGGGTAATTACCATTGAATATCCTGATGGAGGAGAGGTAACAGAGTTACTTCAAGGCCAAAATCAAGAAATCTCCTTTCATTTAGACAAGGACACTCCTGGAATGAAAGAAATGATTAGTCAAATTAATGAAAATCTAAAATCTCTTCCTAGTACGGTATATGTCACTGACGCTAAGGTAAACTATCAAGTAATTCTAAATGGTAATCCAAACTCTGCAGTTATTGAATATAAAATTGAATTAATTCCAACAATCGTAAATTCTGTGATAAATAGTCAAGGGGATTTGAAAAGCATTGATGCAAATTGGAGAGGAATAAGTTTAGATTCTCCAATTTTTTTTGAGACAGAATTTGGAGTGTTTGATATTAACAATCCCAAAAGTGCCCTCGATGTTATGATTCCAGAGGTTGTGAAAAAATTTGAAGACTCTGATGTAGAAATTTTAGAGCTACCTATGATTGATTCAAGTGGAATATTGGAATTACCTCTTTACAAATGGCATTCTTTATTTGATAACACTGCAATTATTGCAAGCTCGGAGCTTTACAACTTTACTGGAAAAAATGTTCTTACACACTATTCAATGGGAGAGTGTAATATTGAAATGTCTGGAATTTGTGTAGACCGCAAATGGGAAAAAGAACTAAACCTTGACAAAGAATACAAAATTGTTATTGTAGAATCTCGTGATGATGCATCAATTACAATTGAAGGATATTCAGATTCTTCGGCAATGGGATCAATTGAAACATTTGAATCAAGTCTTTTTGCACCAGTGTCAGAAGATCCTGCTACAAATGAATTTCCTGCAACAGTAATGTATGGTATGGCAAGTATCGCAGCAATTGGCGGAATTGTAATGTTTGTTTTTAGTAGCAGAAAAGTCAAAAAAGACAAAGACCAGGGACAGACAGGAATAGATCCTTCCCATTTGATTGCATATGAAACTAGTATTTCATCTGGAGGTTACAAGACAAATCGTGGTGAATCGTATCTTGTAAAATATGACAATGACAAAACTCCTGTAGCTTTTTGATTATTACAATTTGTGACTAAAATTATTTTCAAACCAACCATTGGAATTTAAAAAAAAATTTTTGAAAAGTTTACAGAGGATTTATTCACATTCTTTTTATTCCAAAACGACATAATTTTTGATATGACGCCCTATCGAACCAGCATGCAAATTATTGGTGATTTGCTAATTGCCACTAAAGAATCTGGAGATGAGGGTATTAGAACTACAAGGTTATTGGCAAAGGCCAACCTTTCTCACTCTAGACTATCGACTTTTCTTGATAATTTGACTGGGTCAGGATTGGTAAACAAAATAGAATATGATGGAAAAAACACCTTTGTAATTACCCCAAAAGGTAGGCAATATCTAGAATCTTACAAGAAATTTGCCGATGTTGCAGGCTCATTTGGATTGGATCTCTAAAATTTTCGACTAAATTTGTAACATTGATTAGAAATTCCTTTAATTATCTTGAAAATACAATTAGCTTGTGACATCCCTACTTGATGATGTAAATCGACTGTTGGAAATAAAGTATGGAGATATTGAAAGACTTCAGAAAATAAAAGATACCCTTGAGAAAAATAGAATGCTCTTTGTTTCTGAAAGACAATATCTATGTAGATTAACTCAAGAAAAACCTGAAAAACCTTTGTCTAAAACTCGTAATTATGTTTCAAAAGAATCTAGTGATTTAACCGAAGATGAAATGAACCTAGATGAACTAGAAGAAAAAATTAGAGTAGAAGAAGAGCCTTCTTGAAAAAATAATGAAGATTGGTTTAACCGTTGTTTGTTTACTTGCAGTATCATTTGGTTTTGCATATGCTGAACAAATTCCTGAATCAATAAAAGACAATGCAAAGATGCTTTATTCTCAAAACAATTTTGATGAAAAATCAGTAGAATCAATTATTGTCCATCTATCAAATCAAAAAATAATAAAAAATATTCCTGATAGTAGGGAAATTTACAAAATTCCTGCCATTGGCCAAATTGATTTTATTGAAATTTCAGGTAGGATACAAGAATTTGGAAGAACTGCTCAAATAGTTTTAGAGATTACAAAACCAAATGGAGTTGTGGAAAAACATACCACTCCTCTATTAGAAACAGGACGATACAATACTGTTTATCCAATTGATTGGAACTCACAAATAGGAACCTACAAAGTAACAGCATTTTTTGTAGACGAAACAAAATCTATATCATTTTTTCATTTAACAAAGACAAAATTACTAGAAAATAATTTCCCTGCTTGGTTAGTAATTGCATTTGAATGGTGGTTAGAAGAAAAAATTTCAGATGCTGAACTAGTTTACTCTATTGAACATTTAGCAAAATTAGGATTGGTGCATATTCCTGCTAATCAATCAAATTCACTTGAAGTTGAAATAACTGGAGAAAAATTTGTCAGGCGTGGAATTACGCACACAATTAATGTTCAGGTTACTGATGGGTACAAACCAATCGAAGGTGCACGAGTAACCTTGACCATAGAAGATTATGGAGAGAATATAATCAGAGAGTTTGAAGGATTGACAAATCAAAGAGGATTTTTTGTTTTTTCGTGGGAGATTCCAAAGAGTTTTGATGACATTGAGACACTTCTTGCGTACATTAGTGTGTCAGGTAATGGTTTTTCTGAAACAAAATTATGGAAATTCCAAGTTTATTGTTTGCCAGGCACGAATAATTGTCAAGCTGATGGAAATTGATTTTTTAATTTGCCAAAAATAAAATTTTGATTAAAGAAATTTTGCTCAACTTTTGTGCGTAAATAATTTTTTTTGAACAACAAGAAATTTTTGTAGGCTCGACAAATCAAAAAAAATAAACAACTAAACTTTGTTTGTCATTTTTTTTTGTGTTTTGTTTTTATTAATTTAGAAAATTATTCACTCGCATCGGGCGCAATGGAAAATAGAATCTTAACAATTACAATGGGAATAGCAGTATTTTCGTTACTGTTTTCATTTTCCTATCAAACTGCAGAAGCGGGATTTACTGAATGTATTTCCCCACCAACTGAAATGGTAAGCTGGTGGCCACTAGATGAAGATTCTGGAACAACTTCTGAAGATATTCAAGATGGCAACAATGGAACTCATGTAAATAATCCATCTCCTGTTGCAGGAATGGTTGATGGTGCACTGGAATTTGATGGGACAAATCATGTTTCTGTTCCTGATGCTGACAACTTAGATTTAGCAGGCTCATTTTCAATTGATGCATGGGTAAAAATTGATTCTGAAAAAGCAGAACATAACATTGTAAGTAAAGACACACAAAACTTTTCGACAAATTATAATCTCCACATTTTAAACAACAAGGTATTTTTGGCAATTTCCTTTGACCAAGATCCTCAACCTGATCCAACCGTAAATCCGTTGGGAACTGCGGGAAAGGATGGTGCTGGTTCCTATTTGTTTGGTGACTCTGATTTTGTAGACGTTCCACATCCAGTTGAAACATGGAGACATGTCACGGCAACATATGATGATGCTACAAAAACAATGAAAGTCTATTTGGATGGCCAACTTGATGGTGAGGCAACTTTTGATCCAACAGACCCTCCACAAGTAAATGATGAAGCACTTCAAATTGGGGAAAGAAAATCAAACGCCTCCAGCGGGACCATTGGTTCTATTGATGAGGTAGAAATTTTTAATCGAGCTTTAACGGATTCTGAAATCAATGACCTTCATGCAGCTGGAGATTTTGGAAAATGCAAGGTCTCCTTTGAGCATTTCTTAGCCTATCAAATCAAAGAAACAAACGGAACTGAAAAGTTTGATGAAGTTGATGTAACACTATCTGATCAATTTATCCAAGATGCAGAGTTTGAAGTAAAAAAGCCATACAGATTACTAAACCCTGTTGACAAAAATGAAGAAGGTCTAACTGATGAGGAAACTCACTATGTTGGCTACAAAATTAAGGTAAATGACAAGGAAAACAAGGCTAAAGGCACTGTAATCGTACAAGACCAGTTTGGAGAGTTGTCTTTGGATCTAAAACGTGAAAAACTACTCCTAGTACCATCTGCAAAAGCACATGATGATACGCCTGATGAACTTGACCCAATTAGAAACGATCACTTCAAGTGTTATGATGTAAAAGTTACTAAAAACACTCCAAAGTTTGAAAAGACAACTGTTTCCGTCTTTGATCCTAACTTTGATGAAGAACGAGACATGCAAGTCAAAAAACCAAGGATGTATTGTAATCCAGTAGAAAAAGAACATAACGAAACAACAGAAGTAATGCATCCAGATAATCACCTAGTATGCTATGACGTAAAGAAGGCTCAAGGTGAGGATAATCATGATAGAACAAGTGTATTTACCAACAACCAGTTTGGTGAAGAAGCACTT
>JANQNN010000030.1 GCA_028279545.1 Nitrosopumilaceae archaeon
ACAAGTTAGAATCACAAGTAAGAAACATGAGTTATTTACAATAGTTGAAGAGAAGATTGTGATGAATGCGATGAACGATAAAAGTTTTATTTTGAATGACCGTATAACATGTAGGTCATTGGGGCACTATTTGAATAAATAAATGGAATTAAAAAAGGCAAAACAACTCGCAGATGAACTCCGCCATCAATTCAAAACAGGACATCGTAGAAAAGTAATTGTTAAAAATCCATTCGAAATCTTATGTGTAGATATCATTCATATGCCTGAACAAATCGGTCCATCACATAGGAAATTTCGATATATACTCACCGCAATTGATGCAATGACTAAATTCGCATATGCAGTTCCAATGTCTAATAAAAATGCAGATACAGTAATAGCAGCATTAGATTCAATATTTAAACATGATAGGTATGAGATGATATGGGCAGATCAGGATACGGCATTATATTCTTCAAAATGTTTACAGTATCTGGAGGTGAAAGATATAGATTTGTATTCAACAAATAGTGAATTGAAGTCTGTGATTGTGGAAAGGTTTAACAGGACGTTGAAAGAGAGAATGGAAAAGATTAAAACAACCCGAGAACTTCAAGGAGTTAAGTATAATTGGTTGAAAGAACTTCCAGATGTTATTAAAGATTATAATAACAATAAACATTCTACTACTGACTTAACTCCAATTCAAGCTTTAGATCCAAAGAATCATAAGAAGCTTACAGAGATATTCAAAACCGAGTATTCCAAAATCAAAAATGCTAGATATAAACCAGGAGATAAAGTTAGATTAGCAAAATATAAAACAATTTTTGCTAATGGCTATGAACGAAGATGTACAAATGAAATATTCACCATAAACTATGTACACAATACTTATGCAATCACCTATAAGACCGAAGATACAAACGGTGAAATCATTGGAGGTAAATTGTATGAATTTGAAATAATACCAACTGTATTCTAACAATCTAAATATGCAAAAAACTACAATTTTACTTAGTGATAATAATGAATATCAAAAGATACTCAACCAAAATACCTATGTCTTTAAAATATTATTTCATCCAGAAAATGATTCTTATGCTGTTGAAATTAACTCACATTATTTTATTA
>JANQNN010000046.1 GCA_028279545.1 Nitrosopumilaceae archaeon
AGTAGGCTATGCATTTGGAGTTACAATCGTAATTCTGAAAGTAATGGATGCCGTTTGGCCAGGTGGAATCAGAGTCACTCCAAAGGAAGAGGAGATTGGTCTCGATTTAGCACAGCACGGAGAAAGAGCATACGTAAACGAATAGAAAATTCACTTTTCTTTTCTTCTTTTTATTTTAAATTCTAAATAAATTTACATTGCCTTAATTTAGGGAAATTATGATAATATCAACTTCTAATCTTGATTCAATTTTAAATGACTCTAAAACTTTGATAATTGATACCCGTTCTTTTAAGGAATATTCTGCGGGTCATATACCTGGAGCAGTAACCCTAGATCTTTTTGCATTTCATTGGATTGATACTTCAAAAAATGGAATTGAAAATTTCAATAAGCAGGGACAAATGCTTCTTTCTTTTGCAGGAGTTGATGAAGAAAAAAAAATTGTTTTTTATGATGATGTTTCAGGAATGCTTGCTGCAAGAGGAGTTTGGTTATTGATGTATTTCTCTCATCAAGATGTGGTAATGTTAGATGGTGGGATAAAAAAATGGGAAAAGGAAAATAGGAAAATTGAAACGAAACCAAACGGGTTTAAGCCAACCACTTTTACAGGAAAACCTAATTCTTCTCTTATCACGGGATTTGAAAATATCTATAAAAAATTAGAAGATCTTGTTATTTTGGATTCTAGATCTGTACGAGAATATAATGGAACAATAGTTAGGGCAGCAAAAAATGGTCATATTCCAAATGCCATCAATGTTGATTGGAGCAATAATTTAAAAGAAGATGGAACTTTCAAGGAGGATTTGGAATTAAACAAAATTTATGAATTTCCTAAAGACTCAGAAATTGTTACTTATTGTCAAGGTGCTTATAGAGCAGCAAATACATTTCTTGTACTAAAAAAACTAGGATTTGAAAACGTTCGGGTATATCTTGGCTCTTGGGGAGAATGGGGAAATAGACTAGAACTTCCAGTTGAAAAATAAATTTTTAAAATTAGTGGATTTAGGTATTATCCAAAATTAGCAAAAATTAATGACCAGCTTTTGGAGCATGGTAAATTACAGAAGCACCAAAAATTGCAAACCCAAGCATAATTACTGCAGGAATTAAAGTAATTATGAACTCTTTAGACATATTCTCTCTTTTTTGTAGATTTTTATCGTTAATATTTCCTTTTATGCAAATTGGGTCATGGATTTCTCTTTTTCCAAGAATATGTATTGTAAACCGTCTCAGGAACTAATTGTTTGAACGGTTGGGATCCACCATCATACCATTTTGTAAAGAATTCATAGAGGTGAAGCCTTAGAGATTGGATGTATACGATTAACCCCTCAATCATCATAATTCCAATTTGACCTCCAACTATTAGTACAAGTGCCGTTGGAGAATCAAGACCTCCTAGTGATGCATAGGCTTGATTGACGGTAAGTAAGAGAGCTGCGTGAACTAATAACATAATTCCAATTCGAGCATAGCTAATGGTATGAGCCAAACATTCAATGGTTTTACCTAGAAAAACTTCCATAATTACGCTAACCATATTTCCACCCTCTTCGGGATGCTTTTTGTTGTGCTTTATTCCTCCAATTATCATCATAATAAGACATGCAATTATGAGGATTATCGACACTCTAACAACTATCCATACAACTGCCCAATCTCCCACAATTACAGAAACCCAAGGAACAGCTTCTGTGTGAATTTTTGAATACATATTCATAACGTCATATCCTGATCCTATTGCTCCCATCATAACTCCAAATACGCCCAACCACAGGAGCAAATTGGGAATACCCTCAAAGATCAATGCATCTTTATTTTTCTGTTTAGCATAGTTTCTAATACGCAAGAGGAAAGCCCATCCTAGATGAATAACCCCAATAAAGATGGAGACTTTGAGAATCAAAATTACTTGATCAAATGTTAATTCCGCTACGGTAATTGCTCCAACCAACCATTCTATAGAATGAAGCGGTCCGCCTTCATGTAACAAGGCTTCAAAACCAGCAAAGTAATGAAGATGGAAACCAAACACTTCTCCTTGAAAAATTCCTGCAATACCTCCTGCAGCTCCTGACATTGCTAGTAACATTCCCCATCTAGTTAGATTACCTTGTCCTTTGAATTTGAACAATAAACCTAATCCCATTAGCAAAAATCCATGACCCACGTCTGCAAACATTATTCCATAAAAAATTGGCCACATCAGTGCAATCATCCATGTAGGATCGAATTCTCCTTTCCTAGGAATTCCTTGACTTTGAGTAATTACTTCATATGTTCGGACCCACTTTGGATTATCTAAATAAACTGGGGGTTCAGAAATTTCTCCGTCCTTAATTTCTTCGGTAATTGTTGTCCATTGATTTGTAACTTCGTTGAATTTTTTTTCCATTTTCTTTGGAATATAGCCTTGTATTACTGCAAAATTTTTGGTTCCACCTGGTTTACGTAATGTCTCTAAAACCTCTTTTGCTACATATGCATTTTCATGCATTGTTAAAATTTCACCACGAATTTTTTTTGTAATTGAAGCTAGATCTTTTGAAATTACTTTTTGTTTTTCTGTTAATTCCTTTATCTTAGATTCTGCTAAAGAATAGGCCTCATCAGGAATTTGAGGAAATTCTTTGGGTATACTAAATGGATTAAAATTAAGGGCTCGCATGACTTTGAGAACTTTTTCAGAGTCCTCAATATCAGAAATTATTAAAATAGCAGATTTTTCTTTTGATTCTAAGTCATATTTGAAAATAGGAATTCCTTCTAGGGATCTTTCAATCTCCCCAAGGTCAGATGAATTGATGACAAACAAATCGGTGTAAAAATACTTTAAAGATCCAAAGCCACTCAAATCAACTTTCAGCTTCTTTGCAACCTGAAGTGTTTCTTTTAATGATTTGAATTCTTCTAAGGAATGTTTAACGTTAGAATTTTCTTTAAGTAATTTTTCAGCCTTTGTGATATCCTCAGGAGTTTTTTCTAAGTCTGAAATCAAATTTTCAATTTCATCAAGATCGTATTTTTTCTTCTTAAAGACGGTTCCTTTGAATAGGATTTCCATAATTCCTACCCGAGGTGGAATATTTAGTCCCTTGATTATCTCTTCAATAAATTGATGGGTTTTTTGAGCCCTCAATAAAAGATCATCAATTTCGGGAGTTACTATCTCATTTTCCATTTCTTTTTTGTGAAACCACTCAAATTCTGCTAGACGAGAAATTGCATTTGGAGTTTCTGTTCTTGGAAGAATAACGCTGCCCACCAAAAGTTCTGCAACGGTCATACTTCCCACGATCATCGTACATTATAATATCTTTCTAAGTCAAAATGGAAATTGGGATCAGTATTGAAATTTCTCTCTAGCAAACATTAAAATCTATTATGGATTTACGACCCCATATTGGCATCTAATTCTTCATTAGAACAGGCTATTGACAAAATACTTGAAAAGACCGAGAAAAAAATTCTTTTAGATCTCGAAAATGCAAATTCTGCTGCTAAGCAAACCTTAGAAGATGCTCTCCCAAAAATAGAGCAAGAATACGATCAAATAATTTCAAATGGCAAAAAAGAAGCAGATAAAATTGAAAAACAGATAACTGGTAGTTCTGATTTAGAGGCCAGAAATAAGCAATTAACCTTAGTTGAGGAATCAATTGATAAAGTCTTTACAAAAGCATTAGATGAAATAGCAAATGCTGATCGCAGCGGCGATTATACTAATCTCATTAAATCATTTATGGATGAATCAACAAAAACCTTAGGAACCACTGAAGTTCTTGTTTTTACAAACAACAAAGATAAGGACATAGTCCAATCTTTAATCTCTCAATATCCAGGTGCAGAAGTTTCTTCAGAGACTATTGAGTGTCTTGGGGGAGTTAAAGTAAAATCAAAAGATGGTGCCATGACCTTTGATAATACAATAGATGCAAAAATCGAGCGATTGAAGCCTTTAATTAGGAAAGATATTGCCACCCAATTCGGAGTAGTGAACTAAGATGGCAGCAGAAGGAAGAATAGTTTGGGTAAGTGGTCCAGCAGTTAAGGCAGACGGAATGGCTGATGCAAAAATGTATGAGACTGTTACCGTAGGAAATTCCAAACTTGTAGGAGAAGTAATTAGACTTACAGGTGATGTTGCCTTTATTCAGGTTTATGAATCAACCAGTGGATTGAAACCAGGAGAACCCGTAATTGGAACTGGAAATCCTCTAAGTGTTTTACTTGGTCCAGGAATTATAGGACAACTTTACGATGGAATTCAAAGACCTCTTAAAGAATTATCAAAAGCATCTGGTTCTTTCATTGGTAGAGGAATTACAACTACTCCAGTTGACATGGAAAAAAATTATCACTTTGTTCCCAAGGTAAATGTTGGTGACGAAGTCACTGCTGGAAGTATTATTGGTACAGTTCAGGAAACAGACTTGATAGAACACTCCATAATGGTACCTCCTGATCACCAAGGAGGAAAGATTACAAATATTGTAGGCGAAGGAGATTATAATTTAGATACTGAAATCGCAACAACAGAAAATAGCGGTAACACTTTTTCCATTAAGATGTATCATAAATGGCCTGTTAGAAAACCAAGACCATTCTTGAAAAGATATGATCCAACAGTTCCTCTTTTAACTGGTCAAAGAGTTATCGATACATTCTTCCCAATTGCAAAAGGTGGAACTGGTTCTATTCCAGGGGCCTTTGGAACTGGAAAAACTGTGACCTTACACCAAATTGCAAAATGGGCAGATTCTCAAGTTGTAGTTTACATTGGATGTGGCGAGAGAGGAAATGAAATGACAGAAGTTCTTGTTGAATTCCCTGAACTCAAAGACCCAAGGACTGGAAAACCTCTTATGGATAGAACCGTCTTAGTTGCAAACACAAGTAACATGCCAGTAGCAGCAAGAGAGGCTAGTATCTATACTGGAGTAACAATTGCAGAATACTATAGAGATATGGGAAAAGACGTTGTTCTTGTTGCTGATTCTACAAGTAGATGGGCCGAAGCTCTAAGAGAGATGAGTGGACGTCTAGAAGAGATGCCAGCAGAAGAAGGTTATCCATCATATCTTGCATCAAGATTGGCAGAATTTTACGAACGAGCGGGTCGTGTTAGAGCATCAGGTAGCCCAGACAGAGATGGATCTGTTACCTTAGTTGGAGCAGTTTCTCCTTCAGGTGGTGACTTTACAGAACCAGTAACCACTCACACAATGAGATTTATCAAAACTTTTTGGGCTTTGGATGCCAAATTAGCATATTCTAGACACTATCCATCAATTAATTGGATGAATAGTTATTCTGGATATTTGGCAGATATTGCAAAATGGTGGGGAGAAAATATCAATGAAGACTGGCTTAGTCTTCGAAGTGAAGCTTATGGTGTTTTACAAAGAGAAGATACACTAAAAGAAATTGTTAGACTATTAGGTCCAGAAGCATTACCAGATGAAGAAAAATTGATTCTAGAAGTTGCAAGAATGGTTAAGATAGGTTTGTTGCAACAAAACTCATTTGATGATGTTGATACTTACTGTAGCCCAGAAAAGCAGTACAAGTTACTAAAACTTCTTGTTGAATTTTACAAGAGGGGACAAAAAGCACTCAAGGAAGGAGCTTCATTGGCAGACATTCGCGCTTTATCAATTGTAGGTTCTATGTTAAAAGCAAGAATGGATATTAAAGATGAGGAAGTCGCAAAACTTGATCAATTAGATGTTGATATGCAAGAACAATTCAAAAGCATTACAGGAGTGAAAGTTCAGAATTGAGTTCCGAAGGCGGAGTCCAATACAGCAAAATTGCTGAAATCAAAGGTCCTCTTGTAATTGTCGATGATGTATCAAATGCAGCATTTGATGAACTTGTTGAAATTGAAACTGGAGAAGGAGAAAGAAGATTAGGAAAAGTATTAGAAGTTGGAAATGGCAAAGCCATTGTTCAAGTGTTTGAAGGAACAACTGGACTATCTATCTCAGGCACTAATGCTAAATTTGTTGGTAAAGTTATGGAGATGCCAGTTTCAAGAGAAGTTCTTGGAAGGGTATTTGATGGTTTAGGAAGACCAAAGGATGGGTTACCAGATCCTATTGCTGACAAATTTATTGATATTAACGGAGAACCAATGAATCCAGAACAAAGGCAATATCCTAAAGACTTTATCCAAACTGGAATTTCAGTAATTGATGGAATGATTACCTTGGTTAGAGGTCAAAAACTTCCCATATTTTCTGGTTCAGGAATGTCTCATAACCTTGTTGCTGCCCAAATTGCAAGACAAGCTAGTGTTGTTGGAACCCAAGATGATTTTGCAGTAGTTTTTGCAGCAATTGGTGTGCAGTATAGTGAAGCCGAATACTTTAGAAGAAGTCTTGAAGAATCTGGTGCTCTAAAAAGAAGTGTTCTTTTCTTAAATACAGCAGATGATCCTGCAATTGAGAGAATTATTACCCCTAGAGTCGCATTAACTGTAGCAGAATATTTAGCGTTTGAGCTTGGAATGCATGTCTTAGTAATTCTTACTGATATGACAAACTATGCCGAAGCATTAAGAGAAATTAGTGCAGCAAGAGAAGAAGTTCCAGGAAGAAAAGGATATCCTGGATATCTTTACACTGACCTTTCAACCA
Source organism: Nitrosopumilaceae archaeon (assembly GCA_028279545.1). Lineage (GTDB taxonomy): Archaea > Thermoproteota > Nitrososphaeria > Nitrososphaerales > Nitrosopumilaceae > Nitrosomaritimum. The sequence goes on from JANQNN010000046.1 coordinate 6,657, forward strand.
TTTATGAAAGAGCAGGAAAACTAAATGGAAGAAAAGGAAGTGTTACACAGGTTCCAATTTTATCAATGCCTTCTGATGATATTACACACCCAATTCCAGACCTTACAGGATACATCACTGAAGGACAAGTAGTACTTGGTAGAGATTTATTCAGACAGGGTGTTTATCCACCAGTAAATATTCTGATGAGTTTGAGTAGGTTAATGAAAGATGGAATTGGTGAAGGAAGTACAAGAGCAGACCATGGAGAAGTATCAAATCAGGTTTATGATGCATATTCTAGAGCACAAGAGGTTAGGGCCCTTGCAGGAATCGTAGGAAAAGCAGGATTAACTGAAATTGATTTGAAATACATGGATGTCGGAGATGTATTTGAAAAAGAATTCTTGTCTCAAGCAACTGACGAGAATAGAACCATTGAAGAAACTTTGGGTATATTGTGGAGGATTATTTCTAAACTTCCAAAGAACGAAATTACCAAAATCAAAGACAAATACGTAGACCAATATTATAAGGAACAGTAGCAAAATGTCATTTGGACAAAATGTAGCTGCAACAAAAATTGAACTTTTAAAATACAAAAAATCAAGCCAGGTTGCAACAATGGTTCAAAAGATTCTAGATGATAAGCGAAAAGTTTTACTTAAAAATATTGAAGAAATGATTACCGAGGCCTCAAAAGCAAGAGGAGGAATCTGGGATCCATTACAAGATATTTACAAATCTGTAAATGAAGCTTACCTTGCATTAGGAACCGGAACAGTTGATACTGTTGCCGAATCTACTCCACCAGTAATGGAAGTAGACATTAAAATTAGAAGAGTTGTAGACGTTAAAATTCCGGCATTAACTGTAACTGAAAATGATACAAAATCAATGCCTTATGGTTTTGCTGATACAAATTCTTCTATAGACAGAGGAGCAAAACAAATCAAAGTTTTACTTCCAAAAATCTGTAAGGCAGCAGAATATGAAAATTCAATTTTTAGCTTGGCAAAAGCTTTGGAGAAGACTCAAAAATTACTTAATGCCCTTGAAAATGTTATAATTCCTCAGTATAAAGAAAAAATTCGATTTATTTTAGCTACATTAGAAGAAAGAGAACGAGAGGACTTCGCAAAGTTAAAAAAAGTCAAAGCTAAAATGGAGAGTAGAGAATAATGGCCAAAGAAGAGATTAAGAGATTACTTGAAAGCTCCAAAAAAGAAATAGATAATGATTATAATAATTCCGTAAAATCTATTCAAGACGATCTAAAATCATTCAAACAAAAAACACTCAATCAAATTTAACGTGATGATATCATCATGATTTAAATATGGAATTATTAGGGAAGCAACAGATGAAACCAATCGTATTATTATTATCATTTGCAGCAGTTGCCTTTACAGCAGCAGGTCTTACCGATATGGCCTTTGCTCAAGAAGAAGGAACAGGTGGAATGAGTGATGGTTCCAAATTAATTGGTGCAGGTATTGCATTTGGAGTCGCAGCAGGAGGAGCTGGACTTGGTTTAGGCCAAGTAGGTGCAGCAGGACTTGCAGTAATTAGTGAAAATCCAGCTTTACAGTCAAAAGTTTTCATATTTGTCGGAATGGTAGAATCAATTGCTATCTATGGTATAGTCATGATGTTTATCATCTTAGGACAATAGAACAAAAAAACTTCTAATTTTTCATTTAATTATATTTTAGTTGATTTACGTCTAACACTCGACCACAATATCTACATTTGAGCACTCTACCCTCTTTGTCAAGAACATCCATAACTGATTCAATATGCTCAAAACTATTGGTAATACAATCAGGATTTGCGCAGCGAAAAATCCTATCAATCTCATTTGGAAGTGAAACCCTTCTTTTTTCTATTAATTTGTAATTTTTAATAATGTTAATTGATGCTCTTGGGGCAATTACTGCTAATTTGTTAGTATCATCATCTGCTAGAAATTTATTTTCCACTTTAATGATGTCTTTTTTCTTATATTTTGCACTAGGCACATTCAATGCAATTGTAATTAAACTTCCATCTCTTCCATCAATTTGCAGAGCTGCTAAAACTTGAAGACCTCTCCCTTCATCAATGTGGTCAATGACTGTACCCTCTTTAATTCTTCTAACCAAAAGTTCAGATTCCTGCATCAGAATACTTTGTATAGTCACCAGTATATATTATTGAAAGAGTGAACGAGTTTTACAATAAAGACATCATATCAATTAAGGACTATTCCAAAGATCAACTAGAAAAAATCTTTGATTATACGGAAAAAATAATGAATCTGGACCTACCCACAAGAAGGGAAATTTGTAAGGGAAAAACCTTGAGTTACTTATTTTATGAACCAAGTACTCGAACTCGACTAAGCTTTGAATCAGCAATGGCCTCAATTGGTGGTAACTCTCTAGGAATTTCTGATATATCTTCTTCTTCAACTCAAAAAGGTGAAAGTCTAGCAGACACAGTAAAAATAATGTCAATATATTCAGACGTGGTTATTTTGCGACATCCTCTTGATGGATCCAGTAGGTTTGCTTCTGAAGTATCATCAAAGCCAATCATTAATGCCGGAAGTGGAACTGAGGAACATCCAACACAAGCAATTCAGGATTTATTTACAATAAAAAAAGAAAAGAAAAAGATTGATGGATTAAAAATTGGAATTATTGGAGATTTAAAATATGGAAGAACCGTTTATTCACTTTTAGCTGGCCTTGGAAACTATGATGTAGATGTTCATTTAATTTCTCCAAAACCATTGCAAATAAGATCAGATTCTATTTATGAAATTAGAAAAAAACTTACTTTTACTGAATCCACAGACCTAGAGGAATACATTGAAGATCTTGATGTTGTTTACGTAACACGTATTCAAAAAGAAAGATTTCCAGATGAAGAAGAATATCTAAAGGTCAAAGGAAGTTATGTAATTGGACTTGACATGCAAAAAAAGATGAAAGAGGATTCCATAATTTTACACCCTTTACCAAGATTGGATGAAATATCAATTGATGTTGATAAAACCAAAAATGCAAAATATTTTGAACAAGCCGAAAATGGAAAGTATACTCGTGCAGCACTATTGGGTTTGATTCTAAATGAAAATGGATTTTAATAATTCTCAAATCCACGAAAATTTCCGTATTCCATATATCTGAAGAAAACCCACCTAAGATAGCTTGTCTCAAACAAAAATAATTCCAATTTTTCCATTAGAATTAGTGTTATTTCCAAGACAAGAACTTCCACTTTGGATATTTGAACCACGGTACAAACAACTTGTTGATGACTGTATGATAGGTGATGGACAATTCGGTGTTTGTCTGGTTGATGTTTCAAATAAAATCAAAGGTTGGAATGGACCAAAATCCATTGGAACTATTGCTAAAATCACTAAATGTGAAGATATTGAAATTGATGGAATGCAGTTGCAAATCCAAACTTTAGGTCGAAGTAAATTTAAAATTAAAAAAATAATACCACCATCAATTGAGTTCCCTGAAAATTATGATCCACATTCCATTGATGGTCATCAAGTAATATCTGATAATATCCAAAAATCAAACAATAATGAAAAATTATACATAAAAGCTGAGGTTGAATTAATTCCTGAAATTGATGATGATATTTTATTAAAACAATGGGAGCATTTAGTTGATTTATGGAAAGAAAAAATTACCAAACAAGCTTTTCCTCAAAAAATTGAACCATTTACACTAGATCAAATTTTAACTCAATACTATCTCATTACCGACACTCCCACCATCGATTATGTCTATTCTTTATCAGCCCTTGGCGCTAAGGATCCAAATGATTTACAACCCATCTTAGAGGCAAATTCTATGGAAGAACTAATTAAAAGAGTTGAGGAATTACTGACAGTAAAATAACCCCTATACTTCATAGATGCTAATGTCATTTTTAATGATAGGAATAATTTTTCTTGGAGTAGCATTTTTGTTTCCAATTGGAAATGTTTATGGACATGGAATAGGAATTGATACAATTTCATCAGTTGATATTCAAGGAAAAGAAATCTCAATATCAGTAGAACTTCCATTGGCTTTCGATAGCCTAGATGAAAAACAAATAACCGTTACAGCAAAAGAGGATGAGAGTAAAGAAAATGCAAAAAATGTAACTTTTTTGATTGGTTTATTTCATGACGATGAAATGATTTTTAGAAATTATTTTTTTACATCTGATGGGGTACTTCCAATAAAAATAGCTCCTTCTCATGAGGGTGAAATTGAAATTCATGGGGAACAAGACAATTTTTTGGGAGCATGGTATGGTACACCATCCAAACCACTTGAAATTAGTGGACCGATTTTAAATTCAGGAGGATTATACAATTTTGAAATTGAAGTAAGAACCATTGATGAACCCACCAACGTCATAGAAGACTCTGGAGTGTACAATGCGGATTTGAGTGTTGCAGAAACTACAGAATTTTGGCAAAAAGATGGTAAAAATCAAGATGTCTTATTCAGGATGAAATCATATTTTGACACAATTTCAAAATTTGAATATGATCCTGAAAAAAAAATGGTAACTTTTGAAATGCCTTTTGATTGGAGCGAAAAACAAATGTCTCATATTCCAGTTGTCCATGAGGAAGTTCATTTCCCAAATGATTTTAGTGAATTTTTCTCTGCAGGTTATACTGGTCAAGTAAATGGAATTGAATTATTCAAATCTTCAGTTACAGTTGATGATTATACTGAAGCGAATGAAAGGATAGTTCATTTTGTTTTATTGCAAGATCATTTAAGATTTTTGAAAAACCAAATGAAACAAACTGGAGAACCATTACCTGATAATATGATTTTTACCTTGACAACTACCGAAACAATTGATTTTCCACTATCAGCTTATACCAAAAGTGAAGATTTTCTAATACATCTATCCTGGGATCCCATTACAATTGAACCAGAAACCAATACAAAATTTGTCTTTACCATAAGAGATGGCAAGTCCGGTGAACCATTAAGAAATTCAGATTATACATTTGTAATTATACAAGGTGGAAAAGAAATTCATCGAGTAACAGGGGTTGCACAAATTGGCGGAGAATCTGAAGATTATTACTTTGAAGAAACTGAAACAGGACCTACCATAATTCGTTTTGAAAATATAAGAAACACAGGTCAGGAAACAGAATTTGGAATTGTGGTTGCTCCAGAGTTTGGTTCAATAGCAGCAGTTATTCTTGTAATTTCTCTTATAGCGATAATTGTTTTGTCCAGAAAAACTTTGTTAAATCAAAGTAAATTACAATTAAAAAGCTACTAACTTTACTGTATCCATATTTTTGTTTGAAAATCTTTTGTCGTTTTTGACATCTTTCGTTCATTATTATCTAAGAATTAACTAACTCGTTTAGTCTTCTTTTATCTCTAACACTTTTTACAAAAAACAAAGATGTAGCTATTATACCCATTGCAATTAAAGGCGAAGCAAGTTCGGTATATTTTATTTCAAATTTATCGGTCTTTTGTAATTGAGAGGAAGTTAATGGCACTTCAGTTATTTGTACCATTCCTAATTTGTTTGCTTGTTGTTCTACAAACCAAACATTGTTTTTGTCATCAGTTGTCATAAATTGAACAAATGATGTGGGACTTGGAACAGGTATATCTATCAAATTTTCGTTATGAGGGTCGTATGCTGCAATATAATCAACTGTATGTAGTGCCATCCAGATATTCTCATATCTATCAAATGTCATTCCAAAAGGAAGGGCATCTTTGACAGGTACTGGAATTTTTTCAAAGGTTTCTAAAATTGGATTAAATTTGGCAATTTGTGCTCCAGTATGTTCTGCAATCCAAAGATTCCCATCTTTATCAAAAATTAGTGCTTCTGGTCCTCGCAAGGGTTCATCATCAGAAAATTCTGTAATTTCATTATTTTCTGGATTGATAAATCCTATTGTTCCTGTTCCAGTTTTTGTAAACCAAATCTTTCCTTCCTTATCAATTGCTAGTGTAAAAGGTATGGCGCCTTTTTCTAATTGAAATTCCTCATACGAATTGGATTCTGGAATGTATTTTACAATTTTATCTTGATTGTTAACTACTACCCAAATGTTTCCATCATAATCAGCTAGAATAAAGGAGGTTCTGCTTGTATCTAGTGATATTGGGATGGGGGGCAAATCAATTTTTGTAAATTTTGAATTTTTCGGATCAAAAGAACCTATCTCATTTCTCAAAGGATCTGTAAACCAAATCTTTCCTTCATTATCTATTGTTAGCATTACTGAGACTTCGCCAACAAAGGAATGAGAAGTAAATTCTTTAGTATCTAGTGAGAATTGCCACAATCTAGGCTCTGTTGGATCACTAATCCATATAGAATTTTTACCGTCATAAAGTGGGTATAGGGGTTTGGTAGTTTCAGGAAATTCATATTCAATGATTTCTGTTTGAATATCAGTAAGTCTTGGTTTAACAAGCAAATTCATTAAAATTGATTCATTTGCATTTTGGTTTCTTTGAATTTCAACTTCAGTTTGCCAATAACCCGAAAAACCAAAAGTCAATTCTCCTTGAAATGTTGCTGGTTTGTTTTCATCCTGTTCGATTTTTTCCATAGAGACTTCTATTGGCGAAATTCCTCTTTGTGGGTTTGAAATTTTTACCTTCAACTCATCGGCATCTTGTAATTGATTATTTTCAGAGTCACTAATTTTTACGAGAATGCTATTTTCACCACTAGAAAATGGTGTAATTTCTATATCGAATTTAGCACTCTTTGAAAATTCTGTAGTTTTAAATTCATACAACACTTCCTGAGCTTCAACACTTTGAATTTCTCCAGCAGGTAAAGTACCATTTGCAAGTAGCGCTACTACTCCAAGCAAAACTATTCCCAAGGCAGCATCAACCTTCAAAGATCTTTTTAGTTTTTTATGTACGGAAATGGAATTTGAACTAATTGCATTTTCACCAGATTTTTGAACCTTATATTGAAAAAATGCACCTAATCCAATCATTATTGCTGCAATGGCAATTTTTGCCATGATTAACTTTCCATAAATAGACTCAGAAATTAATCCCACATCACTTTCTAAAATCCACATTAAGGTTGGTCCAGTTATTATTACTATTCCAATTGCAATGATAAAGGCAATTGAAAATCTAGGAATCATAACAAGTGATAATTTTTCTCTCAAAGGATTTTCCAATTTTGAAAAAGTTGGAAGTAAGGTAAACACAAAATAGATTATTCCACCAATCCAAATGGCTGCTACTAGATTGTGTATGTAATCAAGAATAATAGCTGACATTTCTTCACTTGCAGCACCATGGCTTATCATTGTCGTCGTACCAATTAATGCAAGAGATAACAAAAGTATTGGAATTTGATTCTTTTTTGTTAGATGTTTTTTTCTATCCATCCAAAACCATGCCCCTAAAAGAATTATCGTAATAATCATTCTAATTAACCAGGTTGTACCAAAAGTTGTTTGAATCATGTCAAAAGCTGAAGTTCCTAAACGTAACGATTGTACTGCAAGCATTGCTATGTTAGAAGCAAATACGGCTGCCAATCCCACTCCCAACAGGCTTACTAATTTATCATGATGAAAAGAATTTAATTTTTCAATATCTCTTCTTACAAATTCTTTGTTTTGAGTTCCCCAAATTAAAATCGAAGCAATAATAGCACCTAAAACTATTGTTTGTCCAACAAGTCCAGGAAACCTTGCTGCAGCTTCTGGAAAAAATATGATATCATAAATTGATCTTGGTGCATCAGTTGGTACATCAATTTTTACATCTCCTACTCCAAAAATAAAAGCAGCATCAACTAAATGCCCATCAACTTTGGATAGAACTTTACTGGTTACAGTATACACACCACTTTCAAGTGGAGGTGTGGTAACAACCAAAGAATTTTCTTCTACAATTAGCGAAACATCTTCAAGATGGTATGTTGAATCCTTGTTATCGATTTGAAATCCATTGCTATCAAAAACCTTTAGCGAGCTATACTCAAGCTCTATTGGTTCTGAATAATACACCGTAATTTCGGTTACTCCTACGGGAGCATTGACTGATGAATTTGGATACGATTCTTCTAAGAATGGATGAGCCGAAGCATATGGTACTGAAATAGTTAAAACTAGCAATAAAATTATCAGAAATTTTTTCATTTAATCTTCAGTTTATCCATGATAATTTAAACAGTTTATCTGATTTGCAGTTTGTACCAATTCACATAAAGATAATATCACGTATAATTAGAATTATAACCATGAAAGCCTCCTTTTTGGGTCTTGTCGCAGTATTATTTTCAATAGGAATGATGTCCCAAGCATATGCTCATACTACAGTCGAAGTTGAACAATTTGAAATTGAAGTTGGGTGGGGAATAGAACCTCCTATTGTAGGTCATAGAAATGATTTCGTATTTGAAATAAGTGAACCAGGAGAGACTCAGGGAGTTAAAGTAGGAATAAAGAACGCTTTCAAAAATTTAGAAGCCACAGCTAAGTATGGCGGTGTAACGAAGGTTTTAGATATTGGTTCAGATCCTAAACCCGGACATTACTTTTCTCATGTAATCCCAACTAACACAGGTTCTTATTCAATTCAACTATCAGGAGAAATTAATGGAGTTTTAGTTAATGTAGATATTCCTATTGAGGATGTAGAATCCACTGCAGTTTTGGACTTTCCACCAACAAGTGGCTCCTCATCTGATAAAGATATTATTGCGTTAAAAAGTGCGGTCTCTTCTCTTCAACAAGATGTTTCATCAATTCAATCAGGTACCGGAGTAGAAGTGTCTAATCAAGGGGCTGCATACGACTTTGCAATTCTTGGTTTATCAATTGCAGCTGCTGCAATAATTTTAGCAGTAATATCTTTGGTAAAAAGAAAATAGAAAAAAGGGTGTTTTCCTAAAGTCTAGGAATAACTCTAGATTTTGCAGTTACTGCAATGATGCTTACGATTGCAACACCTAGTATCATCATTGCGATTGTTCCAAATTCAGGAACGACATTTGAAAATACTACTTCTTCACCAATTGGTCCAGTTTTTTCATCTATTCCGTATCCTTGGAAAGTAACGGTAATGTCTACTGGGTCTGATGAGCTTAGTGGTGCTGTTTCATGCACTCCTTTACCTTCATGGTGGTGTGCATCAGTATCATCTAGAACTGTTTCACCATTTTGAGTAACCATGATATCATGGTTGACATGTTCTGAATCTTCAAAGACAATTGAAATTTCCATTCGTTCGCCAGCTGCTGGTTCGGATGCCCAGACAGAAACTGTTGTTCCATCAGATAACATTCCAGTTGCACTTGCTGCGCCTTCCATGTGAACTTCCTTGTCCTCCATGTGCTTGTCTTCGTCCATGTGCTTGTCTTCTTCAGCGCCTGCTTCTTGAACAATTACAATTCCTTCCATCCAGGGATGAACCATACAAAAGTATGGATAAGTTCCAGCTTCTTCAAACTTATGTGTAAAAGTTGTTCCTGCCATAAACAAACTGCTGTCAAATGCACCAGATGGTCCATCTGTTGCACTTCCACCAGTAACAGTGTGAGCTGCTGTGTCGTCATTTGTCCAAGTTACTTCTCCACCAACATCAACTGTTACCTCATATGGAATGTAACATTCGTTAGTTTTTTCACATCCTGGAACAGATGTTCCCTCAGGAGTACTAACAGTTGCAGTTGGGTGATCTGCAAATGCTGGACTTGCAATCATTCCGGTTGCAATAGCAAATAATACGAAGAAAGAGCCTATAGCTATAGTCTTCATTAAATCTAATATTAGCTGGCATACATAAAAACCTCTCTGGAGTTTTCACACTTGATTCTATTTTTTCTTAAACTGGTACAACTTTAACATTCCAAATGCCGGAATTCCTGCGTAAAGTCCAATATTTAACAAAATTACGGAAATTCCGTAACTTAACATTTCACCTTCTGAATCAATTTCTACATAATTTAATAAAGAAAGGGACGCTAACATGGGCATTAAAGTTACTTTAACGGCTTCTTTGAAAATTGGATTTTCTCTTTCAAGGTCTGCAATGGTGGGTGAAAAGGAATAATAGATTTCATTAAAGGTTGTCATAAATGAGAATCCAGATTCTGTTTGTAGAATAGTGTTATCTCTTAGCTCTCTTAGTTGTTGTACTTGAGGGGCTAATTCAGAACCATACGTTGCAGTTGCAATCAAACAGCCCCCATTGTCTCCATTTTCTTGAGGGGGATTTTCAGGTTGAGCGTTTGCCTCTCCAACTAGGATGTCAAATGAAACTTTTTCAACTGGAATTGGTTGGAATAAAATTCCTTCAATTTCAAACTCGACAACGTATTGTCCATCTTCTGGAAATTCATACTTTAGATTATCAAGAGATCCTTCAGAGGTATGACTTAGCTGAGTTGGTCCCCAAATGGTTTCACCATCTTTGGAAACCATAAACCTCCAATCAATATGCTCTTGGATTTTTTGTGTTTGAGGATTAATAAAATCAGTTTTTAGTGTGGTCAATTGTCCTGGCATAATTTCGTCAAATGATAATTTTACATCTAAAGTTCCTTTATCAGTGGGTAAGGTTTGGGAATTTGTTTGTGCAAAAGCAGGTGTAATTATTAGAGCGATTAATAATAATCCAAATAACTCTTTCATAAGATCTCTTTTTTATCACCATAAATAAAAATTACACCAAAAAATCAAATCAGGAAATTTACCCAAGTGGTAATTCTGTGCGATCTTTAAATATGGATTTCTCGCAATGAAGTTGTTGTCCAACCTATTTTTGATTTTTTCTGTAATTTTTGGAGTTTTGGCAATTTCATTTGTAACTCCTAGTGCTTTTGGTCATGGTCTTGGTGGAGATCAAGCAGAACCCCTTACCTTTGGAGACATGGAAGTAACTGTTCGTACTGATTTAACTCCTTCAGACATTACAGTTGGTGATATTGATGATGTGAACATGAAAGTTAGGTTTTTTGATACTCTAACTGATACCACTCTAGAAAAAGTAACCTATAGAATTGAAGTATGGCAAAAAGGTGATCTTCTTGCAAGAAATTTGTTTTATGATCTTGATGGAGTCTTAAATGTACAAATTAAACCAAATCCAAATTGCCAAGAAGTAGAATTATGGAAGTGTACAATTTATGGTGGATCAGAACACGTCACTGCACCTGGAGCCCTTTACGTTCAGGGAGAAGGAAGACCAACAATTAGCGGACCAATATTTGTAGAGGGTGGATTGTATAACATTAGAGTAGATATTGAAGGAGCTACCAGTCCCAAAACGGTTTTAGCTACCCTGCTTAGTTATGATACTTTTATCAGCATTGCCCAAGAACAAGACTTTCTTATTCAAACTGCAAATGCCGAAGAGATTCCAGTAATTGTAAAGACGTACTATGATGAGGTTGATAATTTTAAATTTGATACAACTGATAATTCCATTTATTTTGATATGCCATTTGATTGGAGTCCAGATTATGTTGATTTAGTTCAAGTAGTTCACGAAGAGATTCGTGTTCCAAAAGATTTTGCCCCTTATTCTGAAGGAAAACAGTTCAAAGGATATGTAAATGGAGTTGAAATTGATCAAAGGGCTTTGTTAAATGATCCGTATACATATGATGACACAAACATAGTTCACTTTCTAATAACAAACGCAGAGCTTAAAAAAATTAGTGAGGCAATGACACAAAACGACGAAATGGATATTATGAAATTAAAACTAGTTCCACAAAGTGAAGTGTCAAAAACGTCAACAGAGTTTTTCTTAGTTGATACTGAAAACTTTGAACAAGTCCCCACAACAGTAAGTCTTGCATGGGATGGAAGATATGGTGCAAACGATGTAATTCCATTTGAGATTACTTTCTTTGATGAAAATCGAAATCTCATAAAAGATGTTAGATATGCGTATTCCTTAATTGATGAAAATGAACAAATCGTAGAGACAAATTCAGGAGATGATGAAAATAATCCTGGAATCCTTTCTACAGAAGGAATTGATGTTCCAAAAATTTTTGTTCCATCTGAAGGTCAATACCGCCTTGATGTTTTAGTTTATGGAACAGGACTTGATTACAATCCAAAATATGCAGGTATTGGTTCTGCAATAATTGAGATTGGCCCAAGCCTTCCAAAAGACACTGTAGTACCTCCTGTTGATACTCCACCAGTAGTTAAGATTCCGGATTGGGTTAAAAATAACGCAGGATGGTGGGCAGAAGGAGCTATTGGTGATTCAGATTTCGTTCAAGGAATTCAGTTCTTAATTAAAGAAGGAATAATGAGCATCAAGTCATAAGTTTTTAAATAAATTTGGTACAGTGAAAACAATGAAAGATATCAATGACATCATGCCAAAGATCCCAAATATGAGATGGGGTGCATTGATGAACAAAGCTCCAACAAATAAGAAAGTAAAAGAAATGAATAAAATTTTTCCAGATAATGGAAAGTGGCACACTGTGTTTGAAGAAAAAGATAATGTAACAATTGACGGAAAAACAATTTGGAAAAAGGATCCAAGCAAGTGGACTTGAGAATATTTTAATCTAGATTTTTAAATAGACAAGAACTGGAAAAAAATAATCTTGAAAAGAAAATTCAAATGTTTAGTTATTTTACTTGTTTTTTCATTTATTCCCCTAATTACCATTAACGCATATGGGCATGGATTAGGTTCTGAAACATTCCCTCCTGTAGATTTGAATGGAAAGCTTGTTACGTTAGAAGTAAATTCTTCAACTAATAATCCAGAGGAAAATGAGGATCAACAAATTTCTATTTCATTGATTGACTTTAATTCCAAAATAACCCTTAGAGATGTAACATTTTTAATCAAAGCGGAAAGGGGAAATGAATTTTTGTTTGAAAAAGAATTTCAAGCAGATAATGGATTTATTGTTTTTAATTTTGTATCTGAGAATACAGAATCTATTCAAATTGAGGAAGAAGAAGGTGGAAATATTTTTGGATCCTTACTGGGACTTGATACAAGAATGATTCATGTCAAGGGATCTAATCTTAGCAATGGAGGCTTATACAAATTCGATGTAACCATCCTTACTGCAGAGGGCTATTCAAAGAAATTAGAAGATCCTATTGTTTTTAACTCTGGCATTTCAATTGCTCAAACAAAAAACCACCAAATTATGGATCCAAATTATGACCTACAAAACATTCAAACAATCACGTTTTATGATGAAATAAGTAATTTCCAATACAATCCTGATAGAAAAGAAATTTCTTTTTCCATGCCTTTTGAATGGAATCTTGATAACATTAATCAAACATCAGTGGTTCACGAAGAATTAGTAATCCCAAAAACTTTTGGCGATTTGTTGGTTTCAGGATTTTCAATGTTTGTTAATGATGTAAAACTTTCTGATAGCATTGTTACCATTGATGATTTTTTTGCTGATAGAAGAATTGTCCATTTTATAATTAATCAGCAAGAATTGTTGAAAATTTTCAACGAGCCAGTAAATCAAGAAGGAATGAATTTTCTTGTTACACCCAACAACAATGGAAATCAATATAGCTCGATAACAGAAAATGGGCAATTTCGAGTTCTTGTTTCTTCAGAGCCTCAAAATTTGAAATCAAATCGTGATGCAAAAATTAATTTTAACATTATGGATGTATTTTTAAAAAATACTCCAATTTCTGTAAGTTATAACTTTTCAATGACTCAAAATGGAAAAACTATTTTTCAACAAAGCGGAACAAGTACCGACTTTAAAGAAGAATTTAACAGTTTAGAATTTACAATTCCAAAAGACATTACAGGAATTGTTCAAATAAATTTTGAAAACCTTGATGGCAATGATCTTGCTAGAACCTCGATTCCAATGGTAATTGATAGAAAAGACAATCAAATAGATCAAATCCTAATTCCCGAATGGATAAAAAACAATGCAGCTTGGTGGGCAGAAGGACAAATTGATGATGATACCTTCATTCAAGGAATTGAATATCTAATAAAAAATGAAATTATTGTTATTCCTGCAACACAAAGGGAAACTATTGACACAACAGAAATTCCTGAATGGATAAAAAACAATGCAGCTTGGTGGGCAGAAGGACAAATTGATGATAAAACCTTTGTTCAGGGATTGCAATATTTGATAGAAAAAGGAATCTTAGTTGTTTAATTGATTTTCAATTCGATATTTGAACCAGTCTCTTTAAATTAAAAAAATAACAATACAAAGTGATTTGTTTCGTCCTGAAAGTTTGATTGAACGAAAATCGGCATTGTTTTCTATTGTCGTTACAGGTATTGTAGCAATTTTAGCTATACCAATTATTATCCCTCATCTTTTGCATGGCTTTCATTTGGTGCACATATTCTTGCACATAGGTGGAATAACCCTTGCTGTCTTCATTACCATTCTTGTCACAATAGCATACTATAGACTTCGAACAAAACGACTTTTACTTGGAGCAGTTGCTTTTGCAAATTTCATTGCAGCTGAGTCAGTTTTACTAGTAGATGCAACCTGGCCCAATGTATATGACCTTGGAAATGTACCTCTATTGGAAGTAGGACATTTATTGACCTTCTGTACATTAGGTTTACTAGCATTAGGAGTGTTTAGAAATGATTGATAGAAATTTAAAATTACAAGAAATTATTGATAAAAACCCCGGTATTCAATTCAGAGAAATTATGCGTTCTTCTGGACTAAAAAATGGAGTTCTTAGCCATTATTTAGAAAAGCTGGAAAAAAATGGAATAATCAAAGTAAGTAGAGGACCAAGACAAACTAGATTTTATCCACCCCATATTACTGAAGCCCAGTCTATTGTTATCAAGGCATTAAGAAAGGAAACTCCTCGAGACTTGCTTTTAGCTCTTGTAAAAGAAGATGGTTTAGAATTTAGAGAACTGGTTAGTGAAGTTGGTAAATCTCCCTCAACAGTTTCAATTTATCTTGCACAACTACTAAAAGACGAATTAGTTGAAATTAAAATTGAGAATTTAAAAAAGAGATATTATATTAAAGCTAGAAATCTTATTGATAAATTAATTGAAGACTATAAGCCAGGACTACTTGAAAAACCTGTATCAGGGTTTGAAGATTTCTTCAACTCTTTATAATTCTATAATCTTTTGTTCAATATTTTTGGGAATTGTAATTTTATTTTCTATACTTTCTGCTCCACCTGTTTTTGCTGAAGTATTTATTCCACAAAATGAGTACTTGGCTTATTTTGATTTACAAGAAGTCTATACTGTAGTTGGAAATGTAAAAAATGAAAATAATTTTGGAGTAATTCCTACAATTACAGTATCTGTAATAGATGATAAAACAATTTTTTCTAAAACAATAAAACATGTTCCTCTTGGTCCAAAAGAAGAGATACCTTTTAAAATTAAATTTCCTGAAATTTTAGGAAAGACTCCAAAATTAATACCGGCAGAAATTTCATTTAAAGAAATAAACAAACGTGAAATTAAGATTGATATTCTTTATGATGAAACTCTAATAAAAAATCCTGACGGTTCTCTTACAGGAAGATTCCAAAATACAGGTGAGAATACTGTCTTTTTTCCAAAAATTTTTGCAGTAGTTCATGGATATGAAAAAGTTTTGGATATTGTTCAAAATATTGAATTTATTGAGAAGATTGAACCCGGAGAAATCAAAGAATTTTCAATGTTTCCTGACCCCTCGGTTTTAGATGATGTTTTTTATTATAGCTGTTTTGCACCGGTGGATACCACTGTGGTTCCAATAACCACCAAAAAAAATGATGGTGATTTTGATTTTAGATATGATTCTGGGGCATGGTATTACGGTGCCAAATTTAATGAAAAAGGAGATACTCTTACCATAAGGGGTTACAATAGTTACCCTCTTGAGACTTATGCAAACTTTGAATTTCCGCCAATTACGGGAAATGAAGAATTTGATGTAACAGTAAATGATGAACCTATTGATTTTATTCAAAGCCTTGATGAAATGGGTTATTGGCATGTAGCATTTACAGTAGACCCTACATCCCAGGGAGTTGTAAAAATTTCAGGGTTCGAAAAAGGACTCCCAGAAAAGTTACCCAAAGTCCCCGAATGGATAAAACTTAGCGCTGATTGGTGGGCGACTGGACAGATTTCGGATACAGAATTTTTAGAAGGAATTGACTTTTTGTTTGAGAAGGGCATAATCTTTGTTGCTGGAAAAGAAATTACTACCGAACAAAACTGGAAAATTCCATCTTGGTATCAAAAACCAGTCTCTTGGTGGTTTGAAGATAAAATTTCCGATGATGACTTTTTAAATTCCATAGAAAACTTGGTTGAAAGAAAAATAATAATTATTTAACGATTAAACACACATCAAACCATTTTGTTTAATCAAACAAATGAAATTGTGTTAAATAAAAAATAAAAAAGATAGTCTTTAAAGACTTAAGGTTTTGGGAATGGAGTTGTTGGAACTGGTACTCCATAATGAGTTTGGAATATTGGTCCTCGAATTTCACCAGGAGCAAATACATCTCCCCAAGCTCTGTTTTCAATTGTTTCTCCAGTACGAATTCCATCTGAATCAGTGTGGATATTGACGTACAGATTACCGTGTTGCATATCCCAAACTAAGTTTGGTAGAGTATATGCAAATGGAAGATCTGCAAAGTGCTCAAAGGCTGTACCTATTGGAACGATTGCCTGTCTTAACAATAGCCCATCATGAACTCCTAAACTTGGTGTTCCATGGTCAGGTGAGACTCTAGTTCCGTTTGCCCATAACGTCATTAGGTGTGGACCTGGTGACTCACAATCTGGATTCAATTGGTGAACGTGAATGAATACAGGATTTTTTAGATTTTTACTGTATATCGAATATACGATTTTTTCTGTCACATCACCTGAAATATCTGTCTTTATTTTGAAGTCCACAAACACTGTTGCTGGTGTTACCACTTTGTGTGGAATAGCATCATGACCTGTAGCCATGGACATGAATCTTAATTCATCTGCATCCGTTCCACAAGTAAATGGATTTGCTGGTGGAACTCCTCCGCCATGTGCATAAGCTTCCTGTGGTGCTTGTGTTAAAACAAACAAACCAGTTAGAATGCCTGCAGAAAGAGCTAGAACAGTCGTAGCTATAATCTTTCTTGACTTTATATTCATTAAAAATATTTTACTTCAGAGTATACATTAAAGAATTGGTACATTTGTAGTTTGTACCACTTTTTTAATTAATTTTCAAAAACAGGAATTAAATATTATGAAGAGTATTTTTTATTAAAAATAGATATTTGAAAGAGAAAAAATGAAAACAAAAATAATAATCTTAATGTTCGTCCTAGCAATTACTATTACATTTAGTAATGAAAATATTTTTGCTGATCACGGAAGTGGAGGCGGAGGCGGAGGATCTTGTTCTGGTGATTGTTCTCCACCAACCTTAGGGTTTGATAACTCTGGAAGACAATATGTAGAAAAAGGATTTTCAATAAATGATGAATCTTTTGAGGTTGAACATTTCAAGCAAGATATCCCCACCCAGACTTTGTTAATTGATGAACCCATTTCAATATCCTTAAAAATTTATGAAAATAGTGGTCCTCAGGCTCTTGGGCATGTGGGCCTTCTTTTAGGTTTAGAAGAAAAAACAATCAGCGGTGTAAAGGTATTTGAGCACGATGTTAAAATTTTATGGGAACAAAATTTTGAAGGAGAACATTCACTTGATGTATATGATCCTAAAAAACTAGTTTCAGATATTGCAGTTAATACTGGGTTAGTAGAAGATGCTTTTGGAACTGAGGAGAAACTAAATCAGATTACTTTTACATTTACTCCCAGAGCTTCTATTGATACTAGTGTAATCATTGTGGAAATGTGGGATTATGAAAGAAATTCATGGACTAATTATTTCTATGATGCAATAGAAATTAGTGATAGTCAGTTCTCCAAAGATGAAATGATTCAAAATTTCCCAACACCAGCTATTCCTCAATGGATTAAAAATAATGCCTTATGGTGGGCAGAAGGACAAATTGACGATGATTCCTTTATTCAAGGAATTGAATTTTTAATTAAAGAAGAAATAATTTTAGTCCCAAAAACAGAATCAGGACCATTTGATACAAAAGAGATACCTGAATGGATTAAAAATAATGCCTTATGGTGGGCAGAAGGACAAATTGACGATGATTCCTTTATCCAAGGATTACAGTTTTTGATAAAAAAAGGAATTATTAATATCTGAAATTATTTTTCTTTTTCAAAATTATGAAACTAGAAATTTGATTAATTCTTTTTTGCTTTGAATTATCTAAAATACTGAGAAAAATCTTATTATACAATTTTCTTTCAAATTGAACATCTAATGCTTCCATTAAGAGATGAGAATCCACATCCACCAGGGTTTAGGCCTACGGTAACCTATGCCTTAATCATTGCAAATGTGATTGTATTTTTTATCGAAGTAGCATTTACTGGTCAGATTATAGATTTTACAAATGAAAGAGCTTTTGAATTTTTTTATGAATGGGGAGCAGTTCCAAATTGTATAACAGGTGGAAGTGAATCGGTATTTCAAACTGAAACAGGACCTGTTAGCATTCCATGTCCTACTGAGTCTTATGTTACACTACTTAGTTCAATATTTTTGCATGGTGGTGCTATGCATCTTGGTGGAAACATGTTGTTTCTTTGGATCTTTGGAGATAATATTGAACAAAAATTTGGGAAAATAAAATATCTTGGAATTTATTTACTCTGGGGAATACTTGCAGGATTAATCCACATTATGGGTGATACAACTAGTGCAATCCCAGCAGTTGGTGCTTCAGGAGCAATATCAGGAGTGTTGGGTGCATATCTGGTCATCTTCCCAAAAGCAAGAATTCAAACATTTTTGATGTTAGGATTCTTTTGGAGAATGATGCATATTCAAGCAAGGTGGTTCTTACCATTTTGGTTAGTCTTTCAAAACTTGTTACCATTTTTCATAGGCGGCTTCGGTGTTGCAGGTGGCGGTGTAGCATACCTTGCTCACATAGGTGGATTTGCAGTTGGATTGGCTACTGGATTTTTGTATAAGAAAACTCATAGTTCTGAATATTCTTATGGAACACGTTATGGATACAGACCAGATTATTAACTCTAAAGAATAAATCAATGAGCTAATTTAGAATTAACATGCCGTTGATAACCGTATCAATGTATCCTGGAAGATCTCAAGATCAAAAAGACCAATATGCAAAAGCAATTACAAAATCTGCAGTTGAGATTCTAAAAACAAAGGAGAATCATGTAATAGTGGTCTTTGAAGATAATCCAAAAGAAAACTGGTTTTTAGCTGGAAACCAACTTTAATTATTTTTTAAAAAAAAGACTGGAAATTTCCCCTCCAGTCAGGGACAGCACACACACTGGTCTTAAAGATAATTTGTATTTGATAAAAATAAACAAAATGGTACATTAGCTAATTGAACCATCTAAAATTTGTAAAAAGTGAAAAACTTAGATTCCTTGAGTACCTATTGCATCTTCGTTGTTGTGAATTTTATCAATATGCTTTGATAGCGATTCATTGTTTTCAAATAAAGATGCACAATAAGGACATTTACTTTCTGCTGGCATGATAATTATTTACATTTTCAACTATATAATAATAGTCATTTTAAAATTCAAAATTTTTCTTTATCCTTTTATTCTCTCTATTAGTAATTACTTTAATGAAAGTAGCTGTAGTTCAGTTTAAGGCCTCAACAGATAAAGAAACAAACTTGAAAAAAATTATTAATTACATATTAAAGGCAGCCCAAAACAAAGCCGTTCTTGTAGCTTTTCCCGAATTTATGATGTTTTATACTAGTAGTTCTCAAACACCAAAACAATTAGCTAGTTTAGCTGAAAAAAAAGATGGGAATTTTGTAAAGGAAATAAAAAAAGTAGCTAAAGAAAAACATATTGAAGTAATAGGCTCATTTTATGAAAAAAGTAGAAAAAAAGACCGCGTTTATGATACTTCATTTGTAATTGACAAGTTTGGAAAATTAATCTCAACTTATAGAAAGATTCACCTTTATGATGCTTTAGGATTTAAAGAATCTAAAAAATTAACGTCAGGATCAAAGATTACAAAACCCGTGGGAACTTCCATTGGAAAAGTAGGAATGATGATTTGTTATGATTTAAGATTTCCCGAAATGTCAAGGTCTCTTGCATCATCTGGCTCTGAAATTTTAGCTGCCCCATCTGCTTGGGTTAAAGGAGATATGAAGGAAGAACATTGGTTAACAATAAACAAAACTCGAGCAATTGAAAATGGATGTTTTGTAATAGCTCCTGATCAAGTTGGAAATATTTATTGTGGACGAAGTATTGTAGTCGATCCATATGGAAAAATTTTACTCGATTTGAAAAAGAAACAGGGAATTGGGTACGTAGATATTAAATTAGATAAAATAAAGAAAATTCGAACTGTTTTACCTTTGCTTAAAAATAGAAGAGTAGATGTTTATCCTAACTTGAAGGTTTAGGTTTTCTGGTTTTGCAATTAAAGTTTGAACATTGTCTAGTCCAAGTTTGCTTTCGTGAATAACGAAAAATTACGATAGGCCATTTACATTCTTCACATGAAACTTTAATGGCTCTAAGTCTTGCTTTTTGCAGTAAGGGAGATGATGCCTTACATCCACCATAAAAGTTTGAACATCCCATGAATCTCTTCTTGGTTGTTTTTGAACGAATAACCATCAACTGCCCAATGCTACACTCTGGACATTGAACTAGACCTCTTTTTGGAGTATTGGTTCCTAAAATTACGTATTTTTTTTCCTTCGATGACCAAGAAAGAAATCCGTTACTATCAAAATACTGGGCGATCTCTTTTTTAAAAACAGAGATTTTTGACTTGGTATACTTTACTTTGTGTCTTTCTTTCTTTTTTATTTGGATTGTCTGAAGACGTAATTTTTGTCTCGGCATTTTCTTACATTGATTTTACTAAAACGATTTTTATAGGGACCATTGTCAGTCTTGTTAGTGGAAAAGGTTTGTGTTCTTGGTGCTGGAAGCACCAAATATGGAAAATTAGCAGATAGTATTGCCGATATTACTACTCAGGCATCAGTTTCAGCCATAGAAAGTGCAGGAATTGATCCAAAAGAAATCAAAGCATCCTATATTTCAAATGTCTTTGGTGTAGCAGACAAACAGGTTCACATTGGACCAGTCTTGATGAGTAGATTAGGAATTCCAGATAGACCATCATTAACAATAGAATCTGCTTGTGGAAGTGGATCTGTATCTTTTAGAGAAGCTTACGCCAATATAGCTGCAGGATTTTATGATTGTCTTATTGCAACTGGTGTTGAAAAGGTAACCCATACAGGAACTGAATGGACAACAACTTACTTCGCATATTGTTCAGACTTTTTCTATGAGGGTCAAGCCGGAGCTTCTTTTCCTGGATTATTTGCATCAATGGCTCGAGCTTACTTGACGGAGTTTGATGCAACAGAAGAGGACTTTGCTAAAGTTGCAGTAAAAAACCACGACAATGGTGTGTTAAATCCTAAAGCCCACATGCAAAAGAAGATTACTGTTGATGATGTAATGAAATCAGCAGTTGTTGCAAGTCCTCTAAAACTTTATGATTGTTGCCCATTCTCAGATGGTGCAAGTTCTGTTATTCTTTGTTCTGAAAAGTTTGCAAAGGAACATGGTGGAGATTATGTTGAAGTAATTGGATCAGGTAGAGGTGGATCTCCTGCAGCACTACAAGGAAGAGAACACTTGACAACTATTCCAAGTACAAAGATTGCATCAGAATCTGCTTACAAGATGGCAGGAGTCACAGCAAAAGATATAGATTTTGCAGAAGTACATGATTGCTTTACAATAGCTGAAGTTGTTGACACAGAAGACTTGGGATTCTTTGAAAAAGGAAAAGGAATTCAAGCAGTTCGTGAAGATAGAACAAAGTTGAATTCTGACATTTCGATTAACCCTTCTGGTGGTCTTAAATCAAAAGGACATCCAATTGGAGCGACTGGAATTGGACAAGTAGTAGAAGTTTATGATCAGTTGACCGGAAATGCAGGTGAAAGAACGGTGAAAGATGCAAAGGTTGGTTTAACACACAACTTTGGAGCAACCGGTGCAAGTTGTGCAGTTCATATTTTCCAGAGTGTGTAAAATGTCTGTTGAAGAGCAAGTTATTGAGAATGCAAAAAAAGGTAAATTTCTAACTCATAAATGCACAAAATGTGGTTTTCTTCATTTATCCACAGCATATTACTGCCTAGAATGTGGCAGTAAAGACTTTGAGGAGGTCCTCTTGGATGGTACAGGCACAATTGCCACCTATACCATAATTACTGTGGCTCCAGCAGGCTTTGAGAAATATACTCCATATGCTTTTGTTGTAATGCTTTTGGATAACGTTAAACTCAGAGTCTCGGGATTTATGGCCAATATCGCGACTCCCGCTGACTTGCCAGTTGGAACTAGGGCAAAAATAACTGGTTTTGATGAGAGAGGAATTATCATCGAAAAGCAGTAAAATAATTTGGTACAATATTAAAGAAAATTCATAATAGATTCTTAATTATCTGATAAATAATCTCTCATTTATGTCAGTAGAAATCGCTTGTGGAAAATGTGGTGAAAAGATAACCTCCATGAAAATGCTCAAATCCTTAAAAGATGTTATGAATCATTATAATGGAAAATGTCCCTCATGTGGACAGCAATTGTCGACATCAGAATTTGCTCTTGATGCAAAAGAAAAATGATCAAATTCTTTTAAAAAATGATCTTAACTGATCTAAAAATATTAATTTCTAAAAAATGATCTAAATTGATCTCAAAGTGATCAAATTCTTTTTTAAAATATGATCTAAATTGGATTTAATTGAATCAAATTCTTTTAAAAAAATGATCTCAACTGATCTAAAAATGATCTAAATCCATCTGAAATTGATCTAATTTTTAAAAAATTGATCCAAATTTTAAAATTTGATCCAATTTCTAAAAAAATAATCTAGTCACAAGTCTTAATTACTCCTTTTTTTAGTCAAGAATATGGATATGTCCGAGGAACTAGAAGAACCAAAGAAAGGAAGCATTCTTCAATCTACATCGAAGCGAGTAAGAATGATATTTTCTGTTATGGCAAGTCCAAACAGAATTGATATTTTGAGAATTCTGAATTCTAAAGGACCATTAACTTATTCTGAATTAAAATCACTAGCTGGATTCAAATCCAAAAAAGAAAGTGGAAAATTTGCATATCATCTTAGAAAATTATTAAGACAATCCCTTGTGGCCTTAAACAAATCTGAAAGACGATATACCATCACCAACCTTGGAAAATTAGTTTTAAGCTTAGCCCGACAAATTGAGGAAAGGTCAATTATTGAAAGTGGGAAAATGTATGTTAGGACTTCCCATGAATCAATTGAGGAATTCAATTCTCATAAAATTATTCAATCTCTAGTTAAGGAAGGAAGCCTCCCATTAGAGCTAGCTCAGAAAATTACCGAAGAAGTAGAAAATAGAATTTACAAATATCAGACTACTTATTTGACTGGATCTTTGATTCGAGAAATGGTCAATTCTGTACTATTAGAGCATGGTCATGAGGAATATCGAAATAAACTTGCACGCCTAGGCCTGCCTGTATACGATATTCAAGAAATGCTCTCAAATTTGGATAACGTGGGAAATGGAGCCGATGGTCTATTGTTTAATACTGGTCAACGAGTATTTGCCGAACATCTACTTACAAATGTACTACCAAAAGATGTGGCTGATTCTCACCTTTCAGGTGATTTACACATTGCAAATCCCGGCATTTGGTCAATGATTCCTGATACAATATTTGTAAACGTAAAGGAGCTTATTGAAGATGGAATAATTCTTGGCGGGAAATATCTTGATGTATCAAGAGTTCTTTCATCAAAATCAATAGATGATGTTGCAGCATCTTTTTCCATAATTATTTCCCTTTTATCCAAAGAAGCATCACAAGAAATAGTTCTTGATGGAGTTGTTTCATTATTTAGCAAGCACTCTAAAAATATTAAAGAACTTGAACAAAAACTTTCAAACGCTTTTGCTACTGCATCTACTACATCCAATTACACAAAAACAAACACTAATGTATCAATCCGACTTGCATTGGGATCTGACTCAAAAACCCTTCATGCAATTCTAAACGCATATGAAAATTATACAAAGATAACACCCATTCCAAAAGTTGGATTGATTATTGATTATTCAAAGGGAAAGATTTCAGATATATCTGAACAAGTTGCAAAATTAATTTCAAATGGTGGTAAGATAACATTTGCTAAAGATCAAATTTCAAGTTATGGTATTACAAATGGTACTACAAAAAACACTGGACCACTTGCAATTAACTTACAATCTGTTTCGATAAACCTTCCAAGACTTGCTTTTGAATCAAACAAAGATGAAACTTACTTCAGAGCAAGACTTGCACTTTTAATGAAACCAGCCTTATCATCTATGGCTTTAAGAAAAAAAGATATTTCTGATCTTACAAGACGAGGATTAAATCCTATTCTTGCAAAGAATACGCAATACATGCAACGAAGTTCAGTTTCACTTGTGATTAATCTCGTAGGATTAAAAGAAGCAGTCTTTAACATTTTGGGTTACAAGGACAATAAAGATGGAAGAGCAGTACTACATAAGGTAATTGAGACCGCAGTGGATGTTGGTGCAAAGAAAAGTAAAGAGATTGGTGATCCTGTAAACATTTCAATGACTGAAACTGAAGGTTCAGTCAGATTTACAAACCTTGATGCTGAAAAATATGGAAAGAATTCAACACTAAACGTAGGCGACTCTGATTACTATTCTCAAGGAATTGTCCTTGACGCAAATGAAGTAGTTAACTTTACCAATAAAAGCGATGAGATCGTAGAGTGTAACAAATTCTCAAAGATTCTCAATGGCGGATTATCGGTAATTCTAAAAATTTCAGAAGATGCTAAAATTGCTGATATCAAAAAATCGATAGAAAAAACAGCAGAGTTGACGAATTCCTTCAAACCTGTTAGAAATATCGCTATTTGTGGTGAGTGTGGCTTTAAAGATGAGCCAATTACAGACAAATGCCCCAAATGTAAGTCACCTTACATAGTCTGAAAATCGCAATTAAAAAACTTGTAACGATCGTTTAGCGAAATATTTTGCCTATTTATTATTATGTGATCATTCGCATACCGCATAAGTTGTGCCAGTATGAGTTTCATAGTAGCGGTGTTAAAATTATTGACAAGTAAAGGGGACAAGATCAAAATTTTTCGAGCACATAAGTTATATCCACAATCATTCTTACTCTTTCTTGGAGATATTATAATTGGATAATTCACAAATAGAGAGTACTATCAATGAGATCCGTAAGCGCAGTGGCGTAGTTACGGCTTTCAATGAGGATAAAATTTCAAATGCTATCTTTAAAGCATTAGCAGCCACATCTAAAGCCGATCGTGTGCTGGCAGACCAACTTGCAAATAAAGTTGTACAAAAACTAGTCGAGCAAGGTTTTACAAACACTAGAACACCTAGTGTTGAAGATATACAAGATATTGTAGAATCTACTCTTATTGAATCAGGTAATTCTGATATTGCAAAAGCGTATATCGTTTACCGACATGAGAGAAGAAAACTAAGAAGCGAAAAGATGAAAGTTTTAAACGCCAAAAGTTTGGATCCAGTTTCAAAGAAATTTGATCTAAATTGCCTTCGAGTTTTAGCGTCCAGATATCTTTTTAGAAATGGAAAAAATGAGATCATTGAAACCCCAAGTCAAATGTTTGAGAGAGTAGCAATTTTAGTAGGAATAGGTGATATCCTATATGATCCTCAAGTCTTTGATAAATCAGGAAACAATACTCAAAATATCGATGAAGCTAAAAGCTATTTAGAGAAACTAGACAACTTTGATTATAAATTCAAGGTTGGACAATATTTTCTCAACAAATGGCATTTTAGAGCACTAATTCATCACTACATTACTCTCGCAAGCCATGGACAAATGAAAGTAAGCTTTAAGGAATTGATTACTTTAATTGCGGCCAAAAAATTAGATGCATATTCTGAACGAATAACAGAATATTTTGAATTGATGACGTCACAAGACTTCTTGCCAAATTCACCAACAATGATGAATGCAGGTGGTAGACTAGGACAACTCTCCGCATGTTTTGTTCTTGGAATGGAAGATGGAATGGAAAAGATAATGAAATCTACTTCTGATGCAGCTTTAATCTTCAAGTCTGGAGGAGGAGTTGGAATCAATTACTCTGATCTTCGAGAAGAAGGTGACATTGTTGCATCCACATCAGGAGTTGCATCAGGACCAGTGTCGTTTATGAACATCATAAACACTGTTACTGAAGTTGTAAAACAAGGTGGAAAAAGAAGAGGTGCTAATATGGGAATTATCGAATCATGGCATCCTGATGTTGAAAAATTCATTACCAATAAGACCCAGCCAGGAGTGCTTGAGAATTTTAATATCAGCGTTGGAATATGGGAGGATTTCTGGAATTCTTTGGTAAATACTGAAGATGGTACCTATGTTTTACGCAGTCCCAGAGATAAAAAACCCGTAAAAGAGATCAATGCCCACCAGCTAATCGATTTGATTGCATTATCGGCATGGAAGAGTGCTGAGCCTGGTTTGATCTTTTTTGATCAAATTAACAAGTACAACGTGTTTGCAAAAGCTAGACAAGCCCCCTTAAGAGCAACTAATCCATGTGGCGAACAAAGTCTTTACCCATACGAATCATGTAATCTTGGTTCTATCAATCTGGTAAACTTGGTCAAAAGAAAAGCTGATGGTGAGTATGAATTTGATTGGCAAAGATACGAAGAAACAATTAGAAAAACCACAAGATTCTTGGATAATATTATTGATGTAAATAATTATCCAGTAGATGAAATCAACATTGCATCAAAAGAATCTAGAAGAATTGGGTTAGGTGTAATGGGTGTTGCAGATTTGTTATACAAATTAAAAATCCCATACAATTCACCTGAAGGATTTGATCTTCAATCAAAACTTTCAGAAGCTCTAACGTATTACTCAATGGAAGAAAGCGTTGCACTTGCAAAATCAAGAGGTGAATTCCCATTGTGTTCTAAAACAGAATACCCTGAAGGAAAAATCCCAATTGCGGGGTACTATGAAAGACCAAAGGAAACACATTCTTACGAATGGGATGCTTTAATTGAAAAGATCCAAAAGTATGGCGTTAGAAACGTATTGACAACTACTGTTGCACCAACGGGAACGTTATCAATGATTGCTGATTGTTCAAACGGAATGGAACCTGCATTTGCACTTGTTTTCGAAAAAAGAGTAACTGTTGGAAGATTCTTTTACACCAACAAAATTGTAGAACAAGCTCTAAAAGAAAATGGTTTGTATAATGATGAAATCCTTGCAAAAATAGCAGACAATTATGGATCATTAAAAGGAATTGATGAAATTCCGCAATGGATGCAAGATGTGTTTGTTACTGCAATGGACATTCATTGGGCTGATCATCTAATGGCACAAGGTGTTTGGCAAAATTGGATTGGAAATGCAATTGCAAAGACAATCAATATGCCATACGACGTTACTGCAGAAGATGTAAAGTCTGCGTATTTGTTGGCACATGAATTGGGATTGAAGGGAATTACAGTATACCGTGATGGCTCTAGACATAAACAGGTACTACATATGACTAGTGAAAATGTAGAAAAGACCTTTGATGTTGTCCCAAGTCAACATATCACTGAGTATGTAAGTGAATCAATTACAAATCCATACATCAAGTCACAAGTGAATACTTCCTTACAAATCAAGGTTCATGAAGAAGAAATTTTACCCGAACCACAAAGACCAGAAGAAATGTCAGAGGATAGGTTATGTCCTACATGTAAAAACAATCTAGTCTTTGTTGAAGGATGTAGTATCTGTATTGAATGCGGATACAGTGGATGTACCTCAGGATAGATAAAACAATCACAACTTTTTTACTTTCTTTTCTTTTTTCCTGAATATGGATAAAAAAATTCTAGGTGTGGCAATTGGAATAGGTGCAGTAATTGCCATAATTGCTATTGTTTTGACTTCTCCTGGTTCAGAAATATCTACAAATCAAAACTCAAATGATAAAATCGGTCTTGTGATAAATTCACCAACTCAGGCTGTTTCATTAAAACAAATTGATGAAATCTATACAGATGCATCCTCAACTGGAATTGGAAGAAGTAATGTGTATCTATTTTGGAATGTTATCGAACCGCAACGAGGGGAATTTGATTGGAGCCAATCAGATGTAATAATGGGATTAAATGAAAAAAACGATCTCAATGTAACTTTATTTTTTTCCGTAATTAATGGAAGAAGCTTAGGTCCCTTTCCTGATTGGATTGGAAACCCCTCAATAAACTCAATAGGTGAAGACCGCCTGGTAAATGTTCTTGATGCAATAATTTCTAGATATCATATCATAGATTCTGTAATTATTGCTGGTGAAACAGAATCTCAATTTCGTTACTATGAACAAAACATTCCAGTATACCAAGAACTATTCTCTGGAGTTTATGAGAAACTAAAAGGCAAACATCCTAATGTCAAGTTTGGAAATTCCTTTGCCTTACATCAAGTACTAAACAAAAACTTGGGCCACATAGTTGGCAATTTAACTATGGGTGATTTTGTTGCCTTTTCTTACTTTCCAGTAGATAGTCTAAATGATATTGTAAAAACGCCAATACAAGCAACAGAGGACCTTAGAAAAACTTTTGATTTGGCCCAAGACAAAAAAATTGCATTTTTTGAAATAAGCTGGGCAACTTCTGATTTTATAGGTGGAAGTGATTCCTCTCAAAAAGAATTTTTGGAAAAATTATTTGAATTTTATTCAGAGAATGATTCAGAAATTGAATTTCTAACATGGTATAGGCAATATGACAAACCTGAAGGTACATGTGTATCTGCTGAGCAAGATATAGGAGATGTTAGCATCGAAGTGGGAGGAGGCTCTGGTTTAGGAAGTAGCGAATTTGTACTGGAGAGATTAAACCATTACATTTGTAGTTCAGGTCTAAAGGATGTAAATGGAAATTCCAAACCAGGTTGGAATGAATTAAAAAATCAAATTGAAATTCTAAACTAATGATTTCCCTAATTCTAGCTGAATCTGCATTAGAACTAGTCCCTAAGGAATTAAGCTCACACCAATCAGTAATTTCTCATTCAAAAAAACTTGGAAAACAACCTTCTAAAATCTTACTTGATACTTCTTGGCATTTTGCTGCAATGAAGGGATTAAAAAATGAAATAAAACGGGGAAGACCAGATCTTGTCCATTTTTGCATATTAGAGGCTACAACCATTCCGTTGTACAAAAAAAACAAAATAAAATTTTTCATTCATACTATTGATGATAAAGTAATCTATTTTGGAGAAAATATTAAGATTCCAAAATCATACCATAGATTCGAAGGATTAATTGAGAAATTATTTTTAGAAAAAAAAATTGAATCCAATGGAAATTTGTTGCTGGAAATTAAGGAAAAATCTCTTGTCGAATTAATTAAGGAAATTAATCCTTCGAAATTAATTGGATTTTCAAGAA
The DNA here is from genome assembly GCA_028279545.1 of Nitrosopumilaceae archaeon. GTDB lineage: Archaea > Thermoproteota > Nitrososphaeria > Nitrososphaerales > Nitrosopumilaceae > Nitrosomaritimum. The sequence continues at coordinate 36,310 of JANQNN010000046.1, forward strand.
CAGGAAAAAAGGATTCAATTGAGAAAATTGTTTCAGAGTTACCTGAAAATTCTTGCCTTGTTGTAGGAGGATTCCAAAAGGGACATTTCTCAGATTCAGTGCAGGGTAAGGTAAACAAAATGTTTTCAATTAATGACGAATCCATGGAGGCTCATATAGTAATTGCAAGAATACTCTATGAGTACGAAAAAACCATTTTTATGTAGGAAATTTGGTTTCTTTTTTTGTGCAGTCATAGTATAGCCTGGTTAGTATTCGGGGTTTCCAACCCTGTGACGCGGGTTCGAATCCCGCTGACTGCATCTTTTAAATCAGAACCAATTTTTAGGTGGTTAGGAAATTAAATTTGTGAATCCAACACTAACAAAAATTGCACTTGAAAGAATGGAAATTTTGATAAAAAATGCAATCTCCAATGCTAGAACCGACCCAGAACTTTCTCAGAGATATGGACAACTTGCAAGACGACTTGCCTCAAAATATAATATTAGAATGCCTTATGGTCTTCGAATTGTTTTTTGTAAAAAATGTAAATCATTTATTGCTCCTGGAATAAATTCCACTATTAGAGTGGGAAGAACACCTGTAAAGTCAATAAGAACCACTTGCAAATTTTGTGGACATACTTATCGAAAAATTATCCCCAAGTAGATAAATTCTCTTTATTTTTGAAGGGTTAGAAAAAACTTAGACTATTGGTGATTCACCTGGTATGCTTGGTCCTCCTTCTGGTGAGACCCGAAATATTCCAGACATTCCTGCTTGCATATGACTGAAAACATGACAATGATACATCCAATCTCCTGATCCTACTCCTTCGCCTGCCTTTAGAACAAAAACATGTCTTTCCAGAGGACCAATATTTTTTGTATCAATTACATTTGTTGTTCCAGGATCAACCCATCTATGAGCATGTGCATGAAATGTATGCGATTGACTACCAAGTCCTAAGACATGAAATCTTACTTCATCATTTTGTTTTGCTACAAGTGTAGGATTAACCCACAAGGGAGTTTGTAATCCTCCGTTTTTGTGATCAATTTCTAATCCCCAAAAATTTGTTTGTACCATATACATAACATATTCTTTATCGATTTTATTTATGGGAAAATTACGCAAGGTACCTTCAATAAGTGCCTCAGTATGAGATTCGTTTACTATTACTACTCCATACAAACCCTTGTCCTCTGCACCAATCTCACCACCAAATGTATGATCATGGTATGGCCAGGTGCCAACAGTTCCTTTTGCTGCTACCCAATGATAGGTTTTTGAATTACTTGGAGTAGCACAGGAATCTTCAACCTTATTTGTTGAAGCTAAAGTACCATCATCTTCAATTGAATAATGTACTCCATGGACATGAACACTAACACAGTCTTCTCCCAAATTATTTACCAAGGTAAGGAAAACCTCATCTCCTTGATTGATAATGATTGCAGGACCTGGTATTGATGGACCTGGAACAATACCATATCTTGCAAATGTAACATCTGTAATTACTTGATTAATATCCTCAATTTCGTGACTAATCATTTGATAGGCAAGCTGACCATTACCTAGGTCTACTGTACTCATAGTGATATAATGGGTGTTAGGATCATCAGCTACTGCAAAGAAAAACGCTGAAAATACATTAGATTCAGAATTTCCCAAAGGAATCAAAAACAAACTGGCAGTAATAATTGAAAGTGCTACAAAACTTATTTTAAATATTGGATTTTTTAATTTCAAGAGTTGCGGATATGATAAGACTTTTCCGTATTATATTTATCGTTTGTTATTATTCAGAATAAAATGGCAATTCAAAAAAAAATAATTTTGATTATGCTACGATAATAATTGTTCCACCACTCTTTATCAAAGCACCGCTTCCACTTTCCACGATCAAACTAGAGTTGATGGTAAGTGTAAATCCTAATTCTATCGTTAGAAGTGAATTATTCTGAATTAACACATCTCCAAGAGATGTAGCATCTGCTGTAACTGAAGTATCTGAAGTAATTAGGGTAAGACCATCACATGCATTTCCAACGGTATCGTTATCCAAGTCACCTTGCCCTGGATTTGGAGTTGTTGGACAATTATCAATATCATCATTTACTGTATCTTCATCAGTATCTTCACACGCATCACCTGCACTTGTTCCATAATTATCCTCTTGTCCTGGATTTGGAGTTGTTGGGCAATTATCTGAGCTGTTGGGAATACCATCTTCATCGTCATCTGGAGGAGGAAGGTCGTAGATTACTCTAAGGATTGGAGGAGTAACTCCTTCACTTGAATGAATGAATCTTCCAAGAGCAATTGATTCGACAGAATCATCCATTTTTAATAAGAGTCCATTATTAACAGCACCACCATCAACCCATTGTTGTACAAGTGCGGTTAACTCGACTGAAGAAAAAGTAAAGGGACCAAAGGTTCCAATAGAAGCTGAAGCAACTGCTGAATCATAATCTCCTCCAGGCAAAGTCCAATTACTTGTATTATCATAAATTGCATCTGTCCACGTTGCATCACCTGCAACAGCAAATCCTCCCGAACCAATTCTTCCCAGACCCAATATTGGTGTAGAACCAGCTTCACCCCAAGGTTGTGTTACTGGATGTAGCGTCATTAACCTTGATGCTGGATCTTGGGATCTTAAAACAGTGATTTCTAATTCAACATCAGTTACTGTAATGTCAGCTGGTAATTCATTTTGTACATCAAAGTAAAGTAATGCACGACGCATTCCATTTTCGGATAAAGCTATTCCCACCATTAACCCAGTACATTCACCACAACTTTTTTCTTCCCCGGCTACTGGGAAATAGGTTAATGTTGTAAGTTCAGAGTAAATTGTATTATCATAACTTGGTTGTAATTCCATTTGATCTGCTGAGGCAATTTGGGAGAACCCAACAACAGAAGAAAGTAATAAACCTGAAATTATTAGGATTTTTTTAATTCCTTTCATGTATTTGGCGATCTATTTTTAATTTATTTAATTTTAATCATTTGAGGATTTTTAAAAAAATTATCGACTGTAATTTAGGCTCTTTAATTTTTCAAAATTGTAATAAAAGATAATTACAAAAAATTTCTGAAATATTTTTCATCAAAAATACCTGAAATTTAATTTGAACATTTAATAATAAACTAACTTCATTTCTGGACTCTAAAAATTAAAACAATTTTAATAGTTATTTCATTTATTCAAGGTACATTTGATAAAAATAGTTTTGATTTTATTTGTTTTAATAATTTCTGTTCAAAATGTATCAGCTGCCACAGTTCAAGATTCAACTCTTATTGTTGAGGAGTTTGTGACAGGACTTTCCTCACCAACATCAATTTCTTTTATTGGTTCGGATATTCTTGTTTTACAGAAAAATGATGGTAAAGTACGTCTAATTCAAAACGGGGTTCTTCAGGCAAACGACGTTCTAGATTTGCCTGTTAGTAACAATTCTGAGAGAGGTTTGTTAGGAATTGAAACTGTTGGTACAGATGTGTACTTGTTTTTTACTGAGGCTTTGATTGATGGTGGAAGTCCAATTGGGAATCATGTCTACAAATATTTTTGGAATAGTACGCACCTGGTAAACCCAGTTTTAATCAAAAATTTTACTGCTACTCCTGGCCCAAATCATAACGGAGGTGTGTTGACTAAAGATCAAAACGATAATGTTTTTGCAATTATTGGGGACCTAAACCGAGATGGAAAATTGCAGAATTATCTTACAGGAGAACCAGATGATACAAGCGTAATCTTACAAGTTGATCCTCCAGGTTCCATTATCGGTATGGGCATTAGAAACAGCTTCGGGCTTGCAATTGATCCAGTTACCGGAAACATGTGGGACACTGAAAACGGTCCTCAAACTTTTGATGAGGTGAATCTAATTTCTCCAAATTTTAACAGTGGATGGGAAGTAATTATGGGCCCTGCAACTCAGGAGCAAATTAATTCTCTTCCTGGTTTTGAAAGCTTTGTGTACAGTCAACCAGAATTTAGTTGGGAAGATACAGTTGCTCCAACTTCAATATTTTTTATTGATTCTCCCTCTTTTCCAAATTACTCAAACAATGTATTTGTTGGTGATTGTAATAATGGCAATCTCTACAAATTTACCTTAAATCAGGCGCGTGATTCTTTTGTGTTTAGTCATCCCGATCTTTTAGATTTAGTTTTAGATGAGGGTGATGATGCAACAGAAATTGAATTTGGAACTGGATTTGGATGTATTACTGATATTGAAATGGGTCAGGATGGATTTCTTTATGTCTCTTCATTAGGTAACGGAATTATTTACAAAATAATTCCACCTGAGATATGTTCTCCACCAGACAATGGAACATGGATAGTTGTTACTAGCTGTACGTTGAATAGTTACGAAATTATTAATGGAAATGTTTTTGTTCAGAGTGGTGCTACGTTGATAATCCCAGATGGTTTTACGCTTGATATTGATTTTACAAACTTTAACTTGACCGTACAATCAGGTGGTGGGGTTTTGATAAAATCAGGTGGAATGATTACATAAAATTCATCCAGGTTTTAGAAATTCAGATCGTTTTTTGTGCTCAAACTGTAGGAGAAAACTAAGTTAATTGTCTCTATGATTTATAAGACGATTCTTGAGTTTTTTAATTTATGGCAAAGGTGTATGATGTCCCCCCGGATTTATTGATTAGTAGATTAACTGATATTTTAAAAAATGAAGATATCCCTGCTCCACCTTGGACCTCTTTTGTAAAAACTGGTGCTCATGCTGAAAAACCTCCACAAAATAGGGATTGGTGGCATACTCGATGTGCATCAATATTGAGAAAGATTTACCTCAATGGACCAATTGGAACTAACGAGTTAAGAAATGTATACGGAGGTGGAAAACCATCAGGTTATGGCGCAGCACATCACAAAGATGCAAGTGGTGCAATCATTCGAACTGCGCTTCAGGGTTTAGAAAAGTTAGGTTATGTTGAAAAGATTGCAAAGAAGGGACGTGTAATTTCAAAACAAGGAATGCAAAAACTCGATAAGTTATCCACAGAAATTCTAAAAGAGTTAATTGCAGAGAACCCAAAACTAAAAATTTACTCTTAGATTAAAATGAGTATTCCTGATTCTGATGAATCAACAAACAATCCAATAAATGAAGAAGAATTTAATGCCCAAAAAGAAAATATTCTAAAACAGATTTTATCCTCTGAAGCCCGAATGCGGCTAAACACAATCAAAATGGTAAAACCTGAATTATCTAGTCAAATTGAACAATATCTAATTGGAATAGCATCCCAAGGAAAATTACGATCTCCCCTGACGGATGAACAATTAAAACAAATTTTGTTATCAATTCAGCAACCAAAACGAGATTTTAAGATAAATCGTAGATAACCTCAGATAAAATATAATTATGGGTACAAAGTCAAAGTACTCATGAAAGCAGTAGTTTACAATGAATATGCACCAGATGATGATTATGCAAAAATCCTTAAAGTCCAGGATATTGATGAACCAAAACCAAAATCAGATGAAGTTATTTTTACAAACAAAGCATCTGCATTAAATTATAATGATATTTGGGGAATGAGGGGAAATCCAGTTCCTGTACCTCTACCACATGTTTCTGGCTCCGATGTTGCTGGAGACGTAATTGCAGTTGGAGAAGATGTACAAAATTTCAAGGTTGGTGATAGAGTAGTTTCTCACTCAAATTTGGCTTGTAGAGTTTGTAAAGCATGTACAGATGGCAGAGAATTTGATTGTGTCAAAAGGCAAGTTTGGGGATTCCAAACAGGCCCACTTTGGGGAGCTTACTCAGAACAAATTCACTTACCCGAAGTTAATGTTTCAAAAATTCCAGACAGTGTCTCATATGAAGATGCAGCAGCAGCTTCAATGACAATTCTTACTTCCTGGCACATGTTGGTAGGAAGAGCAAAGATTACTCCAGGACAGACTGTTCTTATTATGGGTGGGGGCTCTGGAGTTGGAAGTTTTGGAATTCAAATTGCAAAATTATACAACTGTGATGTAATTGCTACTGCAAGTCCTGACAAACTAGATAAATGTCTTGAACTTGGCGCAGATTATGCAGTAGACCACAGAAAAGATGACTGGAGTAAAGAAGTCTTTAAGATATCAAAAGAAATTGCAAAAACAAAAGGTGAAGCACCTGGAATTGATATAGCATTTGATCATATTGGTCAAACTCACTTCAACAAGCAACTAACATTGCTCAAGTATGGCGCAACACTAGTTTCATGTGGTGCTACAACAGGCTATGATGCACAAATAGATCTTAGACACATATTCTTCAAAGGAATTAACGTCTTGGGTTCAACACAAGGAACCAAAGCTGAACTTGACGAAGGTCTTTACTGGATGGGTAAAGGAAAAATAAAATCTGTTGTTGACTCAATCTATACATTTGAGCAAGCAGCAGAGGCCCACACAAAGATGTTAAAGGGCGGTTTCTTTGGCAAAATCTTAATGAAGCCCGAGGGTGCATAAACCCTTAATGGTACAGCTTTTCCGAAGTCTAATTTTTGTTCCCGGAAATAATATTAGATTTTTAGAAAAAGCTAAAAAAATTGAAGCTGATATTGTTTGTTTTGATTTAGAAGATTCAGTTCCAGATAAAGAAAAAAAGCATGCAAGAAAATTAATAAAAAATGCTTTAAAGTCAAGGTCTGAATATTTTTCTTCGGTATTTGTTAGAACAAATTCTCCCATTTCTAAAAAAATTCCAGATGACCTAAAAGAGGTAATTCGAAAAGGAATTGATGGAATTGTAATTCCCAAAGTCAACAATGTAAAAGAACTTAAAAAAATTGAAAAAAATTTACAATCTTTAGAAAAAACTAGAAAGATAAAACCAATTCAGATAATTCCCTCAATTGAATCCGCCGAGGGTGTGGTGAACACTTATCAAATTGCTTCATGTTCAAAACGAGTCACAGCAGTTGTTTTTGGGGTTTTTGATTTGCTAAATGATTTGGGCATAGAATATACAAAAGGTCCAGAAGGTGCAAAATATTCTAGGGCAAAAATTCCAATTGATGCTAAAGCCGCAGGTATTGCAGCCATTGATGCTATTTGGCAGGATCTAAAAGACATCAAAGGACTTGAAAAAGATTGTAAATCAGGAAAAAGTTTGGGTTATACTGGAAAGAGCTTAATTCACCCTGATCAAATTTCTCTTACACATAAGGTGTTTTATCCAACAAAAACAGAAATTCAATGGGCTGAAAAAGTCTGTAAATCCTATTTGGCATCAGCAAAAACAGGCAAGGGCGCTACAACAGTTGAAGGTAAAATGATTGATGAAGTTCACTTTAAACAAGCAGAGGCTATTCTAAAGATTACAAAAAAACTATAACAAAAAAATACAATTCTTTAAAATATTAACCTGGTTTTTTAAATAAAAAAAGGAATAAAATAAAGATAAGGATTTTTCATTAGAAATTGATTGGTAAACTTACTTGATCCAAATGTAATAGTAACTCGAATGTTTGAATCTGGAAAATTTAATGAAATGCTAAATTATTGTTCAAAATTACTTGAAAAAAACCCTAATGATTTAATGGCATTGCAAAATTCAGGTTTATCTCTTTTAAATTTAGGGAAATTTTCTGAAGCTATAATATTTTGTGATAAAGTTTTAAAAGAAAATAAATTTGATAATTATTCTCTTACAATTAAAATTCATTGTCTTGAAAATTTAAAAAAATATGAAGATGTAATCCGTTGTTGTGAAACAATACTTGCAAAGGATAAAAACGATGTTTGGGCTTTAAACACAAAAGGAATGGCGTTAAATGAATTAAATAGATTTAGAGAAGGAATAGAATTTTATGATAAAGCCTTGAAAATAGACGAGAAAAATATTACAGCCCTAATGAATAAGGCTAAATCTCTTAGCTTTTTGGGAGAGCATCAAAAATCTATTGATTTCTATAATATGGCACAAATTGTTGACCCATCTATAAAAGAATTAGCAATTGCCAAAGCTAGGGAGTTTGAAAAATTAGGTCTTGAGGATGAAGCAATCTTGGCTGCACAAGGAGTGCTAAATAAAAATATGGAGAAAATCAAATTAGATGCCAAAAAAAATCAAACATCGGTTTTTCATCAATTTTGTGATTCGGAATTTGAAGAAACAAAAAATAAGAAAAAATAATTTTTCAATTGCAAATTCTAAATTATTAGCTTTTACAAGCTCTAAATTTTTTAAAAAACTATTCAAAATAAAGATAAAAAATTATTGTTATTTTGAAATCCCATCGCTTATTTAGTAGAAATTAATTATTCTTTTTTATATTGAAAGAATGGGCAGATTTTTTGATTTCGGAAGTAAAGTACGACCCTAATCATTTAATCTTGATGGCTAAAAGGTATGAAGAATTTGAAACTGGAATAAAAGCTGCCGGTTTAGTGGATCGAATACAAATATCCTCTGATATTGCAAATGGCCTAACCTACATGACAATTTACGATCGTAAATCCAATTGGAAGAAAGGAAATAAAATCCGCTTTTTTAGAATAAGAGGCCAACCATTTCTTCGAATTGACGAAAATAAGGTTAATCAAGATTACCTTGGAGATATACCCGAGCTTAAAACCCCTTTAACAACAGAATCTGGGGCAACCCCAGAAGAAATAGCCCATCTAGAACAACTAGAAAAACAAATTGAACTTGAATTAAGGCCTCACAAAGAGGAGATTGTAACCCCCAAAGTTTCAAGAGGAACTTTACCCAAAGAAAATGCAGCAGAACTTCCTCAAGAGCTTGATCTTGCACCAGAACCAGTTGTAGAACCAGAAGC
>JANQNN010000047.1 GCA_028279545.1 Nitrosopumilaceae archaeon
TTCCCGTCCTGTTGTGTAAACATCAGGAGCCGGAATGTCTTTTTGTGGTCCAATAATTTCAGAAATTTTGTATGCAAAACCTCTTGTCAGTCTGTCAAGTTCCGCTTCGCTAATCTTTTCTGTTTTGGGATTTACATAGATTGCACCTTTACCGCCACCAAGTGGAATATCCACTATTGCACATTTCCATGTCATCCAAGATGAAAGTGCCATAACTTCGCGTTCCATGTATTCTACCCCACCATCGGGATTAAAGTAACGAATTCCTCCTTTGTAAGGACCTCTATCATTGTTATGTTGACTTCTAAAACCTGTAAAGATTCTGATTTTGCCGTTATCCATTTTTACTGGAATTTTCACCCTCAAAACTTTGTTGGGCATTGCAAGATATTCTCTAATCCCCTTGTCTTTAATTCCTAAAATATCACATGCATCATTTACTTGCTGTGTTGCATTGGCAAACGGATCGGACTTAACCAAGATAGTCGTAACTGTGGAGGATTGGATTATATGTTTTTGGTTGAAAACCTCTGATCGCTATTTTTGGTAATTTTAGATGTAAACCTTCTTTCTGTTCATTTTTCTATCTAGCTTATCAATTGCCTGGTCTAGTGCAAGAATGTTAACCTCTAAAAAGTTAGAAAGGTGATAAAGTGCACCATACTTAACTCCAACTTTTGAAACCATGTTATTTTTCTCAAGAACCTTCATGTGGTGCTGAACAGCCTTGTAATCTAAGTCCAGTTCCAAAGAGACCTGATGTGTGTTTAAGGGCTTTTCAAGTAGAAGCATAATAATTCTTAATCTTGTAAACCCTCCCCTTGTACTTGTAAACAAGTAAAACAAAAGCTTACGAGACTCCTTGTCTGGTTTTCGTTCATCAGAACCTGACTTAGATCTAATTTTCTCTTTAAATTCTAGGAGTTGGTTTGTGCTCATTTTCTCTTCCTTAGTTCAAATATACAATTTGTGCTTAAAACACTATTTCCAAATCTTTTCCATATCTGTTCAGATTGGCCCTAGATAATTACCCTTAAATTGACTTAGGAGGGATTCGAATTATCATGATGGCATCACGCGGTTACGACATGACACCTACAATGTACTCACCAGATGGCAGAATCTACCAGGTGGAATATGCTATTGAGACTGTAAAGCGTGGAACATTAGCACTTGGAATTACTACCAAAGAAGGCGTCATTATGGCAGTAGAAGAAAAACCCAGATCCCTTCAAACAAGCGACCTAACCCAAAAGATCTTTCAAGTTGATTTTCACATTGGAGTAGCAGCTGCAGGGTATATTCCCGATGCTAGAGTACAAGTCGATAATGCAAGGCTTTTCTCTCAGGGAAACAAAATGACCTACGATGAATCAGTGGAAGTAGGAACTGTGGCAAAACACTTGGCAGACCAGTCTCATCAATTTACTCAGTATTCTGGCGTCCGTCCAAACGGTGTTGCTCTGATTATTGCTGGAGTTGATCAAAAAGGGGAATCAATGTATGTTACTGACCCAAGTGGAACCTTTGTCCAGTACGCAGCTGTTGCTATTGGAGCAGGTTCCGAAGATGTAAATTCATTTTTAGAGAATAACTACAACGCAGATATGAGTCTTGAGGAAGCCGCGTCACTTGCAATTGCCGCAGTAAACCTAAAGGAAGAGAAAAAGGAAGGGATTACAAATGTAAAGATGGCCAAAGTTACTACCAAAGATAAGGTCTTTGAAAAAATTTCTGAATCAGAATTAAAAAATTATTCTCAAAATGCATCAAAATTTTCTGCAAAATAAACCGAAGTTTTTTAGATTTGCAATTTTTTCCAACATTTGTCACAGGAGATTAACCAAATGGGTTTAGGAAGTTATTGGGGAGAAGTAATAGAAGTACTTCGCGAAATAATTCCTGTTTATGATAAAGTAAATTCATACATTTCGCTTGGAAAAGACGTAGAACACAGAAATCGAGGGATTAAGGGAAGGGTTCTTCCAGGAAATAAAATACTTGATGCAGGTTCGGGATTTGGAAACATGTCAAAGACAGCTTCCACGCAATGCAATGAAAATATTTCAATTACGCTTTATGATCCATTAGTTCCTATGCTGAAAAACACTAGCACATATTTTGAAAATATACCTAATTTAGTTAATGGAGTTTTTGAACACATACCCATTAAAGATGAAGAATTTGATGCGGTCCTCTGTGGATATTCTTTAAGAGACGCAATCAATCTAAAAATAGCAATATCAGAAATTCATAGGATTTTAAAAAAAGGTGGTCGATTCGTAATCGTTGATTTGGGAAAACCTGATGAGCCATTAATTCGATTTGGAGTATCATTTTACCTCAGAGCAATTCTTCCCATTTTAGCTTTAATCGCAGGAGGAAGATTAGGATTAAAATTTGCAACCCTATATGGAACTTACAAAAGGTGGCCTAAAAACAAGAAATTAGAAAGCCTACTGCTTGAGAAATTTTCACGAGTAGAATTTGAGAAAGATCTTATGGGTGGAGCAATAATGGTTGCAGCGTACAAATGAATAGAATTCTAATACTGGTAAATCTAACTGGTCTGATAATTGGAATATCCTATGGCCTTCATGGTCCCTTACTTCCAATCTTTGCAAAAAATGTAATTGGAGCCTCTTATTCTGAGCTGGGCCTTATCGGTCTGGCAAATTTTATTCCATACATGTTTATCCCCATTTTTGTTGGTATCTTACTTGACAGGTTTAACAATGGATATCTTTTATCACTTGGTGTAGTTATAAACTCTGCATCAATCTATCTTCTATCAATTGCACATTCGGTTCCTGAAATAATGAGTTTTAGAATTATGACAGGAGTTGCACATGCTTTTTTTTGGCCCCCGTGTGAATCAATTATTTCAAGAGAAAGTACCGAGAAAAACAGGGTAAAAAATATCTCGTGGTTTACAATGTTTTTTGTTTTGGGATTTATGATTGGACCCCTCTTAGGGACAGTTTTCCTCGAGAATCTTGACCTTAGCTACAGAATTCTATTTCAGGTTACTGCTTTTATCTTAGCAACCTCACTTGTGGCATCACTGTTAGTTTCAAGACGAGGAAAAAAAGAGCATCATGAGAGATTTTCATTTTCCTCTCTTAAGGAGATGAAAAAATTTCCTGAAGTCATAATACTTTTAATTTTTTGCACATCTTCGTTTGGGATAATACTTTCAATTTATCCTGCATTTTTAAATGATAAAGGAATGTCTGACACTGACATTTTACTTTTGTATTTTGCATTTGGTGTATCACGTGTAATTTCCCTGGCACTTGCAGGTAAATTATCAAGGAAAACAAGCCAGACTTTGATTTCTGCAACACTTTCAGTTACCATAGGACTAGCCCTTTCAGTAGTTTCTGATTCGATTATTGTATTTGGTGTTGCCTTAGTTCTAATGGGCTTTGGATTTAGCATATTTTTCCCGTTAACTTTGGAGATTATTTTGAGTAAAACAAGAAAAGGAATTTCAGGTAAGATAATTGGTGCCTATGAAACAGTTTTTGGAATTGGATGGGCAATTGGTCCAACCCTTGGAGGGCCTATCACCCAGGCTTTTGGAGCCGACGCCCCATACATTGCGTTTTTTGTAATTGGAATAGGAGTAACGGTTCTTGCAGTAATATACAGAAATAGACTCGAACCACGCAGGTTACAACAAATTTGATTTGCATTTAAGGTAGAATTGTATTTTTTAAAAAACATTAGGTTTAATTTAAAATGAAATAATTTGAAAATGTGTTTGGATATTTCCTGAACATTCTTGGCGGAGAATGGATGATAATTATTTTTGTGGCATTAATTTTGTTTTTAGGTTCGGGGCAACTTCCCGGGGCAGCAAAAAAGCTTGGAAAGGTTGTAAGTGAATACAACAAAGCCAAAACAGATGTTCAAAATCAGATAAAGGAAGTTTCAAATGAAAAAATGAACATAACAGGTCCGGTAGAAAGCTCTAGAGAAAGAAATGAAATAATTGCAAAATCTATTGGAATTGAATCCGAAGGCCTAACAGATGAGGAACTTCAAAATTTAATTGATGGTAGAATGAATCAAAAAAAAGAAGAGAATTTGGATGATCCTCTAAAAGAAAGAGACGATACAAAAAATAAAAAAACAGATGAGAATTTGGATGATCCTCTAAAAGAAAGAGACGAAACTAAAAATAAAAAATCCAAGTAAATTAATTTGATTTTTTTATTCGATAAATATTCTGGTCAAGTCGTTTTTTTGCAAATTTATAATAATCTGGAACAATCTCAAATCCAACAAATTGTCTACCCAATGACTTGCTAATTACAGCTACTTGTCCGGATCCCAAAAACGGATCTAAAACTATATCTTTTTTCTTACTAGAATACTCTAATAATTTTTTAATTAATTCTGAAGGAAGTTTTGTTGGAGTTTTTTCGTCGCCTGTCCAGTATTCCCGATTAATTTCCCATACATCTTCTTTATCCTTGTAATGCAAACTTCTACCTTTTTCATTTTTATCTTCTTTTTTGAATCTTGAAAAAGGAAAAAATCTTCTTGCTTTTTCATCTTTACAAACATAAAGACAATGATAATGGGATGTTACGAATTTTTTTTTCGTTACGACACCAAATTGGTATTTCCATATAATGTGGTTTACTGTGATAAAACCTACATCATCAATTGCCTGTAGAATATCTTTAAGATTGTTCCAACCCGAAAAAACGTACATACTGCCTGATTTTTTTAAAATACGGTATACTTCACTCATCCATCCAAAAGTAAAATCATAGTAATTTTGGGGATTTATTTCATTATATCCCGAAATTACCCTTGAAGAAATACGATTATAATTTGCCTTTTTTGCCTTAAAATTTATCGCAAAAGGAGGATCTGTTATCACCAAATCAATTTTATTTTTGGCAATAGATTTCATTCCCTCAATACAATTTACATTGTAAATTTGATTAAATTCAATTTTCTTCAATTTTAAAATTCAAATTTGGTCACCATCTTAATAATGTCGTGAAACCACTAATTAAAAACAATCAAAAAATAAATCTCTAACCTAAATCAAATGATTTGAGAATAAATGAAATTTTCGTGTCCTAAATGTAAATCTAAAATTGAAATTCAAAAGACATTTAACAAAAAAATGCACATCCTTTGCAGTACTTGCAGGATTGAAGATCTTTTAGAATTTTCAAAAAACCATGACGAGGTATTTTTGGAATTTTTATCTAGATATGATAAAGGTCTTGTTTCAGAAAAAGGAATCTCTGAAAATCTAAAAGAGGAAGGAATTGTTAGAGATGAAAATGAAATTAGGAAAATGATTGGAAAAAATCAACCTGATGAAATAACTGAAACTGTATTATTCTCAAAAAGGGATTTTATTTCTCAGTACAAGATTTTAAAACATCCTCCCCCAATAATGGGCTGTAGTGTAGAGAAGATTGGGTTAGAAGATGAGACTGCAAAATTTCTAAAAAAAAATCAAATTAAAAATTTTTACAAATTTCAAGAAGAAGCAATTAAAGAGATTACTTTTGGAGAAAATGTAATAATTGAGGCCCCTACGGCATCAGGAAAAACTGAGGCATTCTTGATTCCCGTAATTCAAAAGATAAAAAATACTGAAACAGAGGGAAACGTTTTTGCAGTATTTGTTTATCCTACCAAAGCCTTAGCAAGGGATCAATATCCAAAGATTCAAAACTTTGCTGAAAAGGTTGGAATTGAAGTTAAGGTATTTGATGGAGACACAAATCAAAATGACCGTAGAGATATTTTAGATAAACCTCCTCAAATCATAATTACAAATTTTGATGTTATCCATTTTCATTTATGGCATCAAACAAAATTTTCCTCGCTTTTGACTACTGTAAAAATATTGATAGTTGATGAAGCACATGTTTATTCAGGGATTTTTGGCTCAAATGTGCATTATATTATCAAGAGATTAAAAAGAATAGCCTCAAATAAAATCCAATTTGTGGCAGCATCTGCAACCTTGGAAGACGCAAAACAATTTTGCGAAAAACTATTTGATGTAAAAATGAAGATAATACATGGGTCTGGAAAAAAAGGGGAAACAGATTTTGTTATGTTGTTTCCATCCTTAAGGACTCAAAGAGCTCTAATGGTAGATTTGACAAAAAAATTAACTGAAAAAAATCATAAAACAATGGTATTTAGTAATTCACATTTAAATTCAGAACTCTTGGCAATCCAAGCAAAAAAACAAAGAGTGAATATCAAAGTACACAGAGCTGGACTAATGGCAAATTATCGTAAATCAGTAGAAAATCAATTCAAAGGAGATTCCCTGCAAGCAATATCTTGTACTCCAACCTTAGAGCTTGGGATTGATGTAGGAAATGTTGATGGAGTAATATCCTCTACTATTCCAGTTAATCGATTAATTCAAAGAATAGGAAGAGCTGCAAGGAAAGGGCAAAGAGGATATGCATTTTTAGCATTAGGAAATGATCCAATATCACAATACTACAAAAACCATCCAGATGATTATTTTGAAGATGTAGAAAGAAAATACATTGATCCCAAAAATCCCTTTGTTGAAGAATTTCAAGTTTTATCAATGGCATGTGATAAACCAATTTCCAAACATGAATTAAAAGAGCATAAAGAAATTATCAGACATCATTTAGCACAAGAGAATCTAAAAATGGAAAATAATCGAATGATTCCAAATTTTGAAAAAATAAATTCTACGTTAAATGATTACAGTATACGAGGAATTGGGAAATCCATTGATATTTTCTTAAACGACCGAAAGGTAGGAGATAGAATTCTACCCATTGCACTTGAGGAACTTCATAAAGATGCGATCTATTTTTTGGCAGGAACCAGATATAGAGTAAAAGAACTTGGATACCCAAAAAAGAAATATGCAAAAATTGAAAGAATTTCAAAGGACTATCCATACTATACCAAAGCCCTCACAGAGGAGTGGCCAACGATTGAAGAAGTATTTGAGCAACGACAAGTTTTAGGTATGAAAGTTGCTTTTTGTAAATTGCACATCAAAAAACAAGTCTACGGATATGTGAATATTGAGTTAGGTCAGGAGGTTACTCAAGGAGAAAAGGTCTTACTTGATGAGCCTTTAGACTATGATTTTATTACAAAAGGAATAGTTTTTCATGCACCAAGACCACTAAAAGAGATTCAGGAGGCAGATGATGAAGACTATGTTGAAGCAAGTGGATACCACGCCACTGAACATGTGGTAATTGAAGGAAGTAATATGATTACTGGAGGGGTCTCACAAGACCTTGGTGGAATTTCCCTTGGTACATCTGGTTTAATTTTCATTTATGATGGAGCAATTGGTGGAAATGGGGCAAGTAAAGCACTTTATGACAGATTTGAAAAAGCTTTGGAACGAGGGATGTATATCATTAAAGAATGTCCCTGTAAAAATGAATCTGGTTGTCCTCGTTGCACTTTTTCATATCGATGCGGAAATAACAATGAATATCTTCACAAAAATTCGTCTTTAGAAATTCTGCAACGAATAAACTCTGGGGAAAAAACTGAATTAGTAGATCCTACAGAAGGCGATAGGCCATTAGTATAACAAATCAACATGGGATAAATATAACAAATTATTACCATCCCTATGGACAAAGTTGCACTTGTTACTGGCAGTTCATCAGGAATAGGATATGAAACGGCTCTAGCACTTGCGAGAGATGGATATCACACTTTTGCAAGTATGAGAGATACAACAAAGGGCCAAGACTTGACTAATACAGCAAGAAAGGAAAATCTCTCAATTAGTGTTATTGAGCTTGATGTAGATAAAGAAGAATCAATTGTTGAGGCAATAAAAAAAATAATGTCTGAAAAAAACAGAATTGATCTTCTTGTAAACAATGCAGGATATGGTCAGTTCGGATGCACTGAAGATGTATCTATTGAGGATTTTAGAAAACAATTTGATACCAATTTTTTTAGCATTGTAAGAATTATTCAAGAGATTGCGCCAATCATGAGAAAACAAAACTCTGGAATTATTGTAAATATTAGTTCAGTAGTTGGAAGGATGGGTCTTCCAGGATCTACTGCTTATATTAGCTCTAAATTTGCACTTGAGGGGTTAAGTGAATGTTTGCGATATGAGCTTGGAATGTTTGGAATAAAGACCACTGTGATTGAACCTGGAGTCATTAAAACAAAATTTTTTGAGTCGATGAAAATACCCCAATCAAAAGAGGATCCAAAATACAAAAAATTAACCGATAATATGCTTTCAGGCCTTAAAATGATGGTTGAGATGGGAACTTCGCCCTCTCAGGTTGCTGATGCAGTAATAAAGTCAATTCATGATAAGGAGATTTTACCACGATATGTAGTGGGAACAGATGCGGCAATGTTTATGGAGGCAAAAAACTCAAAATCAGACCTTGAATTTGAAAAATATATGTCAAAAGAACTTTTTCCAGCCTGAAAATATTACTACGTTAAATTGATATACACATAGAATATCATTTTTGTCAAAGTCCGCAATTTTAAGAATGATGATAAATGAAATGGAAAACTTTACAACATAACGGAATCCTGTTTCCCCCTGCCTTTGAATCTCTTGGCATTAAACTAAAGGTCAAAGGAGAGAACATTCCACTTGAACTTAACCAAGAGGAGATGGTCTACCAATGGGCAAAAAAGAAAGATACCCCGTATGCTCAAGACAAGGTTTTTCAGAAAAATTTTACCTTGGATTTTGCAAAAACGCTTCCTGAAAAATTTAAAAAAATATCTTATGGGGATCTAGACTTTTCTGATGCCTACAAGTATGTAGACAAAGAAAAAGATCGCAAAGAGATGATGACCAAGGAGGAAAAAAAGTCCCTTGCTGCTAAAAGAAAAGAACTACGAGAGCAACTAAAAGAAAAATTCGGAAAGGCCATCATGGATGGAAAGGAGGTAGAAGTTGGAAACTATATGGCAGAACCTCCGGGAATTTTTATTGGTAGAGGTGAACATCCACTAAGGGGAAGATGGAAACCTCCAGTTACTCCTAAAGATGTGACACTTAATCTTGGAAAAGAAGCAACAATCCCAGAAGGGGATTGGGGCAAAATTGTTCATGATAAGGAATCTATGTGGTTGGCAGGCTGGACAGATTACCTCACACAAAAAAGAAAATATGTTTGGCTTGCAGATACTGCAGGTCTAAAACAAGACAGAGACAAAGCCAAATACGAAAAGGCAGTTCATCTCTCAAATGAAATTGAAAAGATAAAGGACAGAATTGTAAAGGACATGAAAAGTAAAGATCCAAAAATTAATCAGATTTCAACAGCATGTTATTTGATTTATAGAACTGCCATGAGAGTTGGTGACGAAAAGGATCCTGAAGAAGCTGATACTGTTGGTGCAACTACTTTAAGAAAAGAACACATCAATATTACTCTAAACGCTATAGAGTTTGATTTCTTAGGAAAAGATAGTGTAAGATGGCAAGAAACTGTTCCTGCGAAAGGACATGATGAACAATTTCATGAAAATTTAAAAAAAATTATTCAAAATAAAAAACCAAAAGATGAGATTTTTGAAGGGATTACTTCACGACACGTAAATGCATATTATTCAAGTATAGTTCCTGGTTTGACTGCCAAAGTTTTCAGAACATATCTTGCTACAAATGTAGTAAAAAATTACTTAAAACAGCATGATAATCTTAAAGGAAAAACACCTTCAGAGAAACTCTATCATGCAAAGCTTGCAAATTTGGAGGCTGCAATAATGTGTAATCATAAAAGAACAATTCCTAAAACCTTTGAGCAGACTTTGCAGAAGAAGAAGGATACTCTCAAAAAAATTGAAAAAGACCAACCATGGGTAAAAAGCGAAGAGACTCTAAAGAAGGTACAAGAAAAACAAACAAAAACAGATACCCAGAAAAAAGCAAAAGAAAAGAGGATTAAAACCCTAAAAGAGCAAATCAAAAAGCAAAAGAAAAAACAAAAAGAAAGACAAGAAAAATTAAAGCTACAAATTGATTTATCTGGAAAAACTCGTGATTATAACCTTGGAACATCACTTCGAAATTACATTGATCCTCGCGTAGTAAAAGCCTGGACAGATGAAGTTGGTGCAGAATGGGGAAAACTCTACACCGCAGCCTTGCAAAAAAAATTCCTTTGGGTACAAAATGAAAAACTTGATTGGAAGAAATTAGCCGATTAAGAATCAAAATTCCAAGTTACCTTTCTAACAGAATCATTTAATTTCCCAAATTATCAGGCATAAAATATGCCGGGGTAGCTCAGCCTGGTTAGAGTGCCAGTTCGATTGGTAAAATCTAACAGGTCTTCCAAAGAAGGCAATACTCATAATCTGGAGGTCGCGGGTTCGAAACCCGCCCCCGGCACACTTAGGGTTTCTAACTAAAACAATGAAACTCCAACCTAAAATCTAGGCATAAAACTATGCCAAACTATGCCATTTTTTTGAGCACCCAGAATTACAATTTCAAAAGTTTCTTTTCATACGAGTCCTTTAAAATCAAAATTAATTCTTCTAATGTGCATTTTCTAAAGGACTCTGGAAATTCATTTAAATCTAATTTTGAAATCTTTTTTGCTTTTCTTCTGACAATAAATTTCACAGGGCCCGGAATTTCTTTGTCATATTTGTTGTTAATATAGTCAATTATCTGTTGAATTTCAGTTTCATTCATATTTTTATACAAAATTTTCTAGGCAAGTCTGAATTATTTTTTTCTATTTTTCCTTGTCAATATGAAATAGGCAAATTTCTTTGAGTTCAAACAATTCCACGCAAGAGATCAACCCTATAGTAATCCCAATGTTCAGGATCAATCATGGTAACAAACTCTACGTTTTCTGAACCCATTCTTTTTTGGATTAAATCACGCAAGGCAAAACTTGTCAAATATCTATACCTTTGATTATTTGCTAAAAGAGAAAACACCTTTCTAAGTCTAGTCCCTCCTCCTAACCCCCAATAACCCATTTTCATTGCAATTGGCTCAAGAAATATTGTATTTTTTTGCCCAAAATTCTCATCTTGAACGTCTGCATACAATTGATAATTTTCAAGGGGCCCTCCCTTAGCATAGCCTACTATAGTATCATTTCCATCAGTTAGTCTTAAAGTGGCAACTATTGTTTTTGAATCCAATATTGATTGTGCAAAACTATGTTTTTGAAACTGTAAAGGTTGAGGTAGCTCTTTGTAAATTTGAGTAAGTGAATCCAAATACTCATCAGAGTTTCTCTCTTCAATTGAATCAACTTTAGTTTCAAATTTTTGATTTTCAAATTCAAACTTTGATTCAATACGAATTTCTTGCTGACGTAAATTCATAAATGACAAAACGGTATCCATAAAATTTTTCCTCATCTCCGAAGGTAAAGCGTGTAAAACACGCCTGCACATCTGGGTTTCCTTGTTTAGAAGAGTTTCAAAGTAATTTACTGACATTCTTACGATATTTGATTGATGCCAAGCAAATGCATGAGCATTTTTTTTGGCCTTCTCCATCGCGTCAGGAAAATTTCCAATAGCATATCCACCAATTCGGTCAACGACTGACAAGAACCATCCAAGTTGTTCATAGTGGGTTTGCATTTGTGGATTGTCTTGGGTAATTTTAGATGTCTGGAAACATTCTTTCATTTGTTTTTCAGGTCTTAACTTAAACTCACCAGTCCAAGGGTAAGATGTTCTTAAAATTAACGCCTTAATTATATCAATGTCTAGGTTTGCCTCAGCAATTAATTTTTTAGATTCCTTGTCAAGTGAGATAAATTGAATTACACTTTCTTCATGTGGTCTATCAATTGATTTTTGAGGATCAAAATCATGAAACAATGCAGAGGTAAACAGATATTCTACATCGTTTAGGCTCATTCTTTGCAGTTGTTTTTCCCTAATTGCAGCAAGTAAGGTAAGGTATGTTACTTCGAGTTCATGATCAATGTTATGATATCCATAATAATTTCGTCCTAAACCTTGATTTTCAAAAATTTCAATAGTGTAATCTAGCATCCTATTGTAACAATCAGTTTTATCAATACCTGCCTCTAGAAGTAATTCTTGAATTTTGTCTTTTAAGGGATGATCATTCCCCATTACTCTAATAGATTCTTCACATTTTTTAATAAGGTATAATGATTTTCACGTTTGGTTTTTGTATTTCCCCTTCAAATACAATTTAGAGGAAAAATTGGTTGAATCTTGGAACCCTCAAATTCAAGTATATCTGATCGCTCGCTAGGTGAACTTTTAGGAAATTCTCTTACTTCAACTCCCTGTGCAAACGTAAGAAAAGATGCACGAGTTAAAGTAGTATCAGGAATGCTAAGCCAATACCTAGAATCTTTTACTGATTCGGTTGTTGTCAGAGACATGACAACTCCCATCGGAGTTGTGGGAGGACGAGAAATTATTCAAGGAGTTTTCAAAAATCCAACTTCAGATTTTTTTGAGTTAAATTTTGTAGAGGATATCGCTGACAAGCGGCTTAAAGTCATTTCTGCTGATTTAAGTCTAAAAAAATTAATTTCTATTTGGAAGGAAGTAAAAAGGGCTTTTGCATTAATTAACCTGGGAAACGATGACTATTCAGTTATATCAGCAAAAAAATTGATGGAGATTGGAGCAAATTATGAATCTGACTTTCATATTTCGGAAATTCCTAAAAAGAAAATTGTGACATTAAATCAGGGAGCAACCTTTGGCGATGCCATAAAGTTAATGCTTGAAAACAAAAGTAGAAAAATTATTCTTCATGAGACAAATCAATTCATAAACGATAGAATCATTATCGAGTCCATTGAGAAATTTAATTTTCTTTTAAACCAAAGAAATTTCCTAGACATACCTTTGGGTTCTGTTGCACTTGAAGAAGTTCTTAAAATAAATGAAGATTTGACCCTTTCTGAAATTTCAAAGATAATGTATAATCGGTCTCACCCTCTTGTAATTTACGAAGAAAGTGTAATTACTCCTTGGGATATTTGCTTAGCTCTAGAAAAAATATAATTTGTAAAATTTTTTATGACTTCTTTCTAAATATCTCATCTTTTTCCTGCAACTGATCTGTATACTCATCCATATCTAACAAAAATTCTTCCTCATCAGAATAAGCCGATTCTGCATGTTCGCTTATATCCAAACCAATATCTTCAACTTCAGGTGAAACTCGGATTCCAATGGTTCGTTTCATTATTTGTAAAATTACCCACGTGCCACCAAAGCCCATTGCAGCTGCAACCGCTACTCCCAGAGCTTGTATCCACAGCTGATCCGGATTTCCAAACAATAATCCATCAACTCCTCCAGGATTTATCATAGTACTAGCAAAGATTCCTATTCCAAGCGAACCTACAATACCTGCAACCCCGTGGACTGAGGAGACATCAAGGGCATCATCAATCTTTAGTTTCTCTTTGAATAATACCACTCCTGAATATGAGATAACACCAATTGCAATTCCAATAATAAAAGCAGATTCTACACTTACAAACCCAGAAGCTGGAGTAATTCCTGCAAGTCCGGCTATTGCACCATTAATTGTAGCTACAACAGATGGCTTTCCAGTTCTAATCCAAGACAAACCTGCCCAAATTAATGCAGAAATTGAAGAGGCCATATGAGTGACAATTACAGTATTTCCTGCAACACCACCTGTGGCAGAAAGTGCACTTCCTGCATTAAATCCAAACCAACCTAACCATAACAATGAAGACCCAAGTACTGCAATCGGAATGCTGTGAGGAATCATAATGGCAGGGCCGTAATTTTTTCGTCTTCCTAAGACTAGTGCAGCAGCCAAAGCTGCCATTCCCACACTTGTATGAATCACTATACCTCCTGCAAAGTCTACAACACCAAGTTGGGCCATCCAGCCACCACCCCAAACCCAATGAACAAGTGGGTAATAGATTAGCGTGGACCAAGCTGCAATGAAAATAATAAACGAACTAAACTTCATTCTCTCTGCAATTGTTCCAGTTAATAATAGCGGGGTAATTGCTGCAAACATTAGTTGAAACTTTACAAACAAGACACCAGGAATTGTCGGCGCGTATTGTTCTAATGGAGCGTCAGACGGAACTCCCCTTAGAAATACCCAATCAAAATTCCCATACAACCCATCAGTTGTAGGTCCAAAAGAAACACTAAACCCAAACACAAACCACATCACACTCAAAAGCGCCAAACCAAAAAAGATCTGCATGAAAATAGATGCAGCATTCTTTTTTCTTAAAAGCCCTGATTCAAAAAGACCCAAGGCCGGGATCATTAAAAGTACAAGACTTCCGGCAACTAACATCCATGCGGTATCACCAGAGTCAAGAACCATGAAGAAAAAAAATTTTCAAAATTAATAACAATACCTAAGATTGATAATCAAGTGATTATCAAATGATAATCAAAATCAGAAATTATATTTGTGTACTTTTCAAATTAGCATTAAATGTTAAAAATTGAAGTCACCCTTGGCGAAAATGACGTCATGGCAATTAGTGAAGAATTAAAAAGAATTGGAGTTGGAGGTCTCACTGTTTTCAAAATCAGAGGTAGAGGAAAAAGACCAGGGCCTGAAATTCATGCATCAAAGGGAAGTCAAATTTTTGTACCCCAATTTAGTGATAAATATAGACTCGAATTAATTATTCCAGATACAAAAGAAGAAGAAGTAATAGATATTATCAAAGCGAAAGGAAGGGTTGGTAAAATTTTCATATCTCAAGTCCTACGGGCAGTTGACATTTCGACAGGTTCTGAAGGAGAGGATACGATCTAAATGAAAGAATTTCTTAGAAATAATAAATTATTTCAAAGAGAAAAAATGCAACCACTTGAACCAAAAGATTTTGTAAAAGTGGGTGCAATAATTGGAATAATTGTTATACCATTACTTTTTAGTTTAGCCATATGAAAGTATCAAAAATTTTTATTGCAAAACTGGCACTTGCTGTAATTGGAATGACTTTGATTGGATTGTATTTGTTTTTGCCAATTATGTAAATTAAAAGGTTCCAAATTTATTTTCATAAACTATTGTTGAATTCATTAATTGTTTTTCTAAGGTTGGAAGAGATTTCATAATACAGTAATTTACAAAATCACTAAATGATTTTATTCGATAATCTTCTCGAAGTGTATCGCTATTTTTTTCGTAAATTAATTGTAATTTTTCGAGGGTGAATTTTTGTAAAGGGACAAACCTGCCACGTTTAGTTAGTCTTTTGGTTTCATAGGTTTTTTCAAAAGTTGTTTCAAGGTCCTGCTGACCATCAAGTGTTTCCATATCTACAACCTCTTCCATTTCTGAGACAAAGATCTTCCCACCATATTTGGGGGATATGCCAGAGTTTTTGGAAATCATTTTTACCACTTGGTTTGCATCTTTATTTGAAACCACAATTTCGATTTTGGCCAAAGGTATAGATTTTAGATTTGATTTTCCATTGGTATCTCTAGATTCATCGAAAATATGGGCATCATCTAAATTCCTTTTATCAATAATGTAAGAGCCTAAAATATTCAAATTTGTCTTTATCAAAGTAAAATTTCTCCTTTTAATTACAGCCTCTATCTTTTTCATAAGTTTTTTTTTAAAGGGGGCTATTTATCCGAAATGATCATTATCATATCTAGAAATAAGATATCATTAATTCAAACAAAAATTTCCTAATTCAATCAAATCTTCTTTGTTAATTTAGATGGCTAATTTTCCGATCTAAATTTTAAATTAATTTTTGATTTTTTTGGCAATTTCATTGGTTTCTTGTAAAAGGTGTTTTATTACGTTCATATCCACATCTTCCAATTTTTTAAATCTAATGCAGCTTTTTCCAATGTTTGCCTTGGGTAATTCACTTTTATGTTTTTCAGCGATGTATTTTTTTCCATCTGATAAACAAGCATAAAGAGAAATGTAATTTTTTTGATTTGCCAAACCAATCACCATCCAATCACCTTCTCTGCCTGAAGAATACTTGTAATGATAGGTGCCATAGCCTAACATTCCAAATTTCATATGAGGTTTTAGGTCGGGGACCGTTTTTCGTATTAATTTATGTAATTGTTTAATTTCGTTTTTCCTTGGCTCTTTTATTGAATTAATGTATTCAGTGGGCGTTTTTGCGTCACTCTTCATTTCTTACAATTAATTTTTCCTTCATTATTTTATCTGTTATCCAATCTAAAAAGCCAAAATAATGCTAAAAGAAATTAGAAAAATAAGAAAAATAATTTAGGTTCGAGTTACTTCGTAAACTGGATACGAATACCTGAACCCAATTGAAAATCCTTGTTTCTGGGAATAATGATAATCCCGGATTTCCTTGACGTGTTGATACAAATCCCCGCCAATGACCACACCATTAGTGGCTGCTTGGTGATTTATCTTGGCACACATGTTAACAGGAGGACCAATTAAATCTGGAGATAATGAATTGTTGGAATTCATTATGACTACTTTTCCATAGTCTAGGCTTACACGATAGTTTAAGCGTGGTAAGCCTTCTCTCTTTAGGCGTTGGCAAATTCTTTCATTCTCCTCAACCATTGTTATACTACTCTCAATTGGGTCAATAAAACCAAGTTTTGTTCCCCCTGATGACTCTGGAAAATAAAACAAGAGACTATCTCCTTGATTCTTTATTACCTTACCACCAAATCTAGGGAGAATTTTGGCCATAGAGTTTAAGAAAACTCCATAATACTTACACCACTCTATCTCATTCATACCAGCAGAAATTTTGGTAGAATTTACCATATCTACCATTCCTACACAATAACTTTTTGTCAAGCCAGAAAAAGCAACCATGTAATCTTCTGCAGCCATTTTCTGGAAAGTAGAACCTTGTTGTTCTGCTAGTTGTTTTTCAGTTCTCAAGGCGGTTTTGTTTTTCAGGATTATTGTGTTTTCCATACTAGTGGTTAGAAGATTTACTTGTTATCTTATTTGAAGCTCTAATTGGGAATAGTTAGCTGATTTGTAGAGTAATTATTAGATACCTTTTGTCACTATTTTATTCATTGATTAAAACTAAAGTTATTCAGAAAATACCCTGTTACCTCTGCGGGTTTAAACAAACTATAATTTTTTATGATCCTCGATATAATGGAATACGAGGGTCTTGTGCTGTTTGTGAAGCAAATTGGCCAGAATCTTAAAATTTTTGTAAGTAACATTGCCGGTTTTTAGATATTGGGATTTTTTTACATCGTGGAGTATAAATTAATTCTAAAAAATAATTTATTTTTTTATAAATCCCAAAGATCACTATTTTTCCTTAAATTATTAATCACTTTTGGGTTTTTTTTAATAGATTCGTCAAAGCAAAATCCTGCTTTAAAAATTTTGTATTCAGTTAAATTCTTACATACAAAATTTACATCCCAACAAGGAAAAAAATAATGAAAGGGTAATAGTTTATGTTTTTCAGTAATGTCTTTTACAATTAAAAATCTGTATGGTAGATCTATTATAGAAGATTTACAAGTGTGGCAAATGGGATAATTTTCGTTTAGTAAAACAGCTTGTTTTTGACGAATCAATTTGGGACTTGAATTTTTCATAATATACAAAAGAAAAAAAACCACAAAAGACTTAGTTAACAAAGTTGTATAGTACTAAGCTGTAATTTTTACAAATTAATAGTATTTTTCCAAGAAAATGTACCAAAGAAAAAAAGGTAAAAAAAAAAAATAATAAAAAAACCTCCAATTTGAAAATAAAATAAATCTGATATTTAGGCATGAAAATCCTATTGGGCGCCAAAATAAAGAAAAATTTAGATAAAGTCTATCCAAAAATAGTTTGTGAATTTTTTAACAGATGAAATCTCATCTGAATTTTTTGAAATTGGAAGTGAGCAAAGATTAAGCATTATTTTAAATTTAAATGAAAAACCTTGGACAATTTCCACCCTAGCAAAAGAACTTGGGGCTACTATTACTGAGGTACATCGTAATTTTACAAGACTTCAAAAAGCAGGTTTGATTTTGAAAAATACCGATGGGACTTATCAATTGACTATCATTGGAAAAAATGTTTGTTCACATGTTTCTTCCCATCAGTTTTTGATTGAAAATAAGAAATATTTTGAAACCCATAATTTTGGAGATTTACCCTCAAAATTTCAGTATAGAATTGGACAGATCTACAGGCAAAAACACATCAAGGGATTTGTAAGAGTTTTAGAAAAATGGAAAGAGGTTCATAATAACGCCTCTGAATATATTTACAATATTTTAACAGAAGTTCCTTATTCAAAAGAAATTATTGATATTGTTGAAAAAAAATTGGAAAATAAAATAAAAATTCAAACAGTTTTTGCCGAAAATGTTATTGTTCCTGAAGAAAGAAAAACTATTTTCAAAATTAAAAAATTTAACAGGTTTATCAAAGAGGATTTGTTAGTAAGACGAATGATTAAACAAGTTTCAATTGTAATTCTACTCAATGAAAAAGAAGCTTGTGTTATTTTCCCAGATCAAAATGGACAACCAGATATGAGAGAAATGTTCCATAGTGATGATCCAGAATTCCATGAGTGGTGTTTGGATTATTTTGATTATTGTTGGAAAAATTCTTCTAGTTTTCTCGAGTCAAAGATGAAATCGGACTAGAATCTTTTTTTTGGTAACTCTACTTTTTTATTTGCCAGAGTTATTCCAATTTACAACTTTGAAAGTTCCTGAAAATATGATGCATGCCTCGTTTTTTTTTATCGATATTGTAGGTTTGTCAAATCCCCTTCTTTCCACGACAACTCAATCTTCCAAAATTAAAATTTTAAACAATAGTATTGCACAATGTCCATCATATGAAAGCACTCCTACAAAAGAAAAAATTGTTTTTCCAACAGGAGATGGAATGTGGATTGCCTTTCTAGATGGTCTTGAAAAACCGATTAATTTAGCGTTGGAATTACATCAAAAGTTAAAAAAACACAATCAAGAACAAACGAAAAATGAGCAAATTCAAGTAAGAATAGGCTGTCATAGTGGTGAGGTTTTTTTTGTTAATGACCTTAATGGAACGGTAAATCTTTGGGGTCCAGGAATAATTATGGCTAGAAGGGTAATGGATGCCGGAGATGCTGAGCATATTTTAATGACCTCAACAATGGCAGAAAACCTAATTGAACTATCGGACGAATATAGGAAAATAATTCATCCAATCCATGATTTTAAAATTAAACACGGTGAAGTGTTACTAGTTTATTCAGCCTATGGAGATAATTTTGGAAATTCTGAAAGACCAAAAAAAGGACTTGTTGTTAGTAAAGTGGATCAAAATTTAGAGAGCATAACCCCTATTGTATACAATTGCTTGGATTTAGTTGTTAATTTAAAAAATTCTGAAACGAATATTTGTAAAATTTCCAAAACTTTTGCAGTTGAAAACCAATCTATGAATCCCATTTATGAGGTATCTGATACCATCCAGACTCATTCTAAAAAATTATTTGGAGACCTAAATGTAAAAGCATACGATGAAAATAATGAAAATTTAGAAATTGCTGGTGTAAATTTAGATACAGAGAATAAAAAAGAATTCAAGTTAAAATTAAACAAACCCATTTTTCAGAAGGATAAAAATAAAAAATTTACGATTAGCTATGAAATTGAGTTAAAGAACAATTTTTTTGAAGAAATTTTTCCTATTAACATTGAACAACTCGGAATCGAATTTACTTTTCCAACAAATGTGAAAATACAACCCAAACTTTACCTGCTTACCATCAAAGACAGACAAAAATCAATTCAAGAAGAGGTTGATCTAAAAAGAGGAATCAGTACGCAAATTAAATGGAATGAAATTAAGAATGTAGAAATTAATGATTTGGTGCGACTGGAATGGTAAATTTATTCAATATTCCTTAAAAATTCAAATTAAAATTATGGATTTTGTTTAATTCTTGTAACAAATTTTCGTAACATTCGGTCGACTCTTGATATTTTCCCAATTTGGTAAGAGAGATAGCTTTGTAGTGCCAAAATTGGTAAGGTATAGGCTCCATTTTTTTTAATTCAGTGGAATATTTTACAATCTTTACAAATTCCTTATGTTTTTTTAATGATTGAACCTGGTTTTGGGTTTTTAGAAAACTAGAATATTTAATTTCAAAAGCCTTGTTAAAACATTCATTCGCCTCAGCATAATTTTCAAAATTAAAATAGATAATCCCCTTTTGATAAAATGTTTCAAAAGTAGGTTGGTTGAGATTCAAATCTTTTTCAAAACAGGATAATGCCTTTTCATATTCCTTAATTTCAGAATATGCTAGTCCATTTTTATACCAAAAATCTGGTTGGTTTTTTGTTTCTTCTATCCCTTTAATTTTTTCTGTGTACTTGATAGCATCTTCAAAATTTTTTGTCTTTTTTAAATCCTTGATCTTTTTTAACCAGAACTCTTTAGGTTCCATTACTTTTTTTTTCATACAGGGCTATAAGATTAAGTTTTTTAATTCTGGAAATGCTTCTTGAGGGTAATTTATTCAAATTAAAAAGATTTGAGGGAACTTACGCTATTGAATTATTTATTGTCAGTTGGTTTTATTATTCCCCATTGAATTCTGCTCCAAATTCGTTCATGGAAATAATAGAAGGACCATGCGATTGCATTGTAAATTACAACCACTGTTGTTACAGTGTACCAATCTCCTGTGTAATAGAAGGTCAAAGTTCCAATTGTCGTTATTGCCACCATTCTGTAAATTAGGGTTTTTAAAATAGACCTTAATCGACTTTCCACAAAAAAAGTATTTTTTTCATCCTTAATTACTTTTAAAAATTTAAAATTGAAAAAATCAATTTTAAAAAAGCCAGAAAACAGGTTTTAAAAAGAAATAAGCCAAGAACATCTTTATTAATAAATAATAAAACAAGAAAATATTGGCAAGGAAATTTTCCCATGACACGAACCAATATCTTGAGGTTCTCAAAAAAAGAAAAGGAACAGAAATCTACAAAACCTTCGTTAGAGGCAACAAGCTTTCAATGGGAATTCAAATACTAAGAAAAGGAGAAGATTACGGGGAACCCGCCCACAAAAATGGAGAAGTTTACTATATTGTGAAGGGTAGTGCAACCCTAAAAATTGGTAAAAAAAATTACAAAGTGTCTCCAGGAATGGCCATGCATGTACCACCAAAAGTAGTTCATAAATTTTATAATGTTAAAAAAGAACTAATTTTTCTATTCATCTTTGGCGGTTTGGACGATTAAGTAATTGGTTCTTTCTAGTTTTTTGTTGCAAGTAAGTAATGCTACACAAAACACTGGGGATGCTGTTCAGCATGATTGGTTTTCAGCAGTGGGTTTGGGAACCATGGTAATGGGCATTGGAAGTTTATTGATTCTTTATTTAACAATTAAACAACACAATAGCGTAAAATATCTTGATTTTATAAAAAATACCGATATAGAAATTTCTCAATTAATCAAAGAGGAATTAACTTTGAAAAACAAAGAAGAATGTGTAATTTATGCATACAACTATATTGACTTGTGTGACCGAATATTATTTCTTATTCAAAATAAATCAGTACAAAAAGGATTTGCAGAATATTATTTTGATTTTTTTAATTATGCAATTACCATAATGTGGTGGTATTCAAAAATTAAGCCAGAAGATAGACACTCCTTTAAAATTAGTTGGTCAGCCTTAAAAAAGTGGATTGAAGAAGGGAATAAAATAGATCCTTACCCAATAAGTCATTTACCAGAAGAGATGAAAAAAGCACTTACAGATAGTAGGATTAGTTTAGAAAAAAATGAACATGAGATGTTTGAAGAAATTAAAGAGACATTTAATCGCAACACAGTTTAATCTATCTGGAATTTAGGAAATTCAAATACTGATTGGAATTTGGAAATTAAAGTTTGCTTCTGTGTTTTGTCTTCGTTTCCAAAATAAATTGTCTTTCCAGCGCTTTTCAATTTCATAAAAATATTTTCTGTTTTTGAGATAAAGTTGGAAATTACCATAAACTTTTTTTAGATACCTAGTTCCAAGTGTTCCATCATTTTTTAATGCATCATATGCAATCCGTGCAGATTCTATTCCTGAAACTATTGCATGGCCAATTCCGGTGGATGATAAGGGAT
Source organism: Nitrosopumilaceae archaeon (assembly GCA_028279545.1). Taxonomy (GTDB): domain Archaea; phylum Thermoproteota; class Nitrososphaeria; order Nitrososphaerales; family Nitrosopumilaceae; genus Nitrosomaritimum. Next base: position 22,132 of record JANQNN010000047.1, read on the forward strand.
CAAATGATGCCACTGCATCTCCAGCAGGAATCCAGTTTGAGCCATCGGTTTTTTGAATTATTTGAGAATATGCAGGAAAAATTATCGGTTTTTCTAATAATTTAGAATTCTCTATGGTTTTTTTAATATGTAGAGTTTTTTTTAAAGAAGTTTTCCAGTTTTCTAAGTTTTGCAATTCTATTTCCTTGGCAATGTCACTATCAGTCATAAAGACCACAACCCTCCTATTTTGGGGAATTAAACTAGAATACCACCAACCATTTGGATTTGATTCTAGAAGAGTATAGGATTGTTCCTCATCAACATCTTTTATTTCATAAACAGATGCGATTCCTACTAAATTATCTAAGATGTTCCATTTTGCACCAAGGTTTCGTGCAAAAACGGCATTTTTTCCACTTGCATCAATTACATAATCTGAATTTACACGAATGATATTTTCATTCTCTTGTTTTGCAAAAAGGGTCCATTTATTTTTCAATTTTTGTTGTTTTACAACCTTGGCAGAAGTAAAAATAATTCCATTTCTTTTTTTTACTTCATTTGCTAGCATTCTATCAAATTTTTTTCTATTAAGGTTCCAACCATTTCCTTGACCCGTAGGAAAGAAATCACGAGAGCGCAATTGGGTGCTTCCCCAAGAAGTGTCAATTCCATGGGAAGCTATTTGCATATCTGGGGAAAATTCGTCATCAACTTTGAGATATCTTAGCAAAGAAGGAAAGTTTGGCGATACTGATTCACCAATTCTAAATTTATCATAATTGGTTGATTCAAATATTCCTACCTTGAGCGAAGTTTGATTTAAAAGAGTTAATGCAGCGGCGCACCCTGCAGGACCTCCGCCAATTATAGATACATCAAGATCTAAGGAATTATTCACCATCTTTACTGTATTGAATAAGATCCTTCTTCAGATGGTATCCATGTTCAAATCTAACGCCAAATGGATCCACAATATTTCTTTTATTTGCAACCGATACTGCTGAGACTTCAAATTCTTCATGGTTTCGTTCCTTTTCTACAAAATATGGATAGTCTTCTCTGTTTTCATCTTCGTTTTGATTTACAATAAATCCGAGGTAACTCCAAGCATAAACCATTTCAATATGATTATGAACTCCTCTAATGAAATTAACTTGCTGACCAGCTGAAGCACCAGATGCTTCTATCTCAGTTTTTGCTTTTTCTTTTTTATTCTCTATATCAGTTATTTCAGAATCCGTTACACCAAGAATTACATCCCATGGAGCTTGTGGAGGCCACCAATATGCAAGATAGGTTGGTGGTTCTTCAAGTTGATGTCCGGCGGTTAGAGCTCTATCCGCATCTGTAAAATTAATGTGGTTAACATTGCATTCAAAAAGATCAGATACCCATGGATCTGCCATTCGTTTAGTCAAGTCTCCAGGTTCGCATCCACCTCCAATTTTGCCTATAGGAGCTGTTTCATCCCAATTGTAAGAAAGCCCATGTTCAAAATAAAAATTAGAATCAAACTTTCCCTCTTGATTTTTATTTCTATGTTTTATTTTATAAGGGTCTTCAAATATTGAAGGGTTTTTTATATTCCAGGTGACTTCAATTCCAGGACATAAAGGAGCACCTGCACAGTTTCCTAAATCGGCATGGTCTAACTCTGAAAGTCCCAAAATGTCCTCTGGCTCCTCAGTCGTAAACTTTCCTTCCGACCACTGTTTTAAAAAATAGTATTGAGTCCTTGAAAGCTCAACAAATTTATCCACAATTCTATTGCTAACCGAATTGGATCCTGCATTTAACGGCATTAAAGGGATTCCATTAAGATAATCATCCTTGTTGGAAAATAATTGATTTGACTGACCTCCTATACCCCAATAATTTTCACCTGATTTTCTAAAATAATTAAAATAGGTTTGACGGTTGGTAAGATTTTCTGGCGAATTATCTTGTAAATCGAAATGGGGAATACAAAAATCCATCATGGAGGGAACATTGGCAACCCATCGATAACATCCAATACTTTTGATGATGGGTTCTATATCTCGTTTAAAATTTACTATGTAGTCTGGGTTCCATCCATTTTTTTTAGTGTAAATATCTGGGGCTGCTTCCAAATGATATATTGCGACATCGCGCATTGTATCATCAAGAGTTGTAATGTTTACAAGCTCTGGGGCAAATTTTGGCGGGCCAACAATTACCCAAGCATCAAGTACAATTTTTGAATCATCAGCTAATGTAATCTCACAAATTACAGGCCCATCTGAAATATCATCATACCAAGTTTCACCTCCCGCAAAGGTAGCAAAAAGTTCATCACCTCCTGAGTTTCCATGACCACCCAAAACAACAAGGTTTTTCTTTGAATCACAAATAACTTCGCCCAGATAATTCACCCGTTTTCCATAAAGGGGTTTACCCTTGTTTTTGGTAGAGTACTTAGGTTCAGATATTTTATAATCTCCTTTTTGGTCATTGTTCATAAATTTTAATCTCATCTTTGGAGAATTTACTGTACGAGGACCAAAATCTACTATGAGTTTGTTTCTGTCATCTCCTTTAATTTCTTTATTTCGCCATTCTGCATCTTCATCTTTTCTTCCTTCATAGGTATTATCTTCACCCAACATTAAATCTCCTTTAAATTCTGAAAAATGAAACCATGCAGCTTTTTTGTTAGCCAAATGGACAGTCCACTTTACGTTTTTTATTTGCGAGGTATCTGAGAGATCAATTTCTTCAGGGGAGGTTTTAGATGAATCGTGTTTAAAAATTCTAAATTTCGCTGCTTGTTTTTTTACTCTTTTTTGTTTGTCTTTGAATTTTTTTACATATCTGAATTTTCCATTCTCGGCGTCAAAGCATTCATCACCAAATTCTGTACATTCGATTGGTCTACCACCAATTTTTATCGGGGATAGATAAAAATCTCCACTATTTCCAAGACGTGCTACTCCTATAGGCGGATGAATTTTATATTCTACGCCCATTGTGTTATTCTCACTGCAGGATCCCCAAAAATATGATAGTTTTTTAGTTCGTATCTTCGCATAAATAAACTCCCATACTCTTCAATTCGTGAATCCTCCACCTTTTTTCCATTCCTTAAATCGTCAATTATTCTCTGCGTTTTTCGAGTAATTTGGTCATTGACAGTATTATAATCTTCTTTAATTTGAGAAAGAGCATATCCCACTGGACCTCCTTTTAGAATAGTGTCAAGGGCAAACAAAAAAGGCCTCGTACGTGTAGGACGATCTTCCAATTGAAAATCGCTATCTTCAGAGATGGTATATGACAACATTTCATCAAAATGGCCAATAAAGGCAAGTGGGCCTTTAGAATGAAAAATTAATTTTTTTGGAAGAGAAGCTACAAATGAAGTAGGAGCAATTTGTGGTGCCTGCAAAGTTTCTTTTTTACCAAACAATTTGTAAATCTCACTTGAAGGAGGGGTCCCAAAACTAAAACTTGATTGTTGAAAAAACACTCCTCCTTCTAAAAAAGGCTCAGGAAAAACATCATCAGCTCCAAAAATTTGTTTTTCAGCAGGAACATCAGATTCAGGTTGACAACGAATGGAGCCCCCAAGTTTTTTTTGTAATCCCAAATCTTCCCCTGGAAATGATACTCCACGACTCGAAGTTAAGATTAATCCAGGGATAGAATCATTGATTGAATGGCTTAGTTTTTCTTTAGTAGCGTCTTCTTCAATCAATTCATTTGTAACTGATGGTAATCCTTTGACGGCTGGAATTAGTGCCTTTTCAACATCAAATCTTTTGAAATGGGTTGGATCATAGCATCCAGTAGAGTTGACCCCATGGTCTGTCGCAAAAAAAGTTGTTTCTTTATTTACAAAACCAGAATTATTTTTTTCGATTCGTATAACTTTTTCTCCATATTCTTTTATTTGATCAAGATTATCAAAATCAAGTCGTCCCACAAAAGCATATGTGGATAATAAATTTTCAAATTCTAAAGGGATGCTTTGTAAATCTCCAATGATTAGAATATATTTACTTGTAGATTGACTTTTAAAATCATCTACTACGTCAAGCCAATGCTCCTCTGGTTCATTGTCAAAAAATAAGGGCCTTCTAAAATCCTGTTTTTCCCGATGTATGGCCAAGGGTCTTATAGCATCAATTATTTCTGTAGAATCTTTATTGATAAGAAATGTCCAACCCGCCTGTTCAGGAATTGCAGGGTTATAACCCACTTGCGGTGCATCACCTGCTTTACCCATCCCCCTTTTTCTAGATTCAGGTTCTTGGATTTTTTCTTTTAATCCTTGGATTATTTTTTTTCTAAAATCATCAGAGTTTATTGGATTAAAAGAAATCTTGTCGGTTAGAGTCTGTCCTTGAGAGGAAATCTTCAACGTGTAATAATTTTCTCTGATCTATTTAAGACTGATCAAAAGTTTTAGCTTTAGGAAGAATAAGTTTTTATTTTTTTAGGATTATAATAAATAACTAACATATTCTCAGATACTGTTAGATCAGAGTTAATAACATGTGATTTGTATAAATTTCCATGTCGGGGGAGATAGAAAAAGAGATCAAGCCTGGGAGGGGTCTTAATTATTATGTTCTAGGCGCTATTTTGATTGGACTGCTAATTTTCTTTATAGGAAATTCCATTACGCCTGATGATGAGGAGACCCTTGATGAATATGAGTTCACTACATCGGTTGGTTGGGCAGCTGCTTGTATTTTCTCGTTTATTGTTGCAAAAAGATACTGGGGTTCTGAAATTTTTGGAAAGGCGTATCTTGCTCTTGCTATAGGCTTTCTTTTTTATAATATTGGGTGGAATCTTTGGTGGTTTTATGAAATTTGGTATCACATAGAAAATCCTTTTGTTGCCCTCCCCGATGTTTTTTTCATTGCATTTTATCCATTAGCAATTTATCATATCCGAAAAAATTATAATCATTTTAAACCGTCAGTTTCAAAAAATCAAAAAATCATAATAATTATTATTCCTATAATTTGCTGTTCTGTCTATGCTTTCTTTGGTTCGTTCCAAATTAGTGCTGTTGGTGGTTTTTCAAATATTCAAACCTCACCTATAGTATTCACCGAAATAGTAGAAATAGCTGGATTTTATTTAGGCTTGGTATTTGTATTTTTATCAGCATTAACTTTTTCTTCTGCTATTGTTGCTGTACAAATATTTCGTAATACTGTTCTGGGTACTGCATGGGGACTTTTACTTCTGGGTATTTTATTAAATGCAAGTGCAGATATTTACTATTACATAAATGAGAATTTTGGAGGTTATGTTCGTTCTGAACCTTATACAGCAATTTGGCTTGCAGGTGCTGTTTTCATTTGTTATGGATTGTATTTACATCGAAAAGAAATTTAATAAAAATTATTTTCTAAAAAAGGAATTTAAGAGTACATACTAGGAACCAAACGTATAATCTTTGTAAACAACTTGATTTAGGAGTGCATCAAGTATCTGCTTTTGTCCCCCTGCATTATCTATTGTAACCAATAAAATCCGGTCATTAGATAATGGCATTGTAACTCTTCTTAATTTTTCATAAACTGCCAAAGTGTAAAGACCTCTCCCAATTTCATCAAAATGCTTCATTCTGGATTTCCAAGCAGAAGCTGCATGATGTAAGGTATCTTTGGTAGATTCAGGAGATAAGAAAAGATTAGCACCTTCTCTACTTTTAGAGGCAATTAAATTACCATCTAAATCACTAATAGCTGCAAATCTAATATTTTCGTCAATGGCTAATATTTTATCAAGTTGTTGTTGCTCAGACATCTATATCACAATTGTATAAACACTCTAAAATTTAAGTATACATCTAATTATTGGACTTGATTCAGGATAAAAAGTCAAAATTTCAAAATTTTTTTCAATATTGAAATATTTTTGTTGTAAGAATGGGATTAAACGCAGTTTTAAAGGTTCTAGAATTAGAAATTTAACCTAAATTTTTGTAGTAAAGCTTGATCACAGAATCAACAACAACATTGGTATCTGCATCTTTTTCTGCACTAACCAATAGTAAGTTATCATCTCCTAGGTAAAAGGAGAAGCGCTTTACCTTGTCATATTCAGCCAAGGTGTAAATTGTTTTTCCAAGCCATTTTGACATTTCTTTTCTGGCTTTCCAGTCCATGACAGAAAGGTTGACTAGTTCATTTTCCTTCTTATCTGAGAGAAGATTTGTAACTCCCTCACGCATTCCACCCCCTACTTTTACTGCCCATTCGTCATAAGCTGTGGCAAACCTGATTTTTGGATTAGATTCTAAAATTTGTGCGCAAAAATTCTCATAATCCATTATTCTTTTATGTGTTCTTAATTATTAGAGTGTTATTAATTTCATAATTTTTTGAATAAAAATTAAAAAAAAATTTAGAAAAAATAGGGATTAACTTGATTTTTGAAATTTGGTGTCTAATTTTAAAAAATAAAAAAAGAACGGTTTTCGTCCTAATAATTTTGAATCATTTTAAGGGATCTAACCTAATTCGTACATGCATTCCATTTCCATGAGCACGGAGATCACGATTTATCTCTAGAATCTTCCAGTTTTTTTTATTCAAAATAATTTTTGAATTAGAACTAGCTTGAAAATGCTCTACAAGATGGGAAGGTAAATCTTCAAATTTATTATATTTTGCAATGATTTTTTCTTCTCCTTCATCCCAATGTGTAAATTCTATGCTGGTTGTGTTAAAAAAATCTTCATGAGACATTTCTTTTACCAGAGAAAATTATGTTTTAACTGTTAGGTAGTTTCAACAATGCACAACAAAAATACTATAAACTAGACGATTTTTGGAAGAAAGGGAAAGATTAAAGATTATTTGAATTTATGAAGGCAGGTTTTTTGATGTTCAAATTGAACACACAGAATGTTATGATCTTTTGGCATGAAAAAGCTTATTGAACATACTGCATGTGGATGATTCTCCGGAAATTTGTCAGCTCTATTCAGATATGTTATCTATGGGAGATAATAAAGTAAAGAGCGTAAATGATGGAAGAGAAGGTTTAGAATTAGCATTGAAAAATAATTATGATTTAATTTTGCTTGATATTTGCATGCCAAAATATAGCGGAATGGAATTTATTTATGATTTAAAGGAAAAGAGACCGTCTGAGGTTAACAAAGTAATTATTGTGAGTGTTTTGGAATTAAGTGAGGCGCATAAGAAAAAATTATTAAAACTTGGTATTCATTCAGTTGAAGAAAAGCCCTCAACAGTTCAAAAATTAGAAACAATAAAAAAAGATTTGTTATTAAAAAATTAATTCATATCAAATTGACTTTAAGCTTCCTCTAACATTTCATTTTAGTCTATGTATTTTTTTGATTTGTTCAATCTTTTCTCAACATTTCTAATTACCAGATATAGAGTTGGTAAATTAGAAGAGATTAGATCAGATGGGAAAAAAAGATCTCCATATCCTTCTCCCTTTCTTATAATAAAATTGTGACTTTCTAAGACTTTGATGTTGTGTTGTATTGTTTTATAATCTAATCCTAATTTTTTTGAAATCTCCAATGTATTCATTGGTTCTTCTGTAATAGCACAAATTATTCTCATTCTTGTATATCTTCCACTCATTCCAGTAAAAACCGAGGAAAACAATTTTTTCATGTGCGGATCTTCTTTGATTTGATCTAAATCTGGAACGTCCTTGAAAATTTTATTTTTACAAAGAGAATCAAACTCCATAAAACAACCCATCCTGATTTATACAATTAGACATGAAAAATGAGCTCAAATGATTTTTTTTCTGAAATTGATTTAATTTCTCATTCATTTTAAAAAAATACTCAATTCAAAAAATAAAAGATTTCCACCAAATGTCTGCTTTTTTAATTTGGACATAATTTGGGAATTTGTTTATATGGTTTTTTCACCCTCTATGGGCATGTTACAACTAAATTATACCAACAGCGACATTGAGAAAATTTACAAAAAATTAGACACGCATTTTGAAAATATGGATTATGTAATTGAAAATGCACTTGAAATTGTTGAAAAATATGAAAAACAAATTTTTTCGAAAAATTAGATACTAAGAAAAATTATTGGTTAATTATAAAAAAAGAAAAAGAAATCTTCCTATTGGAAGGGATCTATGAAGGGACAATTTACAATATGGTCACTATCCATTGGTCTTGCAAGTCCTACAGAAATTAACCCTGCTTTTTGGAATGCATCTATATCGGATTTTGTCTCAAGGACTGAAGCATCCTCAGGATTGTCCCAGCCTATCATGAATATTCTCCACATTGGAGAATAGTTTTCATCGCCAGGCGCTCCTGCTGCAATCCCTGGTTGGAATCCCATTGGACCTGAACCTGTAATTCCATTGCCAAATTGGAATAAATCAACAGCTGCTGAGTTTGCAATCAAACTTGCTGATGTTGGAGCATCAACTACTCCCATCATCTCTGCTGGACCACTAGGTGTTGCATCAGTTACAATGTAATAGATTGTTCTACCATCAGGTCCCCAACCTCTGTGAGCAATGAAAGTTACAGTCATCTCTTCTGTGTCAATGTCTAAGACTTGTCCACCGCCATAGGGCATATCATCAGTTAGTGTCTTGTCTTCTTTTACCATCATTTGTCCTTCAGGCCAAATGATTTGTGGCATGTTTAGCACAACTGGAAGTGGTGTAAGTGTTACCTCCCCTGATTGTTCTGCTGTCATTACCATCTCTTCAGAATCAAGAACTCTTGGGTCTGCATCCTCATTCCAAGTAACATGTACATGACCTGTTAGTGCACTGTAAATGTCTGGTTGAGCTGGTGTGCTTGTAAAGACTTCACCTTGGAATCCATGAACACCATCACCTGGCACTCCGTTTGTAAACATGAATGTCTTGGAGAGTGCTTCTGGTGGTGCATTGGCCAAGAGTGGTGCCAGTTCTACTTTCCATCCTTGGTTTTCTGTAATGATTTCAGCATGGGTAGGATCACTTGAATCAGTTATGATGTAATAGACTGATTCACCATTGTAGAATCCTTGATGCATTGGAATCGTTGCAGGAACGTTTGCTCTAGATAAGGCTAGTAACGATCCAGGAGATGCAATATCTTCCCCTTCTTCCATCATTACGTTGTCATTTGATTGCACGATAGTTCCCCATCCCCTAGCTTCTACTACAAGGGCAGAAGATTCATGCAGACAAGCGTGATTTCCAGTATGAGTTTTTTTTACAAGAACATTACCTTCACTACAGGTGACCATATCAATTGCAAAAGATTCTGAAATGATATTTGGAGAAACAAATACCATCAATAATGGAACCATTGCAATAAAAGCCCATTTTTTGGAAAAATTGGGTGTCATCTACTTTAGGCAAGTCAAATACTATAAAATATTTTCACCAACTTTTTGATATTAAGAAAAAGCCAATTATTTTGTAATTTTCAGGATTTTTCTGGCAGTAATATCAATATCAACTTCAGGATCTGCAGAAACAAAAAGAACCTTATTGCCTACTAAAAATGTCATAGTAACAACTTTTTCTCTCCTTGCAGCGGCATATTCCACTGGCCCTAAATTTTCATCAAATTCCTGTCTAGTCCTAATTCTCAAAACCGCTTCAATAAACATTTTTTTTCTTTCGTTTTCATTTTTTAGAGGTTTTACATTCTTCCTAAACTGTCCAGCAACTAAATTTCCCATTAAATCCAAAAACCCTGCAAATCTAATTTCTGGTTCATTTGTTAATTGATCACATATTTTTTGTAAAGTTTGGTTTTCTGAAGACGTATTTTCCAATATAAAAATTGTAGATAAATAGGATTCATTGATTTTCATAATTGATATTTTCAATCAAGATATTAAATGAAAAATTATTCTTTAACCAAAAAAAATTTAGATAGTTTTTTTTGTGCAAATATCATCCCAAACATTCCAGAAATTCCTCCTGGGATAATTGTCATTAACCAAATTTTTCCAATTAAATCAGATGAGGAATGAATTACATCATATGAAAAAATATCATTAAAAACGTAAAAATCAAGAAATGTCATGGATAGCATTGGAAAACAAAACATGAAAAACATTGAACCTAGTATAGCTCCAGAAAATTTTATGGAATGATTTTGAATAAATTTTGAGTTTATTTTTTTACTTAATATGTAATCTGCAATTATTGCGCTTATCATCGGTGCTGCAAACCAAGGAACATAAAACAAAAGTTTTTCAGAAGTAAAAATATTGGATGTAATATTCATTGTAAGAAATACAAATGTAGCTATGCTTGCAACACCAAATCTATTGATTGTTTTAAATGCCAACCAAAAGATCATCGAAAACGAAAATGGTAAAATTGTCACTCCAAGTACTACCGCGAAATAGGGATTTGGATTAAAATTGTGTGTTTCTCCCTCCGAAATGGGCAAAATAAAGAAAAAGAGAAGCCACATTATACTAAACCAAAAAATTCCAAACGAAATTGGGAGAATTATTTGTGGAAAATTCCTTTTTTTACTATTTTCTAAAGGAATTCTTGCAAATCCAATTATGGAACCAATAGTAACCATGATTATCCCAATTGCTAAGGCTAAATGAGTAGGACTTAGTAACCCGTCTATTCCAAATAATTCATGCCAGTAAAAATCACCTGGACCAGCAATGATTTGTATCAAAGCCCCAATAACAATTATTTTTATTCCAAACACAAATGAATGATTCCTTATTTCTTTTTTTGAAAAAAATAAAGTTAAACCAAGAATCGCACCAATCAAGCTGATTCCCACACCTAGATATAATATCATATGAGAAGGTGTGAAAAATGTTTCAGGAGTTCTTAGTAAGTGGGAAGTTATATCCCAACTAGCACCCCACATCGAAATAGAAACTCCACTAAATCCTAGAAAAAAAGAAGTAAGAACTAGCTTTCTAATTTTTGGATTTAAATTAAATTTTGAGGTCTTCAACTATTCCAATTAAATTTTTGAGTCTCATAAACTCTTTGAATTGTTTAAAAATTTATAAAAAATAAATTTATTTTTCTGTAATTACCAAATCTACTTTGTAAATTAAATTTGTTCTAGGGTTTATTTTTAGATTCCATGAAATGTGTGAGGGTTTTAGAGTTTTGGAATTTATTTTAAATTTTAAATCTCGCAAGTTTTTTCTCAATGAATTTTCATCCATCGGATGTTTAATGGAGTTTGGGCCACGATCATTATCATAAGGATCTGTGATTATCAATTTTCCTTTTTTTAATTGTCTTGATATTTTCTTTAAAAAATCCAAAGGTTCAATTAATTCTAAAATATTTAGTGCCAAAATTAAATCAAATTTGGTTTTTCCAAAAATGGGCGAATTTGAATCAGCTACAAAATAATCTAAATTTGCTTTAGAATTACTAGATGCAATTTTTATTGCAATAAAGGATCGATCAACGCCAAATGCTAGTTCATTTGATTTAGCAAGAGTAGGAGTAATTGTCCCTATAGAACACCCATATTCTAAGGCCATTTTCGAATGGGGTAAATTTTCTAACTCTTTTCTTATAACAGAATAAAACTTTGACCTGCTACTTTTTTGATAAATGTTAGCCCATCTTTCTTCTAATCTAGTCCTATCTTCATGAATTCTATCTTTAGTCTTTAGAGAATTTTTAATAAAGTCCTTCATTGGGTTTGAAACAGAATTTACTAATTTTCCACCCAACATTCTCCTATTTGAAATATAAGAGGTAAAATCATCCCAAAGGATTGGAATCTTTTCGATTATTGGAAAGAGGGATTTACATTGTTTACATTGCAAAAATCCCTCTTCAATTTCGTTGTGTTTTTTGAGAATTTCCAGTTCTAATTTTGAGGCACATTTTATGCATTTCAAATAGTCTAAACTAAACTCCTTCAATATTCTGATTTAGTAATTTTTTTTTTAATAATAGTTTCTTGGAGAAAAATTTCAAGATAATATTAAATGTAGTTTTATGTGAGAAAATAAAAATGGAAGAATATGATGAATTTGCCGAAGCCTTAATTGATCAATTATTGGTAGAAATTAAAGAAGAAAAAGAAAACTTTGAGTTAGCCTTAAAAATTGATGAAGATTCTTCGTTTAATGTAACTTTTGATTCTTTAGAGGATCTAAGTAAAACCATATTTTCAGATATTAAACAAAAAATTAAAGAATTTACTGAAATAGAAGTTCCAAAGGATACAAAAATAGAATTTCCAGATTTGCCAGATTTAAAAAAAATTAAAGGAAAACGAATTTTTACCACAAAGGGTTCAAGAGATTTTGTAGATTTTTTAGTTGAGGCAATAATTAATGAAGATTTGGAGAAAATCTCAAGTTTAATGAAACAAGACAAAATAAAATATTTTGTCTATTCAACTTATGTTAAAAATTATATTTCAAAAATCTCTGTTACTTTTGGAGATTTTGTGGATGGAAAAATATATCTAAATAAATTATTTTTATCTATTTTACCTAAAATCAAACTCTACCAAGAAGGACCTCCATTTGAGGAGCATTTTAATGAAATACGATCTTGTTATCACGGAGCAATAAAAATGGCCATTCTGGAAGAATCAATTCATGCAATTCAAAGTGACTTGTATAATTATAATAAAGATGCAGTAGAGCAGGTCAATGAAATCTATGAAGAACTAGCCAAAGTAATTTTAGATTTGGATGATTCTACTCTTTCTAAAATTTTTGATTATATGAATTTGGAACCTATACCAGATGAATTTCCAATTGCTAAAAGGGCAAATTTGTATTTTATATTAAATCCTGAAAATTTTATTTTAGGAACTTTACCTTCTGACCAAATGGCAACTAAAGAGGGACAAATTGATACCAAATTAAAAGAAATGATTCCAGAGTTATCTGGTATTTATAGTAGGTGGCTAGAACCTAGGCAAAAACAATATTCTGCTATGATGGTTATACAAGGAATGGCAAATTTTGTAATTAAGAGTATATTAAAAGATGATGAGGATTTCAAAAATTATTTGTCTATTTTCAAGGGAACTAATTTTGACATGTTTAGTTCTCAAACGAATTTGGGTATTACCTTTGTAGAATCCATTTATGAAAAATTCGGTACGAGTTCTTTTAGAAAATTAATTTCCGAACCACCAAATGCTTTAGAATTGAAAGATTCACAATTATACTTCGATAGGATACTAAAACAATAATTGCAAGAAAAATTTGATCCATTTGTTGCCGAATGGATTTCGTTTGTAAGAAATCCCAACTTTAATCTAGTGGAAAAATGCCTCAAGTTTGCTCAAATTTTAGAATATCCTGATTTGAACATTGAAAAATACATTCAAAAAATAAATCAGATGGGAGTCACTCTTAGAGAATCGACCAATGAGGTAAAAAATGCAACTTATCTCATCTCAATTTTAAATGAATTTTTATTTGAAAATTTAGGCTTCACAGGAGAAATTGATGATTACTATAATCCAAAAAATAATTTTCTCAATGAAGTTATTGATAAAAAATCAGGTCTTCCAATTACTTTATCTATTTTGTATGTGGAGTTGGCAAAATTTATCGGATTGGATTTAAGAATTATTGGTTTTCCAAGTCATGTTCTAGTAAAATACAATGAAGAAATGGTTCTGGATCCATTTAATGATGGAAGATTAATGAGCATCGATGATTTACAAGAAATATTAGATAGGAATTTTGATGGTCAACTAGAATTTGAACCAGAATTTTTAGATGAAATAAATTCAGAGAAAATCTTAGTAAGAATGGCCCGTAATTTGAAACAATCCTATCTTCAATCATATGCAAATGAAAAAGCCCTAAAATGTGTCAACATGACCTTGGCGATTGAACCAGAATCACCAGAAGATATTAGAGATAAAGGAGTATTAGAAGAAAAATCATTGAACCATGAAACAGCTTTAAAATATCTAAATCACTATTTAGAAATAAATCCAAATGCAGAAGATGTAGATTTTGTTTTAGAATTGATTAGAAACATAAAAGAAGAATTTAATCAATAATAGATTCAATATCTTGCCCTTTTTTTATCATGCCAATTTCATGTCGGGCAATTTTGTTCCTAAGGGCGTGTTTAATTAAATCCAGTTCACTCCTTAGTAGGGCAATTTCATCTTCTAATTTTGCCACACGCTCATAGATGGTCTCAGCATCAGAACTCATAATTATTTATCATTAAAAAATTGTCTTAAAAAGTTATGGGTTAATTTGTTGATGTTCAGGTTAGCTTTTTGTGCTATAATTCAAATTCCTGTCTACACTTTTCACATTTTCCTCTTTCCTGACCTGGTTGACCAAGAATGAAAATTTTACCAATAGTCATGCATTCGGGACACATTCCTGTTGTTGCGTTTTTTGGTCCACTGCGTATAATTTTTTGAGTTTTTCTTCGTCCCACGTTAATCCTTTTTTTTACGGTCTATTAAATTTAATTTTTAAATGGCGCGGGGAGGGGGATTTGAACCCCCGTGTCCTTGCGGACATAGGATTAGCAATCCTACGCCCTACCAGGCTAGGCGATCCCCGCACAAAGAGGGTTTGAATTAATCTGTAAATAAGTCAAACTTTGTTTGGTATTTTTTTAGATTTTGTACTCCGGTAAATTTTTTGGTCTTCTCTTTGAATTTGTGATATTTCTCAAAATTAAATGAGAATTGCCAGTATTGATTTTTTAAATTTAAATCAGATTTTAAGGAAAATTTGAAAATTCAAATAAATTCTGTGGATTCTGGGAAAGATTTCTAGGTATTGAGTTTTCTTTATAATAATTTTAAATTAAAGGTGTAGTGTTTTTTACCAAATTTATTCTAGGGCATGAAATAATTTTTTATAATTTAATTTTTTAACAACCGCCATCCATACCACTTCCTGTTCCACCGTCACCCCAACCTTGATGATGGCGAGAATTTTTGTCACTTTTAACTCCACAGAAAATACAAACCTTCAAATCATTTTTTTCTAACTCATATGAATGAAAACCAATCTTACATCTAAACTTTTTAGTCATTATGGAAAATTATAATACTAACTTTAAAATAAGTTTTGAAAAATTGAGGATTTTCACCAAAAAAACCAAAATACAATCAAATTTTTATTTTTTTTTATTACCAATTTTTTCTTCATTAAAAAACTAAATTTAAAAAAATATTTTTTTAATTAAATTCGTTTTAATTTGAAATTATAAACAACTTTTTTCAGTAAGGTCATTCATCACCAAATTGACTATAATTACTAACAATGTCTCCAATTGGGATTCGTTTTCCTCCCACTGTTTTTAGGTCCACGTTTACTTGATTGTTTGAAATTGTAATAATATTGTAAGTATTTTCAAACAAACCTCTTACTCGTTCGGATGTAGCTGCTCCTGCATTTACAACCATCAATTTTCCAAAATTCCAGACCCAAGGTCGATGTTTATGACCACATAATACAAGATCAACCCCAGTATCAAGGATAGTTCGTAAGACATCACCTGCATCTACAACCGTTAATTGATCTGAACCCGTATCTGGAATAGGAATAAGATGATGATGCATTGCGAGAATTTTGATTTTATCTTTATATTTTTTCATTGTTCGCTCTAGCCAAAGATTTTGCCTATAACCAACTTCACCCTCATTTCTATCAGGTCTAGCTGTCCCAAGTGTAACCAGGACAACATTATCATTCAATTCATTTATCGTTTCAAAAGGAAAGAACTTTTTGAAAAGTAGATATCCAGTATTTCTGTAATCATGATTTCCACTAATGGATATTATTTTTTTGGTAGTGAATTTAGTTAGAAGTTTTTTACATTTTTCATATTCCTTCATCAGCCCCTCATTTGTTAGGTCTCCAGTTATTACAATTACATCCGGGTTAAGTTGATTTATTTCGTCAACTAAAATGTCAAATTTTTCTTGTATGAATTGAGATCCAATGTGTAAGTCAGAAATCTGAACAAGTATCATTTCATTGTTTTTGATTTATTATTTAATAAACTATCACCAATATTTTTTGAAACCAAAATCAAAATTTAAGGTAGAATTAAATAATAACTATCTCAAATTTGGGCAGTTTTGAGTAAAAAGGCTGCAGTTATGAAAGGTGATGGGATTGGTCCTGAGGTTGTAGAATCAATGTTAAGAGTTTTAAAAGAATGTAATTTACAATCTGAAATAATTTTATGCGAAGCAGGTTCTGAACAATGGGATAAGAATGGAAGGAAAGACAAATCCTACATTCCAGAGGAAACACTCACAATTTTAGAAGAATCTGATGCTTGTTTTAAAGGACCAACTACAACTATTCCTGTTCCAAATGCACCTAGGAGTGTGGCAGTTACTTTACGCCAGAAATTTGAATTGTATTCCAACATAAGACCAACAAAAACCTATGATAGATTAACTCCAAACAGGAAATTAGACTGTGTTTGTTTTAGAGAGGCAACTGAGGGATTATACACTGGGATAGAAACAAAAATTTCAGATGATGCAGCAATTGCGATAAGAAAAATTTCACGGCAAGGATCTAGAAGATTTTTAAATTCTGCTGTAAATTGGGCCAAAAATTATGATTTAAAAAAAATGGTTGCAATAACAAAAAGAAATATTCTAAAGGAAACTGATGGAATTTTTTTCGATGAGGCTCAAAAATCAATTGAAGGAACTCAAATAGAATTGTCTGAAATTTATATTGATAATATGGCTCAACAATTGGTTGTTGCTCCAGAGCAATTTAATGGAGCTGTTCTTGTTAGTACCAATTTATTTATGGATATTATTTCAGAATTAGCCTCAGGTCTTGTAGGTTCCATTGGTTTAATTTATTCCGCAAATATGGGAGATAATTTTGCCATGTTTGAAGCAGCTCATGGAAGTGCCCCTCAATTTGCAGGACAAAACAAGGTAAATCCAACAGCCACAGTTCTCTCTGGAGCATGGATGGCCGAATATTTGGGTGAAACAGAAATTAGAGATGCAATATTTGCAGCAACTGAACAAGTAATTAATGAAGGGAATTCAGTGACTTGGGATATTGGAGGTAGTGCTTCCACATCTCAAATGACTGACGCAATTATTTCATATGCAAAAAATAATCTAAAAAGGTAATCATAACTTTCTAGCTTCTATTAAAATTAATTCTTCAAAAAAAAGTTTTTTTTTAGCAATTACTTGAGACCTTAATCCTAACTGGAAAGAGTAATCTATCAATTTTTGATAATTGGAAAGAGAAGAAGTAATGAAAATAAATTTTCCCGCTGGTCTTATTTTTTTATAAACTGAATCAAATATTTTTTTAGGAATCTCAAATCCTTCTTTTCCACCGTCAGTTGCAATATCTAAAATCTCATCTGTTGCAAGATAAGGAAGATTGCATACAATCAAATCAAATTCAAATTTAATTGCATCTGAGGCACTACAGCAGATTAAATTTTCTGTTTTATATGTCTGGTTTTGAAGAACTTGAAAATTAATGTCTGTTCCCAAAACAAAAGAAAAATTTTGAGAAAGTAATTTGGTAAGATACCCAGAACCACTACCAATGTCTAAAGCTGAAAAACCTTTTTCGTTTTCAATATGTTTTGCAATAAAAAAAGTATCTTCAGCAGGTTCGTATTCCTTATTTAGGTCGAATTTCTTTTGCAAGTTCTACAATCTCCTCAGTGGATAAATCATCGAGTCTTTGATCCGTTTGTTTTTCTTTTCCAAATTGTTTTACTATATTTGAAATTTTTTTTCGTCTATATGAAAAAATGTTATTAATTATTTCAATAATCTCTTTTTCCATAGATTGTTTTTTAGATATTTTTAAAATAATTGAGTCTACTTTTGGATTTGGGGAAAAATTTTTTTTTCCTACTTTTAAAATATTTTGAATTTCAAAGGAATAATTTGCTATTACGTTTATTGCTCTTCTTTTTTTATTAGATTTTGTAAGTAATTTTTCTGCAAATTCTCTTTGAACCATAATCACACCATGAGAAAAGGTAATAGTTGCAAGCCATTCAAGAATCTTTTTACTTTTTGAATAGGGTAAATTTGAGACAAAAATATCAAATTTGTCATTTGAATTTATCCCATCTCCAAACTTTATAGTTAGGTTGGGGATCTTTGAGAAATTTTTTTTTGCTTCCTTAAACAGATCCTCATCTACCTCAATGGAAATTACTTTTTTTGAATTTTTACAAAGTAATGGAGTTAAAATTCCTAATCCTGTGCCTAATTCGAAGACGACGTCTTTTTTAGAAATTTTGGCCTCATTTGTTATTTTTTCAGCAATAATTTGGGAATTCAGAAAGTGTTGGCCTAATTTTTTTCTCTTTATCATCTCTTAACAAAGAGATTCATCCTACTTTCTCCGGTAATCTCGTCCATAATTCTCTCTGAAATATGTTTAATTGGATCTTTGAGTCCAACACGTTCTTCTAAATCCTGATAACTCTCAAATCTTTTTTTATCTCTTTCTTCAAGCATGATTTTCATGTATGTTTTTCCAATTCCAGGAATTAGTTCAAGAGCATGAATTCTTGGAGTAAGAGGTTGGGCATTATTGAGATATTCTACAAACCTTGATTCATTTTTTGTGACAATATTTACCACCACTGCTTCTAATTCTGTTTGAGCTGATGAGGATATGTGTTCATAATCTAATTTTCCCAAAACCGAAAGTACTTTGGTACGACCTTCCTTTCCAATGTATATTTTCTCACCAATTTCAAACGTAGAATTTGGAACGCCAAGAATTTCCAAAATTGTTAATCTATCTTCTCCAATTCCAGTAATGATTACTCCATCTCTTCCTTTGACAGTAATTGATTTTCCTCGAGGATTAAAATCTAAAACATATGCATGTTCCTCATATTTTCTAGGTGCATGTTGTTCCTTATACAAATTAAAATTCCCCTCAGAATTTAAGAAAGTCCCTGAAGAATTTTAAGCATTTTTTCGAGTGTTTCGGCTAAAATAAGTTTCTTCCAACCAAATGTAAAAGACCGTAGCTCGGCCAAACTGGTGGGCCTAATGTTTATAATTTCAACTGCCTCTTCTTCGGTTAATTCACATTCTTTCATTAGTTGTTTTTTAATTTCCCGAGTATCTTTTGGATCAGTAGAAACAAATTTCGAAACATAATCATATGTCCAGCGTTGTATTTGATCCATTTCGTCTGGATCCACTTTTCCTAAAATTTCTTTTACTTCTGAAAGTGACACTGCTTGTTTCTTTTTTACTTCTTCCATATCATACACCGAATGGTTTGATATGGTCTAATCTAGTGATTAAGGTTTTGGTTTTATTCCCCAATTTGACATCTAGGGTAATTGCCCTTAAGCCTACATTTACAATATTTCCCACTTTTCCGTGATATCGTCTATGTGGCATGCCCTTATGCTGCCTTGGATCTATTATTACCAAGGCTTGCTCACCTTCATGGTACTCTCTAAGCAAAAAAGACACTCCTCGTGGGGCCTTTTTTGTCATCACTTTTCTAGATTTATGCTTAAATCCATGAGAACGACCAGAAGATTTCTTGGTTGCCATATCTGAGTTGGATTTTTTAAAACCCTATTTTAACACTTTTCTTTTAAAATTAATCAATTTTTCAATCTATCTCATTATTGATGTTTTTAAAAAAATAAAACTAAATTTTTGAAAAAATAAGAGTATACAGAAAATACTGAAGAATTAACAAATCACAGAAAATCGGAACTTTTACATGATAATTTGCAAAAATTTTTGAAAATCTATTTTTAAATTTACCAGATTATTATCTACATTTATCTAATTCCGATAAAAAAATATTGTATGAAATCCAACATTAATTCATCAACTAATGAATCCCTTGATGTATTTAATTTAGAATCAAAAAAACTAGAATTAAAAATTAATAGGTTTTTAAAAAATTCCGAAGAATTATCTATACCTGAAATAATAGAAATGTATTATCACGTAATTAATTTAAAATCCCTATCAAAATTTTTAAAAGCAAATTTTAACGATGAAAAAAATCAAGAAGAAACAGTGATTTTGAAAAAAATAAATGAGGTCGAGGGTTTTATTGGCAAAGAATTTGATGATAGTTTACATCCACAAATAATGTTAAATCTTAAAAATTTTGTAGAAAATTTTATGATTAAACTCAAAACCTCAAATTCCAAAAATGATACAAAAGCCAAAGAAAATTTAGAGGGTAGAGCCGAAATGTATGAAAAATTACGGCAAATTATGAGTACAAAAGAGTTTGTAGATCAGTATAATTTGGGATTAACTAATTAAATTTGAAATTAAGAAATAAATTTTTTGCAGTGAGTTTATCAATCCCCATTGAATATTCTTTTTTATGATTGATCAAGTTGTAAAAAATTTAGTTAAATTAAAACAAGAATTTACAAGAGTATATGATGGAAATAGTCACATTCAGGAAGTGATACCTCTTGAAAAATCAGATAATTTTCCTTTGAGCGAAGATCATTTGGAGATGCTTCATAATTTTGCAGAAAAAAATCCCATTTATTATAACTCATTTGATTTAGATATTGATAAAATTTCATGCAAAGTTTACGAGGGGGATATTAATGAATATTGGTTAAACAGTATCAGTAACGGAGCAAGCTATCAACCATTTTATCCAACATGGATTCTTACGGCATATCTTATTTCATCAATGGCAAAGAATCTTCAGTTTAAGGAAGTTATAGATATTGGTTCTGGTGATGGTCGTATTGCATATTGTGCAAAAATTTTAGGATTAGAAACCTATTCAATTGAAGTTGATGAATCACTGGTGAATCTACAAAAATTAATTTCCTCTTCAACAAAAATTGATTTTAACCCAGAATGCGCAGATGCTGTGGAATTTGATTATTCGGATTTAAAATTAAAGGCACCTGTATTTTTTATTGGTGGACTTGCACAAATGGGAGGCGACGTTCTAGCAAAAAACATTATTGAAAAATTAAACACAATTTCTAATCTTAAAAATAATTTTGGAATGACCTTTGCTGGTACTTATTCTAAAAAATATTTTCCAGGAACTTTGTCAGAAGATATGTCCGAAGGAGGCTGGAAAGCAATTATTGAGGAGAATAATTTGAAGATAATCAAAACCATAATTCTCCCTACAGTATGGACTTTTGACCAACCAATTGATACCCCTTACATCTTCACTCAAAATAAGTAGATTTTTTAAAAAAAATATAGAAAAAATTTCTATGCATCTGTTGGCGAAGCGTCTCTAAACTCATCATCAAGGGCTTCTGAGACAGCCAATTCCTCTGGAGTCTCAACTGTAGTAAGTTCTTGGCTCTCAGTATTTGATACTTCAGGAGCAGTAACTATTGGATCTTTAGGTTCTTCTTTAGATTTGTCTTTTTTTGTTGCTTTCTTAGTTTCTTTTTTTGCAACGGTCTTTTTGGTTTTCTTTTCTGCCTCTTCAGGGTCCATTATTCCTGCCTCGCCCAAAGCAAAAATCACTTCTTCTTCTGGATGATGAGGACTATCTACCATTCGTGCAATTCTCTTTTTTCCTGATTTTTTGAAATATACTCTATAGGTACTTGTGTGAGCAACTA
Organism: Nitrosopumilaceae archaeon; assembly: GCA_028279545.1. Taxonomy (GTDB): domain Archaea; phylum Thermoproteota; class Nitrososphaeria; order Nitrososphaerales; family Nitrosopumilaceae; genus Nitrosomaritimum. The sequence goes on from JANQNN010000047.1 coordinate 43,663, forward strand.
CATTACCACCAATTGGGCGAGTTGGATCTCCAAAAAAGACATCTGGGGATGCCATAACTTGATTTGTTGCAAGAGCAGCACAATTGTAAGTTTCTGCAATTCTAGAGAGTAGATGAACAAAATGATTTAATTTTTGTTGTCTGTTTGATAGGGTACCTCTTCCTAAGTATTCAGAGCGGAATAATCCTACAGCAGAATCTGCAATAATCAATTTGATATTATTCTCTTCAATTAAAGGACCAATTTCTTCAAGAATTAATGTTTGATGTGCACTATTGTATGCACGTGCGACAATAATATTATCAAGAACCTTTTGTGGATCCATACCATTTGCATTTGCAATGGATACAATTCTTTCAGGTCGGAAAGTATTTTCAGTATCAATATAGATAGCTCCACCTTCTAATCCACCCTCTTCTTTTGATTTTTGAACTTGAACACACATTGTAAGACATAGTTGTGTTTTTCCACATCCAAATTCACCATAAACTTCAGTGAGTGCTTGTGTCTCAAGACCACCATCAAATAACGTATCTAAACAATTAGTACCAGTTGTAATTTTACCAATATCTTGTCTTCGTTTATAGATTTCACTTGCACTAACAAAGTCTTTGGAAATTAATCCTCCCTCAACTAAATGTTCTCGGGCTTTGTTAACAATTTTTTCTGCAGTGTCTTTTTCCATTCCAGTTATGTCTGAAATTTCTACAGGGCCTCTAACTATGAGATCCATAATATTGTGAACTCCTGCGTCAGCTAATTTTTTTGTAGTTACAGGTCCAACACCTGCCAAACTATCTAATCTTAAATCTTCCATACGGTATGGTACGGTACAGTACTTTATAAGCTTACTGTTTTAGAATATGATCGTAATTATATGATTTATTTTAAAAAGAAAGGTTTATCGTCTCTTTTTTCTCTGACCAGGTTTGTTTTGTCCTGGAAGTCGTCCTAAAACAAATCGTTTCTTAAAATTACTTTTATTTCTAAGACTTGAGTTGGTTCCGGTAATCTTTCTACCTTCGACTTTTGGAGTTTGACCTCTAACTTTTCCTGCCTTTGTAAGCGAACCGTGAGTTGCCATGATTAAACTCCTTGATTATCGAATTTATGTATTTGGAAATCACCAATATTTGGCCTTGACCTTTTCGATAACTTTTTCATGCTCTCGTCCCTTGTTTCGTGCATATCTCTCCATTGCGCCAAGGGGGACACCTCCAAGAGCTCTTGCTAGCCCGTTGAAGAAGTATTTTTGAGGTCCTTTGGCTCCTGTTTTATTCATGAATTTTTGAATACCGTATTTGAAATTATGTTGCCAAGTTTTGTATAATACACCTAGTTGCGCTGGAGTCATCTCGTTACCTATGTTAAAGAAATCGGATTTTTCCAATAAGCCAATGGGTACAAAAGTTAATGCTGTTGTAGTAAACATTGAACTTGGTTGTTCCTGTTCTAATTCACTAATCAAACTAATAGTTTCCCAAGAATCTTCAGGTGTCTCATCGTTGTCTAATCCCATAATCAGCGTAAATGCAGGTACCCAGTAATGCTTGTTCAAAGTTTTTACTCCTTCTTTTACAACCCAATGCCATTCTTCAGGGGAATATGGAGCAAGTTTTCTGTCTGCATATTTTTCAATTAGTCTAAGGCTTCCTGTTTCAAACCCAGCCTGAACTCCAGTCATGTTGTCAGGGCCTGATTTAATAATTCTAGAAATATTTGGAATTAATTTTTCATCAGCTATTGCACCTGCAAGTGTTCCGTGAGTAGGATTAGTGTGTTTTACACCAGTTGACATTATTGCAGTAAAAAGTTCTTCAAGAGCTTCTCGGTTGGGTTCCATTCCTTTTGCGGTTCTTGGGTCCATTCCATAAACAAAGATATCATCACTGTGAATCCAAGCAGATGTTGTTCCACCTTTTTTTATGTTGATTTCAATTTCTTTCTTAACTTTCTCTGGTGGATAGTATCTTAAGGATCTTAATGTTACATCACAAAATTTACAACCACGTCCACATCCCCGCATCACCTCGACCATTCCATGCATACTTGGCTCAACAATGTTTGGAATTTCTTCAAGGTCTGGTCGGTCCCAAAAGTTTACAAACCTACCATGGATTTTCTTATCGTGTCTTTCAAATTCTTTAATGTTAACTTTAAAATCGCTTCTTTTTCTAAAGGGGTCCATATTTTCAAAATCTCCATTAATAAGATAGTTAAAGAAACGTCCTGCATGGCCGTCAATTTCGGGAGCTATTCCTCCAAGCTCCCCTTCCAAAATAGCATAAATTCCAAATTCTTCAATTTTTTCTGGATCATAATTGTATTGCCAAGTTCCTGAAGCTCCTGAAATTACTTTTGCCTTACTTCCGGTTTTTTGTTTTGCCGCTTTTATTCTTCGATGTAATTCTGTATTGTAAAGTTCATCATATGAAATTTGTTTTCTTCCATAAGTAAATGTCATAGTTACAGGACCCATTCCAAGTGGGTCCATTTCATAAGTTCCAATTACTTCGGTGTCTGGTCCAATAAATTGTTCAATATGATCAGGATGAGCAACAACGACTTCATCTCTTCTAAAACCATCCCTAAGTAAGCCAGCCTCTACTTTTCTTAATCCATAGGGAGCATAATTGGCAACGCCGTTTGTATGAGGAATATAATTACAGATAAAGTCAAAAAGAATTTTTGGGGTAACTTGATTTTTTAAAATTTTATACCAAAAACTGCTTTTTTCTCTATAAGGATCAATTGCTGGAGCGCAACCAAAGAAAGTAGCCAAAGATAAACCCCGATAGGGGGACATTAAAGTCCGATCAGCCGTAAGTACAATTTTTGGATTACCCAATTCCCTTCACGCCAATAATTTCATGATTTATTTTAAACCTTGCTGGTCTAGCCTAATATTTTTCCAATATTCCAGCCTTATTTCTAAAAAAATAGCCAAATTCTTCATTAGATAATAGGTGATCTCCTTCAAAAACCGTACCATCTTTACATACCAAGTCTTCGCCTACGCAGCAACTCCCACAAATTCCCACACCACATTTCATCATTCTTTCAAGACTAGCTTGAACAAAAATGCCCTTTGAATGAGCCAATTGAACTGTTTTAAACATCATTTTTTCAGGACCACAAGTATAGACACCCTCATATCTATTTTGATTCACTAATTTTTCAACGATGTCAGTAACAAGTCCTTTTTCTCCATAAGAACCATCATCTGTTGTTACAATTACTCTATGAGAATTATTTTTCAATAAATCTTCGGCTAAATTTTCAAAAAAGACTTCTTCTTTTGTTTTTGCTCCCATTAAAAGCGTAACATCATCATCTGGTTCTAACGTGGTCAATAAACGCATTAATGGAACCAATCCGGTACCGCCACCTACAAGTAAAATTTTTCCATGTCGTAAATTAAAAGAGTTGCCGTAAGGACCTCTTATTCCGATTTTATCTCCTTTCTTTAAGTTAAATAATCCAGTTGAAGCTGCTCCATGTTTTCTTACAGTAAAAGCTGCTTTACCAGTTTCTTGAGAAATCATAACACTCATAGGTAATTCATTGATTTTTGGAATCCAAACCATTGCAAATTGTCCGGGAAGAACCTTTGACATTACATCATCTGAATAAGTTAGAGTTCTAACCGTAGGAGTTTCATCTACTACTTTTTCAATTGTACAAATTGTGGTATGATTATGATTTCTTTGCAATGCCTACCATCTCTTCTATTTTTGAAAAACCATTTTTTTCCATGTATTGTAATATACCTTTGTTAATTTCATTAAAACTATCTAGCCATTTCTCTCCAATAACACTCCCAATCTGAATGGCAGATGCGCCAGCTAGAAAAAATTCAATTGCATCTTCCCACGTTGAAATACCTCCACATCCAATGATGGGTATGTTATGTTTTGAGGAAATTTCATAAACACAACGAAGAGCAATGGGTTTAATTGGTGTTCCAGAAAGTCCGCCGAATTTATTGCTTAGAATTGGTTGTTGGGTATCTACGTTAATTGCCATTGCTCGGATTGTATTAATTGCAGTAATTGCATTTACCCCAGAATCAATTGCTGTAGCTACAGTGTCTAAATAATTGGTAGTTCCTAATCCCACCTTTGCAATTACTGGTACATTTGTAACTTGTTTAACGGTAGAAATAATTTTCTTAACTAATTCAGGATCATCTCCTACCTCTAAACCCACCTTTGCAACATGAGGACACGATAAATTTAATTCAAAACCGGCTACTTTACAATCTTCAAATTCCTTTATCATAAATTCAAAATCTTCTGGAATTGAACCAACTAAACTAACAATTATTGGTACTTCTTTGTTGGGTTCAATCATTTTTGCAAAATTGGGTGCACCAGGATTTGAAAGCCCAACCGCATTAAGCCATCCTCCTCCTTTCATTCCAAAAATAGTTGGATTTGGATATCCATCCCAAGGTTCTTTGCTAAGAGATTTTGTAACCACGGCTCCAGCACCAGAGCGATAAATCCTTTTAAAAACATCTAAAGAGATACCTAAAATTCCAGAGGCAAGCATAACTGGACGTTCTAGATTAATTGGACCAACTGAAGTAACTAAACTAGGTTCCACTTTGAATTCTTCCTTTAGATTCGAATATAATAGTTGAGTCCATCCTAATTTGTTACCTTTTTTAAAGGAGACCTTGAATCAACTAGTCATGTATTCTGTAATTCTTACGGAGTTTGGAATCTCTGTTTTTAATGATAATAAATTTGAAAAGGCTTTTCCATTTTCTAATCCTGTAAAAAATTATCTTTCTGTAAAAAACAAGGAAGAGGATTTAACTAGTTTAATTGAGTTTTTGAGTCCATTTCAAAGGGGAGTAATTACAAATGAACCATCTTTGGTTAGCACTCTAAAAAAAAATTCTATTGATGCTCAATTAATGGAAGAAAACGAGCTGACAAAAATCCAAACTTCAAAACCTCAGATAATAGTGGATTCCGGATTTGCAGAAAATATAACTGATGTTTTAAACAAATTGAGAGAATTTGCTATTGGATTATCCTCTTCAAGAGTTACCGAGGTATCAGAAAGTCCGGATTTACATATTATTCAAAGCATTGGTTCACTTGATGAAATTGATAAAATCGCAAATGCGCTTAGCTCAAGATTAAGGGAATGGTATGGATTACATTTTCCTGAATTAGAAAATGTAATTGATAGTATCAACGGATATGCTCAAATTGTTCTGGCAGGTAAACGGGACAATCTAACAAAAAAAATCTTTGAAGATGCAGGATTTCCTGAATCAAAGGTAGAGATGTTATCTCTTGTTGCATCAAAAAGTAGGGGAGGAGAAATTTCAGAAAAAAATTTAAAAATTGTTCAAAAAATGGCTCAACAATTATTGGATTTTCATGACCTTCGGAAAAATTTGGAAGACCATGTTGAATCTGAGATGGAATTGGTTGCGCCAAATCTTTCAGCCGTATTAGGTACTGCTGTAGGTGCTAGAATTTTAGGAAAAGCCGGAAGCTTAAAAAAACTTGCAGCCATGCCAGCTAGTACCATTCAAGTAATTGGAGCAGAAAAGGCTCTGTTTCGAGCATTAAAAACTGGTGCTCAACCACCTAAGCATGGAATTTTATTCCAACATCCACTGGTACATGCTGCACCAAGATGGCAAAGGGGAAAAATTGCAAGAGCCATTGCAGCCAAAGCCGTAATAGCTGCAAGAGTAGATGTTTTTGGTAAAGGGCTTAATGAAACTCTTCTTGAAAAACTTGATGTAAGAGTAAAGGAAATAGGTAAAAAATATGAAAACCCCCCAGAAAAACAAACCAGCAGAAATTTTCCATCAAATCAAAATCAACGAGTTTTTGAAAAAAGAGGAAACAGATTTTCTAAAAGGAATTTAGGTTCCTCAAAAAAGGTAGAAAAAACTCGAAGAGTAGGAAGTTCTAAAAAAAATAAAAACAAAAAGAGAAAAAAGTTTGGAAGAAGATAACCTTCAGTATTTTTGGATAAAATCAGATGGCGACCAAAAATTAGCTACTGAAAATTTAGTAAAAGGTAACCAGGTGTATAAAGAAAAATTAGTATTAAAAAAAGGTGTAGAATACAGATTATGGGAGCCATTTAGAAGTAAATTAGCCGCTGCCATTATGAATGGTTTAGAAACCTTTCCCTTTCAAAGAAAATCAACAGTATTGTATCTTGGCGTATCTACAGGAACAACTATTAGTCATATTTCAGATATAGTAGGACCTAGTGGAATTATTTTTGGTGTAGAGCATTCTAGCAGAGTGGCAAGAGATTTTCTAGATAGAGTTGCAACTTTTAGAAAAAACATTATTCCTATTTTACAAGATGCACGTAAACCCAAAGAATATTTTTCCGTATTTGGAAAAGTAGACATTGTATATGTAGACATTGCACAACCAGATCAAACCGAAATAGCTTTAGCCAATTGTAAAATTTATCTAAAAAATCAAGGTTACCTTTTTTTAGTAATTAAAACTAGAAGTATAGACGTTACAAAACCACCAAAAACAATAATTGAAGAAGAGATCCAAAAATTAAGCAATAATTTCGACATATTACAAACAATTGATCTTCATCCATTTGACAAAGATCATGCAATGGTAATTGCTAGGTATCAAAAATAAATTTCTTCAAGAATTTTTTTTGTAGGACTCCAACTTTTACGTACAAAATTGGGAATAGTTTTTTGCTCCTTGTAATAATTTTTTACAAAATTTATTGTTTTTTTATCTGAGGGATATCCACTTCCTAAATCATAATTCTTTCTCAGGCGTGCAATGGCTCTATCGCGAGTAACCTTGGCCAAAATTGAAGCTGCTGAGACAACAATGAATTTAGAATCAGCATGATGATAAGAACGTATTTTTTTATTATTGGAAAGTCTGGAAACTTCCAACCCAAATCGTTTTGGATTTACGTCACATGAATCAATGTATGAGGTGTCGGGGCCAAGTTTTGTGATTACTTTCGCCATGTATTTTGCCTCAAGTTGATTCAAACGGTGTTTGCTTACACTAGTATCGATAGATTTTGGTAAAATTTTTGCAACATAATAACAATCAACAATCGAAATTATTTGGGAATAAAGTAACTCCCGTTTGTTTTTAGAAAGTTTTTTAGAATCTTTAACCCCTAATTGAGAAAGTTTACGAACTTTTTTTTTATCTATAGATACACCTGCAATAACCAAAGGTCCCAACATTGAGCCTCTTCCAGCATCATCCACCCCGCAAATTTGCACAGATTTTGTCAATTTCAATTAGTATTAAACCGTTATACAATCAATTATCCTAGAAAAATTATTGCAAATAACAAATGATGCTTTTGCAGAAATTATTGAAGGAACAACAAAATTAATGGTGCCAAAAAAATCTATTACAGATACCGTTCCTCCAAGAGAACCTGCATTTTTTAATCCCAAAGCAAGCTTAAGTAGAGATTTTTCAATAATTGCCTATAAGGCTTTTTTAAAAAATTTTGAGGGGCCAAAAACTTTCCTTGAGGGTTTATCAGGAATCGGGGCAAGAGGCTTGCGAGTCGCCAATGAACTTAATGTTCAAAGAGTTGTTTTAAATGACTTAAATCATTCTGCATTGGAACTTGCAAAATATTCAAGACAATTAAATAAATTGGAAAATGTAGATTTTTCTGAAAATGATATTTGTCGATTCTTAAGTGATTACTCAGCAAAAGGTAAACGAGCATCCATTGTAGATATTGATCCCTTTGGTTCACCGGCACAATTTTTTGATTGTGGATTAAGAGCTACAATGCATAAGGGAATCTTATCAAGTACGGCAACAGATTTGCAAGTATTAAATGGTCTTTTTCCCAATGCTTGTAGAAGAAAGTATGGTGGAGTTCCCATAAGAGTGGAATATGGAAATGAGATTGCTATTCGATTAATTTTAGGCTGCCTAAGGTTAGTTGCAAGTCGTTTAGGACTAGAAATTATTCCCCTTTATGTAGAAAGTAATTTTCATTATTATAGAACTTATGTAAAAGTAATCAAAAAACCAGATCAAGAAAATAATTTAGGATATATTTTACATTGTAATATTTGCTCTCACCGAAAATTAGTTTTTGAAAAAACAAATCAATGTGAACTTTGTGGATCTCAAAATAAGATAGCAGGTATATTATGGATTGGAAAAATTTTTGACAGAGAATTTATAGAAAAAATGATTTCTGAAATTTCTGGTTTAAATGTAAATAAAATTTGTGAAAAAGATCTAAGAAAATGTTTATCAGAATCAGAAATGCCAGGAATTTATTTTACTTTAGATGAAATTGCCTCCAAAGTTAAATCATCTCCCCCCAAACTCCGCGATTTGATAACTAAATTACAAAACAAAGGATTCAAAGCAAGCCCAACCGTGTTTAGTCCAACAGGTTTTAGAACTAATGCAAACGTAAAAGAAATTATTAAAATTCTTTATGATTAACCTCTATAGCCTAAACAAACAAAGTATAATTCGCTACTTTGTTTTCTACTAGCAGGTGGTTTTGTTAGATTAACTCGAGTAAATTTTTTCTTTATGAAATCTCTAAATTCCATTGAATATTCCCCATCAAATACCTTAAACACAGCATTTCCCTTGGGTTGCAATACTTTGTCCATAATTTTTGTACAATCATAATTTAGTGAAATTTGTTTAGCATGGTCAATTGACCAATTTCCTGAAACTTGCGGAGAAAGATCACAAATTACTGTGTTTACTTTTCTTCCAAAATAATCCAAAATTTCATCTAGAATAGATTCATCCTCAATATTACCTTGAAGAATTCGCGCACCTGGTATTTCTTCCACAAACGAAAGGTCCACTCCCATTACTTTTCCTTTATTGCCTGCAAGTTTTACAGCCATTTGAGTCCATCCACCAGGTGCACATCCTAAATCCAAAACAAAAAATCCGGGCCCTATTAGTCGATATGAACGATTTAATTCTTTGAGTTTATAGGCAGCTCTACTACGGTAACCCTGTTCATGAGCAAGTTTTCTATAATGATCTCGTCTTGCGTCTTGTAATTTCATTTATTTTTCGACGGCTTTTTCATTTCAGCTAGTACCCATTCCTCAATTAGTTGACAGTTTCTGGGGCTAATCTCGCCTTCCAGCGAACATTTCTGTTCTACCGGACAGACAAGACATGGAGCATTTTCAATTGATTGAGTACTGATTGGGGTTTTCTTTAAAATTAATTTATAAGTCCAACGACCCTTTTCAAGAAGTTTTTCACGATAAATCATTCCCATTCTTTCTAATTTCAAAGCAAGACGTGAGCCGTCTCTGCTAGAAAGTTTTAGTTTTTTCCATAATTCACTTTGGAACATTCCATCAGATTCTTTTTCTGCTAAAGTATCACAAACTCTTGCAGTTAATCTCTCCATGTCAACTTTTTCAATTTGAAAATTTTCAATTTCGTTTTCTGTTAATTGTTCTTCTAACTCTTCTTCAAGTGTTCTTTCTTCCTTTCTTTTAATTTCTTCCAGTTCTTTTTTGGTTAATTTTTTAGCTTTCGCAGGTTTTTCTTCTGTCTTTTTTACAGACTTTTTAGCTTTGGATGGTTTTTCTTCTGTCTTTTTTACAGACTTTTTAGCTTTGGATGGTTTCGCATCTAAGATTTTTGTCTTTTCTTTCAAAACAGCTATTTCAGCTTTTATTTTGGAGGCTTCTTCAATTAGGGAATCTTTTTTACTTGTCATTAAATCACCGTGTTTTTAATAATTTTAATTATAAAATAAGTCAAACCCTATTTAACGTTAAATTCCTCACTGGTAGTTATACTATTCTCTTGGTCCTTATCAAGAAATTCAACCACTATTTCATATCTGCCAGGGTTGTCTACAATTTCAGAAAATCTCGCGTTGTTTGGGAGAAAGGGATTTTCACTATCAAAACATTGTTCAAAGTACCCACTTTGGGTAATTACATTAGAGTTTCCCAAAGTATAGATAGAAATGTAAAGGTCTCCACATGAAAACGAAATGTCCTCAATTATCACTTGGATTTGAACAGGGTCTGAGGTAGAATATTGTTTTTGCAATCCGATAATTTTTAGAGGTTTATCAAGGGAGATATTTCCAAAGGAACCCATCTGTGCGAAGTTTAATTCCCTGTCGGGTTCTTGTAAAATACCTGAGATTACAATAGTTCCAAAAATTAACGAAAGTGCTACTGGTAAGACATAAACCACAAAAGTTATCCCTTTGGCCATTTTGATTTCTCAAGATAAAGCCCCTATATCTATTTCGCAAAATTCAAAGTAAATATTAATTTGACGAATAAGTTAAATCGTAGTCAACGGAGTATCGCTAGATGCGTTTAAGAAAATTCAGAGTTAGAGCTTATAGGTGTATTCACGACTCAGGTGAAATAACAGTAGGGGATTTGGCTGCTTTTGTAGGAAGAAATGAAAGTGGAAAAACAACAATCTTACAAGCACTTACCATGCTAAACAAAGATGAAACATTATCAGCATTAGATCTTTGTGATGAAATGGCAGAAGATTTGAAAAAAGAGATTAGATTAGTTGAAGGCGAATTTGAATTAAACACAAGTGAATCAAACATGATCAAAGAAAAATTTCTAGATTTACCCCCTATTAAAAAAATTAAATTATTTAGAACAAACAAAAAACCAGAAGTTCAATATGAGTTTGAAAATATAAAAATTAGTGAGAGTACAGATAGAGAAATTAATTCATGGGAAAACTTTTCCAAAAGGATTCTTGAATTTTTGGATACTATTCCCAATCATCTTAGAATTCAAATAAACACAAAGTTCTTTGAAGATCCTCCACCTGTTAATCAATCTAAATTTGATTCCGCTTTGGCAGAGTTTAACAACCAATTTCATGTTATTGCGATGCAAGATCCAAAGGTTATTGAAGAATGGGAGAAAATTTACTCCAAACCAGAAAATCAATTTTCAAATTTACTCTCCGGAGGAAATGAAAAAAGTGCGTTAGAGAACTTTATTGCAAATCAATTGCATCCAAGGTTTGTTTACTTTTCTGATTATAAAAAAATCTATGGAAATATTAACTTAAATGAGTACATAAGAGAAGAAAAAGGAGAACGACGGGAATCAATAGAATATATCGAAGATTTTGATAAGGCTGAAAGTGTAAGGAATCTTTTCTATTTAGCAGAATTAAACATTAATGAGTTAGAAGAGGTAAAAAATAGCCCCTCAAGGTGCATTAAACTTCTAAATGCTGCAAGCAACAGATTAACCAGGAAATTAAATCCTGCATGGAAAGGTGATCCAATACATGTGGAATTAAGATATAATCCTGGAAATATTATGAGTGTTGTAATTTCTGATGTACATAGGGATGGAACTGTTACAAATACGGGTTTGTTAAATAGAAGGGCTGAAGGTTTTAAATGGACTTTTTCTTTTATTGTAAATTTTGCAGCAGAAACTCAAAGAGCAGAACTAAAAGAGGCAATACTCTTACTTGATGAACCAGCAAGAAATCTCCATCCCACCCAACAAATGGGAATTTCTGATCTTTTAAAAAATTTAGCCGGCTCCAATCAAGTACTTTATGCAACACATTCACCGTTTATGATTTTTGATTATACCCCTGGAAACCTGTTAGTTGTAGAATTAGATAAAAGAAAACATCTTAGTAGAATTTTTTATGATTACTGGAATGCTGATGATAAAACCCTCACACCAATCCTTTATGGGTTATCCAGAGGTCTTGTTGAATCGATTGTAGATAGAGAAATTGGTAGAAACTCTAGACCTGTAATTATAGTAGAGACAATGTCAGATTCGATGTATTTGAATTCTTTTGATAAGTTCTTACAGGATCCAAATATTTCAATGAATCCCCTAAACGTTGTTGCTGCATTCAATAAAAATGCTGTATTACCATTGGCAATTTTCTATAGAAACCATGGTTACAACACATTCATTTTACTTGACAATACAGAAGAATCAAAACAAATTTCTTCACAGCTGACTTCAAATGATTTTAATCCGATTCAAACTATATTTTTTGAAAAGGATGGAAAAACAATTGAATCTATTGAAGATTATGTTGTTCTTGAGGATTACCTTTATGCCGTAAACCAAACATATGAAATTAAACTTCGCAATGAAGGATACTCAAGTCTTACACCTGAAGAAGTAATGTCCAAAAAGAAAAAAGGTGTTTTAGAGAATTTAAAAACGATTTGGGATGAACATCAAGACGATGATTGGGGTGAATTTGAAAATGAGGACATTACCAGATACATTTGTGAGAAAATTGCATTAGGGGAAACCGATTTCCTCTCCGATAAAACCAAGGATCAAATTCGTTCACTATATCGCTTAATAGCTGAAAGAATTAGACAATATCAAAATGCAGCCGTAAAGACCGAATTTGATAAGTTACAAAAGCCTCAAAAATGAGATTTAAGAAGTTTTCTTATGATTACTACTCAAGTTAAAAATTCAAAATTTAAGGAATGTTCTTTAAGGTTTAATTGAGAGATGAGGCAAATGTTTTCCATGAATAAATCCTCTATGAGAGGAATCTTCCTTTTGTTAATTATTGTTTTTTCAATATCAATAATTTCAATTCCAACAAACGCGTATGCTGGAAATGAGTTAAAAGTAACAAGTGAATCTTTTGAGAAAAGTACAATTATAGAATTTTCAAATGGAGGAGAAATTGAAATTAGCTCCTTTAGAATTTGGCTTAGTGCTGGAAGTAATTTTGAATCATTCAAAACTGAAGATGGATGGTTGGGTGAAAAAACCCCTTTAGGAGTAATTATTTTTACTTCTGATAAACCAGTAACACAAGGAAACTCCGTAAAATTTGGAGTAAAAACAGACGTTCCAAAACCAGGAATAAATTGGAAAGCAATTGACAAAAATGGTGAGCAAATTTCGCTAGGAAAATCTATTCCAACTGAGTTTGGTAATGGTGTTATTGTATCATCGGATACCAGTGTAAATAAAGGAGTTTTTGATGATTCCTTTTTTAAAATTATTCCAGATAAACCAAATGCAGGAGGATCTATTAGAGTAACGGGGGATAATTTTGGTTCATCACAACAATTTGATTTTTTCCTAAACACAAAAAAATTAGGTTCATTTAATACAGATGATAAAGGTTATTTTGTTTCTACATTTCAAATTCCTGAAAACCAAAAGGCAGAAAGGGTAGATTTTTTCATTAAAGATAAAACTAGTGAATCAAAATCCATCAGTCTTATTTTAGGATCAAAGGGAACGAATCTTCCATCAGGAGAGATCGTAAAGCTTACCATCAAAGGAGTACCAGATGTTTTGTATAGAGGAGACTTTCTAGAAATTTCAGGTACTGCGCAACCAGGAAGTGCCATAACTGCGTCTGTAAAAAATCCAGATAATGAAATAATTAACACTAGAACAGCAGAAGTTACAGCAAAGGGCACATGGGAATTACCAGAACCAATCATTGTTCCACTTGACACACCTTTTGGAAAATATACAGCAGAAATTTCGGATGGTCGTGAAAGTATTACTCGAACTTACACAGTAGAATCAGCTAAAGTAATTGTAATAGCGCCTTCTAATTTGAAATTTGAACCAGGAGAAATTTTAAAATTTTCGGGGACAGCTTTGCCAAATCAAAAAATAGATTTAATCCTTAAGGACCCATTGGGTGATGAAAAAATTTCAGATATAATGGATGTGAATAGTACTGGAATAGTTGAGTTTGAATATGATACAATTGCCAATGTGGATAAAGAAGGAACTTGGACACTCATTGCAAGTCAAGGAATTCATAAAGAATTCATTTATGCTGGATTAGGCGAACTTCCCTCCATTCCAATAAATCTATCTTTTGATAAACTTAATTACAAACCAACCGAAGATGCTAAAATTACTTTTGCCGGAAAACCCTCAGAAGTAATAACGTTATTGATTATTGATCCCTCAGACAATCCCAAGGGAGACGCAATTTCAATTACTCTCAAACCTGATGGAACACAAATTTATTCCCTAGACTTAACTGGATATTCTTCTGGAATTTATTCGGCAGTTCTCAGTAAAGGAAGTGCAAAAAGTACAGCAACATTTACTGTTGGGCTTCAAACAGGTTCAGGAGAAATCAGTATCAATACAACTAGAGATAGTTATGAACCAGGAGAACCAATTTTAGTTTTAGGTGAAACAAAACCTAGTGTGCTTTTAACATTAACTTTGGTAGATCCCAATAATAATGAAATAAAATCTACCCCAGTTCATTCAGATAAACTTGGAAAGATTACAGAAGAGTCCTTTAGAGTACCTTCTGAAGCAACACCTGGAGTTTGGAAAATAAATGCAAATAGTGGTGCCAATTTTGACGTGGCCGAATTTGAGGTGACTTCAGTTCAAGTTGAAGGCTTGTCGATCTCCGTAGAGGAAGCTGAGCAAATTCCAACAGTAGGAAAAGTTCTTACAATAAAGGTGATTGGTGCTCAGCAAACCATTGAAATTGAAATTGTCTCCGAAGATGGTGAACTTATAGAGGAGTTTACGCCATTCCCTGCTGACAAGGAAGGACGTCTTATTCAGCCCTGGATTGTCCCATCAGGAATTGAACCAGGTAATTATATCTTTAAAGTAAAAGATGGTTTTGATACTGACGAAACGACCTTTAAGATAGATTAACATCAAACAATTTTATTCCACTAATTTTCGAAATAGGATATGAATCTAAAGGAGAAAATTTCAGAATATCCCAATTTTCCGAAAAAAGGAATATTATTTCGTGATTTCAGTCCCATTTTGAAAGATCCATCAGCCCTATCATTTATTGCTGATGAGTTTACAAAAATTTTTCATCCAAAAGATGTTGATCTTTTTGCGGGAGTTGAATCAAGAGGGTTCTTGCTTGCAAGTATTCTTGCAATTAGGTATAACAAAGGAATGATTATGATTAGAAAGGCTGGAAAATTACCAGGTAAAACAACGAAATTATCATATAAAATTGAATACGGTAAAGATACTCTTGAAATTCAAAAAGATACAATAAAGGATGGTCAAAGGATTGTAATCTGTGATGATTTACTAGCAACAGGAGGAACCGCTTTGGCATCAGCAAAATTAATTGAAAAAGTTGGAGGAAAGATAACTGGATTTGCCTTTATTATTGAACTAACTGAATTGGGAGGAATGAAAGGAATTAGCAAATACAAGTTTAAATCATTGGTGAAATATTAATGGAAAAAGATGTAGAGATTGGAATTTTTGGGGGAACTGGTATTTATGATTCAGGATTATTGGAAGAACCACAGGAAGTCACAGTTGATACTCCTTTTGGAAAACCCTCAGATTCAATAACTGTAGGTATTTTCAAGGGAAGAAAAATTGCATTTTTACCAAGACATGGAAAAAATCATTCAATCCCTCCACACATGATAAACTATAGAGCAAATATTTGGGCTTTCAAGGAGTTGGGAATTTCTAGAATCATTGCCCCTTCGGCAGTAGGAAGTCTAAAGGAAACAATTGAACCTGGTCATTTTGCATTACCCAGTCAATTTTTAGATTTTACTAAATCAAGAATCGGCTCTTTTTCTAAGGAGGGAAGGGTAATTCACATTTCGGTTGCTGATCCATTTTGCCCTGAATTACAAGAATCAATTAAACAAGTTGTAAATGAACAAGGTGATGAAATTCATAAAGATTGTACGTATGTGTGTATTGAAGGACCAAGATTTTCAACTAAAGCCGAATCACGTTTTTTTAGAACAATGAATGCCGATATCATTGGAATGACTTTAGTTCCTGAATGTCAACTTGCAAGAGAGGCCCAAATGTGTTATGCTTCCATTTCTACTGTTACTGATTATGATGTTTGGGCTGAGAAACCAGTTACTGCAAAAGAGGTATTAGAAACTCTTGGGAAAAATGTTGAAAGAACAAAAAAAATTCTATCCGATTTGATTAGCAAAATTCCTAAAACCAAGGGATGTATTTGCGCAAAAGCTTTGGAAGAAGCAGAATTTTAATCGTCTACAAACGATTCTCTTTTCAAACCCTCAGGAAGTGTAAGATCTCCCTGAAGTAGTTTTTTTTGTAATGACAAAATCACCTCCTCAACCTTGTATCCTAATGATTCTAATTTCTTTTCTGTGGCTTTTGATATTTTTGCTCCGATATTTTGTCCTCCAATTCTACCAAAGGCAATTGCTGAAAATCTAAAAGTATTTTCTTCAATTGAAAAATTTCCGGTTATTTTTGCAGCCATTTGGCTTCCATGAATATTATTGATTTTTACTTTGATGTCCATTTTTAGAATTAAATTTCTACAGCTTTGTTGATATTGTCTTCTACCAAGAAACTCCAATGATCGTCATCTTTAATTGCGTAATTTTCTACAGGAAGCTCCAGTATTTTTTCATCAATAGTTTCAAATTTTATTGATCCATTTTCAGGTAGTTTAACTAGTTTCCATTTGTCTTTTCCTTTTTGTAATTTGCTAACTGCAACTGCCCATTTGTGATCTGGTTTAATTTCAGGCATACCTACAGTATCTGCTAATGCTTCTATACCTAGTTGTTTTTCTTCACAATAGAATTGTTTAGTTCTAGCTGAACGCCAAACATCAACAGAACCAATAGTTCTTTCATCAATGTTTATGTTAATTACTCCAAAATAGGTAATATCGTTTTCCAACAAAGTAAAGATTCAATAGTTCTATTTAGTCCTTGCATCATCATAGGGCTTTTCTAAAATCACTCCTATATTATCAACAATCTTGTTTCGCCCAAATTCAATATTTTCTCGTTCACACATACGTCGGTACATGTTAACGGCAGTAAATCTTGGATGCATTGCTTCAAAATCTTTTTCAGAATAATCAATAAAGGCACCTAGATTAATTAGCTCCTTGGCGGTCCTTAGGGCCATGTCTTCTGGAATGCCCAATTTTTCTGCTATTAATGAATAGTTCATTTTTCCATAACAGGTTATTAAAAGAAAAGTTTTTGCTTGTAAAGAAGTTAATTTTATTTCGGAAATTAATTTTTCTTCAATTTGTTTAGTGTCCATATTTAATGATATTAAACTCAGATAATTAAAGAATAATTATTTTTAAGACTTAACAAAGAATTTTCTTGATATTTTTAAAGAAAATCCCATTGCCATAAAATGAACCACTCCCCCAATAATGATTGCTTGAATAAGATTTTCTAAAATGTTCCAAGACAAAAAAAATGCCACAAGTGATGGGCCAACTACAATAATTGCTAAAAAAGAACCTTTTAGAAAAATTTCTTTTTTGGAAAGCATATCCGGTTTTTTTCCTTCAGACAACGATTCAAAAATAATGCCTCATTATAAAAATCAAGAATAAAGGTTTGAGGTTAAAAAATATGAATCAAAATGCCAGGTTAAATCATGGATTTTCTTGAAGTATCATGTAAAGGTCTCTGTCGATAAATGGAACCCAAGTGGTGGTATAGTATGTATGATATGAGTTGATACCATCAAATGGGTCTTGAGGATCTATATCTCTCGTAATTGCAACAAAATTTGCTGCATCTCCACCAGTAAACTTTATTCCAATTCTATCTTCTGGTTGTATTTCATATTTTTGTCCCAACGGAAGAGAAAATGAATGGTCAGTTGAACTGGTAGTAAGGGTTGAAACATCAATGGTGCCAAACAATTTTTTTACTTCTAAATTAACATCAAAAACTCCTATTTGTGCAGTACCAGTTGGTAGTCCACCTTTCTTTATTTTTATAATTATAGTATCAATATTATCTCCAACTAGTTGAGATGAAGGTGAAACATATTCGGCATGTATTTGCCTTCCCAAATGTACACTTTGAGCAGTTCCAAATGTGGTATCACTCATATGAATAATTGGTCCTGAAGAAGAATTAACTTGTAATGTTCCCCCTGATTTTATTAAAACTCCACTTCCTGTTTTCACAGTCAGGTTTTTCCCTGACGTAACAGTCAATGTTTCTCCACTTGGGATTGTAAGGACTGCGCCATCTTGTACAGTAACATCGCCTGAAAGGAAGTGAGGAGAAGTAAGAATTATTGATGAATTGATGATGTTTTCATCATCCAAGTCATTTGGTATTCCATCGATATCAATATCGTTTGGTGGAACAGTATTGTTTTGAATTTCTCTTACACTAAAATTTTTGAAATCAAAATCATCAGCATCATCTGATCTAAAAGTAACTATAGGTCCTCCCCAGGAAATTGGCATGTTATCTGCAAATGCGGGTCCACAATGAGTAGCACCCGAACCAAAACCGTCATCAATAAAGGAGTGTACCAACAACCAATTGTTATTGTTAAATTCATCCAACCAAATTTCCTGATGAACTTGTTGTGCGAAATTTATTCCAGGTTGATTATATACAATAAATTTGAATCCAATCCATCTATCAAGTAATGGTGGGTTACTTGTTATTTTATCAGAAAAATCATATTTTACATGCCAACTTTCCTTTTCGATTTGGGTTTGACCATTGAAATGTAAAGCACCCTTTGTTGATGAACCTTCACATCCATTATTGAGACTATTATGTGCTCCCCCCCTACCATACCAAGTAAACTGTTGGTCAAGGCCTCCCTGAGTAATACTGTTTAGTTTAACATATCCTGTAATCTCAAAGTTTCTCCAATCAGATGAAAGTTGCATGTAGCCATTGTTTGTCAATTGGGTTCTTGAAAAGGTAGGAATTGAGGTAGTTTCGTATGTGGTTTGGTCAGAACCATAAACAAGCATTCGTACTTGACTTTGTTGCATTTTCCAAGATCCGTCTGGATTTTGAGTAATATTGAATTGTGGGTCAAATCTTGGGTCAGAAGCTGGATTTGCCATATTCATAAACCATGTATTTCCGCCATTTTTTGTAGGGTAAATTTTGGTAATTCCAAATACATCAGTATGATTATCCCGGGTTTGACCAGTTTTCTCTTTTGCTTCTGGCATAGCCTCAGCATAAAAAATTGAGCCTATTAAAACCAAAAGGGTAATTGATAATCCTACTAGAAAATTTGCTTTATTCACTAAATATTTTTTGAAATTAGCATAGTTATAGTATGTGGTTTGTTACAAAAAAAGCTACAAATTAACAAAAACGAAAGAGTTTTGATAACAACATTTACCCAGTAAATTTAAGAAATTTTTCGGACTTTTGAAGTGAGAAGAGGTTGAATATTCAAAAATACTTTATATTTGGCAAAGGGGGATTTTGATTGTTTGGCGAGTTATAAAGGAACGTATTCTAACGAACAATCACTTAATTTTGTTATTCCTATAATGATAATTCTTTTTTTGGGAATAATTTATGTAATGACCCAAAGAGCAGGTTCTGGTTTTGTAAGTTTTATTTTAATTGGAATTGCTGCAATTACAATGTTTTATTGGGTAAGGGTTTTAAAAAAAATGACCAAGGATCAAAAACCTACTTTTTCAGCTAGAGAGCAAGAAGCAAAAAATTGGGTATATGATCTCATAAAAGGTGATGGAGATTTTGTCTTTGTAGCTGAGGTTCCTGGCCCTGAAGATAAGATAATGGTAAGGTTGATTGATGGAGTTTTGTATATTCGGGGTTCTGCAAACTTTTCTAAGGAAATTCCTATTGAAGGTTCAGTTGGGATGCAGATTGTTGATTTCAAATATAGGAACGGAGTTCTAACTCTTAGAATCAAAAAAGATTAGAGACTTTTTGCTAATTCTAATTTCTGTGGGAGATACTTGTCAGTAATATTGGTCAAACCATATTTGGAAAAGGCTTCAAGTTCAGCTTTTCTTTTTAATCGTAAAAATACTTCCAACTCTTTTTTCCAAATCCCATCCAAATATCTAGGATCTTTTTGTAAATCATAACATCTCTTAATGTCTGATTCTGTCATAGGAATTGTAGGAAGTTTATACTTTTCAATATCTGTGGCCCAAACACCAACCCATTTTGCATCAGGAACAGTTAATTCTCTAAGATGAGCTGCATTTGCCGAACCGGATTTAATTACCATTGCAATGTGTTCTCCATAAACATCTCCATCTGTCAAAATAATAACTGGTAATTTCATTTCATCATGTAATCTCTTAAGAAGAGTTCTAGTGGAACGTGGAGCTTGTCCTCCGGTGTTGATTATAATTGATTTGAATTTCTTATCAATTTGTTCTTCTACAAATCTTGTAAATAATCCACCCTTTTCAATAGCAATTACAATCTCAGCAGATGTATCAACCAGCTCTGCAGTAGTTAAACTTGGTCCAATTGAATATCCATCTGGATGGTTTGATAAGTTCATTTTTTTCCCTTCATAGCCCGGAATAGTATACTCTATATTCAAATCACCAAAAATTGAACTTCTCTCTTCGGGAAATATATGAAAATCTTCTCTTGGTCTTGAAGTTACTGCCTCTAAATCTACAATAATATTGTCAGATTCAGCTTGATCCTCAAAATCAATTGCAAAAGCTTGAGACGAGTAATAAATATCTCGTAAAGTGGAGGATTTTTTTTCATTTGTTAATCGGTTTGCAAAAAAGGCAAGCCACATCAATTGAGTAAAGGATCTTAACTGGGAGGTGTTCTTGGAACTTCTAAGAGCTGTGGAGTTTCCTAAAATGTATTGACGGAGTTTTTTGTCATAAACAATATTACTCACAGATCTGCTAGGAATAGAAAATTTTGGAAATTGGCCAGAATTAAGGTCATCATAGATTTTAGCCCCATGGTTTTTTAGCATTTCAAGAATGGTTTTTTGTTTTTCTTGAGCCTTTTTGCTCAATGCCTTTGCCTTTTTATCAGATTTTTTACTCATTTTCTATTGGTTTTTCCTCTTGTAATATTTTTTGGAAGTTGGGTTCTTTTTTCTTTCCTGCAAGTTCGGTACAAAACTGAGATATTAAGGGAATGTATTTTGCATAAAGATTGGCTCTCTTTTTTGCTGCTTCAGCTTGACCTCTTTTATTCATGAAAACAGATAGCTTTCTTGCCATAAACTGGATGGCTAATTTCAATTCTCTTTCAATTTCTTGTCTGTCTGCAACATTCTCCTTTCCTGCTGTTTTGTAAGGTATTCTAGTTGAACAAATATGAGATACAATTACTAGAGGAGGATCTCCTTTTGCTTTGTATCTACTCCAATCAATATCATTAATAACTTTCAAAACCACATCACTTCCTTCATCATAGAGTAATGGAATTCGATTAGCAAACCGGTAAACTTTGATCCCTCGTGTTGAAATTTCCCCACCGTACGCTATTCCCATTTCTACAATGAAAGGAAATCCTGAATATGCTGAGGGAGCTCGTTGAATTACTGTTAAAAAATCTGGGTCGAAAAATTTTCTCATTCCTTTTTCAAGTGGTTCTGCCCCCAAGGGAGCTAGGCAACTTGAGTCTGGACCCATAAATTCATCAAATTTTTGTAAAGAATTACTCAAATGAGCAAGTTCTTGGTTTGTCATTGTACCAAGTCGTCGTTCTGGCTTAAAACCTGCAAATTTTGCAAATTTTACAGCAGTGGTTGGCCCAACTCTTTGAAATTTTTTTGTAAGAAATGCAGTTAAAGTTTCTCCTTGAACAGTATTTGTTAATTGTCTGTAGTAAGGACTTTCAGGATCAAGTTCCACAGTTTTTGATGTAGAGTCTCCAAAATCCCAATAGGATAACGTATTATTTGGAACATCTAAATCTTCAATTCTAATTTTATTTAATTTTTCAAAATCCATTTTAAGAAAAGACATTAAAGAAATTACAACCCGAACTTGTCTTGATAGAGTCTTCCAACGTTTTTTGGCTTTGTCCATTATCGCAGTAAAGCTAAAATTCTTTTTTGATAGACCTAAATCTTTCCTAACTTTTTCAATCATTGCATCATCTATTGTAGGAATTTCAAATTGAGAGTCGACAATCATCCTCCTAATTGTTTCAACATCCGTTCCATAAGGATGAGGTCGAATAATTGTGGGAGGTTTTGGCATGGTTTTTATCATTCTTGAATAATGAAATTTTTCTCCTTTAGGATCATCAAATGTAATTGAAGCATAAGGTGTAATTAGAGATGTTTGATATACATAATCCCGAATTTTGGAGCCTGCCTTAGAATAATCCCCTTCAAGGCAAATACTTACAGTGAGGCCTTTTTTTGAAACTTCTTTATTCTTGTGTTTTAAGATAACCGGTTTGTTTTTTTGAATATCTAACAATAATTCAAAAATTTCCATTATTTGACCGTCAGTTGAACTTTTAACTACAACTGGTTTATTGGTGGTAATTTGCCCATACAAAATTGCCATTGTTGCGCCTAGGCCAAACATTCCTCTTGCTTGTTTCAATCCAAATTTAGAACCATATAGAACCGTTCCAAATGCTAAAGGAACATGTTTTGATTCAATTCCAGGCCCATTATCTTTAACGGTCAAAATATACGGCTTTGGGTCTGGTTTTTCCGGATCTACTGCCTTAATTGATAAGTGAATATCAGGGAAAATCCCCTTTTGGTCACATGCATCCAAACCATTTTCCACAAACTCTCTTACTGCTGTATACAATGATCTTGAAGGGTTACTGAATCCAGCAAGGTCTCTATTTCTATAAAAGAACTCACTTGGAGAAATTTGATTAAATTTTTCTTTAATCGAAGCCATTTTGATCTTCCCATAATTTCATTTTTTCTTGTTTTCCTCTCCTGTTAGCGGTTTCCAGTTTATTGTATACTGCTCCATGCATACTTCCACTAGAAATTGAAGCAACTGCATCAATGGCTTGTCTTAATTTTTTTGGGTTTCCAATAATTGAAACTGTCTTTCCATAAACTGAGATTTGTGTTCCCGTTAAATTTTCCATGTTTCTTCTAGCCTTACCGCCCTCTCCAATAAGTCTCCCTTTAATTCTTTCAATATTTGCGCTTGATTTTCCTGCAAATTCCTTCAAATTAATAACATGAAGTGAGTTTTCCCCATTAATCAAAGTCATTGCTTTTTCAGGTGAAAAACCTCTTCCAATAGCAATAATAATTTCCATAGCTTTGAATGGTTCAACTCTATCCAAATCCTCCTCCGATTTGATAATTACCTCTCCTGTTGTACCATCAATATTCAGTGTTACAAAACAATTCTGTTCAATTTTTGATTTAACGCTTCCTGACTTTCCAATTAAAACAGCTATTCTGTCATTTGGTATTCTGATTAATTTTTCAAATATCATGATATTATCTCTCTTAGTATTTGTTCTGGATCTTTAACTGTAATTCCTCGTTTAGAAAAGAACTTTGTTATGTTATTAATATCTCTTTTAAGAAATTCTACGGTATTTGGATGTTTAAGATCCACAGCAGAACCAAGATCAAAGAGAACTAAACCTTTCTCAGTTTTGAAAATATTGTATTCCGAAAAATCTCCATGAACTAATTTTGCTTTTGAATATAGGTTTTTAATTAATGAAATTGACTCAAGGTAATCGTTTTCATCTACTTCTGATTCTAATAAAATTTTACAAGGAGACCCATTTTTACCCACAAATTCCATTGCAAGGATGTTTCTCGAAACATGAATAGGTTTTGGTACAGGAATTCCAGAGTCAAAACATCTTAAAAGGTTTTTAAATTCTTTTTTTGCCCATAGGAAAACTAAGTTTTGAGTTCCTTTTTTTAACTTTAAAAATCTGGGATCCCCCAAAATATAGGCTTCTCGTTTTTTAAAATTTGAAGTACTAACCAAGTAAATTTTCAATGCGACATTAACATTATTATCATCAACAGCCCAAAACACCACAGACTCTTTTCCTGCACTAACCGAACCATTAACGTATGCAATAATATGATCTGTAATTAATTTGTAAAGAGCCATAACTGTAGGTTTATCTAAAACTTCGTTTACAACTTTACCTTTCTTGAAACCATTTTTAAGTTGTTTTTTTCTGTTATTAGAAAATAACTTTTCATCCAGTTTAGATTCTAATTTTCTGCTAATATCATCTGACAATAATTAACTTTATTTTTACTAGATAAAATGGATTTCTTTTTTTATAAATTATAATTTATGATAATTTTCAACTACAAAATTAAATAAAATAATTTTTTAATTACATTTTGAAAACAATTAGGAAAGGAACTTTTCCCAAAATTTTAACACCATTTTCTGCACCTACCCCTAATTCAATTGAAAGTGATACAATGTTTTTTCCAACCATATTGATTATTGAAGCTTTTTTAATTAGTGTTTTAGCTTCATCATAATCAATTACTCTTTCACCGTAAAAATTTTTACTAATGTTCATTGTTAAATCATCTTGGATAATATCTTTTCCCAAAACATCCAAATCACAAATATTTAACATTAGATTTTTTTGGTAATCAGTAATTCTTGCTGAAAATTGCATTAGGCGTATTTACCCTTTAAAGTTGATTTTGCTCCACATGCCTCACAAATTAAAAATGAAATTCTATTTTCTTTAATTATTTTTGTATCAGGACTTTTACATGTTGGGCATTCCAAATAATCTTTTACGTAAATTTGGAAGAGACGTGTAAAATCTTCAGGTGCTCGTTTTCCCACAAACATTGCTTTGTCGCCTAATCTTTCAGCTGGAACAGCAAATTCCTTCGAGAGGTATTGAAGAACCTTATCTGGGTCTCTTCTCAGAACTTTGGGAAAGTCTGAAAAATTTCGAAGGTATGTTTTTTGGCCTTCCCACATTACATCGACAATTGGTAATTCAAATCTAGCAGAAGTTTCTTTTTTTACGTCACCCATTTTGTCTTGGATTCTTTTTAGAAGCGTCTCGTATTCTGTTTTTTTCATATACATTGCCTAAACGCTTAACCCTATATTGGTTTTTGAAAAAGAGAAATCCTGTGGATTTTTTTCTTAGTCCATTTTTCCTATACGGAAAACATTAGTTCCACATTTTGGACAGGTTCCTTTTACTGCAGGGCGTCCATTTTTTAATGTAGTTTCCTTAGGATCTTTTATGTCCGTTTTAGCTCTACATTTTACACAATATGCTTGTACCATTATAAAAAAAGTCCAACCTTGTTCTATTTAGGAAGAGGCTGTGAACATTATTTTACCACACACTAGATACGTGTAAATTTTTCAAGGGCCAAAGGGCATTAGTTATAAAAAAATTAAATAAAAATGGAAAAATCGACGTTTTTTTGTTTAGAATTAAATAACTCTGAATTTTTTCTATGTTTTTTAATATCAAATTCAATATTTTAAAGGATTATCAGTTATAAACTCCCAAATTGTAAAGTTTTCAAAATGGCATCAAAAAAAGGAATAATTGTCACAATTGTAATTTTGGTGGCAATTACTGCAGGCAGCTTTCTTTTATGGATGGTTCCTCAGGAAAATCCAAATTCAATGATAACATCAGACCATGAAAATTACTTGAATGGAGTAAAAGAAATCCACTCTATGTTGGATCAAACAATTGAAAAAGAATTTCAAAATTTGAAAGATGGGGCAATTACCCCTGAAGAATATCTTCAAGTTGCCGATGTCACATCATCACAAATAACATCTCAAATAACGGAATTTGTAACTTCTAATCCACCCACTGAATGGCAAGATAGTTACATTCAGTATATGGATTCTTTGAGAAGTTTTAATTCGTATGTTACTGAAACTAAAGTTTATGCAAATTTGATAAAAGAAGGAAATACTGAGAAATTAGAAGATACAGATAAAAAAATACAATCACTCAAAAATGAATCAATAAAATATATTGAATTATCTGATAATTCTAGGCCAATTTAGCCTCAAATCCAAAAAATAATAATTTATTTTGGTGGAAATCGTTAAAAAGCAATTTTGTAATAATAAGAGGATTGTCTCAAAATTCCAATAAAGTGGAGAAGGATGTGAGTGCCTCAACGTCAAATAAACTCCTAGTAATTTGTGTAGATAGAGACAATGACGTTGGAGATAAAACAGGAATAGCCACTCCTGTAATTGGTCGTGATGGTTGTATTGAAGCCGCACAGAGACTGGCCTTAGAAGATCCTGAAGATGCAGATTCAAATTCTATTTTTGCAGCCATTAAAACGTATGAGGATTTAATCAGTAAGGGCTACCAAGCCGAAGTAATAATTGTGACAGGAGTTCAAAGCAGAGGAGTTCATGCGGACGAGAAAATTCTCGAGGAGACAAAGAAAGCTTTAGAAAAATTTTCTGCAAATGGGGCAGTAATAGTTTCAGATGGCGAAGACGACGAAAGTGTTGTGCCTGTAATTCAAAATATTCTACCAGTTGTATCCGTTCAACGAGTAATAATGAAGGTTAGTAGAAGTGTCGAGTATTCTTATGCAGTTTTTGGAAAATACCTAAAGATGATTGCTTATGATACAAAATATTCAAAATTCTTTTTAGGGGTTCCGGGAATCCTTTTGTTAATTGGCGGAATTGCCACTGTAGTTGGTTATACGGCTGAAATTACTGCAGTGTTGGTTAGCATTTTAGGTGGAGCTTTCTTGGTACGGGCTTTTGATATTGATAAAGCTTGGTCCAACTGGGCAAAACCGACACCAATGGGTTTTATTCGTATTTTTACAATGGTTACTGGAATCTTAATTATATTATCTTCAATCCCAGCTGGAATTAATTCAATTGACATAAAGGTTTTAGAATCAGAAACTGAGATACTTTCTATTTTAACAAATAAAATAATAATTGGTCAGTTTATTTCTGGAGCGTTACCAATTTTGTGGATTGGTTTGGGAGCAATTTTTGCAGGGATGCTACTTAGTAATTGGATTGGAGGAATTCCAAGACAAATAAGTGATATTTTACGAATTGTTGTTTTGGTGTCCCTATTCCCAACAATTTATCAATTTACAAAAATTATGATAAATGATGAAAGTTCCTTTACTTTAATTCCTCCTTTGCTTGGTGGGTTGGCTGCAACATTGATTACCGCTACAATTCTTTTCAAAAAATACAGAAAACACAAAGATCAAGAAATGATCTCTGATTAATTTTGAAAATTGCTCGTGTAGTTAGTATTCTAAAAAACACTGATATTTTCAATAATAATACCATTAGTGTGGGTGATTTAGATAAATAAAATAAAAGATACCGTATTCCAATTATCTGGGTTATACAAAGTTTATACAAAAAAACTTGAAAATGACATTAAACAAGGAGATATCCCAAATCATGTGGCACTAATTTTAGATGGAAATAGAAGATGGGCTAAAAGACACCTTACTATGTCCAAAGTTGGACATGGGAAGGGGGCCGATGCAGTAGAAAATTTATTGGATTGGTGTGAGCAACTTGATATCAAGATTATAACTTTGTATGCACTTTCCGCAGAAAATCTAAATCGAAATGATGACGAATTAGATGATCTTTATGAATTAATCAGATTAAGACTTCAAAAATTGTATGATGATCCAAGAATTCATAAAAATAAAATGAGAGTAAAAGGAATTGGTCGAATTGAACTGCTACCTAATTCCATCAAAGAAATACTTCAAAAATTAGATGAGACAACAAAAGGTTATGATAATCATTTTCTCAACATTGCCTTAGCTTATGGAGGGCAATTTGAATTAGTTGACGCTGTAAAAAAAATTGGAGAGAAAATAAAAGATGGAGAACTTAATGTTAACGATATTGATAAAAAAGAAATCGAATCAAATCTTTATACCTCATATCTTCCCCAATCATCGCCAGATATGATCCTAAGAACATCAGGTGAAAAAAGATTAAGTGGATTTTTAATGTGGCAAAGTGTGTATAGTGAATTAGTTTTTATGGATATTTTTTGGCCAGAATTTAGAAAAATTGATTTAATGCGGGCCATAAGGACTTTTCAAAAAAGAAAAAGAAGACTAGGAAAATGATTGAAGAAACATCTTCAGGCGTAGTACTGTTTAGAAAAGAAAGTGAAAAGATTTTGTTTCTTTTATTGCATTACCCTTCAGGTCATTGGGATTTTGTAAAAGGAAAAATTGAAGAGGGTGAATCCCCCCGAGAAACAGCTTTAAGAGAAACAGAAGAAGAAACCGGAATAAATGACGTAAAATTTTTAGATAATTTTGAAGAATGGATTCAATATAATTTTCAATTTCAGGGAGAACTTATTCATAAAAAGGTAGTTTTTTTCCTTGGCGAGACTAAAACAAAGGATGTAAAAATTTCTCATGAACATCTCAATTTTACTTGGATGGATTATGCCACAGCCATGGAAAAAACCACATTTAACAATGCAAAAACGGTATTGTCCAAATCGTATGCATTACTTTCTAAAACTCTTCAATTGTAAGTCTTCTGCAACCTCACGTGGATTTTTAGAATTTAAAATGGTCCTTCCCACAATCAAGTAATCCGAACCTGCAGAAATAACCTCCTCTGCCTTTCCTCCTTGAGTTCCAACTCCTGGTGAAAAAATGCTCAATTTGTTTCCCGCTTTTTTATTACAATAAGAAATTATTTTAGGAAAGGTAGCTCCAACTACAATTCCATCTACTTTGGCTTTTATGGCCCAATCCAAAAACAATTGGTAGAGTTGTTGTTTCTTTTTCATTTTAATTTCCATATCGTAAGACAGTTTTGCTTCAGGTGCACTCATATGACATAATGTAATTATCCCTTTTTCGTTTTTATGAGATAATCTTACTAGATTTTTTAAACTATCATACCCCATAATTGGATTAACAATTATTGCATCAAATCCTAAATCCCATAGAGTTTCTGCAGTAATTTTATTTGTATTTCCAATATCATTCAATTTTATATCAGCAATAGTTTGTAACCCAAATTTATGAGAAGTTTTGTTTATTTTTTTTATTTGTGTTGAAGACAGTGGTAAAAGGAGATGAAAATTAAGCTTGATTGCACACAAAAATGGATGGAGGTTTTTTATGTTTTGAATTGTCCTTGTCTCTAAATTTTTTACTGAATGATCATAATCATTTGCAAGAATTACATAGCCTTTGGTCTTGGAAATTTTTGAAATTCTAGTTTTGAAGGTGACCATAGTCTACTAAAGGGTGAGTGTCTTTTAATTTAATAATTTTCACATAATAATATCCATGTTCTGATGGATCTTTAACAAATGATGGTTCAGAATCATGATTTGAAAATTTCAAAAATGGATTTTTGGGTTCATTTGGAAGAACCACATGACAAAAATAAGATGTACCTTCTTCAGTGAAGTTCATGAAAACACCAATCAACCATTTATCATTATGAGGGAAAAGGAACAAAGGGAATGGATTTTCTTCAAAACCCCAAGTAAGTTTTGCAAGACTGGAAAGATCTTCAAGCTCTATGGGTTGATACCTATCTGAGGTTCCATTTCCTGGTTTTAATGCAGCGGGAAGCGATTTAATTCGAACAATCGGAGAGTAAAGTTTGCCTAAATCTGAAGTAGAGTTTACAATTGTTGATTGTTCGTTACCTCCTCTAAAGGCATAACAAAGAAAATTTCCGTTATTTTCTAGAGGAGTAAAATAAACAATTGGTTTTTCTTTTAAAACATCCATTTGAACAGATAAAATTTTTTTTCCCTCAAGCTCATGTAGAAATGAAATACGAGGAGCACGCTCCAAGGCACAAACCAACCTTGAAAATTCTAAAGTTGATGACACTTGGATATAACGAGGTAATTTGTCCACGTTAATCTAATTTGTAATAGTAAATTAAACTTACCCAAATTTTTTCAGCCTAGTTTCTTCTATCAATTACATCTTGAATTTCTGGGCCAGTACCAATGATCGTAACGGGTGTGTTTAATTTTTCTTCAATATTTTTTACGAATGTTTTTGCTTCCTCAGGAATTTCTTCAAAAGATGTTTTACCTTTACAGGCTGGAAATATTATATCTAATTTGGTAATTGAAATTTGTGTTGCGCTGTTAAGCATGATCGCACGCCTGGCTAAATCAAAATCAAATTCTGCTGCCCGTCTTTGTCTTCCTGTAACTGTTCCAAATTCAGACCAGCCTTTAGTCTCAGCCTCCTCAAGTGAAAGTTCATTTGACAATGGTCCCGTGCCTACTCGAGTCACGTAGGCTTTGAAGACCACAATTACTTCATCTACATTTTTTGGTCCTAATCCAATGTCAGCACAAATTCCAGAAGCAGTTACATCTTTTGAGGTAACAAAAGGATATGTTCCATGCCATAAAGATAAGAAGGTTCCTTGGGTCCCTTCAATTAGAACATTTTCCTTTGATGCGATTGTAGAATTTACTTCTCCAGGCACATCAACTATTAATGAAGAGAGTGAATTCACATCCTTTGCCATTTTTAGCACCCTCAATGCCCGATCAGAATTAGCTGGTCCTGTGCCTGAACCTGTACTTCCAATTTTTTCTTTTAACTTACCTTTTGAATCCCGAGAGAGATGTTCTTGTTCTATAATACCACAGTGTTTATCCACAAATGCCCTACCAGTTGCACCAAAATCTTGAATTTCTTTGAATAATACATCGGGGTTTATGACGACTCCTGGGCCAATCATCACTTTTGCATTTTTATTTAAAAAACCACTAGGCAACATTCTAACTTTATAGATTTTTTCTCCGTCTCGTATGGTATGACCAGCGTTTGGTCCTGCTCCTCCTCGAACTATTATTTTTGGATTATCTTTTATTGCAAGGTAGGAAATTATTTTGCCTTTTCCTTCATCTCCAAAAAAACCTCCCACAACTATTGTAGACGTCACAATTTTTTGGCTGAAAACCCGTTTATTTAAGCTAGTGATTTCACATGATTTAATATTCCATAGAATTTGAAGAAAAACCATTGGCTGAAGAAAATTTTGCAGGAAATATCATTGTAGTCTTGGCAAATCTTCCAGATTTTCTAAGAACACCCATTTTGAAAAAAAGAATGATTGAGTTTTTTGCAATGGATGAACTTGAGAAAAAACAGCTAGTTAATAATGCATTAGAAGCAGGCCCAACCATTCCCTTTGCAAACTTTTCCAAATTATTCAAGACCTGGTTAGAGATCCTAACAGTTTTACCCGAAGACCAGAGAAATGAATTGTTCTCAGCCTATATTAGTGAAATTTGTGATTCACCTGAGAAATTAATTGCATTTCATTTAGATGGGATACTAGAAATTTTCTTATCTCTTGATAATGAAAAGCAAAATATCATTTCACAATCGATAAAAAAAATAATCAATGGCCTTGATAGTGAAAAGAAAAGGAAATTGTTTGTTATTATTCCAGATAATGCCCAAAAAAGTTTAAAATTTTAAGAACTGGTTTCTTCATCGGGTTTTCTATTATCTTCATTTGAGTAATCGATGTAATCTCCTTCTGGAGTTAGAACACCGGCAAATATTTTTTCATGTTTTTTTAAGAGTTTTCTATGATCTGCCATTGACATATCAAGTCTCATTTCGTTCATAACCATAATTCGATATTCTTTCCATTCTTTCCAACATTTATTGCAAACAGGATATTTACTTGCTATAGGATCTAGTTCTTCATTTTCGGGAATTGGATCTTTACATTTGGTGCAAATTTGACTCATGTATTAGAGGCATTAAGAACTCTTTTTATCTTTTATTGAGGGTAGATCATCAATCTTCAATCTCTTATCGAAAAATAAGGAAGCTGTAAGATCTCCTGTAACATTTACCATTGTTCGTGTCATATCTAAAATCCTATCCACACCAAGTAGAAGAATAACACCAACTGGAGGAATTCCTGCTGCAATTAGAATTGTAGACAAGATAACAATTCCTGTTCCAGGAGCTGAAGGGGCTCCAATTGAGGCTGCAAGGGCAGTTACTGTGATTAATAAAATAGTTGTAAAACCCAAATCAATGTTGAAGAGCTGAGCAAGAAAAAATACTGCAACTATTTGGTATAATGCAGTTCCATCCATATTGATTGTAGCCCCCAAAGGAATGATAAACTGAGAAATTTTTGGTTTTATCTTCATCTTTTCTTCAGCTGTTTTAATTGATAGTGGCATTACAGTAGCAGAACTAGAAGTTGAAAAAGCAAGAAGTTGAGGATCTCTCATCAAAGAAAAAGAAGAAAGTAGTGGTCTCTTTGCAAAAAATTTTACTATTATCGCATAGATAAGCAACATTGCAAAAAGACCAATAACAACAGTTACCATGTAAGCTCCAAGTCCTGAAAGAGCTGAAAGACCAAGCTTTGATGTAATTGCCGCCATCAATCCAAATGCGGCAAATGGTGCAAGTCGCATTGCCCATGAAACTACTTTCAAAGTAATTTTTTGAATGGCTTCAAGTAAGTCTAAAATTGGTTTTGAGCTTTCTTTTGGTAATGAAATCATTGATACTCCAATGATTAATGCAAAAACAACAATGCTTAGCATTTCTCCAGACATAAAAGAAGCAATTGGATTGCTTGGAATCAAACTAACAATACTTTGAGGGATTTCACTGATGCTTAATTCAGCTTTTTCAACAGGTTCAATATCTTCAAGATCAAAGCTTTCTCGAATTAATGATCCATCAATAAAATTACCAGGTTCTATTAAAGTTACAACAAAAATTCCAATAGTTAAAGCAATTGCCGTAGTTGCAATAAAATACAAGGCTGCTCCTAGCCCAAGTTTTTGCAGATATTCTAAACTTCCAGCTGATGTAAGTCCCCTTATTATTGACGCAAAAATTAATGGGACAATTATCATCTGAATTATTTTAAGAAAAAGATTTGCTGGAATGGATAACCAATTAGTAATTATTTCTGCTGTGTTTTTTTCCACTAGATCAGCTTGGGGCCCTAAAACAAAACCTACTATTAAACCCAAAAATAAAGCAACTAGAACTTGGGCCCATAATTTTTTTTTAATTAGGTAAGTTATTTGTGGAACTGGATATTTGAAAGAGCTAATAACCAATGTATTATGAAAGGTTTATTCTTATATATTACAAATTAATTTGATTCTCAAATTTGAGTTTAAAAAACAAGATGTTATTTTTTTGGTTTATTTCTTTGTCGTAATTCATCATGAAGATCTTTGAGCATATTAATCAATAAATCAACTTCATGCTTTTCCAATCTTTCAATTTCAGAAATTTTCTTTATGATTAGAGACTTGGCATCATATTCTACAGTCTCTCGTTTTTTTAATCTAGAACCAACCAAACTTGCTCCTAAAGCAGAGATAAAGGCACCTATGATTGAAATTCCCACAAACATAAGGACAATCCCCATAATTCGTCCTTCTTCAGTTACGGGTACTACATCTCCATAACCCACAGTAGTTACTGTGGCTGAAACCCACCAAAATGCATCAATAAGGTTTGTAATTTGGGCACTTTCATGTGGCGATTCAATAAAGTAAATTCCAAGGCCGCTACCACCTATTACTACAATTGAAATAATGAGAAGTGAGATTAGAATTTTCATTTGAAAAAGATTATTTTCTATATTCTATAAGGAACAACAGGATTATCAAAAAAGGAAATCAAGTGGTTAAATTAAGTATGGTAAGACAAAATTTCTATCATGAATAATGATCCTTATTGCCATTGTGGTTCTTGTGGTCATGAAGTAGAAAATGAGTGCTATTCTAAACAATGCCCTTGTTGTCTTACTGACCATCAAGGTGCGTTTGGTAAAAACAGGTAATAATTATCAAAGTTGAGAACATCATGACAGTGAATTGTCAATGTATAGAATGTAATTGTAAGGAAGTTGTGATTTCAATGGATAAAGATAATAAATTTCTTTGCTCAAGTTGTAGACTTGGAAAGCATGGTCACAAAGTTTGAGAAAAATCTAGATATCTTAGATATCAATAAACCACATTTTCAAGATTAAAACACAAAGGGTATAAAAGAATAAAATGACATAGTATATGCTAAATTGAATAAAATTACTATTGGAAAGAAACTGAGTTTTAATTTTTTGTTTGAAAAATTAAAACAAAAAAATAAGAAAGATTCTGAAATTCAAATCCAAGATACTGATATTGATTGTGAAATGGTGAAATTGGATAAAGTAGGAATAACACAATATGGTCAAGGCGTATTAATTCTAAAAACAGAAAAAGATAAAGCATTTCCAATTTCAGCTTTTTCACCTGAAACTGCAAAAAATATTTTAGATTTTCAAAATGGTAAACGTGATGAAATTCCATCCATTTATCGTTTGGTAGAACGAATTTGTGAAGAATCTGAATTGCTATTAGTAAAGGTAAGGATTTATTCTATAGGTGAGGTATTGCGTGCAAACCTCTATTTTACTGGAAAAAAGAACTTAATCCTAAGAAATTATAGAGCTTCAGACGCAATTGCTCTTGCTACTTTTTACAGCATACCAATTTTAATTAAAAAAAATGTACTTCAATCTAGTCCAAAAATTAATTTAAAATAATGAAATTATATCCAAAATTTGTTATAACAACTTTTCAAATTAAAAAAAAGGAGTTTGAAAATGTCTGAAATTGATAAAAAAATTCAAGCAAAATTGGATAATTTAATCAAAATAATGGAAAATTCTGGTTACCTTAAAAAAAGTGAGGTTGTGTTAGCTATAAGAAAAAATCCTAGGCACTATTTTGTTCCAAAAAGCCATACCAATGAGGCCTATAAGGATGAACCTTTACCTTTGATGAAAAAGCAAACAATCTCTCAACCTTCGGTAGTTTCAATGATGACTGAATTGCTAGATGTCAAGAAAGGACAAAAAATCTTAGAGATAGGAAGTGGATCAGGTTGGCAATCAGCCATTCTTTCTGCGATGATAGGAAATGGGAAAGTTTTTTCCATCGACAGGCATGCTGAATTGGTAAAATTTGCTAAAGAAAATTTGAATAAATTAGGTATTCAAAATGTTGATGTACGTTTAGGTGATGGAAGTAAAGGACTTTTAGAAGAGTCACCTTTTGATAGAATTATTATTACTGCAGCTTGTAAAAAAGTTCCTTTTTCTTTATTTGAGCAATTATCAGAAAATGGATTGTTAATTGCGCCAGTTGGCGAAAATATTCAATCATTAATTGTTTTTAAAAAAACAAATAAAGGAATTTTAGAAATTAGCAATCATCCAGGCTTCCTTTTTGTTCCTTTATTATCAAAATAGAAAATCATCATCTGGAATTAAAAAACACATTCTACATTCCTTACCATGGCAAAAAAGTCGACCAAACCAGCAAAATCTACATCAAAGCTTGCACCTTCTCTAGGAGCAAGTTGGACTGAGATGGATAGGATTTTTGATAATTTCAAAAGAGATCTTGAAAAATCATTTACTTCCTTCCCAAGTTTTACAATGCCTTCTTTTCCAAAACTCCCTGAAACATCATGCGATGTTGTAGATGAAGGAACTCATTTTAGAGTTAGTGTAGAATTGCCTGGTGTAAAGAAAAACGAGATTGAACTTAATGTCACAGATAATTCTATAGAAATATCAGCCGAAAGCAAACAAGAAAAAGAACAAAAAAAGAAAAACTATCTAAGAAAAGAAAGACGAGAAGTATCACACCATAGAACAATTCCTCTTTCTGAAAAAGTGGTAGCAGGACAAGTAAAGGCTAAACTAACTGATGGTGTTTTAACAATAACTTTACCAAAATCAAAGCCAACTCCCATCTCAAAAAAGAAAGCAATTAAAGTTCAATAACACCCTTTTTTTCTATTAATTATGAAGTGGCATTTTGATGATTTTATCTATGGATCGATAGATGGAGCCATAACTACCTTTGCTGTTGTTGCTGGCGTAATGGGAGCTTCATTATCACCAACCATTGTATTGATTCTAGGTTTTGCTAATTTGTTTGCAGATGGATTTTCAATGGCTGCAGCCAATTACCAAGCTTCCAAAGCAAAAAATGAATACATTGAGATGAAACGTAAGCAAGAAGAATGGGAAATTGATAATTTAGAAGACCAAGAAAAAGATGAGATTAGGGAAATTTATGAAAAAAAAGGGTTTAAAGACGAACTTCTTGAAGAGATTGTTCGAATAATTACCTCAAGACGAAAAGTGTGGGTTGACACAATGATGAGAGAAGAATTAGGATTAATAGAAGATGAGAAGAAACCCTTAGATAGTTCCCTAAGCACCTTTGTTGGATTTAATCTAATTGGATTAATTCCTCTAATACCATTTATGGTATTTATCGGTCTAGGAATAGATCTAAATTCTCATGTGTTTACTCTTTCAACAGTTTTTGTAGTAGCAGCATTTTTTCTTGTAGGAGTAATCAAAGGCAAAATAGTTAAAAAATCAAAAATAAAATCTGGAATCTATACCGTAATTATCGGGGGAGTGGCAGCCTTGGTAGCCTATTGGATAGGATATGGATTAAATTCTCTAGTAAACTGAATCGATATAATTTCGAATAGTATGAGCTGATTTTTGGAATAAATCCTGTTCTGATGAATTTAACTCCATTGATTGAATTTCAGTAATTCCACTAGATGATATCTTTACAGGAACTCCCATGCAAACCTCATTTTGGCCAAATTCGCCTTCTAACAAAACTGAGGCTGGTGTTGAAATGGTTTGGTTTTTGATAATGGATTTGATAACATCAAAGGTATTTTTTGCAATACCAAATTGTGATCTTGTTTTGAATTTTCTTAAGGTTCTCCAATAATTTCTAACTTCTTTTGTTATCTCTTCTTTTTGTTTTGAATTAATTTTTTCAATTAGGTTTTTACCTTTGATTTTTGTTTTTGAAAAAATTGGTACCATTGAATCTCCATGCTCTCCAAATACCCAAGCATCAGTTATGTGGGTGTTTTTTACTCCAATATTTTTTGATATAATATATCTAAACCTTTGTGAATCTAAGCTAGATGCTATTCCAATAACAGAATTTCGAGACATGCCAGTTTCCTTTTGAAAAAAATAGGTCAGTACATCTACTGGATTTGATATAACTAAAACAATAGGAGACATGCAATAAGTTTTAATTTTTTTTGCAATGTCTTTTATCATTTCAACTTGGGCACTAATGATTTCAGTTCTATTTTTTAAATAAACACCTGTACTTGCTGTAATTACAATAACTTTAGCTTGTGAAATTTCTTGATAGTCATCAGTTCCCCTAACTGTAAAATTTGATGTCTGAGAAATTACATTTGAAATATCCATAGCTTCTCCAATTGCTTTGCTTTTTGTTCGATTAAGTAAAACGACGTCATCTAAAGAGTTTGAGGCACATAAAAAAGCTATAGAGGAGCCAACCATGCCACTTCCGATAATGGAGATCAATTGAAATTCAATCCATTTATTTTAATAAAAGTACAGGGCATCTGATCCTTTGAACTACTCCATTTGCTACACTACCTAGCATTAATTTGTCAAGTCCCGTTCTTCCGTGGGAGCTTATGACAATAAGATCTATCTTTTTTGTTTTGGCAAATGTGGTAATATCTTTAACAACAGACTCTGACTGTAAAATTTGTAATTTGATATCAACTCCTGCTTTTTTAGCTTGGTTTTCTAACTTTTCAAATGATTTTTTTGCAACTTTAGTTTTATTTTTCAGCAAATTGGAATAAATTCTGCTATCAAAATAATAATGTCTCCAAGTATCTTTCTCGATGCAGGTCAGAAGAGTAATTTTTGATTCATATTTTTTTGCTACATCCAATGCTACCTTAAAGGCGCGAGTAGAGGAACTAGATTGATCAATTGGGACAAGTATATTCTTAAAAAGCATCAAAAACTCTCCTTCTTTCTTATACTTTGTTTTTGACGATTACTGTTGTGTTTAGTTAATTCTCTTTCCAGTTTTCTGCTCAAATCATCAGAGATCTTGAGAATATCCCAACCTGATTCAGTGTAGGTTAGTCTATTTTTTGACATTACAACAGTAGCTGTTGCATCATAAAGAGTTCTTGATCCATCTTTGTTTTGTGTTTTTACATCAATTTTTGCCTCAATAATGTCTGGAAGTATTTTTTTTGCTTTTTCCAAAGCATCTTCAAATTTGATTTTTAGGAATTTAGCTGAAGAATCATCTTTGGGTAAACCAATTACATACAAAGGAACTTTATCACTCATATCTTAAATCTGTAATTTTGAATTAAAAACCAATATAATAATTCTTAGTAATGATTTTCAGTGTTGATATTGCAAGGGACATATTTAATGAATTATGAAATAGAGACATGGTGGATGTAAAAAATTTAAAATTATCAGCACTTGTAAAAAAGGCTATTACTGTAGGTCCAAATACTTCTCTCCTAAAAACAAGGGAAATTCTTTTGGAAAATAAGGTAAAGAGAGTGGTAATTGTAGATAAACGTAAACCCTTGGGGGTAATTACTGAAAAAGATATTGCAAAAAAAATTTATGGTTTAGGAACAACGCCCATTAAAACCATAAAAGCAAAAGATTTCAAATCTAAAAAATTATTTACACTTACACCAGAGGATTCCGTTAAAGATTGTGCAAAAATGTTGAAAAAAAACAGAATTAGTTTGGCATTAATTCTAAATAAAGATAGAACACTAAAAGGAATAGTTACAAAAACTGATCTTGTATCAGTATTTCTTACAAAAGAGTCATCTTCCATTAAAGTATCACAAATAATGAGAAGAGATGTTATTACAGCAGCGCCTAGTGATCCAATTTTACATGCAGAAAGTTTGTTGATACGGTATGGGATTTCAAGAGTAATTATTAAACGAAATCGTTTACCAGTAGGAGTTATTACTTTTAGAGATTTTGTTCCTGCAAAAATTCCCCAATGGATTGCTGAATCTGCAGATCCCAAGGAGGTTCAAGAATATAAATTCAAAAAGGGATTAGAAGAAATTCATTCTAATCAAATGAGCTACCTTTTTCCCTTTCATTGTACTGACATAATGACTTCTAATCCAATTACGATTGAGGAGAACGAAGATATCAAACAGACCATAGTGCTTATGATAAAAAATAATATTAGTGGACTACCAGTAGTAAAAAAATCAAAACTGGTTGGAATAATCACCAAATCAGATATTGTAAAAGTCTTAGCAGTGTAAATTCACTTTACAATCATCAACGAACATGAAGAAGTTTGGGCAAGCTTGTTTGAAACACTTCCTAACAATAGTCTAGTTACTGCACCAAGACCCTTATTTCCAACAATTATTAAATCACATTTTTCATTTTTTGCTACCTTTTCTATTTCAGTTACAATATTTCCTTTCTTCAAAAGAGTTTTTGGGGTAATTCCTTTTTTTAAAACCATCTCATTTGCTTTTTTAAGAGTTCTTTCCCCAAATTTTTGTAACATTTCAAGATACTCTTTTCGGTCTAAGAGATTAATTGGAAATGATTTTTCAACTACATATAACAAAATAATTTTAGAGTCAAAAGCCTTTTGAACTTCACAAGCTCGACTTAATGCTCTTTCAGAATACTTGGATCCATCTAAAGGAACAAGAATTTTTTTGAAATTTGTAATATTTTTTGTCATTTTACAATTAATACGGGTTTTTTGACTTTATGAAGCACATAGTTTGAAACACTGCCCAAGAACAATTCTTTTGCAGAACCTCTTCCACGCGCACCAATTATAACCATATCAATTCCATTTTTAGGATTATTTGCAAATCTAGCAATATCATATCCAGGATCTCCTTGAAGTGCTTTTCCAACTAGTGAAATTCCTTTTTTGGCAGCTCGAGTTTTTGCACTTTCAAGCGTTTTCTTAACTTCAGTCATTTTACCATAATCTAAAAATCCCATGGGATGAATTGCATATATTCCAGGAACGGATTTTACTGCTATAGCGGTAATTGTTCCATGAGATATTCTTGCAATATGGATAGCCATATCTAAACCTCGTATTGAGTTAGCTGAACCGTCAAGTGGGACTAGAATTTTCTTTGTTTTTACTTTCACAAATTTTGTTCATAAATGTCTAATTTTAAATTAAGGAATGATTATCCTTTCTGATTTTCAAAAATGATAATTTAGGGCTTACTCTTATTCAAAAATAAGCATAGAATTTTGTGGATAATACCTTTGCTGAGCAAATAATGAGTAAAAACGTCTTAACCGTTGATAAAACCACCTCCATTCAAGAAGCAGCCCTAAACATGAGAAAATTACAAATTGGTTGTGTTATAGTAACTGAAGATAGCAAACCAATAGGTATCGTAACCGAAAGAGATTTTGTAACCAAAGTTGCAGCAGATGGTAGGCCTCTTTTTACTGAAATCCATGAAATAATGTCTTCACCTCTAATTTCCATAGATCCTGAAAAAACCATATGGGAGGCGTCTGAAATACTGAAAAGAAAACGAATTCACAAACTTCCTGTTAAAGAAGATGAAAAAATAGTGGGAATAATTACAACTTCTGATATTATTAAAATTTGCAGTATCGGCTCAGATTCTGAAATGAGAAAAATTTGTGACCAAATTCTCTTACGAATGGAAAAGGAATAATCTCAAAAATCATAGAAATTCAATTACTTTCCTGGAATCAAATTACTTAATATTTGTCAGTGATCTTATATCGTCCTTTTTTCAATTGAAGTAAAATTCTTAGTAAAAAGAATAACCAAATTATCATCAGAAAAATATACAAAAAACTCACGTTAGGTTCTGATTCTATTTGTTCGTGAGACTCCGATTTCATTTGTTCTTGAGGCTCAGGCATTTCAAAAGGCAAGACTGTCACAATACCCAAAAAAATAGGTATAGTAACTAAAACAATTAATGGAATTACCATGATTTTTTAATGATAGGGACTGTAATTTGAAAAAATCTTCACTACAGAATGAAAATACATGTCTCTCACATCATCCTCAGTAGAAACTGCTAATAATTTTACGATATCCGTTGAAGTAACAATACCAACCAAATTATCATCATCAATTACAGGTAATTTCCTAATTTCCCTATCATGCATTAAATCAGATGCTGTCCTAATTGAATCATCAGAGCTAATTGAGAATAAGGGAGAGGACATTATTTGTTTTATTGGAGAAGAAATTGGGTATGCATGAGCAACAGCTTTTATCGCAAAGTCTCTGTCAGTAACTATTCCTATAGGTAAATTATTCTCCATTACAATTACAGCACCAACTTTGGCATCTTCCATCATTTTTGCAGCTTCATTTATTGTCATTGACGCATCAACTGATAAAACCGATTTAGACATTATATCTGAGATGGTCATTGTTTTGGGATCTTTCAATTTTCATACTGTCTATACTGCTTTGATATTTGATAGTCGTCAAGAATATCAAATCTGAAAATCATTGTAGATAATCTCAATCCTATTTAAATTGAAATTTCCATCTGTAATTTTATGGCAATTAGTACCAAAAAAATTCTAGTTCCACTTGACGGTTCAGCCAACTCTTATCGTGGTCTTGAAGTAGCCATCCACCTTGCAAGGCAATCTCACGGAACAGTAACCGGTTTGTATGTAGTTGGGACAGTCAAACCACAGGTAAGTGAGCCAATTACACCATTAGAGAAATTATTCTTAGAACAGGCACAAAAAATCATGAAAAAAAGTAAAAAAATGGCAGCTAAAAAAGGAATATTATTCTACGATAAAATTTCCTATGGGGATAACGGAAAAAGAATTGTTAGTATAGCAGACCGTGAAAAATTTGATTTAATTGTAATAGGTTCAAGGGGTTTGGGTGCAGCAAAAGAGGTCTTTTTGGGAAGTACCTCAAATTATGTTCTTCATAAATCAAAGATTCCTGTTTTAATAGTAAAGTGATATGGCAGAACTAGATCAAAAATCATTAAGTCATTTAGAGAAATTACTTGAAAAAACTCAGTAAGCATTTCGAGGCTTGTCTGCAAGATGGGAAGATTTGCACCCAAGGAAGGAATTTGACGTTAAACTTTCTGAGGATTTTCATCTTGGTTATGTGTTTGGAAAATTAGAAGAGGATTTTGTTGGTTGGTTTTATTCCCAAAATGGAAGATCTATGACAGATGAAGAATACAAACAGTTTTGGGGCAAGTGTAGGAAATTAGTTAGAACTCTTCATCAAAAATATGATATGTTTTATTTTCAAGAATAATTTTTGGAAATTTTTTTTAATATTCCGTGGTTTTAGGTTCGTTTTCAAAAAATTTCGTTAATTAAATTAGTATCTTGATTTATTTACCGTAGCAATTTTCTTTTGGGATCTCGGAGTTTTTGTTTTTGCTTTTGCTTTGCTAACTTTACCTTCTTTTTTTGAAATTTTCCCACTTCTTCGAGCCGCTCTAGAAATTTTTGCTCTCATTTTTTGATTTTTTTCCTGCTCTTCTTTTTCCTTATCGGTTAATTTTCTTCGTCCCATGTATTTGGAAATAATCTATCATACATAAATTATATCATTAATTTCCGAATTGATTTTTTAAACCTAAAATTTTGAAATTCTGGTTTATGTTCAATAGAATTAAAATTTTATTGATTTTCAACATCGATAATTGCAAATTCTCTAATATTGCACATTTACGAACAAAACGGTTGTCGGAACTAAAACGCCACATGGGTCTTTTCCATCTTACAATGTATGGAGTAGGTCTAATTCTAGGTGCAGGAATTTATGTATTAATTGGGGAAGCTGCAGGTTTTGCTGGAAATGCTCTTTGGATTTCGTTTATTTTGGGAGCAGTTGTAGCAGCATTTTCGGGGCTTAGTTATTCCGAACTATCTGCTTTGTTTCCAAGAGCTGCAGCCGAATATGTTTTTGTAAAAGAAGGATTTCGTAGTGAATTTATTGGATTCATTATTGGTTGGTTGACGATTCTAACTTCGATTATTGTTGCTGCAACAGTTGCTTTAGGGTTTGGAGGGTACATGGAAGAGTTGACAAACATTCCATTTTTAATTTCAGCTTTAGCCGTCCTAGGCGTTTTATCATTTGTGAACTTCGTAGGAATTAAAGAGTCCACATGGGCTAATACCATTTTTGCAATTATTACGATTAGTGGTTTAGGAATCATTATTTTTATTGGGTTTTCATTTCCACTTGAAAATGAAATTAACTATTTTGAAAATCCAATGGGCTTTAATGGAATAATTCTAGCTTTTGTTTTGGTATTTTTTGCATTTATTGGTTTTGAAGATATTGCAAATGTAGCTGAAGAAGTAAAACGGCCCAAAAAAACAA
The DNA here is from genome assembly GCA_028279545.1 of Nitrosopumilaceae archaeon. Classification (GTDB taxonomy): domain Archaea; phylum Thermoproteota; class Nitrososphaeria; order Nitrososphaerales; family Nitrosopumilaceae; genus Nitrosomaritimum. The sequence continues at coordinate 86,692 of JANQNN010000047.1, forward strand.
TGCCAAGAGGAATTATGCTATCGGTTTTAATCTCTACAGTAATTTACATTTTAGTTTCATTAGCTGCGATACGAATTGTTGGATGGGAACAACTAGCAGAATCTTCTGCGCCTCTTGCATTTGTAGCCCAACAAAAATTAGGAGAACAAGGCCACGTTATTTTGTCAATTATTGCTCTTTTTGCAACTGCAAGCACGATTTTGATTACTCTGGTTGCAGGTGCAAGAATATTCTATGGAATGGCAAGAGATGGTTCTCTTCCTTCTAAATTGGGTTTGGTTCATAAAAAAACCAAAACTCCGTGGATTGCAGTAGTTTTAATTTTTGTAACTGCTATTGGATTCTCCTTTGTTGGAGATATTGTAATTGTTGCCAATATTGTAGTTTTTGCTGTTGTGGTGACTTTTGCTATGATCAATTTAGCTGTAATTCTTTTAAGATATTTTAAACCTGATGTAGAAAGACCCTACAAAGTTCCAATAAACATTGGTAAATTCCCAATATTACCATTATTTGGTTTAGGGTCAACAATTTACATGGCAATACAGTTTGAACTCGAAATAATTTTAGCAGGTCTTGGAATTATAGTCACAGGAGCAATTTTTTATTTTGTATTTAATAAAATAAAAAATCAAAAACAAAAAGAGCCTTCAAAATGATACTGTGATTTATTTTAATTTTTCAACTATTTTTGGACCATATGTCTATTTTTTGGATTGTTTGTAAGAAAGTGCCTTGATTATTACAGGAATTAAAATTCTAAGCATATTTCTTCAACGTTTGTCTATACAACTTTAATGGTAGTAATTTTGGCCAAAACTTCAGTTAAATCTATCCTTAAAAACCTCTTTCAAAAAGCTGTCCTAAATCCCAATAATCTGGAAAAAATAACCTATCATTGCTGAAAATCAAATTAGATAATCTATTCGATGTTTTTAAAAACCCTAAATGGTTAAGAAAAGTATGAAGAAGATTGAGACCGTAGTTCGTCCAAGTATGAAAGATGAAGTAGTTTCTGCAATTAAAAAAGTAGGAGTTGGAGGAATAACGGTTTGGCATACTCAAGGGCAGGGGGCAGCAGATCCACCACTTGTTGGTCAATATTTTACCAAAGAGGCAATTGTTACAGTCGTTCCTGATTCTAAGGTAGATGCTGTGTTAGAGGCTATTGCAACAGTAGCATGTACAGGCTCTAAAGGTGATGGTAAAGTCTTTGTAACAAATGTTGAAGAGGCTTTAGATATTTGCACCAAAGAAAAAGGCGAATCTGCTATCTAGATTCAAATTTTTTTTTCATTTATCTTGGAAATAGTCTAAAAAAATTAAAAATTTTTTAAAATTTCTAGTTAATCTTGAGATTCTTCATAGTCCTCATCTTGTTCATAACCCTCTTTTAGGTCAAGTTGATGAGTTTCTTCCTTTATCTCTTCTTGTTCAAATTTTTTCCATTTTTTTTCTATTTCTTTGGAATCGTTTTTTGGCATAAAATGTATTTCACATCATGACATATTAGAAAAGTCTTGATATTCAAAAGTGATATTCAATTTACGAAGAAAGAATTTCCAATACGAATTACCAAAGATTAAAAACTAATTCGCAATAGCCTTTACAATATCTGTTTTGCTAATTATTCCAGCAATAGAATTATTTCCATCAAGGACTACCAAACCACTGATATTATTTTCTAAAATTAATTTGCAAGCATTAGAAATTTTTTCATTAAATTTTATGGACACAATTCCTTTAGTCATTACCTCTTTTGCAAGGGAAATGTCTCCAAATCCATCTTTAGAAAGAAACCCCTCTCTTATTTGATCGGATAGTGTAAAACCTGTATCATCTTCCTCACTTCCTAATTCAATTGATATTCTAAAAAGATCCCTAAAGGAGATAATACCAATAGGTTCTTCGTTTTGATTTTTCACTATTATCCTTGATACCTTATTTTCAAGCATTTTTCTTACAACCTTGTATAATGGAGCAGCAGAATGAGTAAACACATATTCATGAGTCATATAATCAACAATTGTTTTTTCATTTGGATTTTCTAGAAAGTGTTTTACCAAGTCAGTTTTAGTAATTATTCCTTTGATTTCTTCTTGGGAGCCAAGTGCAAGGGAACTTACTCCTCTTTCTACCATGATTTTTGCAGATTCTTTTGGGCTTAATCCTTCTTCAACAAACAAGATTGGTTTCATTATCTTGCTAATAGGGATATCATCTAATCCTTGTCTTGAAGTCTCTGAAAAAAGAAATAATCCAATATCTTTTTCAGTAATTATACCCACTGGAGCTCCATTTTCTACTACAATTAATCTGCTTAATCTAGATTCCAATAATTTTTTAATAACATCAGAGATTGTAGAATTTTTTAAAATGTGAATTGGTTTATTACTGATTTTATTAATAGACAACAACTAAAACCAATTTGTTTTCTATAAAAAGATCACTTGTAATTTTCAGAGATGAATATAATTGCAAATTTTTTTCTTAAGATTTCAAGATTGAGAATCATAAAGGTTGTTATATTCGAAGAGTAATCATGAAAGCTATGGCAAAATTTAACAAAATCCTTGTTCCCCTTGATGGGTCTAGTAATTCTATAAGAGGATTGGACAGAGCAATAGAGATTGCAAAAGAAAGCGATGCCGAAATTACAGGATTTTACGTATTTCATTTGCCACTACTAGCAGGGGTAAAGTATACCCAAAAAATGAAAGATGATGCACAAGAAAAGGCCGTAAAAGCAATTGGACCTGCAATGAGACGTACAGAAAAAGCAGGGGCCACGTTCAAATACAAAACTGGTGGTGGGCATACAGGTGCTGAGATTGTCAACTTTGCTAAAAAGGGAAAATTTGACATGATAGTCATCGGAGCAAGAGGAATGGGGGGCGCAAAAGAAGCGTTTCTTGGAAGTACTTCAAATTATGTAATGCATAAAACAAAGATTCCTGTTTTAGTGGTAAAATAATCACGGTAGGAATTTCTTCATTTTTCTAAAATTTTCTTTCAAGGTTTTCTTGCTAGTAAATATGTAAGCAAATACTTCAATAAACAGAATCACAAAAAGGACATACCATCGAATTTCCCTTTGAAATTAAAGAAACTTCAACTAGCTTTTCAACACAACTTGGGCATTTTATTATCTGACTCATGATTATTACAGTGAATTTGGGGTATATAGTCTCGCGTGTGTTTAAAATTTTAACACTAAATTTAAACAAAAAAATAATTTTCTTAATATGGATTTTTTACTCTTATGTTTTGCACAATTTTACCCCTACCTTCTGAATCCCGTGGCTTAAACCTAAGCTTGCAACCACAACAAGGGCAATTTTTTCCATCCCAAATAATAAAAACTTCACATACCGAACATCGTTTTTGCCCCGATTCATATCGCCCAATATCTTTTTGCATAGGTCTTTTTACTGCGTAGGCAGAACAAAACTCTTTACAGTGCACCTTTAGACTTGTTTATGGTAATTATCAGAGTCTTATTTGTTCAAATTGAACACAATTTAAGTTAAAATCAAAAAAGATTCTTTGTTCGGATTAAAAAAAATTTAAATTAAGAAATTACAATGAGGGTACCTCCTGATTCTATCAGAAGGCCCCCACCAGATTTTATAGTAATATTGTTTCCAGAAGTAATAGTCAAAGTTGTGCCAGCTGGAATGGTTAGTACTGCTCCATTGTGTATAGTAATATCAGAGGTAACTGCATGAGAGTCATTAAGAGTAATTGAAGTAGCGATAATATTTTGATTGTCGATTGCATCATAAATGCCATCACTATCAAGATCTGCCACTGGGATAGGGTTGTTTTGAATCTCTCTTACACTCAAATATCTAAAATCAAAATCAATTGCATTATCGGCCCTAAATGTTGCTAATGGACCTCCCCAAGTAATTGGCATGTTATCTGCGAAAGCTGGCCCACAATTATTTGCGCCAGAACCAAAGCCATCGTCTGTAAAGGAATGAACTTTTATCCAATGGTTGGTATTACTTGCATCAATCCAAATTTCATGACGAACTTGTTGGTCGAAGTTTATTCCTGGTTGATTAAATACAATAAATTTGAATCCAATCCAATTACCTAACAAAGGAGGTATACTTTGTTTGTTTTCTGAAAAATCATACTTTACATGCCAGCTTTCTTTTTCAATTTGCGTTCTACCATCAAAATGTAGGGCACCCTTTGTTGATGAGCCTTCACAGCCATTATTGAGATCATTGTGAGTTCCTCCTCTACCATACCAAGTAAACTGATCATCAGCACCACCATCTGTTTCATTTAGTTTGACATATCCGGTCATCTCAAAATTTCTCCAATCAGACGAAAATTGCATATATCCTTGATCTGCAAGTTGCGTTCTTGAATATGTTGGAATTGGTGTATTTTCATATGTACCCTTCTCTGTGGAATAAACAACCATCCTTACTTGGCCTTGTTGAATCTTCCATGATCCATCAGGATTTGGAATAATTACTCCACGGGGATCAAATCTAGGATCAATTGTTGGGTTTACCATATTCATGTACCATTCATTTCCACCAAACTTTGTTTCGTAGATTTTTTTAATTCCAAAAACATCACTAGTTTGGCCAATTAAATTATTTTTTTCAAGGTCTGTGGCATGGACTAAATTAACAGAACCTAAAATAACTGAAAGTATTACAATAAAAATAATTAAAAAATTTGTGATTTTCATAAAAAGTTTCTTGAAGTTAGTCTAGTTATAAATTGTCTTTGTAATAATAAAATATTACAAATTTAAAAATTGAAATTTTTGAAATAAAATTTGGTTTATTTTCTTGAGCCTATTTTGAATCAATTTTTTCAAAGAACTAGAACACAGGGAAAATAAAAAACTATTTTTTATTGATTCTGAGAAATTGGATTGATGTTTTACAACCTAAAACCTCAAAAATATCACATTAAAAAAATTCTTTTCCAGATGAATTTTTTCACTCATAAAAGAGTATTAATTTAATGTAAAGTAATAATAATTCAAAAGTGCACCTAAACACGTGAAGATAGTATGCCCAAAGTGTAAAAAAGATGCAGAATTGGCAATGGATTTTTCTTTTGTAAAATGTAATAATTGTGATTTGGATATGAGTTATGGTGAATATGTGAAATTTATTGCTCATAATGAAAAAAAATATTCAGATATTTTAGGGGACTATACTGGAAGCACTGAGGGTCAGTCGGCAGGCTCTTTGGATGAATGGGATTAAGAAAAAAACATCCATCATATTAAAATAATAAACTTTGCACAATCCTAAACATAATTGGAATTTTTACTAGAAAATATTCTAAATCTTGTGGGGTTTTTAGTAGGACTGGTAATTGGAATTGTTTCTTTTATTGGTTATAGGAACACAGGGAGCCCAACGTTATTTAGATTAGCAATTGCATTTTTTTCAATAGGTGCAGGATTTTTAGTTATTTGGATTGGATTCATGTTAGAAGATTTTGTAATAAAGTCGGGAAGTATAGAAAGGTGGGTTCAAACATTAGGCATTGGAATACAAACAATTGGTTATTTTTTCATTGCATTTTCTCACAGCATAAAATCATTATTTCCAAAATCAAGATACTTTAGGTCAGTTGGAATCTTTCCATTGTTTTTAGTGTCATCAATACATATAGAACATATCTTCAGATCAATCTCTTTTATCTTACTTGCATATGGTGCAATTGAAACCATTCTTTCATATTTTGAAAATAAAAACAAAGGTGCCATCTCTGTTGCAACTGGATTATCACTTTTAGCTCTTGGAGAATTTTTGGGTTGGTATTCATTTGTATTTCCCGAATCAATATTGTATTATCTATCAATAATTATCAAGATAGCAGGATTAATTGCATTATTCATTCCAGTTAGCAAACTGCCACTTACAAAAATCAAGTTTGATGAGAGTTTTGATTGAGAGAAAAATCTTAGGCTCAAATTTCTGATTAGTCAAATTCTTTTATCTTTTTGGTATATTGGAAAATAGCATGCCTCTATCATAGAAATTATTAAAATATTACATAGATAAAAATGGCAGAATATCGCACCCATATGAAAATAATTGGAGACATCCTAACTACTACATGTGATGACTCACAAGATGAAAACGGGGCAACTGTAACTTATCTAATTAGAAAGGCCAATGTTTCTCATTCCAGAATATCAAGAATGCTCAAAGTTCTAGTCTCTCAAGGATTATTGGAAAAAGTAAATGAACAAGGTTCAAACAAATACAAAATTAGTCAATCGGGAAGAGAGTTTTTAGCAGCATACAATACCTTTAGCAATTTTGCAACTAATTTTGGTTTAGTTATCTAGTCTTCTTCTTCAAATTCATCTAAATTATCATCAAAATCATCTTCAAATTCCGTATCTTCGTAACGGGATTCTTCACTAGGCACTTTAGTGAGCTGATCTATCAGGATTAAAAATGTATTCAAATGAAAATGAATAATTAAAGAAACAAGTTAGAACAAGTTATTGAAATTAAAATGTAACAAAGAAGGAATAGATGCAGCTACTGCAATTATTAAAAAAGGCGGAATTGTTATTTATCCAACAGATACAGTTTATGGAATAGGGTGTGATCCCTACAATAAAAAAGCAGTAGACAAGATTTACCAAATTAAAAATAGACCTAAAACAAAACCGTTTCCTATATTGGCTTTTTCATTTGATGCTGCGTCTGAAATTGTAGAATTTGATTCAGATTCAAAAAAATTTGCTAAAAAGTTTTGGCCTGGTCCTTTAACATTGGTGCTTAAATTAAAAGATAAAAAATTAAAGGAATCTTTGTGTTTAGACCAAAAAGTTGCCATAAGGGTTCCAAATAATCAATGTCTGCTTAATCTTTTGAGTAATCTCAAATTTCTAGTTGGAACTAGTGCAAATATTTCTGGAAGAAAATCTTATTCAAAAATTCAAGATAATGATAAAAAATTAGAATATGATGGCTTTTTGGATGATGGTAACATTGATTCTAAAGGTGAATCAACTATTCTAGAAATAGATAATGGAAAGCCAATTTTTCATAGAATTGGCGCATTAAAAAAAGAGGAGATTATTGATTTTTTTTGAATCTGATTATTACTTGTGCAAGACACTTGGAGCCTGAAACGCAAGAGGAGATTTCTAGAATTTTAGATTTGTTTGGAGATTCGGAACCCAAAATTACCATATCTAGTATGTCAGGAATTCTTACCGCAAAAACAAAACTAGACCCAGTTCTTGTAGTTCAAAAAATTCAAGATTTAGTACTTGAGGAGCCTTGGATTATCAGATATTGTCTTCGAATTATTCCCATTCAAACGATTTCTGAGACTAGAATTGATCAAATTGAAGAAGCAATATCTGAAATGAGGGGGTCAATTCTAGACGAAGAGACATATAGGATTTCCATAGAAAGACGGAACTCAGATATTTCAAGAGAGGATTTAATTTCCAAAATTGCAAAAAATTTTAAAAATAAGGTATCACTTGAAAATCCTGATAAAATAATTCAAATTGAAATCTTAGGCGCAAAAACTGGAATTTCTGTTCTTAAAAAATCAAATATTTTTAGTCTTGAAAAATCAAAACGAAGTTTGTCAGACTAGTATTGCACCTTTTTCAATCAGAATATCTTCCAAAGGATTTTTGGAATGAACTGAATCAAGTTGTTTTTTTGGAATTTTAAAATGATTTTTTAAGAATTTAGAATTATCTTTTGAAAACATCTCAATAGTTAAGGGAGATAGTTTTTGGAAAAGTTTGTTCAAATTATTTTTAGACCCTATTGCAATTAAAATAAAATTTTTGTTTGATTTAATTCCTGCAAAATTAATAGCCTCACCAATTTGCTTGGTTGCTGTAAATCGCATTAGTATGTCAGTTTCAATTTTTTTAGAAAGTAAAATTTTTTCTTTTTCGGAAAGTATTGAAATATTTACAATTTTTTTCAAGTGATTTAAATTTAATACAAATTCGCTGGAAATTCCTTGTAATTTTATTTTTGGGAATTCTTTTCTAAGGTTTTCAAGAAATGTTACATTGATTTTTTTACTTCCTTTTATTTCCAGTATTTGAATCGTTTTTTTCCCTAAGGTTATCATAATCCTTTTGTTGGAACCACCATGAATTATTGGAATAATGCTAATCAAATCATTTTTTTTTATTCTAGTCAGTTTTCCTTCCATTGCAGAAGAGTCTGCTCCATTTATGGCAACCAAAATATTTTTTATGTCAAGCGAGGGAGTGTTTTCAGGTTTTTCTTTTAAAAGGATTTCAAGGAGTTCTTCTAGGGTAATATCTTCAATATCTAATTCTAGTTGATCAGTTGAAAAAGATTTTTTTGCTCCTCCAACAAATCTTATTGTTACCATAATTCAGATGTAGCAAAGCAGAAAATTAATTTTTTGAAGACCTATTCTTTATTTTCTTCAGAGGGTTCTTGGGATTCTGTAGCAGCATTTTCCGTATCAGCCCCTACTTCAATAACACCTTCCTCAGACTCTTGAGTTAAATCTTCGGTAAATTCGCTAGATTCTTCAACGAAATCTTCCTGGCTTGAAGTATTGGTTTGGGTTAAATTATCCTCTGCCTCTCGATTTTCTTTTTTAATAAAATTAGTGATATAGCCTGCAATTTCATTTTTTAATCCCTTTGAACGAACTATTGCTACTTCATCTAGTGATTTTTTATTATCAGTAAAGTTTTCACCAAATTTGGATTTGTGTTTTTCTAGTACCTCTAAAGAAAGACGTTTTATCCTATCCACTCTTGAGATACAAGATTAGGGTTTTTTATACCTATATTCTAAGAAATTTTTGGGAATTTTGCTCAAGTAGTATTGTCATTTCATTATATTGCTTGTTCAAAATTTTTGAAGAACAATAAACTATACTTGGAATAAACCCGATTTGAGCTTGTTTCATTTCAAAGCATCTTGAAAACCTTACAGGTCCATCGGTTTCAACAAGTATTTTATCTTCATCAGTTTTGGCCAGTAGGGATTGTTTATCATTTGCATAAAGCACAACCGGACCAAAAGAGACATACAAATCCATATCCATTGCTCTTTTTAGCTGTTTTTTATTACCATCAAACCAATGAAGTAATACATTTTTTGTTTTGTAGGAAGTTAAGATCTCAAGTATATCCTCCAAACTTTTTCTAGAATGAATAGAAATTGGCTTTTGATTTTTTTCTGCAAGAGATAAAAGTGAGGTAAATACATGATTTTGATTTTTTTTATCTATATCAGAGTTTATGTAGGTTGGATCTAAACCAATCTCTCCAATACCTGAAATTATTTCCATGTTATCTTGAATCAAAGATATCATTCTTTCAAGATCATCATTTGCACATTCAGGATGGATTCCAATAAAGGGTAAAACAAGTTTACTTTGCCTGTAAAGTTCTAAAGTTCTTTTGGAACTAGTATAATCCATAGAGACACAACATGCCTTTATTTTCATTTTTTCCATGCCCTTGATTATATGATTTAATTCATCTTTGTAAGCAGGGTCCGATAAATGGATATGAGAATCAAATAACCAAGTCATTATCTTTCAATTTTATAGGTAGTCTGTATAAATCGATTTCTTGGTGATATTTTTTCACTCATTATCTTTTATCACCTAAGACAAAAAATAAAATCCATGAAGTCATCTGAGCTGGGTCTATCGGCTATGTATAGAATATTGAAAAAAGCAGGAGCAGATAGAGTAAGTGATGAATCAGCAAACGAACTTCGACGGATTACTGAAGAGTTGGCTATCAATATTGCAGAAAGTGCTGTAGATATGGCCTCACACGCAGGAAGGAAAACCGTGAAAGGTGAAGATGTTAAACTTGCTTCAAAACCCTTTACTAAATTATAATCTAAAGGGTTTAATTATTCATTTTATGTTTTTTAAAACGGTACTCTGGCAGAACGGTTATGCGTGGGCCTGCAAAGCCTATACAAGGGGGTTCGACTCCCTCGGGTACCTTTTTTCAATAATTTATTCAACGATTACTTGTCCATCCATCCATGGATGTAAGGTACAAAAGTAATCAAAAACTCCACTTTCATTAAAAGTAAAACTAAACTTTTCATTTGGATCTAAATGTCCTGAATCAAACAAGTCAGTGGGCTCACCATAAACTCCTGAGGTTACACTGTGAAACGCTACATCTGCATTTAACCAAACTATTTCATCACCTTTTTTTATTGAAATTTCCGATGGAACGTAACAAGAGTCAGTTTCTTCACAACCAGGCCTAGAAACTTTTGTGGGCATTATAACATCTGCTTCAGCTTTTACGGTTAATTTTTCTTGTTTGGGTTCTGGTGTTGTTTTAAGATCAGTCGTGCTTTCAGGAGCTGGTTCAGGTTCAGGGGTATCAAATTGAAAAGAAATTGCAATTATCAATAATATTATCCCTGAACTAATTCCCAAAATTGCTTTCCATTTTCTCAATTTACATCACACATAGAACCTAGTTATTATGTAATTACCAAATTCTCTAAATATATAACATACTAGAAATTTTGCTTGGCTCAAAATGAAAACGGTCTTTTGGAATACATTCCAGGATCGCAGGCATTACTAATTGAAAAAAAGCCTAGTCTTCCATTAGAAGGATTTTGCGAAAACGTTCAGGAAAATATAAGAGAATATGCAGAGAATTCAAAGAATGAAGTAGAGAAGGGAAATAATTTTCTACAATGGGTATTAACTAGAGTTTTTGAAGCCACTGAAGATGATGCTGCAGATGCCATTGTTGATGGAGCAAATGACCTTGGTATAGATGCTTACCTCCCTGTAGATTTTTCAGATAATACCATTCGTCTATTTCAATCAAAATATGGCAAATCTCATTCTCTTGAAGCAATTGCTAAATTTAAAGAGGATTCACGACGTCTTCTTGGAAAAGACATTTCCAAAATGAGACCTGAATTGGCTCAACTTGTAACTAAAATTAAAGAAAAAAATTTGAAAATAAAATGTTGTTACATAACTAATCAAAAAGTTGACTATGTTGATGAGTCTATTGAAATTTTAGATATTGAAACCATAATCCAAAAATTATGGGATAGGATAAAAAAGCCAGCAGCAGGCAAAAAATCTTCTATTAAATTAGAAAAAATGCTACGATATGATAATACCATTTTAGGAGTCTTGAAACTAAGAGAGCTCACAGAATTTGTAAGCAAAAATAAAGAGTACGTTTTTGAATCAAATATTAGACAATGGATGCAATTTAAAACGACTGTTAACAAAGGTCTTAGAGATACACTCCAAAATAATCCTGGAAAATTTTTCTTTTATAATAATGGAATTACAATAGTAGTAAGTGATTTTGAAGAATTAGGTGATAATATCATTAAACTTTTTGCTCCCCAAATTGTAAATGGTGCCCAAACGTCTAATTCAATAGTTGACCATGCAAAACGAACTAAAAACATGAATGGTTCAATGACAGTGACGATAATCAAGGCCGATGATGAACAAGAACAAAATAATATTACTAAATATCGAAATTCCCAAAATTCTGTAAGAGGTAAGGATCTTGTCTCTTTAATGGACTTTCATAAATCAATTAAATCTCAATTAAAAAATTGCGGATATTTTTATGAAATTCAAGCAGGATCCTTTGACACAAAAACAAAATCTAAACAATTCGAATACGAGGGGGATTTGACTTTTAATAAATATCTCCCAGATAATCACAAAAAAGTCATTGTTGCAAAAGATGCTATTCAGGTCCTAGTCGCAGGAATAGAACAAAGACCTACTGAAGCATATAGTTCACCAGCACAATTTCTTCCTAGAGGCAGTAAGTACGATGATGTTTTTAATGATAGTCTCAAGGATGATTACAAAATTTTGTTGTATCCATATCTTGTAAAAGAATATGCAAAAAAGATTCTAAAATATGGGAAAAAAGGAGGGCATAAAACAAAACGATATGCCACATTGTTTTTTGTTGCAGTATACTTTAAAATCATTCATAAAAAAATTTTAGAAACCAAGGGTGATTTTAAAAAAGATGCAACAAAGTTGGAACCAATATTTCGAAGCTTTAAATTAAATTCAAGAATTCTCAAAGTTACAGATATCATAGTTACAAAATTTCTTGAAGATACAATTGTTGAAGATGAAATTGAATTGGCAAATACAAAACACAATTTCTTTTCACAACATGTTTGGAATGATACAATGTTGAGGGTACTAGATAAGAAAATTAAGCTTGAAGAAGAAGAAATAACATCTTTAAAAAAACTTGTAGATAACTTATTTTAATTTTAAGGGTAGAAGTCCAACCAAGTAAAAATCTTGCAGGAGGTTTACATTGGCCAGACTGTCTACCTAAATTGTATTAAAGTAAGTGATATTTAACATAATTTTTTAAATCCAAAATGATTTTTATATTGAGTTAAAATAGAAACTGTAATTTGGGATCTAAATACAAATGTGCACTTTGTGGTGAAGAAATTACAAAATATTTTAATCCTATGAAGGAGTGGAAGATTGAAGGCGTCTTGTGTGGGGATTGTTATTCAAAAAAAATTAGTGAGTTTTATCCTGGAGATCATACTCGAATAAATTAAAATTAATTCTATTCTTGTTTAGAGTATTTGTTAGCGTTCAAACAGTTCCAAGCAAGAGCATCATCCTTAACATTTTTTTCATCTAGAAACGCAATGTTTGTTACAGTTTTTTTCTTTTTTAAAAGACGTACCTGAAAACTATCAAATTTTTTACATTTACAAATCTCGTACAAACATGCATCATTATCATTTTTATCATGATCTTCTGCGGCATGACCACAATTACACAAAGCATCTTTTTTTGAGTCCTTTAGAGTTTTTTCAGAATATATTCCCAATCTTAAATACGCTTCACCTTCATGACCTTTTTTGAATCGCTCATAATTTTCTGATTTTGGCAAGACTTTAAAAAATGAAATATTGGTTTGGGGGTTTCTAGAATCTGCACCCATAATAAACCAGTAATTGTCCCCTGTTTCAACAAATCGTATTTTTATTGAGTGATCGTTCCAAAGATTAATTGTGTCATGCCAAAGATTAACTGCAGTTTTTCTTTCTCGATAGAGAGGCACAACATTCATTCTTAAATCAAAATACCGATATGCAACTCCAATAAAATCATCAGACCAAGGAGTTGGAAACTGCGACAATATCAAAAAACCATGCCTAGAGTATATTTATCTGATCTGAATTTGTAATAATACCCTTATATCTTGGATATTTTGTATTATTCATATGGTTTCGTATAGAACTAGCATGCAAATTGTAGGAGATCTATTAACTGCAACTGAGCAATCAGGCCAAAATGGAATTAAAACAACGAGTCTCCTCTCAAAGGCTAATCTATCACATTCCAGATTATCGAAATTCCTAACAAATCTTACTGGCGCAGGTTTAATTAACAAAATTGAATATGACGGAAAAAATACATTTGTAATTACCCCAAAGGGAAGACAATACTTGGAGTCCTATGTTAAATTTTCAAATGTTGCCGAATCTTTCGGACTAGAATTATAAAATTTATTTTTTAGATCTTCTTTTTCGACGTTCTTCTTGTTTTCGTTTTCGTTCTTTGTATCCGCTGTAAAAAAAGATAATAATTATTCCTGCAATCGATCCATAAAATAGTGGGATTAGGGGTTGTTCCCGAATGGAACCCTCAGTTGGAGATACAAAAGAGATTGGGATACCTACAATCATAAAGATTAGAATTATTTTAAGATAAATATCCACGGATAAGGTAGTTGACAAAACAATATATCTTTTTGAAAAAACCAACTAAGTATAGAGACACAATGATAAAAATTCTAGAAATTATCGGGTTTATCTTAATTGGCGGGACCGTTTACGCATATTTAGGAATGATTGGCAGTGAATTCCGATGGCCTGTCTTTTTTGGTTGCGCTGGCGGAGCTCTTGCAATTATTATCTATCGTAAAAAAATTAGACAAAAAGAAGATAAAATTTGATTTTAGTCGAGCTCAATTTTATTTTCACATGTAATTTAGATCAAGTACCTTTCAATCGGCAGATCTATAAAGGACGATAAAAGAAAATAGAAAGGGAAAGGCGAAAGATATGACCAGAGAGGGAAAACAATGGTGGAAAGGTTTAGGAAAAGAGCTTGAAGTAGATATTGAATCCCTAGATGATACTAAATAAATAGAAATTTTTCAATAATGTAAAAAATAAAGGTTTTTTAAAAAAAATCCAAATAATTTTTAATTCCTAGATGTTTTGTCAATGTTCAAAGCATTATTTTCAATATTAGGATTCATTTAACACTAAATTGGTTTAATAACAACTTTGGAAACCTGAAAAATTAAATTTAAAAATCAAAATTTTTGCTATTTTTTACCAAAAATCGTTCCTGCTTGAATTGATGAATTGGCTGGAAGGTGTCTTCCAGGTAAAATAATTACCGCAGCACCTACAGCACTGTTGTGGCCAACCATTGCCCCAAAGTGGTCGGTTCCTGTATCTACAAGATCTTCATCTATCTGAAATTTTACATTCTTTTTGGTTAAAAGTACATTTGCCGTACCCGTGTATCCTCCAAACCACACATTTTCTCCAATAACGCTATCTAAAATTACATTATGATGAGCAATTTCGGTTTGTCCTGAATAGTAGCATTTTGCAATTTCACAATTAAATCCAATGGTTGTTTTTCTACCAATCATACAATTTCGAACAAGAGAGCCCATTCCAATAAAAGAATTTTTTCCGATAAAGATAGGTCCTTTTATTTTACAAAAATCATCTATCACAGCGTCCTCCTCAATTACACATGGTCCTTCAAGTACTGTTGATTTTGGGATAGTTGCACTGGGAGATATTTTTGATTCTAAAACATGATTGTTTAAAACCTCTTGAATAACTCTAAGAAAATCCCAAGGATACTTTATTGTTTCAATAACGAATTCTTGAGTATCTTTAGCTTGATACAAAACAGAATTCAAATTTAACCAAACAGTATCTAGGTTTTCTATTTCTAAATTCAATTCAGTTTGAGGCGTTTGTGAGTTTTCTAAATCTTCGTTTGAAATACTATTTACTTGAATTGAGGGAAATTTTTCTTTAACAAGTAAAAAAGTTTCTTTATATTTTTCAGGAATTAGAATTGTGTCAATTTTCTTAACCTTCTCAATCAATTTAATGTTCCATACAATTAGTGGTTGGTCAAATAACTTCAGCAGTAAACCTGGAGAATCGTGGTTTGATATTGATTGTAAAAAATGAGGGCTCTCTAAGAAAATTAATTTCAATAAAAAAAATTGTTGATTTTTAATATTTGTCTTTGTTTGTTCGTTTAAAACAATTATTACAAATTTCAAAATTTTGTAACTTTTTTTTATTACACAACAACATGATTTTATTAAACTTTAGATTGAGTTAATTGGTGATATGGAGGTTACACAAAGAAATTGAACGTATTAGCAATTGGAGCTCATCCTGACGATATTGAAATTGGATGTTTTGCAACTCTAGCAAAACACAAGTTAGATGGAGATAACATTTTTGGAGTCATTGTGACTAAGGGAGAGATTGGTGGAGATACTGAAATTCGAAGAAAAGAAGCCCAGGAGGCTGCAGATGTTATCGACATGCAATTAATTTTTGGGCATTTCCCTGATGGGGATGTAAGAGAAAATTCAGAACTCATAACATTTTTGGATAATCTAGTTAAAAAGCATAAGATTGATGTAATTTACACGCATTCGTTAAATGATAGACATCAAGATCACAGAGCTGTTTGTAGAGCCAGTCTTTCTGTTTCACGCAATGTGCAAGAAGTGTATTGTTTTGAGGCAGTAAGTTTAATCTCTTCATTTACTCCACAAGTTTTTGTTGATGTAACTGAAACCTTTGGTTACAAAATTTCTGCTTTAAGAAAGTTTGATTCCCAAGTAGAAAGAACTTTTGTAGAAGGATTGGAAGGTATTGCAAGATATAGAGCAGCACAAACTCGTCTACCAGGAAGATTGTGTGAAGCTTTTGAAGCATACAAAATTTTAAGGAATGAAAATTCTCCAAAAAGACTTGAATTATTTGATTTACGAAATCAAGTAAAAACCTTTAAGAAAATTATTTCAGGTATTGAAAGTGATGAGACAAACAATAAATTGTTAAGACCTTTAGATGAAGAGCCAAGTGACTATATAACACCTTTATCTTCAGCAGATTCATTTTTTGATGAAAACTTCCAAAAGAATCAACCTAAACCCCAAGAAATTTTCAATAAGGAAAATGCATCAAATGAAAAAGAAGTTGCAATTAATGAGCTCAAAAAAATAAAAGAAGAATTTGTTCATTATAAAAAAGAGATGGAAAAAGTAAGAAAAGAAATTAAAGGATACAGAGCTGCCCTCCTTCTAAAAAAAGAAATTGTATTGTATAAGGAAGCATTGGAAAAGGCGCGACAAGCAGAAGTTAAATCTAATGAAAATTAAATAAGTTTAATTAAAAATAACCAACAATTAGAATGAAATTGCAAAATCAGAAACTAAATTTTGATAGTTATAGAATTAAAATATTTTCAATTGGTGCTCAAAATGAGAATCATGGAAAAGCTCTTCCCAAAAGCATAGATGATTTTATTGCACGTCATTTAGCTGTTAATCTTTCAGAGGAGATTAATGGTGATTATTTAGGTCATCTTCCTTATTGTGGAGATAGGGAAGGAAAAAAGGCCAAAGACTGGAATCCTGGAGTAATGGAAAGAAAAACAGTTGTTAAAGGAATAATTTCAGATATAAAAAAGGAAATATCAAAAAGAAGGAAACTTCACTTACCTCCCTCAGTATGTATTGTTCTAGTTAGTGGGCATGGGGGGAACAATTACTTGTTAGAAGAGCAGGAAAGAATTTGGAAAGAAACTAAAATTCCATTTTTGTATATACCTCCTTTTGATAAAGTACGCATAAAGCACAAAAGATTTGGGAGATTGGAAATGACACATGCTGATCATGCCGAACATGCAGTTGCAGAATATTTAGGATTAATAAAAAAGAAAAATCTTCAAAAGATAAATAATTTAGCTAGGAAAAACCCCCTTAAGGCTCTAAAAGAAGATCCAGCAATAATGGGTTTAGGAGGCTATGTTCTTCCAGAGATTGCAGGTGATAAATACAAATCTTTGCGGGATCGTCATCCTGAACTAGTAAAAATGGCTAGAGATTTCATTAAAAAAGACAAAAAAATTATTGTTGATAAAAAAGACGGAGAACTATTAATTAAAACTGCAATCAAAAATGCAAAAAAAACCATTAACTCGTTCTTGAAAAAAAATAATCTGTTCTAATTTTTTTAAAGATAATTGAAAAAACAAATTAAAGAAAAAGCCCCGGGTGGGCTGTGACCCCACGACCTAACGCTTACGAGGCGTTCGCTCTACCAGGCTGAGCTACCGAGGCGCTTTTGGCTTATTCTATTAGAGTTTATAAAAAGCCTTTTGGGCATCAGAAAAGAACTTTTAGTTTCAAATTATGATTTTCAATAGATAATTTTTAGATTATGCGTCTTTTGATCTAGATTTACAAAAACTTTTCAAGAATTAGATTTATGGATTTAATTTGAATTAATAATTATTATATGAAGATCTTATTTATATAATAGTATGAGGATAAGAATTATTGACCTTGTACAAGGGTAAAAAAATTATCATTAAAGATAAAGAACAGCCTTTGGTAGAAATTGATGGAAAACCTATAAGAATTTTTTATAACGAAAATAAAGAATACGAAACAAATTACCTTCCTTATACTACTTACAAATCGATTTTAGATTTATGCAAATCCGTTATTGATAACGTACCTGGATTTTCCCCAAAAAAAATTCAGGGAGAAACCAAATGAGGCGAAAAATCAAATGGTAGTCTGTAGGAAAAATGTAAAAAACCTAACAGACACAGAAAAGAAAAATTTTGTCAAGGCAGTATTGGCCCTAAAGGCCAATGGAAAGTATGATGAATTTGTATTGGCGCACCAAATGGCAATGGACAGGGCCACCCCCTCAACTGTCTCCTCTTTTGAACGTAATGCTGCTCATAGAGGCCCATCATTTTTGCCTTGGCATAGAGAGTATCTAAGACGATTAGAATTGGAATTACAAAAAGAAGTACCTGGTGTTGCTATTCCTTATTGGGATTGGGCAGAAGACTCATCATTACCTGATCCTTCGACTGCACCCGTTTGGGGCGAGGATCTTATGGGAGGTAATGGTGATTCCGGAAATGACAATTTTGTAGGTACTGGGCCCTTTGCATACGATCCCTCAAATCCGAATTCATGGATAATAATAGATGAGGATGGGAATCCTGCTGAGGGATTAAAGCGAGATTTTGGCTCAGAAGTATCAGCATTGCCACCTCAGGGAGATGTAGATAATGCCCTAAATGAAACACCTTATGATAATCCTCCATGGAATCGAAGTAGTAACCCAAGTTTTAGAAATAAACTAGAGGGCTGGCCCGGAGCTTGGGATAATCCTCCCGCCGAAGGTTCTGCCTTACACAATCATGTTCATAGGTGGGTTGGAGGAAGCATGTTACCAGGTACTTCGCCTAATGATCCTGTTTTCTTTTTACATCATTGTTATGTAGATAAATTGTGGGCAGATTGGCAAGCTCTGCATCCAAATGAAGAGTATCTTCCAGAAAGTGGAGGTCCTGTTGGACATAATAAAAATGATTTAATGTTTCCTTGGGAAAGTGAGGGTGCAACGGTTAATAGCGTTTTAAATCACCGTGACCTTGGATCTTTGTACGATACTGATCCACCAATTGTTGAATTTGAATCTCCGATATCAGCAAATCTGAATTTTAACGATATTCCAGAAGGAGAAACCACTGTTCGTGCTGCAGTGTTTAAAATTAGTTCTTGCCAATCCATAACACTTGAAGTTATTGAAGGGCCAACAGTTACTGCAGGCACAGGCAACTTTGATACACCATTGGGTACTGCGGTTGTAATTCCTCCCTTAAAGGAAAAAGGAAGAATTTGGATTTCATATACTGGAACTAATCCTGGTGAAAATGCAACTGGCACAGTAAAAATCCGCTGTGTTGAAACGAATTCTGAATGGGATCTCACAATTTCAGCCAACACTATAGCTAGACCCAAAGCTGCTATTTTGTTAGCTTTGGATAAGTCAAATAGCATGAATTTCACTTCAGGGCTTAGTTCGCCACTTGAGACTCGTCTTGATGTTTTGAAATTTTCTGCACCACCATTAACCGAAGTAATTCATGAAAATAATTCTATTGGAATTATAAATTTTGATCATGATGCTTACAATGTAATGCCTCTGACCCAAGCAGGTCCTCCTCTTTTTGGAACTGGAAGAACCAATGCAAAGACGGAAATTATCAATCATTTGCCAAACCCTCAGGGAAATACGGCAATTGGAGACGCTCTTGAACTGGCGCATACACTGCTTGAACCTGAAGTCGGATATGATCTAAAAGCTACTGTAGTTCTAACAGATGGAAAGGAAACAGCCCCAAAATATATTTCCGAAGTTACAGATGCAATTAACGAACGGGTTTATGCCATTGGTCTTGGAACGCCAGAGCAGATAAATCCTGCAGCTTTGAACAACTTAACCAATGGAACTGGCGGTTATCTTCTTCTAACAGGAGCTCTAACTCAAGATAATTTATTCTTGCTTTCAAAATACTATCTTCAGATTCTTGCAGGTATTGAGAATAACCAAATTGTCCTAGATCCTGATGGTTGGTTATTACCAGGTCAGAAGTATCGAATTCCATTTTTATTAAATGAAACTGACATTAGTAGTGAAATAATTCTTTTAAGCGACTCTTCAAATCTAATTAGTTTTGCTCTTGCAACTCCCAATGGAGACATAATAAATCCTAGCATTGCCTCGTCTATACCTGGTGTATCTTTTGTTGGTGCTGGAAACACCAATTATTATAGACTGACATTGCCTGTTCCAATTGGACAAACAGGTGCGTCATCAGGTATTTGGAATATTTTGCTTACAATTAATTTGGAACAGTATTATCGATATATTAAGAGTCTACATAATAATCCAAAATTATTTGAGCAAGTAACAACGCACGGAATTCGATATAATGCAAGTGTTCAATCCTATTCAAATTTGCGCATGACAGCCAACTTATCACAAAATAGCTATGAACCTGGAGGAACTTTCACACTCAGAGTCAACCTTACTGAATATGGACTCCCTGTTCACAATCGTGCTTCTATTAGAGCAGAACTTGAAAGACCAGATAACACTAAAGTGACATTGACATTAGATGAAATAGAACCAGGAATATTTGAAATTAAATCTGTATCTTCTTTTTCAGGAATCTACAAATTTCATATATATTGTTCTGGAAGGACATTGCGTGGAAATCAATTTACGCGTGAGCAGCTTGTTACTGGGTCTGTCTGGAAGGGAGGCGATAATCCAGAACCTAGATCAAATGATGGGTTGATAGATTGGCTGAATGAACGAGACGAACGAATATGTAATTTATTGAAATGCTTAATCAAAAACAAAGCCATTATAGACTTCTTGGAAAGAAACAAAATCAATGCGGATATGTTAGAAAAATGTTTAAGTTATTTTTGTGGACATAAAAAACAAAATCCCAAATCCGAAATTAATCCCATAATTATGGAATCTTTTGTCAAATTGTTATCTGATCCAAAAATTCTAACAATCATTAAAACTTTGATGGCAGAGAAAAAGTAATTCAAAATTACTTTTTTGGGTATCTAGGTAGAAAAGTTTTTGATATCTTGAATAAACAGTTTTAAGGGAAATTGACTATAGTATTATCCTATGTCGAATGATTCAACTAACTCAACCAAACATAAACTTGACAAGGAAAAATATACATTTACCATAGCATTGATTGTCATAATACCATTTATGATATTTTTTGGAGTTGTCTTACTGGTATTCAAAGATGCCATACTTTTAGAAAAAATGACAGCTTTACTTGTGGGTTTAGTTGCTGCTGTTTTAGGCTATTATTTTGGCCAAAGACAAATGGGAGAATTAAATAAACAAGTTCAGAAAGCACAAGTAGATCTTGCTACCGAAAATAAAAAGTATCGTGGGGCTAAAGAAGATGCGTTAGATTTATCTGATGCATTTGATGATATAAGAAAAGATTTGGCTGAAGTAAAAAAACTAAACGAGGAAATTAATGATGAGTGAAGAAGATTATTCAATCAAGAACTTGAAGAAACAAAAAAGGAAAGAGTTAAAAAAGAAAATTCAATTAATCAACGAAAAGATGGATATGACTGAACAAAAGATAGCGCGTATCAGAAAAAAATATGCATTATCTGATTAAGCATTTCTTTTAATTCCCACATCCTGTTTAGTGCATTTTCAAAGATGGATTTTTTCAATAAATAATTTCATTAGAATTTATTCATATTAATTAAAATATTAGAACTACTGGTATTCGTACCATCCAATTGCTCTTTTGAACAATTATTTTCTTCTAAAGAGGTTAACAGGTCGTGATTTGTGTGTTGGGTGAGGTTCTGAATCATCAAACATGTCTTCTGTGAAGGTTTTACCCTCAAAGACATTATTTAGAATCTCATTTCTAATATCAGATTTATTGTCAGTCAACCATTGCCTTGAAGCAGAACCTATCAAAAAAGGAAGATCAACATGATTCAATACAACACTTACAATATCATAATACCTTTTTGATACGTCCATCAAATCTGCAAGTACGCTTCCTCTTACAGAAATTAGAAATTGAGGATCATCTCCTGGATTGTCTGCAATTATGCTGTCATACACGACATCATGACTTGCAATCAGATTTATCAATTCAAGTGCCAATGGTAATTTTTGAGGATCTATCTTGCTGTTGATTCCAAGTCCATCTGCAAAAAATGTCTGAGATATTCTAAGACCTGCAAGAGGCATTACATGTAGGCTATATTCATCAATTTGGTCTACTGGAAACGATCCAAGTGTTTCAGTTACTCCAATCATTGCCCTACCATAACCTTGTGTGAACCAATCTACACGCTGTCTTCCTGCATCATCATAACTTGCTTGTGCGTGTCCTGCCATTTTTACTAGAGTTTGAAGATTAGTCAACGCTTGCTTTTCGAGATTATTTGCAGGTGGGAGTATAGGATCACGTGGATATTTGTCATTAATTTCCATAACTGCATCCAAATAAAGACAAGAATCTGTGGTACCTCCTGTGAGGTCAATCAACAATCCTTGATTCTGAGGAGGTTGGGGACTATCGGGATTTGTACTGTCACCTAATATTTGATATATCTCGTTTAGACTAGATGCTCCTGCAAGATCAGCATCATTTTTTCTATAAAACAATACATTAACACATCCTAAGTACGGTATTGCAAAAAACTGACCGTTATTTTTGCATGCAGACAATGCATAATTATGGATATCTATCCAACGATTAATTTGGTACTGTTGAATGGTAGTGAGATAACCTTTTGACACAAAATAACTCAAAAATATGCAGTCAAATGCAAACACGTCTAGATTATCTGGAGGGTCATCGTTATAGCAATTGTAATCTACAAAATTAATGGTAACCTCAGGATGTACTTTTTGCCACGCGTTTTTCACGACTCTTTCAAATTGTTCTGGCCTTGGAACATATGGATATAGTGCCAAATTTATGGTATTGATATCATTGGAAGGTTTTCTCAAATCAGGCAGTTTTTCTATTGTATCTCCCAACATATCCTAAAAGATATTTTAATATTTAAACAATATCTTCATACTTTAGAATCTTCATAAATTGATAAATTTTTTAATTTTTATTTTTAGGTTTCTGTTTAAAACCTTCCAATCTGATTGAAAGAATCCAAAGTTGAATTCATTATAATTTTAAAATCACTCATTTGAGCTATGATTAAATTTTATTCCCAGATTTTTTCTTTGAAGGTCCATTTTTTATTTAATAAGAAATTGCTAAAAGCTGCTGCTCCAACTGCCAATACCAAGGAAACTGGATATGAAAAACCTCCCTCATCAACAAGATAATATACCATTCCAAGTTGAGCTATTGCTCCTATAGAGCTAAAACCTACAAATTTTGCGTACTGCATGATTGTTCTTTTCAAAGAAAAATCTCTATCTTCAAAGGTCCAATATTTGTTTAAAATAAAATTACTAGTGATAGAAAAAACAATTCCCATCATGGTTGCATGAATATACCATACATTCGCACTTGATGCAAACACAATAGATGATAGATAGTTTATAACTAATCCAGAAGCACCCACTGTAAAGAATCTTGCAGCCTTTGAAAGAAAACGAACTGATATTCTACTTTCTTCTTTTCGTATTCTTCTTCCATATTTGTAAAGTTTCCAAACTGATTTGCAATAATCAAAAATAGTTGATACCGCAAGTTTGCTTGCCCCTTCTTTTCTATCGGTAAAAGCGTAAGGTATTTCCTGAACTTTAACACCCTTGGTTTTAACTAGAATTTCTAGTAACATTTTGTAGCCTATAGCATCAAAATTAATTCCTTTTAGAATATTTTTATTAAATGCAAAAAATCCTGACATCGGATCTTTTGTATTAACTCCCAATCCTTTGTTAGCAATAATAGTTGCAACCTTACTCATAATTTTCCTTTTATATGGCCACCCTTGAATAGAGCCGCCCTTGACATATCGTGATGCAACTACAATATCACAACGAGTTTGTTTTAAAGTGTCGATCAATTTTGGAATTATTTGCGGAGGATGAGAAAAATCACTATCCATTACTATTATGGTATTGCCTGTTGCCTGCTGAATGCCATTTAAAATTGCTGAGCTTAAACCATCCTTAGCTTTCCTTTTAATTACATTAATCGTATGACTTGTTTTTTCTTTGATTGAGTTAAAATAATCCTCTGCAATTTTTGCAGTGTTATCTGGAGAATTGTCATCTACAACAATGGTTTCTGATTTTGTGTCTTTTGGCATAAAATTTTGAATGTGCTCTAAAATACCTCCAATATTTTTAGATTCGTTATAAGTTGGTAAAATTATTGAGATTTCGGTAACAGACAATAAATTTTGTGTTTTTAATTTGGATTAAAATGTTTATTGTGAATTTTATTATCTTTACAACTTTGGTTTATTTCCAATCTCCTTTTCTGACATCTATTGACCATGCCTCTTCAACTAAATTCATGTTAGTATAGGGATAAATTTGAGTGTCAAAGTAGTTTATTCCACCTTCAAAGTATTGGACTGATTTGGTATTATTGTATGCTTTTTGAAGTTCGTAGCCTCTCTGTAAGTTTTGCATAAAGTGCGGATCTGCAATAACTGTAATTCTTTTTGTTTCAACTGGCCCAAATAAAATCATAGAATAATCTCTTGGTACATTTTCTATGGTAAAAACATCATAGAGAATCCAGGAATAAACTGGACCGGCTAGTATTGTACTTTGATCATCCAAATTTTCAAGTACGTACGACAGTGCTTCAAATTGGTTGTATGAAACATCGTTTGCTATTATTAGAACAGTACTTGAAAACCCAAACAGGATAATTGAGGAAATAATTAATTGATGGATTGGTTTTGATTTGAGCAATTTGATGTTTTTAGGTAAATCCAGTACCCATATACTTGCACCAATACACAAAATTGGAATTATTGGTATCCAGTGGAAGTATTGCTTGTAACCTATCAATGACAAAAATATCATAAAAGGAGCAAACCAAAACAAGACAAACTTGTTTCGAGTAATTGCTGAGTAAATGATTCCCGCCATACCGATAACGAAAAGCATAGGATCAATGATTAGAAAGTACCCAATAATTTCTAGAACACTTGTACTTCGTTCTGCCTGCCACAACAACCCTTCAATCCATGAATCAAACTGGTCTAAAAAAATACTATTTGCAGGCCATAGCATTGGTATCAACAAAACTGGCATGATCCAAATCAGCAAATCTGTGTATTTTTTTCTCTTCTGAAAAACTAACCATGCCACAAATGGAATGAACACAAACGCTGGAATTTTTGTAAATATTGCCAAGCCTAACATAATTCCCGAAAGTGGCGCAAGCCACAATTTGCCTTCAGGTTTTGCAAAATGTGTTGCAAGTAAAATTGAGGCAAGAAGGAAAGGTAAGAGAATAGAATCAAGCAAAATCCTATTGAAAATCCATGTGTATGGCATTACTGAAAATAGGATTGATGACAACAGTGCAACGTTGTTGCCAAATTTCTCTTTTGCAATTTGGTATACAAGAAAA
Source organism: Nitrosopumilaceae archaeon (assembly GCA_028279545.1). Classification (GTDB taxonomy): domain Archaea; phylum Thermoproteota; class Nitrososphaeria; order Nitrososphaerales; family Nitrosopumilaceae; genus Nitrosomaritimum. The sequence goes on from JANQNN010000047.1 coordinate 111,985, forward strand.
GTGCTTAGCACTGCAATCATTCCCATAAACAATCTTGGAATTAGGTATAGATTTTGAAGTGATGAAGGATCAGTTGGTAAGGGATCAGGGGGGTAATTTGTAATTTGTAAAATACCGGCAAGAATTAGTTGGCCAAAATACGGATGGTCATAAAGAAAACCTTCTTGAGGATTACCAGTTTCTATTGTGTTCATTGCTCTTCTCATATAGATTCCTTCATCGAAGAAAATGTCTGGAAACCCTACAGGGTTTACCAAATGAGTAAAGCTTGAAAGTACAAGCGGAAGAAGGACCAGATATCTTTTCTTCATTTTACCAAATTCATGTTAATGTCATCTTATTTTAAGAAAAACAACTGATTATTCACAAACTCGTAAAAATATTCATAAAAATTAATTGAAATCATTGGCTGAATTTAATTTGTGTTTGGGAGGAATCTTAGAGGACAAGACACATACCTCTGCAAAACTAGACTATACGAAAATTTCTGATTCGTATATTTGCATGTTTAAAAAATAAACAAGGCCCAAATGTAAATACAAGTCCATGCAATTCGCGTTTGTTCAAACCCAAAAATCTAGTAAATAAAGGAGATGTTGTTTCCCAATTGCTGTAATACTCTGTTTATCAGGAATCTTATAACTAGATTATCTGCCAAAAAGTTCTTCTGGTTTAGTAACTCAAAGATATTTTTTATTCTTTCAAGTATCGATGGGGTTAGAACGTCACTGAATTGTCTTATAATCTTGTTGAGCTCCAAAATTAATCCTTGATGAATATTGAGATATTTTTCAGTGTTTTTGTTTGTTTTTTCAAGATCTTCCATATTGTAGTTGACCAACACCAGCACCATCTCAAGCATGTCTTTGGCAAATCCTTTTCTGTTAATCTTGAATCCGACTTGATCTTCAACATGTTTGTGGAAATTTTTTTCATTTTCAGAGTCAGAATAAAAGAAGTAATCAGCAAGAGAAACGGCTATTGGTATTTGAAATTCTAGTGAAACCTCCCCCAAAGGAAGATACACCAGTGAGGGAAGTGATTCTGTGGCAACAAAAAAGTCTGTGAATTCAAGGTCTGGAATTTGATCAGAAACTGGAATTGAAACAAAAGGCTCATTGAAGCTGCCTGGCAGCATTCTCCAAGTGGGTTTTTCATTTTTATCATAAAGGGAAAGGGACATGCCATTTCCATCTCCAAAATTTTTTGCCTCAATGTTGGGATACAGGACAACAGAATCTGGCAAAAATCCTTTTTCTTCAACAATTATTGAATCGCGCTTTGTTACAAAGTAAATCCCGTCATTATAGTTCCAATAAAAAAACCCAGTACCAGTGCCGATTACTGATTTATTACTGTCCCTTAAGAGATTGATTTTTGCAACTTTTTTGTAAATCTCTGCAATAGGAAATGAATCCACAATAAAATTTGGTCAGTTTATTAGATATGTATTTCTCAGGATTTAGGAGTGAATCTGCCAAACCTCACTTCAGTCTCAATTTTTTTCAATATGGTTCTTAACAGATCTTACATTACCTGAGAAAAATCAGGTTTCTCAAAATCAGGCATTTCATTTCTTTTTTGTTTTTTTGGTTTTGCTTCTCTTTTTTCATGAGTTTTGAAATGGATTTTCAGACGTTTTTCTTGTTCAAATTTTAATCCACAAACCGTACATGCAAACATATTAGGATTGGTAATTGTAAGATACTTAAATTTGGCCTTCATAGAAATAGGGTTTCCTTTTCCATCTGTACTTTGCATTGTTGAGCAGGCCTTGGTAGGTTAACTCTTCAAAGATTCGAAGTCCTTATGAACTCTGGTCATTTTTTGATATTATGATAGGGCGCATATTATTTGCCACAGTTTTGGCAGTATTTTCCCTCTCATCTATAAATTATTCCTCAGCGGTTTGTTGTTTTCCTTGGGAAATTACCCATCATATTGATCCTGAAACTGGAAATTTGGTAGTTAGTGGCGAGTTGTGGAATGATTCTTACAAACGAGAACCGTTTGGAAATACCAGCTACCGCTTCATTTTTGAAGATGAAAATCGCAACGTATTGTTGGAAAAAGATATTCTTCTTACCGAAACACTTCCAATAGGTGGAGGGTTTGTTATCCCTTATGCAGTCCCTTTTCCATTTCAGATAACCATTGATGATATTGATAATAATACAGCAAAGAAAGTTGCATTGGTGCATACAGGTGGTACCAATACCTTGGATTATTTTGATTGGAAACCTGCTGATTTGGAATTATCTTTTGAAGGGTTGGAAGAAATTGAAACAATTGAGAGTAAAACTACCGAGGATGTTTTTACCAAATGGAAAGTTACTGGGAAAATTACAAATACAAATCAGGAGAAAACTGAAAATGTGTACGTCTTGGCAAGCTTGTTTCAAGACTCAGATGTTTTTGTCGGGGTAGCAGGATATGGCCAAAACGATATTCAACCATTAATTCTTGATGGGAAAGAGACAAAGGAATTTACAATTCATTCGATAATTCCAGAAGAAAAAACCCCTGACCACGTAAGACTCTATGCAGAATCAAATGATTCCACCATGGTTCACAAAGCTTACATGCCAGTCATTCTAAAAGACACGACCCATCATGAAAACAAACGATCCGACGAATACAAAAAACCAATCAATCTTACTGCAAGTGTAATAAACATCTCTAGAGAAAATTTTGACTTTGATTGGATGATTCAGATTAAAAAATCACCTAAAGGAATATCCGAAGGAGATGTTACAAAATACCCAGATAGTAAAATCGAGAAAATCCAATTCATTCCGTCACATATAGGTGGGCAAAGTAAAACCCAGCTGGAATATTCGTGGATTCCTGAAAAAGATGGGATTTATTTTTACGAATATTTTATTTGGAAAAATTCCCAAGCACTTTCCTTTCCGTTTAGGGGCACCTTTATACAAGATTCTTGGATGATTGTAGACTCCAGCAAAAGTTCAATCAAAAATCAGATAAAGTCCGGGACCCCTTTTGACAGTCTTAGCTGTAGGTTTGAACTAGAATTGGCTCAAAAGGGGAAAAACGGGAATTTTGTATGCCTTAAACCAGAATCCATACCAAAATTGGTTGAACGGGGTTGGGCAACAAATGAATCTAAAATTATCGGGGATTTTGAGGAAACTTTTGGTGGGCCAGGAAACAGACATCCTGCATTCCTGGGATGGGACATCCCTGATGTTTGCACAAATGATATGGTGAAATTCTTGAAAAAAAATTCCAACATGTTTGACAATAACGAACCTTATAGGAGCCCTTTAGATGGAGCTGTGATAGATCAGGAAATAAATTCGGATGATATGGTTCAATGTGAAAATGAACTTTTAGAAAACAGATGTTCCGTTAAATTTTCAAATAGTTTTGACTCCTGTTAAGCCCGGGAGGATGGCTGTCAATTTCGGATGATAAGATGTCCAATTAGGAGGACAGTAAAATCCACTTGGGCATTCTAAAATAAAAGGAATGGGACTACTCGATTTCCTTGTAGTTGAATTGACCTAGCCGCTCTGCTTCTTTGATTTTCTTGTAAAATTCCAAATCTTCCTCGTCCCATTCATCAGCAGATGGTTCTTGCATTGAGGGAGAAATGAACCAACTGAATAATAAAGCGGTGTCAGTTGTTTTTGAACAACCAGGCCTAATGGCTGAATTATTTCCAAATATCAGAAACTGGTTTTTGGGAGTCTAATAGTTTCGGATCTAGATGATTTTTGCTTTCTGGAAAAAATTCCTCCTTGATTTGTATGATTTCCTTTATTATTATGATTGGGTACACGTCAGGCTCGGTGCTAAACAGGAGCAATCCCTCATCACCTATTGGGATTGTAAACCTCATTATCTTGTCATGAAGGGTTATCACGTAATGCGGGTCCCCAATTTTTCCTGCATACATCGACCTTGAATCCCATCTTAGCCTGGAGTCCCTAATTGACTGCTCAGATTCCTCAGCAGTCAGGTAGGGTTGCAGCCCCTCTCGCAATTTTGTGATAACATTGCCGTTGTGAAGAACCCCGACAAAACGAATGGACCTATCCACTCTTAGGACCTCGTTAAAAAATTCTTCATAATTCATGACCGTAATATATTATTAAATGATTTAAAGAAATTCCCAAATCGAAGCTGACAAAATAATAAAACTTGGCTATTTGGACAATTTCTATCTGAAACACTATGGATTATAAATCAAAACAGAGGTTTACTTTTAAGAAACTGTTTTCTAATATTTTCAGGGTTGGAACCAACAAGATTTTCTTCATCTTGCCCAAAACATAGTGAATCTACCCAAGAGGGTTACGGTTCCTTCCTTCTTCATTTTTTTATTATTCCGGGTTAATTACTTCAGGTATAAGCAAAATTTCGTTAGTTTCCCAGGGAGTTTACAAAGACTTCTTTCTTTTTTGAATTAATTTTGGGATAAAATAATTAATTAAAAGACCAGCTGTCACTACTCCAGCTACGGTTATTGCTGGAGAGAAAACGTCTCCGCCTGATTGAGGTCCCACCGGAGCCATGAACGGCGGCAAGGTGGGTCGAGGGTATTTGAAGGCAAGTTCTAATGCAGAGTGTGAATTTGTAATTGTCCATGCCAATACACCGGCAATTCCCACCACACTAAACCTTGAAATGCCCTCAAGGGTTTTTCGCAAGGATTTTTTAATTTTGGAATGATTTAATGCATCCTTTGAGGCAATAACAATTGCAGATTTTGCACGGTAATATCTCAAAGGACGCCCACGGGTGTTCTTAGTTTCCTTTGTTATTGAAACAATGTCGGAGCTTACCATCTTCTTGAGATGATAAATAATCAAATTTGCAGAAATTCCCGATTCTTTTGAAATCTCCATTACGGTCAACTCTTTGTCCAAAAGTAGAGTCAAAATTTTTCTGCTTGATTCATTACTAAAAACCTCACCCAGAATTTTTAGCCTGTCATCATCGTTAGGAAAAATCTGAAAATTTTGTTCTTCGTTTGTCAATAGGCCCCCGGTATCAGGCTGTTTGTCTTTGTCCATTTTGATCTTTAATTGGTTCAAATTTGCTTTTAACTTTTGGTTCAATTTGAATTGTAGCAAATTTTTATTTAGAAAATCACCCTAGTAGGCATATGGACCCAGAAAAAGAACAGGTTTTCCTCAAAGGCTCTGAATCTCAATTAGATTCAGAACCTTGTTTTTGTGAGAAGAAAGTATGTGGATTAGGTTTTGCAAGCGTGGCAATTGGAATTGCCGGGTTTATTTTAGCAAGCATCCTCTGATTTTTCATTTTTTTATTTCAGATAATTATTGTATTGATTCTCCAAAATACTATTTCATAAATATGGTAAATTTCAAAAGAAAAGTGAAATTGAACCCCTTAGATGTAATTATTGCAAAAAGTGTAAAGGACATTCTTGAGGAGGATCTTGGAAACCGTACCTTTAAAAAGATTGAAAAGGAAATTAACCAAACTCTTGGAATTTCAATGCTGGAGGCAGCTCAAGATTTTTCAAAGCTTGATTTGGTTTTGAGAAAGTTTTTTGGAAATAATGTATTAAGGATGGAACGCAGGATTTTCAGGAGAATTGTGGAGTTGGATAAAAAAAATAACGGTGGGTCTATGATAATTATCAAAGATCCACAAATCACTAAAATGGTTTTTGAGTCATATGGAGATCCTATAAAAAAAATTATCCTAGACATTTTGCTAAAAGAACCCAAGTCAATACCGCAGGCAATTACAAAATCAAAATTCCCCCAAGCGTCAGCCTACCGAAGGGCCAAGGAATTAATCAGTGACGGGCTGGTAACAATGGTAGGGCACGCAAAGGCTTCAGATGGAAGAAAAGTGAATGAATATGAAACCACATTTAGCAGAGCAAAGTTTGATGTGCAGGAAAAAGGAGTTGCAGTTAGCGTAAAGTTGCAAAACAAATTTTTCAACGACAGCTACGCATTAAATATTTTATCAGCTGACTAATGTAAACAAGGATAATTTAATGTAAAAAATAAATTTTTTAATTTTTGATTGGGTTAGAACTTTTGTAAATTATATTTTTTAAAATAAAAAGAAGAAAAGAAAAGTGAATTTTCTATTCGTTTACGTATGCTCTTTCTCCGTGCTGTGCTAAATCGAGGCCAATCTCCTCTTCCTTTGGAGTGACTCTGATTCCACCTGGCCAAACGGCATCCATTACTTTCAGAATTACGATTGTAACTCCAAATGCATAGCCTACT
>JANQNN010000018.1 GCA_028279545.1 Nitrosopumilaceae archaeon
CTCCCCAGGAAAATGGAAAGATAACTTTAACGAAAAGGAAATTCAATTAATGAATGAGATTATGGGTGAAACCCTGAAACGTGTGGGATATTGAGAATAATTTTAGATGAGTATATTCCATATTAAAAAAATAAATTTTTTTTCTATAAATTTGGAATATTTTCTTTGTTTTCAGGTTTAGTAATTACCAACCAAGTCTGGCCATTTGGATGTTCCCATTTTAGAGGTCTTCCAAAAAGTCCTTGATCTTCAATTAAATTTAAAAAAAATTCTAAAGTAAAAGTACCGCTTTCAGGATATAGCCATTTTTCAGATGTGTTATTGGTATCACCTTTTAGAAAAGTAGCTGCAAAAAAAGAATTTTCTTTCATTACTTTTTTTGCAGACTGAAGACATGTCTCTATTTGTTTTTTTGAGGCATGTGAAAAAATGGATTGTGCAAGAATAAAATCAAATTTTTTATCAAAAACATCAAATTGAAAATTTTTTTCAAAGCTAAATTGAGGTGATTTTATTTTAAGAATGTCATTTCCAAGATTTTGATTTATTCCTTCTTGTACTAACCATTCTTCGGGTTCAATTCCAAAATAATGATTTGATAAAAGGTATGGAATAAAAAGTCGACCACCTCTAAGAGAACCACATCCAATATCTAGTAAAAAATGATTTTCCCTTAGACCAAGAGAAGTCATTAAATTAAATTGACTAGCCCCGATTAAATCATATTTTTCAGGGGGCCCAACAAATGCTCTATAATGGTGGCTTCCAATAGGGTGATTCGTTCCGAGATCGTGATTAGCTTCCAAACTGAATTAAAAAACCATTTTTAGGATTTAAAGCGTGTGATCTTCAAATCATTTTAATGTATATTAAAAATATACAAGGTGGGTTAACAACATATTGGATTTACTTATGCACGAAAATGAAAAGAATATTTTTGAAAAAAATTTAGTTTGGGTGTTTGGAACCATTGGAAGTGGAAAAAATTGGTTAGCATCAAATCTTTCCCAAGAAATGAATGTGTTATACGATACATATGTTTCTGACCATATTGGAGTTTCTGCAGGACAAATAAAGAATCATTTTGTTAGACGTAAAGATTTGAGGAAATCTGCAAATAGCTATTTTTTTTCTGACCCTTACAAGAAAACCTGGCAATTTTATCTAAAAGAGTTAATTCTAAACAGAATTTTTGCAGAAATAAAAGATTGTAATTCCAAGGTTTTGATAAAGGAACCTGCAACTTTGGGTGCCTCAGACGTAATTTCTGAATGTATGCCAAATTCTAAAATTATTATTATGCTTAGAGATGGACGACATACCATTGATTTTCTTTCTGAATCTAGACAATCAGATGGTTTTGTTTCAAGAATATGGGAGGAATTTCCAACCGAGCCCAAAAAACGATTAGATTTTATTGAAAAAAGGGCAAAACTATGGACTGATCATGTTTTAATTTTACAAAAAACATTTGAAAACCATCCAAAAGAAAATAGACTCGTAATAGAATATGAAGATCTAGTTCATAATACGTTGGAAATTTTAGAAAGAGTATGTGATTTTATTCAAATTGAGGTTAGTAAAGAACACCTAGAGTCATTTGTAAATAATTTCAAGAATGAATATCATTCCAAAAAGGATTGGAAAGATAGATTTTCTCCTTTGGAAATAGAAACGATGAATAAAATAATGAAAAATATAATTGAAAATAATTTTAAAGAATTTAAGAATATATAGATCAATTTTGTTCCAACATTAATTGAATGAATTATTAATTACATTTGGTTTATTGTTAAACATTATAGGAGTAATAATTATCGTAGCTAGTATTTCCAAAATGATGAAAAAAATTTTTGGCTCAATTGGGGCTTACTCGGTAGATTGGTTAATTTTAGAAGATTTTTGGAAGGATGCAAAGAAGTATTCTATGATTGGAATGGCCCTTCTAATAATTGGCTTTGTTTCCCATATTATTGGAATTTTATTATAAGGAAAAAGGATTCTAATTCAAAAAGTATTTAGAAATTATGAGATTAGAAAGTTAAGTGAATAAAAAAATTCCTTTTGTGGTGTTTACTAGTATTGCAATTAGCTTTCTTTTAGTATATTTAGTAAATGACAATTATCGTTCTAATTCAGATATCGAAAAATGGGAATACTTGTTTTATTCTCAAGATTTTGATGAAAAAGAAAGGGGATATCTTATCGGATCTAGTATGACAGTTAGGATAAATCAAACACATATTGAGAAAGTTTTACAAGAAAATGGACAAAATATAGAAATCTACAATTTAGGAAAACCTCAAGATTTTCCATCTGAAAGGATACAATCTTTAGATTCGATAATTAATTCCAAACCAAAATTTGTTGTTTATACAATAGGATATAGAGATCTAAAATTAGTAGACGAGATGCCTGAAGGAGAAGGTCCTAGAGTAATTCCAACGGGTAAATTTACAGAGTTAAATAATTTCAAGTTGGGAGACTGGTCATTAAATAAATTAAATTTTGGTGTTGATCTTGATAATTTTAAGAATCCAAAATTAACTACCTTACAAATAATTGATCAAGTTGGCAAAAAAAAGATTGATCCTCCAATAATTAAAGATCCCAAACATCCTTTTCAGTATCAAATTGGAAAGCCCATATTATCAGAAAAAGAAATGAACGAAAAATATCACAAAATCAACTATCGAAAAAATATGTTTCCTGAAGGTAAAAATGGTGTTGCATTAGAAAAAATCGTTTCAGAATTAACATCGAATGAGATCAAAGTTTTTCTCCATTTAGCGCCCTATCATGAATTGTATAGAAATGTAATACCCGAAGAAGATGAAAAAAAGTATATTACCTATACGAATAATCTATCAAAAAAATATGGAGTAATAATAATTGATCATCATTTAAAATACTCTGACCTAGAAATTTGGAATGATTTTCGTCATATTGCCTTTCATGAGAAATCTATCCAATATTATGAAGACATTGCAAATGAAATACTAAAGGGAATTTAAAATTAATGCTTTTCAATACCATTGAATTTATTATTTTTTTCACACTGGTAGTTGGAATTATAACAGTAGTAAGGTACAAAAATTTTCAACATGTCTTACTTTTAGGAGCGAGTTATTTTTTCTTCTTTTTTTCAAGTAACTATCTTATTGGATTGCTAATTTTTTCGACCTTACTCGATTATTATATCGGAAAAGAAATTTGGAAGGCAAAAAGCATTAAAAGAAAAAAGATTTTGCTGATTACAAGCCTTACAGGGAATCTTGGATTATTAGGATTTTTCAAATATGCGGATTTTGCCATTTTACAGTTTAATTTCCTAGGATCAACCTTTAATTTCGCCAACGAAATTCCAATTTTAAATATTATACTTCCTATTGGAATTTCGTTCTATACATTTCAAACAATTAGCTATACTGTAGATATTTACAGAGGTATCTTAAAACCATCAAAAACCCTAAGAGAATTTGCATTATTCGTAGCCTTTTTCCCTCAATTAGTTGCTGGACCAATTGTTAGAGCAAAGGATTTTTTGCCACAATTAAGGGAAAAATTAGAAAATGCCAGAGATAATGCTTCTTTGAGACTAATTCTAGTTGAGGATTCAAAGCTCAAATTTGGCATCACTTTAATGGCCTTTGGATTTCTCAAAAAGATGTTTTTTGCTGACAACATAGCTCCTCTAGTAAATGAGATTTTTTCATCCCCACTTGGAGAAGAATCCTTCACTATTATTTTAGGAGCAATAGCCTTTGGCATTCAAATTTATGGTGACTTTTCTGGGTATTCTGATATTGCAATAGGTGCTGCCATGGTTTTGGGTTTTAAATTTCCAGTAAATTTTAACAAACCCTATTTTGCAACTTCACCATCTGATTTTTGGAGAAGATGGCACATTTCATTGTCAAGTTGGTTGAGAGATTATCTTTACATTCCTCTTGGAGGAAATAAAAAATCTCAAGGAAGAACATATCTAAACTTAGGAATTGTAATGTTTTTGGGAGGTTTATGGCATGGCGCGTCATGGAATTTTGTAATTTGGGGATTGCTTCATGGAAGTTATTTAGCACTTCACAAGTTTATTTTAGATAAAGTTCCAGTATTAAAAAATAATTTATTTTTCAAAACCAAGATAGGTAAAATTATTTCTATTATTATTACACAATATCTTGTTTTCTTAACTTGGATTGCCTTTAGAGTTCAGGATTATGAATCTTTAATGTATTCGATGGAAAAATATGTTTTAATTGATTTTGCAACCGAAAAAACTATAGAAATTATTTCTACAAATAAATTTGCGGTTTTTCTTATTGGGTTATTTTTCTTTTTACATTTTATTTCCTATAGGAATCCAAATTTAGTGGAGAAAATATCAGGTTTCAAATTATCCTATTGGTTTATTTTTCTTTTATCGACAGTATTACTTATACTATTTTTTTATAGCGGTAATCCGGAGGATTTTATTTATTTCCAATTTTAATATATATTCCAAATTGATAAAAAGTTTAGAAATAAATTAAAACAATTTTAAATATATCAATTTCCAAATTTGTCAATACGGTTCATAATTTTTAGAAGTATTTTTTGTGAATAACTAAAAAATTAAATTTCACATTTTCAGAAAATTAAAAAATTATTTAACCAAATTAAATTTTTTGCACTATGAAAACATCTTGTCGTATATCTCTTTTTGCAAACTCTAATAGTCGAAAGCCAATTTTATTTAATATCGTTCTAACAAATGATTCAGAAACATTCATGAACCCATAATCTGCTGGTGATAATCTTCCACTGGTTTCATTTTTCAAATCTGAAAAATTATATCCTTTTTCAAGTGAAATGCCTTTTTTTATTGCAACTTGTTCATTTGTTACCGAGAATAAGAGTAATCCATCTTTGTCTAGTATAGTCCATAACTGCCTTAGATTTTCTTCAAAGCTAGCAGGAGGTAGATGACTAAACACTGAATAGGACAAAATCAAATCAAATTTTGTTTTTATCTGTGAAATAGGGTTTTTCTTTGAAATAAGAAAGGGAATCGCATTAAATTCATCTGCGCAAAAATTTACTGCACTGTCAAATAGATCTGCTACATAGAATTGAGACGGATTTAGTAAATATCTTAGATGCCTAGCGACCCTCCCATGTCCACAACCAAATTCAAGTAATTTTTTATCTTTAAGTAAATCAGGTCGATGTCGTTTTATCCCATCCCGAAAAAAAAAGGCATCTCTTTTTCCTTGCCTAAAATATCCTACCTCAGGTTTATTCCTTCTTTTCCTATTATTCATCATTTCATCATCTGGATGAACTTTTATGTTAATGGATAAATTTTCAGAAAAGTCATAGTTTTTAGAATTATTTTTAGAGTTGTTAATACTGATATATTTACTCATACGATTTTGTGATTGGTGCCTGTAAATAAGTTATTTTTTTTTTGATTTCAATGTTTTTTTATGATATTTCATAATTAACCTTGAATCTTTTGTTAAATTCTGTTACATGTTATCTATTAAATCCAAATGTTTTTGCATTTTTTAATTAAAATAAAAAAATTAAAAATGAATTGAAAAATACTGTTTAAAAAATGTAGATATAGAAAAGTTATATCTTTTACAGATTAATAATTTCTAAAAATTTTTAAAATAAGTTTTGATGGGCTTTACAGGTTACGTACAAGCACCTATGCAAATATCACCATTTGATAAAATATTACCAGCTAGTTTGATATTTCCATTTACATCAAGTTGCTCTGTTGGGTTTCCTGTTCCGATTCCAACATTACCAGATGATCTTTCAATTGCAAGATCAATTCTTGCTGTTGGGGATGCCCCTGAAAAGTCCAGAAACTCCAAGTTTCCTGCTACACCTGGTGTACTTCTCATAAGGTATTTTTGTAATTCAGTAGGATCTTCGAATTGAAATACTGTTTGTTTATCGTCATTAATCAACCTCATGGTAGTCTGAACATTGTCAGTTCTTTCGAACTGGAAACCTGCATCATTCGTTGTTAGCTTTCCATTAATAACCACATTTTCGTTAAAAGTTGCAGCCATTGCTGTACCCACGGAAACTCCTGCAGCAATTATAATAATGGAAAGATACAGAAATTTCATATTATTACGTAAGATATTTAGAATTTAAATCTTTTTGTCATATCCAAATTATTACAAAACTTTGAAGGTTATTTTACCCTCTTTTTAAGGTCATTTCCGTATTTTACAGCTTTTTACCTATCTTGTTTTTCTCATTTTATTTAGGTAAAAAACAAGCATGCGATCAGTAGTTGAATTGGGAAGCAAGGCTGTACTTAATTTTAATCCGCTTTCTAGTAATTTTTTAGAAAATGATTTTTTCTTTCTAAAAATTTTCAAGTTTTTTAAATAATTATTTTTTGTTTTTTCATCAAAATTGGATAGAATATCATCTCTAGTTTTTTCTAAATTTTTTAAACTCTCTGTAATTTTTTTATGAGATAATTGACCTTCATGAACACGAAATTGTATTAATGATTTTTCAAGAAGATGAAATTTTACTTGGTGTAAAAGCCCAGCTCTTAGAAAAAAATCATAGTCAACTAGGATTGGGTCGATTAAAGTATTCATTCGTAAACCGGTTGAAAAAATTGAGGAGGGGATTAAAGTCGTATTTACATTGATTTGTTGCCCATCAAGTAATCTAATGTTAAAATTAAAAATATCTAAGTCGTTATAGTTTGATTCAGAGAAACTTCTAAGCTTTTTTCCTTTTTCATCAATTATATCCCAATTTGAATAAATTATAGTATTGTCCGGTTGAGTTTTAATTTCCTTTACAAGGTTTTCTATATTTTCAGGATACATAATATCATCTGGGGAAAACCATTTGAACCATTTTCCAGTCACAGAGTCAATTCCTGCATTTAACGCCGAGGCAAGTCCTTGATTTTTCTGGTCAATTATGTTAATTTGATCTGCAAAGCTTTCTAAAATGTTCAAGGAATCATCTGTAGAGCCGTCATTTATGCAGAAAACTTCAATGTCGGTATAAGTCTGGTTTAGAACTGAATTTAGGGATTTCTCTAAAAAATTTTGAGAATTGAAAACAGGAATTATAATGGAGACTTTATTGTTTGACCTCAATAAAATTTAAAAAATATCATAAAATTATAATCTTGCTAAAGATGATCCTTTATGTAATCAATAGACTTTACCGGAAATGGGTCTATCCTATTCATTACAGCTCTATATATTGTTGAAAAATCCAAAAGATAAATCAAATTAATTATCTTAGATAAAACATCTCCTTGAATTGTGTTTATTTCCCAAAATTTTATTCCTTTTTCATTAAAATAATTTTTTAAAATAATCCACCTCTCTTTTGTTTTAACATAATCTTCACTTCCCTGAATTAAAATGGGTTTAACATTGGAAGTTTTTTCCCAAGAAACAATTCCATTATGGCAAGCTTCAATGACATCTTCTGTCATTGCATGATTTTTCATATTTTCTTGGATTGAATTTTTGAATCTAATAGCTGCTGCTTGAAGACCCCAGGGATAATAGATTAATGGTATGCCGTCTAACCAATAAGCCAGATTTAGTGACGGATTACTGGAAGTTAAATTTTTAGTTGATATTTTTTTAGATAGGATTTCTAATTGGGTAATAGATTCTTCAATATTTGATTGGTCGATTGGAATAATTGAGTTTAATGTTTTAAGAATGGAATAAACATATGCAGGAAAAGAAGCACGAGGGTTATTATGAATTGGAATTTTTCTATGTAAAATATTATTTTTCTTGCAAATTTCTTCCAATTTTCCCCCTGAAGAAAAACAAACTACTTTACATCTAAGATCTTTAGCTGATTCAACTGCAGTAATAGTCTCAATGGTATTTCCTGAAACACTGGTCGCAACAATTAACGTATTAGAATCTACAGTTTTAGGAAGCACATATCCCTTTACTACTGATACATGAATAGGTGTTTTTGAAAGTACAGATAAAAACAAATCTCCGATTGCTCCTGATCCTCCCATTCCAGAAAATACAATATGATCAATATCTTTGAATTCTAATGGCTCGAGTTCAGATTCATAGGATTGTTTAGCTATCTGTGGCCAGTTATCATAAACCTTGTACATTCCAATTGAATCGTATTTTTCTAATTGTGAAAACTCAAGCATGGTATAATTAATCCCAAATTACGTTATATGAATTTGCAAAACGATAATTTCCAAGTTTTGTCATATTTATTCTCAAGATAAATTAATTTGAAAGGTTCCCCTTTTGATTTTGTCGTTTTTGATTTACCTTTGTCTGTAAACATAAAATAACAAATACTTCGCAATTTTAGAAAATTCAGTGAAAAAAAAGCCCAAGAAGAATTTCAAAACCGTTGATGAGGTAAAAGAAAATGATCTTAATCCAATTAAAAAGAAAAATAATCAAATAATTCCCTGGATTGTCTTTTTATTCTCGATTAGTATTGTTTTGATTAGTTTTGTTTCTGTAATTTTTCCTGCTTTGATTTTGGTTTCAGGCACTACAGTTATTCCAGGAATTAATCCTGTAACGCCTGATCCTTTTGAGCCCGGGGTATGGTCATTTGGTGTAGTTATTTCAGGAGTAATTACCTTAGGTTTAGCGTTTTTGTATTTCAAGCAAAAACTTCCAAATTTTCTCTCAGTTTTATTTTTAAAAATATTTACTTTCGAAATATCAAAAAAAACAGCATTTGTAATACTATTAGTATTATTGATCATTTATCTTTCTGCGAGTTCTGTAGAATTATCTTCTCAAGAAAGCTTCGAAGATTATGCTGGTGTAAAAAATCGTGTAGATTCTTGGCCCCCAAACAAAATTAGTTCATTTGAACCTCATGTAAAATATTTTTTCCTCAAGGCATCTACTGTTTTATTTGGAAATGATAGAGTTATTCCACTCCTGGCTTCAGCAGCTTTGCTGATTGTAACCTATTTTTTAACCAAGACAATTACTCAAAAAAGATTTGCAGGTATTATTTCAGTAGTAATCCTACTACAAAGTAACTTATTTTTGGTTTTTGATACTACTGCATCTTACACAAATTTTTGGATTTTATTTTATGTTTTATCTTTGTATTTTGTTTACAAATTTTGGCCTTTGTCTCCCGTTTCATACTTATTATCAATTCCCTCAAAAGCATTAACGGCAGTTTTTTTACCCATGTCGATTTATTTTATTTTAAGAAGTGATATTTCTAGAAAACAAAAAATAATAATTGCGGGTATAACTACCGGAATAATTTGTGCAGGAGGTATTGCATCTATTGGTGGTTTTTCTACAACTTCAGGGACCAACGAAGAATTTGATGCCAAAGAGTTTTGGATGGGTTTTACTTCTTTTTCCTATCAATTGAGATTTGATGGATTGGTTATCCTCTTTATGATTCCATTAATGGTAGGATTATTCCTAGTTTCTAGAAGTGGTATAAAACATGGTGAATCAATAATGGTATTCTTGGCTGGAATGCTTCTAATTGCTCCAATTCTAACTGGTTTTACAAACCAGACAAACCAACCCTACAGATTTGTTCCGTTGGTGGTATTTTTTGCCATTGGAGTGGGAGTCTTATTGTCTAAGAGACCGGCCTGATAAAGGTCCACATCGAATCTAGAGTGTCACCTGGAGAAACAGAATAACCATCATGGGCAAAACGTGCAAGCTGAATAATGTTCCCCTGGAAATTATCAGACAAAATTGTGCTTGCCACAAGGTCTTCTGAAGAAAATACCTTTGATTGGACCCTCCTAATTACCTCATATTCCCTTCCCTCAATTGTAACTATAGGATCATCTCCCCGAGAAGATTCAAAGTCTAAAAATGTCCCTAAAGCTCCCAGATCAAGGTCAGTAAATTTTGAAGATTCAAGGTATGCAATCAATTGACCATCTGAATTTCTAACTGTGGTTTGAACAAAAATGAAAATACCCTCTCCAATTTCAGTTTGAATTGCTTGGGTGTAATTTGTTAGAGATATTGCCATCAGGAAAATTAAACTTGTTATGATTATTGTTGATCTCATAAAAACAACTGGTTTTTGATGATATTTAATTTGCCGGTTTTGATAGAGTTTTGCCCAACAACTCATTGTAAAGTGACACGGCTTCTTTTTCATCTTTTGGTCCAACTATTACGGCAGATCCCTTTTTCATGAAATTAACTGAAATTTCATTTGTCCTTAAAGACAAGCCCAACTGACCTTGATTATCAATTAGAAATCCCTTTTCGTTTGCAACTTTAGTTACCGAATCAACATCTAGATCAAATGTACTAGTTGGGGTAATTGAGAAGGTTCTCTTACCTCGATTTCTACCACATAATTCCTCAAGGATTAATTCTTCTTTTACAACGGTTTCTGGTTTTCCTGTTCCACATACAGGACATTCTTCTGCTCTAAATGTTCTTGTGGTAGTAAAGTCAAGATTTTCAATATCAACATGAAGAATTTTTTCTGAAAGACTTGGTTTTTTACCTAAAATCACTTTTACTGCTTCGGCCACTTCTATTCCCCCAATAATTGAAAGTATCGAGGGGTGAACACCTTCAATACTACAGGTAGGCATTGAATCTTCATCTAGTGAGGGAAACATGCAGTAATAACATGCAGTAGTTTTTGGAAGAATTGTAAATGCCTGTCCAGATACACCTACTGCCGCACCTGTAATAAATGGAATATTGAGTTTAACACATGCATTGTTTAATGCATATCTGGCATTGACACTGTCAAGTGCATCAACCACAATATCACATCCCTCAATTACTTCAAGTGCAGTATAATCATTTACTGAAACTGCTAGAGATTCAATTTTGCAATCGGGATTTAGTTTCTGTAATTTTTTTGCAGCTACTTCAACTTTGATTTGCCCAACATCATCCTCATTAAACATAGTCTGACGATGTAAATTAGATAGTTCAATTACATCTCGGTCCACAATCCGCAATGAACCAATTCCCATGGAAACAAGACGTGAGGTTATGGGATTTCCAAGCCCACCAACACCTACTACGCAAACTTTGCTATTTTTGAGTTTTAGTTGTCCTTGATATCCAATCTCTTCAAGCATTACCTGTCGGGAAAATCTATCAAGTTCCTTCGAGGATAATTCTCCTGACCCACCAGCTACTGCAGGCAAAATGTAAACCTCATCGCCATCTTTTAGGGGTGTATCCATTCCACTTGAAAATTTGGCATTTTTTCCATTAATGTAAATATTAATCAAAGAACGTGGTGCTCCGTCATTTTCTAGTACTCTACGCCTAAAATCCTCACCCATAACATCTGAGATTTTTGCAAAAGCCTCGCTTAATGAGTTAGCTGTAATTTCCGTCTTTTTCTCTCCCGCTCCCTGATTTAATACTGAAGGGATTGTAAATGTGATATCTGCCATCTCAGTTTACTACTGCTGACACCTCAGCTACATTTGCCTTGAGTACTTTGGGTTTTTGTAGTCCTTCCATAATAGATTCAGTTGCTTTAAGTCCATTTCCAGTAACATAACACACTACTTTATCATTTGTATCAATTTTACCTTGCTCCACCATCTTTTGTAAAACAGAGATTGAAACTCCTCCTGCAGGTTCTGTAAAGATACCTTCAGTCTGTGCCAAAAGTAGTATAGCATCTAAAATTTCTTCATTATTACATTCTTCAGCAAATCCATTGTATTGTTGTAGTCTCTTGAGAACATATCTACCATCACCTGGATCTCCAATAGCTAAGCTCTTTGCAATTGTGTCAGGATTTTCAACTGGAGTTACGTCTTTACTTTTTTTCTTAAACGCATCAACTATGGGTGCACAACCATGTGGTTGCGCTGCTATCATATGCATGTTGGTTACGTTACCCAATAATGACACTGTTTGTAACTCTTCAAATCCCTTACAAATAGCATTAAGCATTGCCCCACTTCCAACAGGAACAATAAGTTGATCAGGTACTTGCCAATCAAGTTGTTCTGCAACTTCAAATGCTAAAGTTTTTGAACCCTCAACGTAATGAGAGCGCATATTAATATTTACAATTCCAATTCCTTTACTATCACCTATTTGTGCAGCTATTCTATTTGCATCATCATATGTTCCATCAACTGCAATGTAATTTGCACCATATGACAAAGCTTGAGTAATTTTTGCCATTTCAATATCACTAGGTGCAAAAATGTGACATGGGAATCCACCCTTTGCAGCATGAGCTGCAGTTGCTGATGCTAAATTACCCGTAGATGCACATCCAACTGCAGACAATCCAAATTCTTTGGCTTTTGATATTGCTACCCCAGCAGGTCTATCCTTAAATGAAAACGTTGGATTTACAGAATCGTTTTTTATGTATAGATTCTTGAGGCCTAATTTCTTTCCAAGTTTATCTGCTTTGATAAGTGGTGTCATTCCTGCTCCAATACTAACAATATTGGATTTATCCTCAATTGGGAGAAATTCAAAATATCTCCAGTAATTATGTTCACGATTAGAAAATGCTTCTTTGGAAACCCTACTAAAATTATATTTTACATCAAGGGGCCCAAAACAATCTTCACAGATGTATTTGAAGGCAGTTTCATACTCCTTTTTACATTCTCTACACTGTAAACTAGTTCTACTCAAGATCTTTTTTTCCTCTTAATCCATACATAAAAAATCCTAATATCAAGTTAAGTAATACTTAATCAATTCTTAATAAAAATTTAATGATATTAATACTAAATTTTGGCAAAAAACCCCTTTGAAAGATTACTTTTTTGGAAAAATTTCATGTAAGGTGGGTTTTTTTTAAATTTTTTAATTGTGAGTAAGGTTTTTAGAGATTTTTCAAAAAATATTTTTGTGAATAAAGGGATTTTGGTTGGAATTCCAATAGCAGTTGTAATAGTTGCAGTCATTATTGTAATATCTATGGCAACAAAAGATGAACCAAAAGAAATTGAAATGAAAGAGATTTTTGATATAGAAAATAAAACAGAAAATAATGATGAAATTTCTGATAAATTAAATGAAATAGAAAAAATTGCTGACGATAATGAATATGAGGTTAAGCCACGAATTTGGCAAACATCAGGTCCATTTCAAATAGACAGAAATGAATATGCTTTGGGCGAAAAAATTTTCATAAGAATTGGAGGGTTAAGTTTGCAAGAAAAAGGAGACATTACGGTTATGAGACCATTAAATAGTACACATTATTCGGTATATCTGACAATTCCATTTGATGGAACAAACAAAGCTGCCTTTAACTATTATGTGGATCCTCAATTATCTAAAACACGTGGATTATGTTCAATTGATGATGTACTTGGAAAATGGGCTTTGGTTTTTAGAGGAACACATTATCCAAATCTTAATTTTGAAATAGTAAACCAAACTGTTCCAGGAACAAGTTGGGAACCAGTTTGTTAAATTAATTTTCTAAATTATTATGGAAACACACTTTTTCGCCTGTATGACAAGCTGGTCCTGATGGTTCAACAAGATAAATTATAGCATCTGAATCACAATCGACAAGAATTTCTTTGACCTTTTGTGTATTTCCTGATTCTTCGCCTTTCATCCATAGTTTATTTCTTGATCTACTCCAAAACCAAGAGTTTCCTGTTTTTTTTGTTAATTCTAATGATTCTTCATTTGAATAAGCAAGGGTGAGTACGTCTTTGGTATTGGCATCTTGAACAATAATCGGAATTAACCCTCCTCCTTTTTTAAAATCTATATCTTTAATCGATTTTTTCATAATAAGTTTCTCTCCTAATGATTTATAATCTTACAGGAATTTGTTTGTTTTTTAAATGCATTTTTACGCTTTTTACTCCGTGAGTTTGAAAGTGAAAAATTGAGGCAGCCAATGCAGCATCAACATCTGTTTCTTTGAAAACTTTTACCATATCTTCAGGTTTTCCACACCCCCCTGAGGCAATAACTGGAATTGTTGTCGATTCAACAATTTTTTTTGTAAGCAAAATATCATATCCATCTTTAGTCCCGTCTTTATCAATACTAGTTAGAAGAATCTCTCCTGCTCCCAACTTTTGTGCCTGTTTTGCCCAATTTATGGCATCTAATCCAGTTTCTTGTTTTCCACCATAAATGAAAACTTCAAACCAAAATTTTTTGCCATTTTCATCTAAAGCATTAACGTTTTCTTTTAATTCATAGTTTCTTTTAGCATCAAGTGCAAGAACAACACACTGTCGTCCAAAAATGTTCATTAATTCTTCAAGAATTTTAGGATTTTTTACTGCGCCAGTATTTATCCCAACTTTATCTGCACCATTTAGTAAAATATTTCGAGCGTCTTCAACGGTTTTTACTCCTCCTCCAACTGTAAAAGGGATATTGATAACAGACGCTACCTTTTTTACCAAATTTTTTATTGTTTCGCGTTGCTCCTCAGATGCAGTGATATCTAAAAAAACTAATTCATCTGCTCCTTCATCACTATATTGTTTTGCAAGTTCTACTGGATCGCCCGCATCTTTAATTGATTTAAAATGAAGCCCTTTTACTACCCGTCCATTTTTTACATCAAGACAAGGAATTACTCTTTTTGTTAGGGTCATGAAAGTTTTTTTGCCTCCTGAATGGAAATTCTATTTTCATAAAGAGCTTTTCCCAAAATTACACCAAATGGATTTCTCTCCTTTACATCCTGAATGTCTTTAATGTTAGATATTCCTCCACTTGCAATTACATTTGAGTTTTCCAAATTACATGCTTGTTCTAAAAAGTCTAAATCTGGTCCAGAAAGTGTACCATCACGATTTACATTTGTTAGTAAAAATTCAGAAAATCCCAAATTAAGAAAATTTTTAATTGCATCAGTAAGTTTTATTCCAGCTCTTTTTTGCCAACCATCTATTACAATTTCTCCATCTTCGTGATCAACTGATATTACAATTTTTTTAGGGCCTAAATTTTCAAATAACTTTTTCAATAGATTAGAATCCTTGAATGCAAGTGTCCCCAACACAACTCTATTTGAAATTTCTGCCATATCCATTACTTTTGGTTCATCCCTAAGACCTCCAGCTACTTCAATGGGAATTGATACATTTTCAATAATTTTTTTTATAATTGAGAAATTTGAACCCATACTTAGTGTTGCATCAAGATCCACAAGGTGAAGCATATCAGCTCCATTTTTTTCCCATTTTTTTGCAATCTCTACTGGCTTATCACTATAGATTGTTTTTTGTTTAGGATCACCCTTGAACAACCGTACTACCTTCCCATCCATTAAGTCAATTGCAGGAATAATTTTCATTTCTTACACTCATCAATGAAATTTTGAATGATTTTAGCCCCAATTTCTCCAGATTTTTCCGGATGAAATTGAGTTCCAAAAAAGTTATTTTTTTCTATTACTGCTGGTACTTTTATTCCATAATCAGATTCTGCTGTAATTATTTCTAGAGATGTAGGTTGTACTCTATAGGAATGAACAAAATAAACCCAAGAATCATTTTCTATTCCATCAAGTAATATACCTGAATTTTTTATTTCTAAATTATTCCAACCCATATGAGGAATCTTCATAGATGTAGGAAGTTCGACTACCTCTCCATCAATTACATGTAAACCTGGTTCCTTTCCTTCTTCACTTTTTTCGAAGAACATTTCCATACCGAGACAAATTCCTAAAACAGGCATTTCATTTTTTATAAAATCTATGAATTTTGTTTTGGATTCTGAATTAATACTTCTTATGGCGGGGTCAAAATTTCCCACTCCGGGTAACAAAAGACCTGAAATATTTTTGGGTTTATCAAAATTAGTAATTACTTCAACTAAAGCCCCTTTTTTTTCTAAAGAATTTTTTAAACTGAAAATATTTCCAGCTCCGTAATCAAATATTGCCACATTTACCATTACATTGAACCTTTTGTGCTTGGGATGCCTTTTTGTTTTTTATCGTATGATGATGCTGTTCTAAAGGCTACTGCCAATGATTTTATGGCTGATTCGACTTTGTGGTGATCATTTTCGCCATACTTTACAGTAAGATGAATACAACAATTTAGATTTTGAAGTAGAGATTGGAAAAAATGTTCTAAATCTTCTTTTGAAACATCTTCAATTTTATTTCTTTTAATCGACAAATTTAATTTCCAAAATGGTCGTTTTACTAAATCAATTGATGCTTCTGCTAAAGATTCATCCATTGGTACTGATGCATAACTAAATCTCGTTATTCCAGTTCTATTACCCAAGGCTTTGTCAATTGCCAATCCAATCGTAATAGCAGTATCTTCAATCAAATGATGTTCAATTTTATCATTTGATTTTGCATTTACCTTAAGATCCATCATAGAGTGTTTTCCAAAGGATACAATTAGATGATCTAAAAAGTTGACTCCAGTTTTTACAATGGTTTTACCTGCCCCATCTAGGTTTACTGAAACGGAAATATTGGTTTCTTTTGTTTTTCGATTAAGGGTTGTTTTTCTTGATTTCATACTTACCACAGAAAATTAACTCACTCTTTTTCTAGATTTAATGCCTTCGGTAGTAAATTTATTGATTCTAATATTAGCAAAGTTCCATTTTTTTTAAAAAATTCTAACTTTTCCTTTGGATATTTGCTGGTTCCAATTATTCCACAAAATATTGTCTTATAGCCTTGTTTAGAGGCTTTTTTAGCCATTATGAGGTCCTCCATAGAATCTCCTACATAAATAGCATTTTTGATATTCATTCCTTTTATTGCTTCAATTAGTGAGGAGGGATTAGGTTTTGCCAAATTTCGGGGTTCATCCTCTAAAAATTTTGAACTAGGTAAATCAAATTGGCCAAGCAGATTTTTTAATGAATATCTAACTGATTCAAGGCCTCTACCCGTTACAATAGATATTTTAGAATTGAACTTTGTTTTGAGTTGAGAAATTAAAGTGTCATTAACAATAATAATATCATTTTCTATTAAACCTGATTCAAAAAAATTTGAATCTTTTTTAAAGATTTTTTGGTAAAGACCTGAACCATAAAAAAATTGATCAAATGTTTTGTATAATTGATTATCGTGGGAATTTTCTGGATAATTTAATTGATTTTTTATATCTCTAATTTCTGTAAGAGTTTCAATGTATTTTTCTGCTGAAATAATTCCAGAAGTATCACAATTTTTTATTACTTCAAAAATAAATTCTCTTTGATCTCTTTGAAGTTTTTTGGCAGCAACAATAGAAATGATTGAAGCATAAGTCAAATCTACCTCATCATTAAAACCACCAGTTGATTTGAATCCCTCAATAATTTTGGAATCAATATCAATTGAATCATTAATTTGAGAAAGATTTTCTAATACATATTTTGTAGTTTTTTTTATGGTTAAGTCGTAAGATTTTGTAATATCAATTAAAACTCCATCACAATCGAAAATTATTCCATCACTTCTGGTTAAATCATCAACTATCGAATCGTCGATATAGATTCCTTCCTGCATTTTTAAAAGTGTCATAATAATAAATCACGAATTGCCAGTAAGAATCTTGAATTCATTTCCTTTGTTCCAATTGTAACTCGTAAGCATCCGTCATGATTCCCAATTTTCCCAAGTTTTCTTACTGAAATTCCCTGCTCAGACAATGCAGTATATACTCTAGAATAAGAACCATGAGCATCAAAAAGAACAAAATTAGCTTGAGATTCAAAAACCTCAAAAGTGTTGTATTTTTTCAGATTTTCAATTATTCTTGTTCTTTCTTTTTTAATGACTTTAGCTGCATTTTTCATTTGTAGAGGTTTTTCTAATGCCAAGATTCCTGATTCTATTGTTAGAGTACTTAGTGGATATGGATATTGTAAAACTTTGTTAAATACTTCAGTAAATTGTTTATTTGCAAAAAAATATCCCAATCTTAACCCAGCCAATCCAAAAGATTTTGAAACCGTTTGAACAACAACTAAATTTTTTTGAGTTTTTACCATATTTGCTAAAGAATAATTACTAAATTCTCCGTAGGCCTCGTCAATAATTACCAGCCCATCAAAGTTTTTTATCAATTTTTGTAAATCTTTTTTGGAGAATTGAAATCCTGTAGGGTTGTTTGGCGAATCAAGGTACAAAATATCTGCATTTTTAGATTGTTTTAAAAAATCTTTAATGTCTAGTTTCATATTATTTGAAAAAGGTAATGAGATCATAGGGATAGAATATAATTTACACCTTTCTTCAAAAAATCCAAAAGTTGGATTTGATGTAAGGATTTTTGTTTTTTTATTAGCAACATTGGAAAGTATTAAATCCAAAATTTGATCAGAACCATTCCCCACTCCAATAAATGAGGGAGGTATTTTAGAAAATTTTGAAATTGCTTGAATAAGGCGTTCTGTTCCACCTAAAGGATACTCCCTAACGTCAGAGTTTTTCTTGGCACCTGAGAAAAGATCACTTTGAAACTGTTTTGAAATTACGTAATTTTCATTTGAATCAAGCTTCAACGAGTCTGTTTGTAATTCAGGTTTCTGATATCCGCCAATAGAGGATAGTTCCCTAACTTTTTTTTCAAACCATCCTTTTTTCATTCCAGCCTACCTCTTACTGCTTCAAAGTGATTTGGCAAGCCCTCTGCTTGAGTAAATACCTCAAGATATTCCGAAATTTTTGACAAAGATCTCCTTGTTGAAGTAACCTGGGTATTAATT
This sequence comes from Nitrosopumilaceae archaeon, assembly GCA_028279545.1. Classification (GTDB taxonomy): domain Archaea; phylum Thermoproteota; class Nitrososphaeria; order Nitrososphaerales; family Nitrosopumilaceae; genus Nitrosomaritimum. Next base: position 18,672 of record JANQNN010000018.1, read on the forward strand.
TTGATAAAATCTAAGACAGAAAGAGAACCCCTCGTTTTACCAAATCTATTTGTGGGTAAAATGTGATTTGATCCTAAAATGTAGTCACTTGCAGAAGAGGGAGTATTATTTCCAATCAAAGTTAACCCTGAAGATGTAATTTTTGAAGCCCAATCCTTTGGATTTTTCGTCATTATTTCCAAGTGCTCTGGGGCCAATTCATTTGCAAGTTCAATCATATCTGATTTGTTGCGACAAATAGCTATGAATCCATTTTGTTTTAGGCTTGTTTTTACTAAATCAGCCCTCTTTATTGTTTTAATTAAATCACCAATTACTTGATTCACCGAATTTGCTAATTTTTCTGAATTTGTTATTAGGAAACAAAAAGTATCTCTACTGTGTTCTGATTGGGAAATAATATCCAAAGCCACATACTTGGGATTTGCGGTGCTATCGGCAATAATTCCTAATTCAGTTGGGCCTGCTAGCATATCAATTGAAGTACGATCACTAACCAATGATTTAGCAGTAGTTACAAATGGCCCACCTGGTCCAACAATTTTATCTACTTTTTCAATTGATTTTGTTCCAAATGATAAAGCTGCAATTGCTTGAGCTCCACCTATCTTGTAAATTTCATTAACCTTACAAATGTTAGCTGCAACAATGGTTAAAGGATCAATAGTTCCGTCAGGATTTGATGGACTTGAAACAACTACTCTTCTTACCCCTGCTATTTTTGCAGGAATTACTGACATTAGGACAGAGCTTGGATATTTTGCTAACCCACCTGGAATGTAACAACCAACACTTTCAATAGGAATAAAATTTTTTGAAATTTTTGTCCCATCTAAGAAAATATTTTTATTTTTTAAAATTGATTTTATCGCACATTCAGTTTTTTCTAATTTTTTTTTTGCTAATTTAATTGCTGTAATTTCTTTTTTTGAAACTTTTTTGTATGCATTTTTTATTTCGTTTTTTGATATTTTTAATGAAACAAGGTTTACCTTATTGAATTTTTTTTCGTATTTTTTTATAGCTGAATCTCCTTCTTTTTGTACTTTTTTTAGTATAATTTCTACTATCTCTTTGTTTTTTTTAGATGATTTCAGAGTTAGATCAGAGGCCAGATTTTCAACATTTTTAACTTGCAGTATTTTCATCAATTCTCTTCATCACGTTTAATCTCCTCAAGTTCCAATATTTGTCTTGGTTCATGAACCACAAGTCCTTGAGCAATTTTTCTTAACTTGGGGATTAGTTTGTGAAATTCTTCTTTTTTTATTACTGTGTTTACTCCATACCAACCAGCTTCACTAAGGGGGCTTACGGTTGGTCTTTTTAATGAGGGCATTTGAGAAATTAATTTGTTAAGATTTTTTTCTTCTACGTTTAGGTAAATGTGCAAATATTTCCTACCTCTCACGGCTCCTTTCATTAGTGTTACAATATCAAAGATTTTTTCACGCTTCTTGGGATCTTTAAGTGATTTTTTATTTACAATTAAATGAGCTGTAGAAGTTAAAACTTCATCAACAATTTTTAATTTATTTTGTTTCAATGTTGTACCTGTTTCAGTAACATCCATTATTGCATCTACATCTTCTGGAGGCTTTGCCTCGGTAGCACCAAACGATAAATGAATCTGAACATTTTTGTTTGTGCCTAAGCGAACCCATGGAGTTACTATTGATGGTTCTTTTGATCCATAATATTTTTTGTAAGATTTACATTCTTTAAGAAATTTGGCAGCGGTAGTAAGGTACTCTGATGAAATTCGAAGGATTTTTTTCTTTTTTGCATAATCTGCTATCATAGAATCCAGGTTTTTGTAAAAATATTTTTCAGGGAATGCTACGACCAATCTGATTTTTCCATATTCTAGATCAAGTATTGATTCAACATCTGATTTTGTTTCTCCCACCCAATCTTTACCGGTAATTCCCACATCATACAACCCTTCATAAACTAATGTAGGGATTTCCTGTGGTCTAAGCATTTTTACTATAATATTTGGATCATCTAAAAATACTCGATATGTTCTGTTTTTTCGATTAACCTTGGTCCAGGATTTTTCAAGTAGTTTAAAAGTTGCCTCTTCCAGACTGCCTTTTGGTATGGCAAATTTTACCTGAGACATTATTAATTTTTTAAAATAGGTTAGCCATATAATAGGATTTTAAATATTTTCTACTAGTTCTTTTGCTTTATCAAGAGAAATGTTATTTTCATTGATCATTTTTTGAACAATTTCATCTATTTGATCATTTTTTGCTCCAGCTGCAGATGCTAAATTCCGAGCATGTAATCTCATGTGTCCTTTTTGAATTCCTTCAGTAGCTAACGCTCTAATTGCACTATAATTTTGTGCCAATCCCACAGCAGTCATTATTGACGCTAGTTCTTGAGCCGAGGAAACTCCCAGAATTTTATTACAAAGTTTTGCAATAGGATGAACATTTGCAATTCCTCCTACTATTCCTACTGCTAATGGTAATTCCAAATACCCAATTAAATTTCCATTTTCATCTTTTGTCCATTTACTAAGAGATCTGTATTTTCCAGATCTAGCTGCATAAGCATTTGCTGAAGCTTCGATTGCTCTACTATCTTGGCCAGTTGCATTTGCAACTGCAATAGTTCCATTCATTATTCCTTTATTGTGGGTGACTGCTCTAAAAATATCATTATCTGCAAAATGATAGGCCAAAAGAATATTATCAACTATTTTATCCCCGCCCACTGACTGTTTATCAAATACTGCTGTAGCCCTTGTAATTCTTCTTGTAGAATAATTTGATAAAATTCTAAGAAGTGATTTTCCTCCTATTATTTTTTCTAAAAAAGGAGATACTGCTTCACACATTGTATTTGTAATGTTAGCTCCCATAGCATCACCAACATCAATCAACAGTTCTACGATTAACATTTTTCCAAGGGGGGTATCGATTTCTTTACATGAAATTTCCTTTGCTCCTTTGCCTATTTTTGATAATGTATTACTCTTTGAATTTGCGATAGACAGGATTTCATTTGCTGATTTTTGGATTTTTGGAATTGCAGTGGAAATATCCACATCTAGCATTTGAATTTGTCCAATGCTGTAAGATTCTTCTGATTCCACCTTAAACCCACCCAGAACTCTAGCAATTTTTGCTCCTTTTGATGCAGCTGCAATAACAGAGGGTTCTTCTATTACCATTGGAATAACATAATCTTTACCATTTATCTTAAAGTTCGTTCCTAAACCAAGTGGTAACGAAAAGGTACCAATTGCATTTTCAACCATCTTATCTGCTTTTTCATATGAAATTCCCCCATCAGGATTTTCTAATAATTTTATTTCCTCATCAGACAAGTCCGAAAAAAATTTTATAAAATCTAAACGCTCCTTCCTTGATTTTTCAAAAAATTTTGAAATAGACGAGTCTTTCATTTTAATATCCTAATTAATTTATCATCTTTCCCATCAGGAAAACCTTTTCCATCAGTATTTGAAGTAATAATATATAGACTACCATCATTTCCCTGCCCCACGTCTCGAACTCGTCCCACTCCACTTAAAATACTCTTTTGGGATTTTAGTCCTTCATCTAGATCTAGTTGATACAAATTTGAGGCTCTAAGAGAGGCCATAATAAACGCATGATCAAGCTTTACTGAATTTCCTTTGTAAAAGAGAATTCCTCCAGGTTCTATTCCTGGATCATAACACATTACAGCACCTTCAAATTTTTCATTGCCAATGCATTCTCGTTCGGGCCAACCAAAATTTTTTCCAGGCTTGATTAAATTGATTTCATCATTTTGTTCAGGTCCAAGATCAACAGCATACATGTTTCCCATCGAATCCCATGAAATTCCTTGGGGATTTCTAAATCCAAGTGAGAATATTGGTGAGTTTGAAAATGGATTATCTTCAGGAATCGTTCCATCGGAATTTAATCTCAATATTTTACCTGATAAGGAATTTTTATCCTGTGGGAGATGAGAGGCATCAGATACTGTTCCAGTTCCAACATATAATTTTCCATCTGGGCCAAATTTCAAAAATCCACCATTTGTAAATACAGAACCTGGAATTTTATCTAAAATAGTTTCAGCATCTTCTAGTTTGTTATTTGATTCAGTAATTTTGATAATTTTATTCCATAATTTTTCATCGTTCTTGTAAGTTAAAAAAACATAGATAAAGTGATTCTCCTTAAAATTTGGATGAGTGGTAATTCCTAATAGACCTCCATCAAAAACATTAGCAGAGCGAAATGTAGCTAATGGTTCATCTAAAAGTTCTTCTTGAAAAATAACTCTGATTGTACCTTTTTTTTCAGTAATGAAAATTTTTTCATCTGTTATTGCAATGGATCTAGGATTTTCAAGATTTTCTGCTAAAATTTTAATTGATTTATTTTCAAAATTTTCTGTTGGTAATTCTGGAAGAGGAATTGGATCATCAGGTGAAGTTAAAACAAAAAATGAAAATGCTATTGCACCAGCAATTCCAATAATTCTTAGCCTCTTATCCATAAAAAAATAATTTTTTCAAATCCTATTAATTACTTTCAAAAATTTGATAACGCGTATATACCGCTCCTTCTCACTTACGAATCAGCGGGGTGGGGAAGTCAGACTATTTAGGGCTAGGTCATCCCGGCGGGCTCATAACCCGCAAATCAGTAGTTCAAATCTACTCCCCGCTACTTAATTCTTATAAATCGAAAACCAAGAACTAGATTCGTCAAAATAGGATTTTTTATTCAATTTTCCCAATCTAATCAACGGTCTACTTAGATGCCTATGGGCTCCAACATCGGGAAGGTATATTTTTTTTTCAATTTTTCTGGGAATTTCGATGTTGTTTTTGTTTATTGAGCGACTTCCACATTTTACGCATTGAAATCCTTGTTTTGTTCCCTTTGATTTCATAGATTTTTTGCATCTGTTACAGATTGGATTGGATTTAATAATTTGTTTTTTTATGCTAATTATCTCTATAAATTCGATATTAAGAACTCTAGGAAAATTTTTGGAAGCCTTTCTTATTCCCCCACCTACAGATATTTTATCTTCTTTTATTAGGCCCAAAGCAACATGGGTTATTCCTGTTTCCTTGTACACTGCACAGTTAATTTTCTCTCCATTACAATCCAAAGAAAAAAACACATGTCCACCTTTCGTTATTTGTGGTTTATCTAAAACCGATCCTGAAACTATTCCCGAAGCGAATGGTTTCATTGTTGATTTAGTAAAGGTATTTTTTAAATGGTCATTTGTTCCTTGATTAGATTTAAAAATTAAATGACCTGCTAATTTCTCCTCTGTTTCTAAAATTTTTGTGGCATTCAATAAAACATCAATTTTTTCACCTCTTACCCCATAAAATACAGGATCGGGACTATGGGGCATTATCAAAACCTTGGATTTTTTATTGTCATAGCTATTAAAGGTGTAAGGAAATGTTCTTTTTTGCATTGCTTTAACACTTTGATGAGAAATTTTTCTTTGTGTTCCAAACTTTGACGACTTTCTGTAACACAACAATTCAAAAGTGTGATCTTGAAATTTGTATCCAATTGCTCCTATAGCCCCGATTAATCCCTGTCCATTTCCAATGTAAAATATTTCCAAATTATTTTTTTTAGCAAAAGTTTTTGCTTGTTCTCTATTAATTAATTGCCACAAAGCCAATTCACTAAATTGTGTAAAGCTAGATGGAATATCATGCTGTTCATAAAAAACTAAACCAGGGTTGGCTCCATTCAAAGTATCAGAATATTTTGAAACAAATTTTTTGATTTTATTTTTTATTTTTGAGGGATTTTTGGTTTTAATTTTGAGAGAAACAGCTCCATTTCCCCTAGTTTTCCATGGGATGTTTGGATTAAACCTAATTAATCTAGGGAAATCAAGAAATTCTGATTTTTGTTTTTTTAGATAATTTACTATCTTATAGGCTAAAAAAGTGGTACACATTCCCTTGGGGGAATCTGTATCATCAAAGCCAATATGCAAAGTACAGTAAGTGTCCAATAATTTATTATCAAATCCCGGGCATTTTTAGTTGTCGTGTTCTACACTTGGTTTAAATTAAAATCACTTCATTTGTAATTAAGTTGATAATAGTTGATGAAGAAAAAATTTTCAAAGAAATTCGATTAAAAAAACCAGCCTCGGTATCTCTAAATGGACCGGATGGAATTTTACCTCAAATTCAACAGACTGCATTAAATATTACCAAAGAATTCGGAATACCTGCCTATGTTTTGGCAGATACAACTTGGGGAACCTGCGATTTAAATTCAAATGCGGGAAAAATTTTAGGTACTGGAATTCAATTCAATATTGGTCACACCATCAACACTGATTCAATCGAAAAAAATGTAGTTTTGATAGATGCTTTTGACGATATTAAATTCGATGATATCGCAAAAAAATTTGGGAAAATGTTTGTTGGAAAGACTATTGGTCTAGTAACAGACAGCCAACATCTAAATCAAATGAAAAAAGTTGAAGAAATTCTAAAAAATAATGGGGTAAAGGTAAAAATCGGAAAAGGGGGAGGTCAATTAAATGACGGTCAGGTTTTTGGTTGCGAGTTTTATCCTGCAACAAAGCTCAAAGAAGAAGTAAGTGCATACGTTTTCTTGGGACAAAGTAATTTTCATGCATCAGGAATTGCTTTATCTACCAATTTACCAACTTATGTTCTAGATCCATATTTTAATGAAATTAGAGAAGTAACAGAATTTTCTCAGAAATTAAAAAAGAAAGCAACCCTTGCGATTTACAAAGCTGCAGAAGCCAATTCTTTTGGAATTATCGTTGGCCTTAAGGAGGGACAGTTATCAAAATTGTTCGGTTTAAAATTCAAAAAAGAATTAGAAAAGGAAGGAAAAACAGTTCAATTATTTGCTTTGACTGACATTACAAATGAGAGGTTAAACAATCTAAAAGGTATTGATGCTTTTATTCAAGTAGCGTGTCCGAGAATATCCACAGATAATCAATTTGATAAACCTGTATTATCATCACCCCAAGCTAATGCTCTTTTGAAGGTACTAAGAAATGAAAATATCGAAGAATATCTAGAGATTCCCCATTGGTTATAATTAAAAAATAATAGTCTGAAATCTTTTGTTATCCTTTAGTTTCTCAAAAAATTTTGATTTTTTTGCCTTAGATTTATTTTGAGGTCTATGGATTATGGAAGTTTCAAGATTATCTAGTGCTTCATTTACTTTAGATAACATTATGAGATTACAAGATTTGTCAAAAAGAACTTCGCCATTATTTGGATAATCTTCTAAAATTTGATCGCAACAAATTATGGAATCGTTAAATTCTCCTAATGAAAGCAAAATTCTTTCTTTGTGATATAAAGCAATTTTATACTTTGGATTTTTTTGTAAAATTACATCACAGATTTTTAGTGATTCCCTAAAATTTCCTTTTTTGCGTAAGGAAGAAATTTTATTCACCAAGACAGAAAGATCATTGGGATTTAATTTTAGGGCAGCATCGTAACATTTTATTGCAGAATCATAATCCTTCATTTTACTACAAGCATATCCCTTATTGTTTAAACATCCTAGATGGGTAGGAATTTGTTCTAAAATTTTATCATAATATGAAATTGCTTTTTGAAAATTACCTAACAAAAATAATCTATTTGCTTCATCTAAAATCGAGTTGATTTTTGGATTTGAAGTCATTTCTTTGAAATTTAGGGTTTCATTAAGATTTTTCCAAAAAGATCCTTGCCTCTAAGCATCTTGTTATGCGCTTCTGCTGCTTGCTCTAAAGAATAAGTAGAATCAATTATAGATTTGATTTTGCCCTTAGACATCCAATACAATCCTTGTTCAAGTTCAGCGCGGGTTCCTTGTGTTGAACCTAAAATGTCAATACCCTTAAAGAAAATATGGCGTAAATCAGTTTTGGAGTTATATCCTGTAGTTGCACCCGTAGTTACAATTGTAGTTCCATATTTTAGTAAGGATAGTTCTTTATTCCAGTGAGAACCTCCAATATGCTCAAAAATAACATCTAAACCTGGTTTTTCTCCAAAAGGTTTAGGAATTTTTTTTGCAATTTCACGAACTTCTTTATCCCAAAAATCACTCCTATGATCTACTGCATAGTCAGCCCCTAATTCTAACAATTTTTCAAGTTTACCAGGACTTCCAGTTGCAATAACTGTACATCCAAATAATTTGGCAATTTGTATTCCATATGTTCCAATACCTGAGCCGCCCCCCATCACTAACACCAATTGTCCAGGTTGAATTTTTGCTCTACCTACTAACATATGCCAAGATGTTAACAAAGTCATTGAAGCAGCGGCTGCTTCATCATAGGTTACATTTTCAGGAATTTTTACAACATTCTCTTCTGGAAGATGTGTAATTTCACAATACCCTCCCCAAAGTGGTCCAGTTTCAAATCCCCATATCTTTCTTTTTTTGCAATCATATTCTCGTCCGCTAGTACACAACTTACATGAACGGCAAGACATATTTCCATGAGAAACTATTCTGTCTCCTATTTTGATATTCTTAACTTCACTTCCTATTGCAATCACTTCGCCAGCAGCATCTGTTCCTGAAATATGTGGTAAAGGAATGGCTAGGGGTTTTCCTCTCATTCCCCAAATATCATCATAATTTAGCGCAGCAGCCTTTACCTTAAAAATAACTTCGTTGGATTTTGGTTTGGGTTCAGGAATATCTTTAATTTTTAAAATTTTTGAAAAATCATCATCTGTAGTATACTCTTCATATACTAATGCCTTCATAACTTTAAGAATTTTTTAAGTTATATGAATTACCCGGAAAAAGAACCACAAACAATTATAATCATTAAACAAAGAAATTCAACATGTCTGAATCAACTACTTTTCCTGGTGATGAAATAGCATCAATTGAAGAATTTGAGGCTGGAAATAATACCTTTGATGATGGAGACATGGTTCGTGCAGCTACTGTAGGAGAAAAATTCCTTGATAGAAAAACAAGAATTGCCAGTATAAAGCATCCAAAAACACTATCCATTCCAAAAGTTGGAGATATAATTATTGGAAGCGTGGCTGCTGCAATGTCATCAATGATTGCAGTAACAGTGGAGTACATTAACGGAAAACCAACCACATCCAAAGTGGAATGTGTTTGCTCAACCAGGAATCTTAGGAAAAAAAATGTAGCTTTGATAAATGATATTGTTACTCTAAAAATTGTAAATCATCTAAATGGTACAATTCATGCTACTATAGATGAACCAAATTTGGGGGTTTTATTCACAAAATGTAGAAAATGTGGCGGTAAAGTAGTCCAAATGCGAGATGCTATTAAATGCACAGAATGTTCGTGGATTGATGAAAGAAAATTATCAACCAGTTTTGGTTCCAGTGATTTTGTCCGCTTGTGAGAAAAAAAATGATTAAGGTATCGTTCCAAGGGGAGCGAGGAGCATATAGTGAAGCAGCAGCTAAGGCGTTTTTTTCCAAAGAAATAGAGACTGTTCCTTTCCCTACATTTGCAAAGGTATTAGAAAGTACGATTTCCAATCAAACTGATTTTTCAGTTTTGCCTGTTGAAAATTCTTTGGAAGGAAGTGTAGGGGAAGCCTATGATTTGTTATACTCTACATCACTAAATGCAGTAGGGGAAATTTATTTTAGAATTGAACATTGCTTAATTGGAAATGGAAAATTAGAAGAAATTGACACGGTTTATTCCCACCCTCAAGCATTGGGACAGTGTAGAGATTTCATACAAAAAAACAAAATTAAAACAGTGCCAACTTATGATACTGCAGGAAGTGTAAAAATAATCAAAGAGTTAAACAAAAAAAATATTTCCTGTATTGCTAGTAAAAATGCATCTCAAATCTATCAAATGCCAATTATTGCCAAAAAGATTGCAAATAATTTTAATAATTATACACGATTTCTGGTATTATCAAAACAAACTAGTAACGAAACAGGAGCTGATAAAACCTCAATTATTTTCTCAATTGCACATAAACCAGGATCTCTTTTCCGGATTATTGAAAAATTTCAAAAATATAACATTAATCTAACAAAAATTGAGTCAAGACCTACAAAATTAATAAATTGGGAATATTATTTTTATGTAGACTTTGAAGGGTATACGAAAAATCCTGAGATTTTAAAAATGTTGGATGAAATAAAAAATGAAACTTTGTTTTTGAAAAACTTAGGATCATATCCTTCTGCCAAATTAAATTAGAATCCTTTCGGTTTTCTTAGAGTGAATCCCATACTAAAACCAATAATTACTACACCTGAAGTTATTACAATCAAATGAAAAGTAAACATTATTGGATCTGAAGATACATTTAGTGTGGCAAGAATCTGTAATTCAGAAGAACCAGTATTTTGAATTTCAATTAGTGTTACACCATCTTCTTCATGGGTCCAGTTTAGAATAGTTTCTTTTGTATAGGAAGTTAATGGAATTTCAGGATTATTTCCTGGGGCACGTAATTCAAGGTCAAATTTTTCACCTATTATTTTCATTTCTTGTTGAGCACCTTTATTCGCACTAATTTGGTAAGAAGTGGATTCACCAAATTCAAAAGTTTCATCCACGTCAACTGTATAAAATCCAAAAGCGGAGATTAAAGAATAGACTCCAATTCCAATTATTGCGGCTCCTACTAAAAATCCAATTATTGTTATTCTGGCAAGCATAAAGGAATTCTTCTAATACTGAATAAAAAATTAGCGAAATTTTACTTCTCCAAAGGAAGTTTTTTGCCCTTTTTCAAATATGTTTTCATATACGAAAAAGATTTTTCAAATTGATACTGAAAAAATTGAAGTTTATTTGGGGTAGGTCTACTTTTTGATAATGGTTTTTTTCATAACCAAGCCTATGATAATTAAAATTATTCCCAAAGTTCCAAAAAAACTAGCCAAAATCATAATTTGAGAAATTAGCGAGCAATTTTCTTTGCTTTGTTCTTCAGAGAAAATTTGACCATTAATTTCTAAGTCACTTTTACATAAAACATTTTGTTCATTTATTGTAAGCCCACTTTCTCCCAAAGGGACAATAAATGCTGCACTTCCAAAAATCATTAGAGCAAGTCCGATTATTACAATTTCTTTTCTAATCTTTTTTTTGGAAATTACTTTGTCCACATTATCTTCTTTAGTGGCTTTAACAGTATGAATTTCCCAATCGCAATTAATACAAAACTTTAGAGATCTTTTATTTTTTGTTCCACAATTCCAACAATAGATAGAATCTGAATCCTCCTCTGAAGAATTTGCTGATTCTTGTTTAGGTTCTTGCTGCAGCTCTCTTTGTTTAATCTCTTGGTTTTTGTTTTTTTGTTTTATCTTTTGTTGTTGTCCATCTTCTTCGGCATTTTGAATATAGCGATCTAATAAACTCTTAAGATATTTCCTATCAGAGTTTCTAAGAGTTTTATTTTGTTTCAAACGGAATTTTATATGTTCTAATCTATAGGGTTCTCCTACCCTCATTTTGATTAAAGTATTAACATTTTCTAATAACGAATCCACTAGATTGGTAATCTAAAAAGCTCTATTTATGATGTTTTAATTTTCTTTCTCAATCAATATTTTTAAAAAAATTACATTTGTTACTTTTCTCAAGTTACAAAATTAATGAAAAATAAATTTGAAAGTTAAGATAATGGTAAAATATCACAAATAGGATTTCCTAAACATTTTGGATCAGCAAACGCTTCAGAAAAATCCGTATTGGTAAGATCAGCATTAGTGAAATCAGCATTACTGAGATCAGCATATGAAAGGTTTGCATTTGTGAGATTGGATATGTTGAGATTTGCATTGGTAAGGTTTACGTCAAATAGGTCTGCATTGGTAAGATCGGCATTGGTAAGATCGGCATTGGTAAGATCGGCATTGGCAAAGTCTGCATTGGCAAGGTTGGCATTGGTGAAGTTGGCATTGGTAAGAATAAATCCACTGAAACTTGCGTTTCCTAAATTACAATCATGAAAATCAATATTGCCTAGGAAATCATTACAACGAATTTCTAAGGCTATGTTGTCAATTGAAGATTGTAATTCTGAAATATCTTCATCGACATATCCTTTGGTAGCAGTATCAGTTGAAATTGTGGGAGTTCCAACGTTTGTAATTTTATCACCAGTCATATCAAGAAAGCCAGTAATTATCACATTTCCTGATAAAGTGATTGTTATCAATGCCGAAGCTGTTCCGACACCTACAGAAATTAAAACGATAAAAAGAATAAGGACAGGTGTTTTGCTTAATTCATTTTTCCAGTTCATGACCTGTCTTTATCTATTCAAACCATAGTTTAAAGATTAACAGTGTATTTTCCAATAGTTACAATCATGGTTTGAAAGTTAGATTTATCACAGGAGAAATGATTTTTAATTTTTTATTAAAAATTTGTGTTTTAAATTAAATCTTAAAACCTACATTACTGAGACATCGTGAGGTTGGCTCTCTGCAAAACCAGCTCTAGACATTTTTACGAATTCTGCATTATCTTGCATTTGAGGAATATTATGTGCACCACAATAGCTTAAACCCGAGCGCACACCTCCAGTTAATTGTTTAAGGATATCTGTAACGGTTCCTTTGTAAGGCACCATGGCCTCAACTCCTTCAGCAACATAATCATTAAGATCATCATCAAAAGAAATTGATCCTGTCTCTTTTGATTTTCTTCCTAGAGAAGCACCAAGTGAAGCCATTCCTCTGTAAACTTTGAAGCGTTTACCATTTTTGGTAAGTACTGTGCCAGGGGATTCATCTGTACCTCCCAACATACTTCCAATCATTACAGAAGAAGCTCCTGCAGCTAAAGCTTTTGTTGCATCTCCAGACGTTCTGGTTCCACCATCTGAAATAATAGGAATTCCCGAATCGCGACCGACTTTAGCACAGTCCATTACAGCTGTAAGTTGTGGTACTCCAGACCCAGTGATTACTCGAGTAATACAGATTGATCCTGATCCTACACCAACTTTAACAGCATCGACACCGGCTTTGATAAGATCTTCAGCCCCTTGGGCAGTTGCAACGTTTCCGGCAACCAATTCACAATCCGGATAAGCTTTTTTGATATTTCTTACAGTAGTTATCGCATTTTCGCTGTGACCATGAGCTATATCCACAACTAGGACATCAGTACCTGCTTCCAATAGAGCCTCTGTTCTTTCCAAAAAGTCTCCCTTTACCCCCACTGCTGCTCCAACCAAAGGTCTGCCTTTTTTGTCCTTAGATGCCAAAGGATAATCAGAGATATTTTTAATATCTTTACTTGTGATTAGGCCACTAATTGAACCATTTTCATCGACTATTGGTAATTTTTCAATCCTGTTATCGTGCAAAATTTCTTTAGCTTCTTCGGGATTTGTCCCAGGTTTAGCAGTAACAACATCTTTTGTCATTACATTTTTGATAAGATTGTTGCTGTTTTTTTCAAATAATAAATCCCGGTCAGTTACAATGCCTACAAGTTTAGTATCTGAATCTACAACCAAAAGGCCAGATACTTTTTTTTCATCTGCATAATCCACTGCATCTTGTACGGTTTTGTCTTGATGGATTGTATATGGATTTTCAATAATGACGCTACCAGATCTTTTTACTTTGAGTACTTCATTGGCCTGATCCTGAATTGATAAAAATCTGTGGATAAATCCGATTCCCCCTGCACGAGCCATAACTACAGCCATTGCAGATTCAGTAACGGTATCCATATTTGCACTAGTAAATGGAATGTTCAGGGATATGTTTCGAGATAATTTCGTACTTAAATTAGTTTGAGATCGACTTGTAATATTAGAAAATTTGGGTACCAGAAGAACATCATCAAAAGTTAATCCTTCTTTGAATTCCAACTAAACCTTGTATCAATAGTAAAATATTGATTATAAGCCTTTGTTTCTTCTAGACAGTTTTGATGCTACCCTTAAAGCATCTTTGGTCTCTAAAACGTTGTGAGTGCGTATAATGTCTGCACCATTTTGGACCGAAATAATCTCAGCAGCAATTGATCCAAAAAGTCGATCTGATGGATTTTTTTTTCTTAGTATTTCTCCAATAAAGGATTTATTTGAAACCGAGATGAGAAGTGGATATTTTTCTTTAATGGAATTTAGGTTTTGTATAATTTGAATATCTCTTTTAACCCAATCGGAATTAATTTTTGTAAAAAACTGTCCAGATCCAGAATTTCGAAAAAATCCAATTGCAGGATCTACCACTATTTTGTCAGAAGGGAACTTATTTTTTTTTAAAATGGTTATACTTTGTTTAATAAGATTTTTTACTAAACTTATTTGGTTACCAGATTTCTCTTTGGGACTAAAGGCAGATACAATCAGGGAAGGTTGGTACTTTGAAATAACTTCAATCATTTCACTATCGTGTTTTAATCCTGAAATATCATTAATGATTTCAACTCCTAGATCTAGCGACGATTTTGCTACGCTTGCTCTGCAAGTGTCCACAGAAATCGGGAGGTTTGAAACATTTTGAATAATCTTTATTGCAGTTGAAACTCTCCTAAATTCTACTTTTTCTGAAACTAATGTAGATAAATAAGGGGCAGTAGACATTCCACCAACATCAATAAAATCAGCTCCATCTATTTCAATACTCTTAATGAAATTAGAAATATCTTGTTTTGTTGTTTTTACGGATTTTTTATGAAAAGATTCAGGGCTAGTGTTTAAAATGCCCATTATACGAACTGGGTTATTGCCTCCAACACCAACATTTCCAAGTTTAGTCATATGATTTATGACGAACCTTTCTAATTTGAGTTATATGATAATTTCAGGATGGAATGCAAGATACGGAGAAATCCTAAAAGAATTTAACTATAAAAGAAAAGAAGACATAGCCTCAGCAAAAGTGTTAGACTCGCTTTTAGGAAAAAGAGACCAAATTAAAAAAATTCAAAAAAAAATTAGTAATCAAAATATATTTGTGGTAGGATCGGGTCCTTCTTTACCCAAAGCTGTTCCTATTTTAAAATCCTTTAAAAAAACTGTAAAAATTGCCGCAGATAGCTCAGTAAAATATCTTGTTGAAAATGGAATTACCCCTGACATTATCGTGACTGATCTAGATGGTGACGAAGAAATTTTAAGAAAAATAGGCAAATCAAATACAATTTTTGTGGTTCACGCTCATGGAGATAATATTTCCAAACTTAAACAAAGTAAAAATTTTAAACATTGTATTGGAACTACTCAAACTAAACCCTTTGGAAAGATACAAAATTTTGGTGGATTTACAGATGGAGATAGGGCAGTTTTCCTTGCAAGTTATTTTAATGCAAAAAAAATTATTTTATTTGGCATGGATTTTGGAAAAAAAATTGGAAAATTTTCAAATACCAAACAATCAGAACGAATAATAAAAATTAAAAAACTAAAAAAAGGAAAATATTTGCTAGAATGGTTGTCAAAAAAAACAAAATCAGAATTATTTACGACCTCAAGTTCCATCACTGGTTTTAAAAAGATTTCATTTCAAAATATTAATAATATAATTACCTAGAATGCATTTAATAGACATATCTACTGGAAGTAAAACATGAAGCCCTCAGAAGAGCAAATTAAAGAAATTGCAAGTTGGAGAGAAGATTTAGTAAAACAAATTGAAAAACATACGAAAGCTATTGAAATTTTGGAAAAAAGGCTTTTGGTTTTAAACTCCATTTTAAAAGAATCAAGCTTTACCAAGGCATCCTTTTTAGATGATCCTAAACCCTCTGAAAACAAAATAACTAAAGAAAATAAATCGATTCCAATTACCAGTGGAAATGATGGTAAGGTTATTGCAAATGCCTTTGTAACACCTGAGCAAGTGGAAATTATTTTAGAAAATAATATAGGAATTGCTGCAGACATTCCCCCATTCAAGTCTTTTTTTATCGATAGAATTATTGGAGAAATGAAACGGAAAGATTCAGAGGATGCAGATAAAGGAAAAATAGAAAAAGATTCCATAATTAATTATATTATTAATAAAAACGGGCCAAACATACGAGAAATAATCATTAAAAACTATAAAGAAAAAGAAAGAGTAAAGGAAATCATTAATACTGCTGGATGGTCCTTCACGCGAATGTTAGAAAATATCCAAAAGTGATCAAATGGATAAAATTGTAGTATTAGATTTTGGTTCTCAGTATAGTCATCTTATTTGTAGAAGAATTAGAGATTTTTCAGTTTATGCTGAACTTGTTCCATTTAGTATTTCCTTTGAAGAATTAAAAAATCTCAATCCTAAAGGAATTATTTTTTCAGGAGGTCCATCAAGTGTGTATAATCCCGATGCGCCAATTCCCGATGAAAAGATTTTTGATTTAGGATTACCACTTCTTGGAATTTGCTATGGACATCAATTAATTGTCAACAAATATGGAGGGAAGGTAAAAAGAGCAAATAAAGAGTATGGATCATCCCTCCTAACGATTGAAAATGATAAAGATCTTCTAAATGGAATTGGCGAATCTGTCAGAGCATGGATGAGTCATGGGGATGAAGCAGAAGAAATCCCACCTGGATTTAAAATTATAGGCCATACAGAAAGTGCACGAGCAGCTGCAATAGCTTCTGATGAAAAACCTATATTTGGAATTCAATTCCATCCTGAAGTAGTTCATACAGAACAAGGAAATGAAATTCTAAAAAACTTCGTTCTAAAAGTTTGTAAAGCAAAACAAGATTGGACCATGGCAGAATTCATAAAAAATGAAGTTGAAAAAATTTCAAAAATCGAGGGTAATGTTTTATGTGGAGTAAGTGGAGGAATTGATTCAACTGTTGCCGCTTTGTTAATACATAAAGCAATAGGCAATAGATTAAAGTGTGTTTTTGTAAATAATGGACTTTTGCGACAAGATGAAGAAAACGAAATTGAGGATATTTTTAAAAATAATTTTAAATTGAATTTCTCGGGAGTAGATGCTTCCAATAATTTTTTGAGTAAATTAAAAGGTGTGGAAGACCCAGAACAAAAAAGAAAAATTGTTGGTGAACAATTTATTTCAGTTTTTACCGATTTTGCAGAACAAAATGGACCTTTCAAATGGCTCGCTCAAGGAACTTTGTATCCAGATGTTATAGAGAGTGGAGTTTCCAAAGGACCTGCTTCTGTAATAAAATCACATCATAATGTAGGAGGTTTACCTGAATGGCTAGATCTCGAAATTTTAGAGCCTTTAAAAGAATTATACAAAGATGAAGTAAGAGAAATCGCTAAAATCTTAGGAGTTCCAGAAAAATTATTTATGCGTCATCCATTTCCTGGACCTGGGTTAGCAGTTAGAATAATCGGAGAAATAACGCCTGAAAAATTGAAAATTTGTAAACTTGCAAGTAAGATTGTTGAAGACGAATTGATAGAAGCAAAAATTTACGAAAATGTTTGGCAAGCTTATGCGGCAGTAGGAGATGATAAAGCAGTAGGAGTAGTGGGAGATGAGAGGAAATATGGAAATATTGTAATGATTAGAGTTGTAGATTCAATTGATGCAATGACTGCAGATTGGACTAGACTACCGCATGGATTATTAGAAAAAATGAGTAATAGAATAACAAATGAAATTGAAAATGTTACGTGGGTTACCTATTCAATATCTAGTAAACCCCCAGCAACAATAGAGCCTCAGTAACAATGAAAAAATTCCATTTTATGAAATAATTTTTATTATTTGAGTAGGCAATTAAATTGACATGAATTATGAAAAGATTTGTGATGAAATCCTAAATTGCGATGATAAAATAAGATATGTTGGAATTTATGATTTTGGCGAATTATATGACAAGATGAAGCCTGGGACTTCAAATTATCTATCCAAGGAAGAAACAGAATTATCATTGTCTCAAGCAGTTTATCGGTGGGCTACTAGAAAAAAAACGGTTTCTAAAATTGGAAAACCGATTTTTGCAATGGCAAAATATGAGAAAATATATCGAATTACTTTACCTATAGGAGGGGCAGGATTAATTTTGATTAGTACTGAATTGAATGCAAATGTAAATGAAATAGTTGACAAGATTCTTGAAATCCAAAAAAACAATTCTGATTAAATCTTCGAAATCTAAAATTTTCAAAAAAATTTAATTTAATAAGGCTGCTCCAAATACTCCTGCAGAGTCTCCAAGACTGTTTTTCAAGATAGGAGTATCTACAAAATCACTGAAAACTTTTTCATGAACCCTTTTAATTCCATCAGAATACAAAAATTCTATATTTGAGAGCCCTCCCCCAAGTACGATAACATCAGGATCAATTACATCAATTACATTTGCAAGAGATGTACTAAAATTTTCTAAAAAGGTATTTTTCCAATTATTGAATTGAAGATCTTCTGGGTTTTTTACTATCTCTGATAAGGTTTGGTTTTTTCCAGTCATTTTTTTCCATTCTTGTTCTAAAGCAGGTCCACTGATGTAAGATTCTACACATCCTTTTTTACCACAATAGCAATTTTTTCCATTTTGATGCAAAGTTTGATGTCCCCATTCTCCAGCTATATTAGTTCGACCATGATGTATTTTACCATCAATTACAATTCCTCCCCCAACACCAGTTCCCATAATTACACCAAAAACAAATGAATGGTTTTTGGCAATTCCCAAGGTTGCTTCAGATATTGCAAAACAGTTTGCATCATTTTCAATTGAAATTTTTTTACCCAATACAGTTTCTAAATCTTCTTTTAATGGTTTTCCAATCAGACATTGAGTATTACTATTTTTTATCAAACCTGTTTTTTTAGATAATGTACCAGGGGTACAGATTCCCAAAGAATAATCTTTATGATCTTTAGAAAGTTCGTTGACAAGATTTTGAATATTTTTTAGGATTTCATTATAACTATGTCTTGGAGTAGGTAATCTTTTTCTTTCCTGTGTTTTTAATGAATTATCTAGCAAAATTCCTTCAGTTTTTGTTCCACCTAGATCTATTCCAATTCTATACACAACAAAATGATGGAAATGAAATTCTTAAGTTTTAAGAGGAATATTTAGGAAGGGCCAGGTGCACCTGAGGAAGAAATTACATCATCAATTCGAAGAATCATACAAGCTGCTTCAGTTGCCGATTTAATGATTTGTTCTTTTACTTTGATTGGTTCTACAACATCAATGGTTAGCATATCTGCAATTTTTGTGCCTCTTGCGTCAATTCCTGTCCACTTTCTTCCTTGACTTTGTTTTGCTCTTAGTTTTGCCATGGTATCAATTGGATCCATTCCTGCATTTTCGGCTATTGTAAGTGGAATAATTTCAAGAGCTTCTGCATACTTTTTTATTGCAAGTTGCTCTCGTCCATCAAAGTTATCTGCCCAGTCTTTAAGTTGGGATGCAGCATATGATTCGGGTGCTCCTCCTCCAGCGACAATTTCTGGTTTTTCGATTACATCTTTTACTACCATTAAAGCATCGTGAATAGAACGGTCAACTTCATCAATTACTCTTTGAGAACCTCCTCTAATGAGCATAGTTACAGATTGAGGATTTCTACAACCTTCAACGAAAACCCATTTATCGGATTCAACCTTCTTTTGATGTACCAAATTTGCAAATCCTAGATCTTTTTCTGAAAGATCATCTATATTAGCTGAAACACGACCTCCAGTAGCTTTTCCGAGTTTTGTCATATCACTTTCTTTAACTCGTCGAACGGCTAAAATTCCATATTTTGATAAATAGTGCTGAGCGATATCATCAATTCCTTTCTGGCAAATTAGCACATTACAACCAATATCATGGAGTTTATCGACCATTGTTTTGAGCATTCTATTCTCTTCTTCTAGAAACATTTGCATTTGTGTTGGATCTGTTATTCGAATTTCAGAACTTAGTTCAGTTTTTTCAATTTCAAGAGCACTATTAATTAAAGCAATTTTGGCATTTTCAATTCTCGTAGGCATACCGCTATGGACAATTTCTTTGTCTAAAACGATTCCTTTGACTATTTGGGTATCTTGTATTGAACCTCCAGTCTTCTTTTCTACTTTAATATTATCAAGATCAACTGAATATGTTTCACCTTTTTTTGTGACAACATTTAACAAACCATCTACAACCACCTTTGAAAGTACACCGCTATCTTCAGAGATTAATTTAGATTGCATACTAGTAGTTGCAATTTTCAAAAGAGATTCTTTATCATCAGGCCTAATCTTCTTTGCCATCTCTGAATAAATTTCTAAAGTCTTTTCAGCAGCTGTTTGATAACCATCAATAATGACTGAAGCATGAACATCTTTTTTTAGAAGGTCTTCTGCTTTCGCTAAAAGAGTACCACCAAAAACTACTGAAGAAGTGGTTCCGTCTCCAACCTCATTATCAACAGTCTTTGATATTTCAACCATCATTTTGGCTGCTGGATGTTGAACATCGATTTCTTTAAGAATGGTTGCACCATCATTTGTAATTGTAACATCGCCTAAGGAATCCACTAACATTTTATCTAAACCTCTAGGCCCTAAACTACTTTTGACTAAAGATGCCACCAGTTTTGCAGCGGCTATGTTATTTTGTTGAGCATCTTTTCCTTTTTGCTGTAAAGCACTTTCTTTAAGAACTAATACAGGTCCATTTGGTCCTTGTTGAATTGATGCCATTAAGATTCAGCTTCAATCCCCTAAATCCCCCTTTTTAACATTACTTAGTTAATCGGATCGATTAATAATCTCTTTTTAACATCCACTATTCCACTCGAAAGGATTCGTACTGACGGCAAAGCTAAGAACGGTAGAAATAGAGGTATTAAATGAGGTCTAGAAAATTTACAACCTGCATCGATTAATGTAGTATTGATTTTTTCAAAATTTATGGAAACTTTTTCAAACGAATCTGTAGATATTATTCCTCCAAATTTTAAGGGTAATGATGCTTTTATTTCTCCTGATTTCACCACCACGATACCCCCTTGATTTTTTCTAAGGAAATTTGCTGCTATAGTCATGTCTGAATCATTTGAACCTATTACAATCAAATCATTTTCATGAAAGCTCCAAGTTGAGGCAAATGCCCCAATTTCTGCCCCAAAATTTTCTAGAAAACCAATTACATGCTTATTTGTATTGTAAATCCTATCAAATGCAGCTACTTTCCACACATCCTTTTCAATTGAACTTAAAATATCTCCATCAGATGTGCTTAATTGGGCAGAACCTAATTTGGTAATAATCTCAGTTTGCATAAAAATTGTATTAACTTGAACTTCATCCTTTTTGGATTTGATCTGAAAATCTTTATCGGAAAATTTCTTAGTTTTTACTGTGTTTTTAATCCAGGAAGGAGAAACCTTCTTTTTTATGGGTTTTACTATACTTCCATTTGAGACCACCAATTTGCCTCCAACAAATACTTTGGATGGTTTAAATGATTTTAAATCATTGAAAATAAGAATATCTGCTAACTTTCCTGGAGCAATACCTCCCAAATCTTTACCTAGATTATAATAATCAAAACAATTCTTTGATGCTAAGGTAATTGAATCGATAGGTTCCATTCCAAGCTTTATTGATTCTCTTATACAATGATCAATATGACCGTACTTGACAATATCTAAAGGATCAATTCCATCAGAACAAAACATTAAACGATCCAAATAAGTTTCATTTGAAAGAATTTTTGGAATAATTTCTTTTAGGTCACGTCTTATTGATCCTTCTCTAATCATTATCCACATTCCTAAACGTAGTCTTTCAAGAACTTGATCAAAATTAGTAGGTTCATGACAAGATAAAATCCCAGAAGAAACATATGCGTTTAATTTTTTTCCACTAACCCCCGCTGTATGTCCATTAATTATACATCCATTATCCAACATTGTAGATAAAGACTTCATGGTTTTAGAATCTTGAAGAGTAACTTTTGTCCACGAAAAAACTTCACCCATTCCAAGAACATTAGGATCTTTAATCGCTTTTTTTTCTTCTAATAATGAAAGGCTCTTACTTTTACTAAACTTCCTGTCAACTGGAAGACCACCAGGAATAACTTGAAAAATTCTAATGGGTAATTGTTGTCCTTGTTTTAAAAATTCTTCAAATCCTTTGTAACCAGCTACACTTACAATATCTATAGGATCAGAGAAAAGAGAAGTAACTCCACATAAAAGAGATTTTTTTGCAAGTTCTGATGGTAAAATAAATTGGTCAATGTGGGTATGCGGGTCAGCCAACCCAGGGCAAACATACTTATCTTTTACATCAAACACCACCGTCTTTGGACAAATGGAATGACTAGCATCATCCCCCACGTATGCAACTCTATCTCCCAAGATTGCAATTTGCATTTTTGGAATAATTTCTCTGGTGTATACCGAAACCAAGGAACAGTTTTTTAAGACTAGATCGGCTTTTTTGTTACCTAACGCTACTGAATTCAAAGTGATAATTGAATTAGCTAGGCTTCCAACCACGAATTTTCCTGCATCTTGGGCCTATTATAGATTCAATGCTTAAATTACCGGGAATTCGATTTTTTTGATATGAACATTCCCAAGACCATGCGAAAGTACTGTCCAAAGTGCAAGGTGCATACTGAACAGAAAATATCAATATACAAAGCTGGAAAAAGAAGAGGCTCTGCGCGTGGTGAGCGAAGGCATGCGGAACGAAAACAAGGATATGGTGGACAAAAATTCCCCAAACTTGCTAAACCGGCAAAGGTGACAAAAAAGGTAACTCCATTAATTACTTGTACTGTTTGTAAAAAGAAATATAATAAAAAAGGCATTAGAATTAAGAAATTTGAGTTGGTGGCTGCATGAAAAAAGATCATATTGAAATTCCAAAACCGGCAAGTAAATTCCAAAAAGTGGATTGTAGTGAATGTGGAGAACAACAAATAGTATATTCTCACGCATCAACAACTGTTGCATGCAATTCTTGTGGTAATACAATTGCAGAAGCTACAGGATCAAAGGCAATAATTAATGGAAAAATTTCAGGTAGTGCTGAATAAATTATAATCCTGTGTGGTATTTACATTAAACCCAATTCTTTTGTCATCGATAATAATATAATTTTCCTTAATGTTTTCAAGAGATGAAATTTTTTTAGAATTTATCAATGAAATACCCGAAAAATTACAAATTTGATTTTTGAAAACAATTTTGTAATCTGAAAAAATACCTAAAGTTTCTAAAAAATTTTTTGTAACGAGAACGGTGGTCCAAATATTTTTTGGTTGATAAGCCTTTACAATTTCTTTTATTATTTTACTATCTAAAAGAGGTAAATCAGCTGAGGTTACAAAAACAGAATCATTAAAAGATTTTAGAACACAGTTTAAATCTTCTGCATAGCCATTTCCTGGTGTTTCAAATGTCTCAAAATTATTTTTTTTTAAAAATTCCTTTGTTTTTGGGGAATTTTTACTAGTGACAAAAATAATTTTAGAAAAGCAATTGGATTCTTTTAAGGCATCAGCTACTAGTAGAACTAGTGGTTTATTGAATTTTAACAATAGTTTTTCTTGCGATTGTTTCATCCTACTGCCCTTTCCTCCAGCCATGATAATTCCAATCATATTGAAACAAATACCAGCAGAGAAGCAAGTCGAGTTAGTTCATTGGTAGAGCCTAATACATCACCTGTTATTCCGCCAAAACTTCGAGTTGCAATTGCAACTAAAAATAAAGTTAAAGTTGTGGCTATGGCAAAAATAAGCAAACCTGAAAATCCTCCTAATGCAATTAATGGAATTAAAGTTATAATTGTGGTAACCACGAGTTTTTTTCTATTTTTCATTAGTTCAACAAAAGGTGAATTCGATCCTAAAGATGCGGATTGTCCAATACTTGCCATTAAAACCATTGAAAATTTGGCAACAATTTCACTCAACAGTAGTGCTAAAAATAGTTGATAACCAGTGGAAAGAGACAATACTATAATCAAACCTACTAAATACAAAACAACTGCAACAATACCTGCTGAACCAGTTGCAAGGTCTTTCATTGCAGAAAGTTTTTTTTCTTTTGAACCTCTGGCCATCAAACCATCTGCAAAATCTGCTAAACCATCAGTATGATGTATTCCTGTAACCAAAGTTATAGAAGCAACTACCAATAAACTTACAATCAAAGGATCTAAAAAGAAAGATAAACCAAATCCAATGGATCCAACAAGTAAACCTATTGTAATCCCAACAATTGGAAAGAGATACATGTATTTTGCAACAGTTTCAATACTGGCATTTTTTGTTGGAATTATTGTTAAAAATGAAAATAGGGAGCCTATTTCTTTAAGCATGTACCCACCACCCTAATATCGATAAAAATACAATAATTGGAACTACCACCATCCCACAAAAAATGACTGAGGTAATTTTCATAATAGAAATAGTAGACTTTACATGTTCTTTTGAAAGCAAAACCTTGCCATTTCCAAGTGAATAATAACCAATTTTTTCAAATCTTGTATCTAAAGCTCCAGCTATGGCTGCCATTGGAAAACCAGCATTTGGACTCTCAGTCTTTCTTCCATCTTGCATCATTATTTTATAAGAACCTCTCCAATCTTTTCCAAGAATCATTACGCAAAAAATCATAACCAAACCCGTAAGCCTAGATGGAATAAAATTTAAAATTTTATCACAATTTGCAGCAAACCATCCAAAATTTTTGAAAATATTTGTTTTGTATCCAATCATGGAATCTGCTGTATTTACCACACGGTAAACAAAGGCTCCTGGTAAGCCAAATAGCCCAAAATAAAAAAGTGGTCCCGTAATTCCATCGACGGTGTTTTCGCTAATGCTTTCAACCACGCCTGATAAAACGTGTTTCTCATCCAAATTTTTTGTGTTTCTCTTA
The DNA here is from genome assembly GCA_028279545.1 of Nitrosopumilaceae archaeon. Classification (GTDB taxonomy): domain Archaea; phylum Thermoproteota; class Nitrososphaeria; order Nitrososphaerales; family Nitrosopumilaceae; genus Nitrosomaritimum. Next base: position 43,510 of record JANQNN010000018.1, read on the forward strand.
ACAATCATGGCTAAATTCTTTCGTGCCAAATCAATATCATTTTTTTCTAATGAATCTACAACCGCCAAAGCATGTTTTTCCATACCTTTTACCGCGAGGGTAGTTTTTAGAAGAATTCCTCCTACAATAATTGAAATAATTATTGAAAGATATTCTATTGAAATCCAACTAATTATTAATTCTAAAAATAGAACTAATGAAACTATTATTGTAGCTGATATTACAACTAAAATTATTCCTCCTAGTTTTTCATTATTTGAAAAGTTTTTCAAAGGTGGAGTAAATTTGGCTATCAAGTTTCCCATCCATGCCGTGGGGTGAAATCTATTTTTGGGATCACCCAAAAGAAAATCAATAGAAATTGCAACAAATACAATTAATATTGATTCTATAATCATTCTAACATTCTCTCAATTTTTCTAATATTCAAATTTGACTCTACCAAACTGCTAAGTTTGTCAATCTCTAAGTTTAGTTTACCCACATTTTTTTTATTCCAAACAAATTTCTTTGCTTTTACATTCAATGAATCTTCTTCTGGAAGATTAAAATCTGACATTGGGATAACTCCAAAAACAGGTTTTTTGGTTTTTTCTTTAATTTTTCTAATACCGGGTTTTAGAATTTTTACTTCTCCTCTAAATTTGTTAATTACAAATCCTTTGATTAAGCGTTGGTATTTTTTATCTAATAATTCCAATGTTCCTACAATACTTGCAAAGGATCCTCCTCTATCAATATCAGTGATGAGAAGTACCAATGAATTTGCTTTTTTTGCCATCTTCATATTTGCAATATCAAATTTTTCTAAATTGATCTCTGCTGGGGAACCTGCTCCCTCTAAAATTACAAAATCATGTTTTCTTTGAAGTTTTTTAAAAGATTCCACAGCAATTTTTAATCCCTTTGTTCGAACAAATTTTTCATAATACTCTGTAGCATGTATTTTTTTGAAATTTTTACCCTGAAGATATACTTGACTATAATAGTCTCCAAGTGGTTTTAGTAAAATTGGGTTAAGATCAGGCGTAACTTTACATCTTGCGGCAATTGCTTGAATAGCCTGAGCACGAGAAATCTCAAATCCGTCTCCTTGATAGCTAAAATTTGACATATTTTGCGACTTGAATGGTGCGACTGAAAATCCCTTATTGGAAAATATCCTGCACAAAGCCGTTACTAAAATTGATTTTCCCGCTCCTGATGATGTTCCCTGAATCATTAAAGGTTTCATAGTTTCTCCAATTCTTTTACAAGCTTTTTATTTTCTTTTCTAGTTTTAACAGCAATTCGAATATAGTTTTCATTTAGGCCTCGAAAATTACTACAATCACGAATCAGAATATTTTTCTCAATTAATTTTTTTTTCAATTTTTTTGACTTTAATTTTGATTTAATTAAAATAAAATTCGTTACAGAATCATAACAATCAAAAATTTCCAATTTAGAAATATTTTTTTTTAAATAATTTAACTCTCCTCGAATTATCTTATTTGTCCTATCCAAATATTTTGGCTCTGAAATTGCCTCTATTGCTGCACTTTGAGCTAAGCTAGAGACATTCCAAGGAATTTTTATATTATTTAAAATTGAAATTATTTTTTTATTTCCCAGACCATATCCTATTCGAATTCCTGCTAACCCAAATGATTTGGTTAGTGATCTTAAAATAAACAAATTTTCATCTTTCTTTACCATAGAAATTATTGATTCTTTATAATTTGGAACCAATTCAATAAAACATTCATCTAAGAAAACTAAGGTGTTTTTCTTTTTTGCATTAACAATTATTTTTTTTAAAAAATGTTTAGAAAGTAAAAAACCAGTTGGATTATTTGGATTGCAAAGAAATATGCATCCATTTTTTGGAATTTTGGTAAGGAAGTCTTCTATGTCATGTTTCAAATCCATTGTTTTATAAAAATCAATTTTAGCACCTGCTAAAGCTGCGGCGGTTTCATATTCGCTAAAAGTTGGGACGGGGATTAACACACATGATTTTTCAGAAAGAAAAGCACGACAAAAATTATAGATAATCTCGGTTGCACCATTGCCAACCACAATTTGAGAGGACGAAATTCCTGTATAACTTTGGAGTTTTTTTCTGAGTTTTTGGGATTGAGAATCTGGATAAATTTTTACTGTATTTAGTTCATTTTTTATTTTTTTTAGAACCTTTGGACTTGGACCAAGAGGATTTATGTTTGAGCTAAAATCTAAAATATTCAATTGAGGGTGGGGGATCGAATAAATTCCTCCGTGAGATACCGGTTTATGTGATTTTATGCCTAAATTTGCTTTCACGCTTGAGAATAACGTTTCCTAATATAGTATGTTTTGGTTTTTTTAGATCCAATCCAATGAGTTTTTTCATTTATTAAAAAATATTTTTTTCTAAAAATTGTAAATTTAATTTGAAAATATTTTTTTAAAAAATTAACTAAGTACTACAAGAGAGCCACCAAATTCAATCAAAGCTCCACTTCCAGATCGAATGGTAAGATTACTTTCAGACGGAATTGTCACCGTAACACCATTTGGAATTGTGAGAACTGAATTTGATTTTACCAGTATGGTACCAAGTGAGTTAAGATCACCAGGAACGGTAGTATCTGTAGTTATTACATGTAATAAATCGCATGCATCACCCTTGTCATCCGAATCTAAGTCTTCTTGACCTGGATTTGGAATTGGGCAATTATCATCTCCATCAGTAATTCCATCTCCATCAGTATCAATTTCTAAGCTAATCACAGAAACTGTATTACTGTTCAAATTTGCAACAAAAGCACGGACAATTGTTTCGTTTACTGCAATACCTGCTGGGAATGTTCCCACTGTTATAGAGTCAACCACCGTGTTGGTATCTGTATTAATTACAGAAACTGTATTACTGTTCAAATTTGTGGCATAAACTCTGTTAATGGATTCATCTATAGCTATTCCACGTGGATTTAATCCAACTGGTACGGTGGCAATAACTGAATTTGTGTTAGTATTAATTACTGAGACAGAATTACTGACAGAATTTGCAACATAGACTCTATCTGTGGTCTCATTAACTGCTACCCCTATAGGATCTTGTCCTACAGCGATTGTATCAATTACAGTATTTGTTAAAGTGTTAATCACAGATAAATTATCCCCAGCCACGTTTGATACGTATGCCCTGTTTGTTGATTCATTTATTCCAATACGAGTAGGATTTGCTCCAACTGTTATAGTATCAATTACAGTGTTTGTTCCCGTGTTTATTACAGATACAGTATTGCTATTCTGATTTGCAACATAGGCCCTTCCAGCTGATTGATCAACTGCTACTCCCAAAGGACCTTGTCCTACTGCGATTGTATCAATTATAGTATTTGTTACAGTGTTAAGTATTGAAACAGTATTATCAATTGAATTAGAAACAAATGCTTTTGCTGTAGGCTCGTTTAATCCTATTCCCAAGGGAGCAAATCCAACACCAACAGTATCTACTACTGTGTTGGTATCGGTATTAATTATTGAGACACTATTTCCCGCAGAATTTGTAACATAGGCCCTTTCAGTAGTCTCATTCAACGCAATAGCAGCAGGGTTTGAACCAACTGCTATAGTGTCAATTTCAGAACTTGGCAGCTCTGGGGGTTCTAATTCGATAACTGAAACGGAATTACTGCTAGAATTTGCAACATAAGCTCTTTCATTTGTTTCATTTACTACAATTCCTCGAGGAACAGAACCAACAGAAATCGTATCAATTACGGTATTGGTATCAGTATCAATAACAGAAACTGTATCATCAGAAAAATTTGCGACATAAGCTCTTTCATTAGATTCATTTACTGATACAGCAAAAGGAGCTAATCCAACTGGAATCGTATCAATTACGGTATTGGTATCAGTGTTAATTACTGACACAGTATTTCCTGCTAAATTGGTAACATAAGCTCTATTGGTGTTTTCGTCTACTGCAACTGCATTGGGGCTTAATCCAACTGGAATAGTGGCAATTACTGTATGTAGTCCAGTATTAATTACAGAAACTGTATTGCTTGCAAAATTAGTAACATAAGCTCTATTGGTAGACTCATTTACTGCAACTCCTAAAGGAGCTGATCCAACTGGAATCGTACCAATTACGGTATTGGTATCAGTGTTAATTATTGACACATTATTACTTGCAAAATTTGCAACAAAAGTTCTATCAATAGATTCGTTTACTGCTATTCCTCTAGGAACTGATCCAACTGGAATCGTACCAATTAGAAGATTGTTTACTGTATTGACTATTGAAACTGTATTGCTATCAGAATTTGTAACATAAGCTCTATTATTAAATTCATTAACACCTATTCCCGCTGGATTAATTCCAACTCCAGTGGTTGTAATCACTGTGTTTGTGATAGAATTTATCACAGTAATTGTATTATCATCAGCATTTGCAACATATGTTCTATCATCTGACTCACTTACATCTATGCCAACAGGTCCTGCTCCAACACCAATGGTAGCAATGACTGTATTAGGCACAGCAAGTGCCTGTTGAGCACCAAATATACAAAATATCAAAAATGAAGAAAAAAGGAAAAATTCTTTTTTATGCAACCTATTTTTTTTTGAAAAAAATAATAATTAAGCGTTTTAGCACAGTTTTTAATTACTCTTAAAACAGGTATTTATAGACAAACTTATTAAATCTGCAAACTCGGATAAGTGGATTTTTTAAAAATTTCTCATGCGTAAATTTTTCTTTGTATAATTTTTTTAAATTTTGAATCTTGTTTTGAATAGAAAATAATTTTGGTTTTTTACACAATTTCTATGCAGGTGAAAAACAATGTTTTTTCAGAGTAGAAAACCTAGGCAAAGTATCTGATTTTGACCGTTAGAGATTGGATTGGAGCGTTTTTCAGGTTGAATAAAATTAATAACGATTATTAATTGAATGGCTGAATTAATTGATATGGATAAAAAGCGTGTAGCAATAATTGGGGTTACAGGTTCTGTCGGTCAGGAATTTGTTCAGTCCTTGAATAATCACCCTTGGTTTGAAGTTACACAAATTGCAGCATCTGAACGTTCTGCGGGAAAAAAATACTTAGATGCAATTAGAGCACCAAGTGGAATTATTGCATGGGATGTTGGAGGAGAAATACCAGAATACATTAAGGAAATGCAAGTAAGAAGAATAGATGAGATAGATACTTCTCAATTAGATCTAGTATTTTCCGCTGTAGAATCAGAAGCGGCACGTGATATAGAAACTAAAATGGCCGCCGAAATTCCAGTTATCTCAACGAGTTCTGCTTATAGATACGAAGAAGATGTTCCTATTCTTATCCCCGGAGTAAATGATGAACATGCAGAACTACTTGAAACTCAGAAAAAAAATAGAAACTGGAAAGGATGGGTTGCACCATTACCAAATTGCACAACAACGGGTCTTGTTATTACACTAAAACCATTACTTGAAGAATATGGCGCCAAAAAGGTTATGATGACTTCAATGCAGGCAATTTCAGGTGGAGGTAAATCTGGAGTTACTGCAATGGGAATTACAGATAATATCTTACCATATATTCCAAAAGAAGAAGGAAAGGTAAGAAAGGAGACAAGGAAAATTTTAGGAAAACTAAAAGATGGATCTATTGAAGAGGCAGAAATTAAAGTTAGTTCCACTTGTACACGTGTCCCCGTAATTGATGGTCACACTGAATCCGTTTTTGTAGAAACAGAAAAGGATATTGATCCACAATCGGCCAAAGTTACTTATGATGAATACAACAAGTCAATTTCAGTATCGGGTTTACCTTCTGCACCAAAAGATTACTATGCTTTCCATGAAGATCCAACTCGCCCTCAACCAAGAATGGAAAGAGAAGTTGGAGATGGAATGACCACAACAATTGGAAGAGTCGAAAAAGAGGAATTATTTGATCATGGTTTAAAGTACATGTTATTCTCCCACAATAAGAAAATGGGATCTGCCAAAGGAGCAGTTTTGTTAGGAGAAATGCTTTACAAAAAAGGAAAAATTTAGAGTTTTTTTGCAATTTTTTCAATAATAACTTTATAAGAAGTTGAAATCTATATCGGTTCAGGTGTTTTAGATGGCAAAAGTTGATGATCTTGATTTGGAGATTTTATCCGAATTATCAAATGATGCTTCAATTTCAATTCCTAGATTATCAAAAAAGATTGATGTAAATTCTTCAGTTGTTTATTCTAGGATAAAAAGACTAGTTAAACGAAAATTAATTGAGCGTTTTACAATTGTTGTTAATGACTCTGAACTTGGGTACAATGTAAAAGCATTAACAGGGATTAATATGGATACAAAAAAACGCGATCATATTATCAAAGAACTTTTCAAAATTGAAGGGGTTAGAGAAGTAGCAGAAGTAACGGGACGATTTGATATTTTAGTTACTATGTATTCAAAATCTCTAGATCAAATGCATAAAATGGTATCAGAACAAATTGGAAGGATAGACGGAATTCAATCATCGGAATCATTTATCGAAATGAAATCTAGGCAAAAGGCAATGCCATATATGCCAACAAAGGATAAGGAATAGTATTGCAGAAACAAAAATCTGAATCTCGTGTAGCAGTATACTATGAATTAACCAAGCCGAAAATTTGGTATTTGCTTGTATTTACAGCCTTTGCTACGGTTTTAACGGCTTCAAATATCTATAACGTCGAGGTTTCACCTGCCACCTGGGCATTGGTTCTATTCTCAGTTGCCGCCGGATCTGCAGCTGCCAACACGCTTACCAATTATCATGATAGAGATATTGATGCAATAATGGAAAGAACAAAAGATAGACCGCTACCTTCTAAAAGAATTCATCCTGCAGAAAAAGCAAGAAATTTTGGTTTGGTTTTAGCTGGAATCTCACTTGTCCTTGCATTTACGATTTCCTTTACTACTACATTAGAACAGGGCCTGTGGGCTACGGGGTTTATTGCGTTTGGTTTGATAAACAATGTTCTAATCTACTCCTATGCACTAAAAAGAAATTCTAGAACAAATATTATTTTAGGAGGATTGTGTGGAGGTGCTCCTCCAATGATTGGATGGGCAGCAGTTACCATGTCGGATTTATGGACCATGGGTCTTGCAATGGCCGGTTTAGTGTTTATTTGGATCCCTATGCATATTTGGGCTTTAACTTTACATTTCAAAGAAGATTACAATAAGGTAGATGTTCCAATGTTAACTGCAGTTCAATCAGAAAAAACAGCTTCTAGGGTAATTGCCATTTCTACTTTTGTAATGGTGATATTTTCAATAACTCCATTCTTCATGTTAACTGAAAATAATGAATCGATGGTAGGTCCAGTGTATTTGTGGACTGCAATTGCTTCAGGTGTTGTAATGGTTGCCTTATCTTCTTGGGTAATTGCCAAACCAAAAGAAAAGGCTGCATGGACATTGTTCAAATTTTCTAGTCCCTACTTAGCAGTATTGTTTATTGCCCTGATGGTAGATTCTGCTTTATAAAACACTATTATTTTCATCCAAACTGTTTAGTTCTTTTGTAATTGAAGAGTAGTTTTTTGCAAGTATTTCAAGCTCATTTTTTATTTCTGAAGAAGTCCAATTCATATCAATTAAAAGAATCAGTTTTTCAATAATTTTCCATTGTAAATTATTTTGCTTATCAATCAAGTCAAGGAATTTTTTTCCTTTATCGTCCTCAGACATATTTTTTTAAAAATAAACAATCATAAAAATTTAGCAATGTTGGTTATAATATAATTTCAAATTTTTATAAGCAAAAATAAAAGATTGTTATTATTGCAATGTAGCATTTCAGAGTGTAAATCAAAGGCTTTTCAAATGGTTAGTATTGGGTTTAAAGAAAAACGTAACCTTTGCAAACACCATTATAATTTATTTAAAAACAAAGATAAAGTTCATTCTCCAAATTTTTGTACCGCATCAAAGCTCTAGTCATATTGAATTCAAAATCCCAAATTTGTTGAAAGATTTAACATCTACTATTTTTATTCTAATTTATGGCTGAGAAGGAAAAAGTAGAACCAAAAAAGAAAACTGTTAAAAAAACACCTTCCAAACCCAAAAAGAAAACCGCTAAAAAAACAGGAACCAAACCCAAAAAACAATCTAGTGCACCAAAAGCCACTGAATTTGATAAGGCTTGGAAAGAATACAATTCCTCTTTAAGCATGTGGAAAGAATCGTTAGCCAAATGGCAAAAAGCAACAAATGATACCTTGATGACCTATCATGAGGCCTGTCAAAGAGCTTTGGAATCTGATTCTGAATTACTGAAAAAAGTTTCCTCTAGTTGGGAACAAACATGGAAAGAAATTGGGCCTGAATACATTAAACAGCAAAATAAGCTTATTGAAAATATTTTCAAGGAAACAAATATCGATACAATAAAAAATTTCAATGAACAATGGGAAAAATTTTTGAGTACCTCTGGAGATGATTCAATAAAAGCCTATCAAGAGGCCATAAAACGATTTAATGAAACCTGGAAATCAGAAAATGTTTAGATTTTTGTGACTGCGTTTATTTATTTTAAAATTAATCATTTGTTTTAGAATTTTCTCGAGTTTCAAGGTCAGTAATTTGTTTTTCTAATTTCTCTAGTCTGGCCAGTTGTTCTGGTGAGGGTTCAGACTCTGAAACAGTTCTTGATGTTTTACTTTGCTTTTTTGAGGTTTTTTTCTTAGGCTTTTTGGACTTTTTTGTTGTTTTTGGTTTCTTTTTAGTTTGGGATTCTAGTTCTTCAATTTGTTTTCCTAGTTGTTCTAGTCTGGCTATTTGTTCAGGTGTAGCTTCTTCTGGTTCTGGCGTAGCATCTGGTTCTACAACTGGTTCTTCTTTGCTAGATTGAGATTCTAGTTCTTCAATTTGTTTTTCTAGTTGTTCTAGTCTGGCTATTTGTTCAGGTGTAGCTTCTTCTGGTTCTGGCGTAGCTTCTGGTTCTACAACTGGTTCTGGTGCAAGATCAAGCTCTTGAGGAAGTTCTGCTGCATTTTCTTTGGGTAAAGTTCCTCTTG